>CAWDQK010000027.1:0-40048 GCA_963804395.1 uncultured Verrucomicrobiae bacterium | reverse complement strand
TGAGTCAGACCGGCACGACGTGGGGCGATTACGTCCGGATGCTCTACGCGAACGCGAGCTACCTGAACAAGTTGGGATACAACGTGACAGACCTTCGCGATATTCCTGGCCTTTGCGTTCGCCCAGGCGGACGGATCAAATGCCATCCGGACGGTGGCATCCTGTGTTGACACAAGTGTGCCGGCTCCGGGTCTTCCGCTGGTGTTTGCCCGGTCGTTCCCGGTTTCGCTTTCTCAGAGGTATGCGGTGGGTGCCTTCGGGCGCGGTTGGTCGCACAATTGGGACTATCACTTTGAAAAGTCCTCTGTCGGTGACGTGACGATTGTCGGGCAGGGTGGGTCCCGCCGGCTCTTCCAACCCGACAGCCGCGGAGGGTATTTCGCCCAGGACGGCGATCACGGCACGCTGACCAGCCTCAGCTTCGGCGGATATTCGCTGCGCGAAACCGACGGGCTGGTGAGGGCGTTCCGCAGCGACGGCAAGCTTGATTACATCGCAGACACGAATGGCAACCAGATCACCTGCCAGTATACCGGCGCTTTGCTGACAGGCCTGAACCATTCGAACGGCCAGAGCCTGACGATCCACTATTCAGGCGGCTACATCCGATCGGTCACCGACCCGGTGGGGCGCGCGGCGACATTCTCCTACAGCGGAGATCATCTGACGGGAGTCCAGTATTTCGACGGATCAACCGTCGGATACACCTACGATCCCGGTGCCACCGCGACCCTGGCGCATGCCCTCACCGCAATCGCGTATCCGGGCGGTACGCACCGATATTTCGGTTACGGTTCGAACGGCCGGTTGATTTCAACGAGCCGCGATGGCGGCGCCGAGAATTGGACACTCAATTATGAAGGCCCGGGATTGGTGGGCATCACCGACGGAACCGGCAACCAGACCAACTGCTACTTCGATCATCGCGGCCTGTTGGTGAAGGAGACTGATCCGCTGGGGAACACCGTGCGGATGGACTTCGATCCGGTCTACAACCTCACCCAGATCACCGACCCGACCGGAAGTGTCAGCGATTTCACCTACGACAACAACGGCAACCTCGTCTCCTCCACCAATGCGGTGGGCGAAACGACACGTTTGATCTACTCCGCGTCGTTCAACTGCGTGGCCCAGCTCACCGACGCCAAGGGCAACACCACGCGCTACAGCCATGACTCCGGTGGCAATCTGCTCTCCGTCACCTATCCCGACGGCAGTCTCGAAAACTGGACCTACAGTGCCGGAATCCCTGGCCGCGCCACCACCTGGACCAACCGTCGCGGCAACGCTGGCGCGGGCGCCTCGGCCGGCCATGTCATCACCTACAGCTACGACTCCACCGGGCGTCGCGTTTCCAAGATCTACGCCGACGGCTCCCACGCGGACTACGCATACGACACGCGCGGCAATCTCCAGAGCGCGACTGATGCCAACGGCACCGCCACGTTCACCCACGATCCGGCTACCGACCGTCTGACGCGAATCGATTACCCCGGCGGACGGTGGCTCGCGTTCACCTACAACGCGGCCGGCCAGCGAGCAACGAGCCTCGACCAGACCGGTCACCAACTGACCTATCACTACGATTCCGCCGGCCGGCTGGGTGATGTTGAGAGTGAAGACAGCGTGCAGGAAGTGGTGTACAACTACGACGCAGCGGGCCGGATTTCGCTCAAGACTCTCGGCAGCGGTGTCTACACGACCTACGCGTACGATACGGCCGGCCGGTTGCTTACGCTGGTCAATTACCAGCCTGGAGGCGCCGTGATTTCGTTTTTCGACTACACCTATGACACGCGCGGTCGGCGGATCACGATGGGCACGGTCGATGGAGACTGGAGCTACACCTACGACGACCTCGGCCAGCTGATCCACGCTGTGTTTGCGCCTGCCTCGGGCTCGACTGCTCCCGCCCAGGACGAGGCCTTCGTCTATGACGCGCTCGGCAACCGTGTGAGCACCGTCATCAACGGCGTCACCACCACCTACACCACCAACAATCTGAACCAATATGTCACGGTTGGCGGTCTGACCTATGCCTATGACAGCGACGGTAACCTGACCCAACAGGGCCTCACGACCTACACCTACAACGACGACAACCGCCTCACCGCGCTCAACGACGGCACGAATCAATGGCAGTATACCTACGATGCGCTCGGCCAGCGGGTCGCCACCACGAAGAATGGCGCGACGACGCGCTATATCTTCGATCCAATCGGACCCGGCGACGTTGTTGGCGAATACAATGGCGCGGGCAGCCTCACGGCGAACTATGATCACGGCCTCGGCTTGATCTCACGCACGGACACCTTCGCCAATGTCGCCTATTACGTGTTTGATGGCATCGGCAGCACCAGCGAGCTGACCACGGCCGCCGGTGTTGTGGCTGACTCCTATCGGTATACCCCCTTTGGAGCGACGCTCGCGAGTACTGGAGCGATCGGCAATCCCTTCCAGTTCGCAGGTGAATCCGGAGCTGTCGCAGACGACACTGGCTTGAATTACGTAAGGACCAGGGCTTTCGATCCGTCGTCCGGACGGTTCGACAGCGTGGCACCCCTCAATCTGCTGGGTGGAGACGTGAATCTGTACGGGTATCGTCACAATTCGCCGCTTCAACCTTCCGTTCCGGGCGCCCTCGGACAATCCTGTAATCGATCCCTGTTCAATGGAGGCGCGAATCCTTGGGCCACGGGCGCAGTCTGGCGCAAGACTGGCGCCGGTTTTGGCGATCTTGAATTGGTTCATCCGCACTATGTTCTCGATGCCGGGAGCGATTTAGGTTCCGGCGGCGGCAGCGTTTTCGGCTCCTTCCCTGGAAATCAGAGCAACTTGTTCGGGAAGGCCGCTGCCCTGGAAGGAGCGATTCCAGCGTCTGGCGAGTTCAGCGATGCACTGATGCGTGTTGCGCTCGATGGAATCACCGGCTCGAGCCTCGCGCGGGCTGAACACGATGGCATCTCTTCCAACGGTATGGACTGGGCGGAACTCCTGCGGGAGGCGTATCAACCGGTTCTGCAAGAACAGGGTGGCGGCACCTCGGAGATTTCTTTGGCCAGCGATCCGAACTCCGTCACAGGTCCCGCGGGTTATGGTCCGAATCGTTATATCTCCCCGAACGGCATTCTTGCCTATCGGGTCAACTTCGAGAACGAACCGACTGCGGCAGCGCCGGCACAGAATGTGAGTGTCACCGACCCGCTGAGCGGGAATCTCGACCCGACCACGTTCGAACTGACGGGGGTGGGTTTCGGAGATCAATTCATTTCGGTGCCGGCTGGAACGACTTCCTACGCGACAACCGTGCCGATGAGTTACGGCGGTGTGGACTTCGTGGTACAGATCCAAGCCGGCATCCAACTTTCCACCGGTCAGATCTACGCGACATTCAAGTCTGTTGTTCCTGCGACGGGTCTGCCTCCACCGGTGAATGTCGGATTCCTGCCGCCGGAAGATGGCTCGGGTCGCGGCACGGGCTATGTGGCCTACGTCGTCCGTCCAAAGGCGGGTCTGCCGACCGGAACCGAGATTCGCGACGTGGCCACAATTGTCTTCGACACCAACGCGCCCATCGCGACCGACCAGGTCGATCCCCACGATCCATTCAAGGGCACAGATCCGACCAAGGAAGCCCTCGTCACAATCGACGCCGATACACCCAAGAGCAGCGTTTCGCCTCTTCCTGCGGATATCGGCAGCGGGAGCTTTACCGTGACTTGGTCCGGCAGCGACGCGGGTGCCGGCATTGCCGGCTACGACATCTATGTCTCGATCGACGGAGGCTCATGGACCCTCTGGCAGGCGGGCACGGCCGCGACGTCGGCCACGTATCCGGGGCAGATCGGGCACACCTACGCATTTTACAGCGTCGCGATTGACGGCAGCGGCAACCGCGAAGCCGCGCCGGCCACCGCGGATGCGCAGACCAGCACCGTCATCGGCGGCCCGATTGCACCTGCATTCACGACCCAGCCAGTGTCTCAAACCGTGGCAGCCGGCAGCACAACCACATTCACGGTCGCCGTCTCGGGCAACCCGGCGCCGACCTACCAATGGCAGGTGTTGACCAACGGCGGGAACACATGGACCAACCTGACCGAGATAGCGCCCTACAGCGGTACCGCAACCGGTACGCTGACAATCACCGGCGCCACCGCGGCGATGAATAGCTACGAATACCAATGCCTGGCCTCGAATTCCGTCGCGAGCAATGCCGTGACAATCACGGTGACCGCTGCGAACGTCGCGCCGTCATTCGCAGGTGGACAGCCGTTGAATCAGATGGTGACGGCCGGCTATACGACGACATTCACGGTTACAGCCTCGGGCAACCCGGCGCCGACTTACCAATGGCAGGTGTTGACCAACGGCGGGAGTGTCTGGTCAAATCTCACCGAAACAGCGCCATATAGCGGGATAACGACTGGGACACTGACCATCACGGGCGCCACGGTCGCGATAAACGGCTATCAGTACCGTTGTCTCGCCTCGAACTTTGTCCAAAGCAACGTGGCATCCCAAACGGCAACATTGGGGGTAATACCGTCTGCCGCGACAGTCGATCCAGGCGAAGGCGTGATTAGCGCCGGGTTTACGGCAACATGGAATAGCGCGGGTGGAGCGACGGGCTACCGGCTGGATGTTTCGACCGACAGCTCGTTCAACAGCTTCGTTGGCGGCTACCAGAATCTCGACGTCGGCGACGTGACGTCCGCGACTCTTGGCGGCCTGAATCCGAATACGACTTACTACTACCGGGTCCGGGCCTACGACAGCGCGGGCACCGGCGCCAACTCGATCACAATCACGGTGACGACGAGCGCCCCCATCACCGTCGCGACTCCGCTGACTGTCAGTACGCTGGCCGGTCAGCCGCTGATCAGCGGTGAAAACGACGGCACGGGCAATGCCGCACGGTTCTATTACCCGTCCGGAATCGCCGCGGACAGCGCCGGCAATCTTTACCTCGCTGACACTGACAATCACACGATCCGAAAGATCATCGCTTCGACCGGTGCGGTGACCACGTTTGCCGGGCTTGCTGGAAATTCCGGCGATGCCGACGGTACAGGCAGCGGCGCCCGCTTCTACAGCCCCTCGAGTGTGGCCGTTGATGGTGCGGGCAACGTCTATGTGGCTGACACCTTGAATGACACATTGCGGAAGGTCACCGCATCGGGCGTTGTCAGCACGCTCGCCGGGTCGCCGGGTGTTGCGGGAAGCGTCGATGGCACGGGCACCGGCGCTCGATTCCATGGACCGCAGGGCCTGACGATCGACACGAGCGGAATCCTCTACGTGGCCGACACCAACAATCACACAATTCGGATGGTGGTGCCTTCGACTGGTGCGGTGACAACGCTGGCGGGCCTGGCGGGCAACGCTGGAAGCAACGATGGCACCGGAAGCGCCGCCCGGTTCAATTATCCCGCTGGCGTTGCGGTCGACCGCGTGGGCGAACTCTATGTCGCGGATACCGAGAACCACACGCTCCGGTTGGTCGCGCCAGTTGGCCTGGTTGCCAACCCGAGCTATCTCCCGGGCGATCCGATGGTCAGCACAATCGCCGGATTGGCGGGCTATTCCGGCGGCGCCGACGGCACAGGCAGTGCCGCCCGCTTCGACTCCCCGTCGAGCGTGGCGGTCGATTCATCGGGAAACCTCTACGTCGCTGACACTGACAACTTCACAATTCGCAAGGTTGTGCCCTCGACCGGGGCGGTGAGTACGCTGGCTGGCCTCGCCGGGACCAGCGGGAGCACCGACGGATTGGGCTCGGCGGTACGGTTCTACCGTCCGGCTGGCATTGCGGTGGACGCCAGCAGCAATCTCTATGTGGCTGACACCGACAACGACACGATCCGTCTGGGGTTGTTGGCGATGGCGCCCGTCATTCAGACCCAGCCGCAAAGCCAGGCGGTGACCGCGGGGGGCAGCGTCCAGTTCTCTGTTACCGTCTTGGGGCGCCCGGCGGTGACGTACCAGTGGCACTTCGGCAGCACGCCGATCAGCGGTGCAACCAGCAGCACGTACAGCTTGTCGGACGTTCAATCAGCCAATGCGGGAGGCTACAGCGTCGTGGTGACAAATTCCCTGGGCAGCGCGACGAGCAACACGGCGGACCTTACCGTCTCCCAACCCACGCCGACCACCACCATCCCTCAAGGAGGCAGCGGCGGCGGCGGGGGCGCCCCGAGCGAATGGTTCTGCGCCGCGCTCCTTCTGTTAGCCGCCGCCCGGAGGTATCGACGACGGACGAACGTTGAAAGGCCATAAGCGTCCGGTCGCCGTCCTCCTCTTCATGAGTCATGCGACAGGGCAATCTGTCGCAATGGCGAGCATTACGGCGCGGCGGGCGGAAGATTACGACGGTTTGCCTCTCAACTCTTGGAGCTGGCTCCGTGCTGGATCGTGCGGTGATTCCTGACGCCGCCGCGAACCGACGTGCCGGTTTCGAGCAACTTGTTACCGATTTTTTTGGCATCGTAGATTTTGCCGATCTGATGTGGTAGGGATTTTTTCGAGTTCGCCGATTTGGCATTGTAGTTTGTCGCCGGATTGCCGCGCTCGGGTCGTAGGGGACGATGATGGCGGCTGGATTTGGGCAATGAGTGGTGTTGACGGATGGCGGACTGCCGTCGTAGGCCCGCGCGGCCAAGGCGATCGTACGGTTTTGAGCCGCACAGGGATCGTAAGGAAGCACCCCAAGCCCGCCATCGGGAGCCGCGGCTACGATCAGAGCGTGGTCGAAGCGCGTGGCCGCGCTTCCGTCGCAAGCCCGTTTGGACCGAGGCGGTCGTAGGGATTCGGGCCGAACTGGCGTCGTATTACGATTCGATCAGCTCGCGCATCGCGTTGTGGAAGCTCAGCCGGAGGATCTGCGTGCAGAAGTCGATGGCATTGCCGGCGAGTTCGCGTTCGGGCCAGCGCCAATAAGAATCCTTGATGATGAGGCCGGGATAGGCGCTGAGCAGGAAGTTGCCGCCGCCGGTTTCAACGAGCTGCAGGCCGCGTTTTTCGAGCAGCGGCCGCAACGATACAAGCCGGGCAAGGCGGATCTGCTCGCGGGTCCACCGCGGACAGCCGTGGTCGATGGAGCGGCCGCTCGTGCGGGTCGGCTCAGTTAAGGGGTTGGTCACAGTCTTTCCTCCAGTGGGGTTGGACGAGGACCCGGTTGACCTGTTTCAAATCGACGATGCGGGTCTGGTCGCGCACCGCTTCGATCAGCGAGCCGAGGCACAGGTTTTTGGTGCGCCGCAACAGGCCCTCGCCGGAGCGCACGATCAGGGCCAGGGCGTCGGCGGTGAAGGTATTGTGGCCGAGCCCCGCGCGATCGAGCTCGGCGAAAATGAACGCCTCGATCGTTTCGGGGGCCAAGCGCGGCAAGACGACCGAGTACGTCACCCGCGAACGGATCTCCTCGTTGATCGAGAGCGCCAGGGTCTGCATCAGCGGCGGCTGTCCGATGAGCACGAGGTTGTGCGAGCGGGGAAAGTCCTCGAAGAGCAGCCGCAGCTTGCGCAGGCAGTCGGCCTGCATGAGATGGGCGTCGTCGATGATGGGGACGAGCATTTTGCCGGTACGGTGCAGCCGGAAGGCCTCCTGCACCAGCAGCCGTTCGCAGCGGTGATCGTGCCCCTCGAACTCGATCTGGAAGGCCTCGCAGAGGATGCGCAGCGTATTGTGATAGGTGTGCAGCGTCCGGTTGACGACGGGCGTGATCATGCGCTTGGGATCGTGCGCGAGCAGCGCCTGTTTGAGCACGCTCTTACCGGTGCCAGGCTCGCCGAGCACCAGGCACAGGCCGCCCTGCTGGGCGTGGACTTTGAGGATATCGAAGGCCTCCTGCTGGTGCGCGAGCAGCGTGAAGGCCTCGCTATCGAAGGGATTTTTCTGCAGGCCAAAATGAGAGCGGATCATGGGAGGCTCGATTGGGGAGTTGCGGTTGGCGGTTGGGCGGCGCTTTCGGCGGCGAGGACGGGGTTGTCGCAGGCGTTTCCCGCTTCAGCGCCGCCGCGCAGTGAAGGCTTCCGGTCGTTGGCGATCGGATCGAGGAGGCGGGCTTCGCCCATGCGGTCGCCCTTGTAGTAAACGATGACCCGCGCGGTGGGCCGCTTGCGCTCGAAGCGGATTTGAATCGTGCGCTCGGGCAGGTGCCGCGGCGCCTCGAAGCGAACGGCTTTGAAGGAAAAGGTGTTGTCGGCCCGGACGTGGCGCTCCTCCTCGACGAAGAACAGTTCGTCGTTGGCCTCGTTGGGCGGCAGAAAACGCACGCGCTTGCGATCGAGGGCGAAGCGGTCCAGCGGGCTCATCCCGAGGATCGAGTGGGTCTGCGCATTGTACTGTTCCTCGACCCACTGGGTAAACTGGCGGTTGAGCGCTTCGAGCGAGCTCAGATCCAGCGCGCGGGGGAGGAACTGATCGCGGACGGTCCGAAAATACCTCTCTACTTTCCCTTTCGCCGCGCCATCGCGGACAGGCGTGTGGAGGAGCAGACAGCCAACGCGGGCGCAGACCTGGATCAGTTCCTTGGAGGCGTAAATGGATCCGTTGTTGACGTAGAGCGACTCGGGCACGCCGCGCTTGTAAAGGGCCGCTCGGAACGCCGCGATGAGCGTATCGACATTCTCCTCCAGAAAGAACTCGCCGTGGCAGCACACCCGCGAAGCGTCGTCCACAAAGGCGATCAAGCGGGTCTGGACTTTGTCGCCCTCGTGCGTGACGTGCGGCCCGTACAGCGTGTCCGCCTGCCAGAGCTCGTTGGCGTGCGCCTTCGCGAAGGCGAGCCGGTGCTTGCTTTCGCAATCTTGGTCAGCCTTGAGCAGTTCAAACTGGTTCACCAGCCGGGAGAACGTGTTTGGGGCGATCTGCGAGCGCAGGAGCGCCCCCTGCTCAATGCACAGCCGGTAAAGCAGCGCCCGGGTGGGCCGGCGATCGCGGAGCTTGGGCAAGACGGTCCGGATCGCCTCCAGCAGCTCCTCGGGCTTCACGTGGCGCGTGTGACCCTTGTCGGAGCGCGCAGCCATGAAGGGGTCACGAGTTGACTGTTGACAATAGACGGCCCGTTGGTGGCGCAACTCATTGATGGCGAACGAAGTCTTCTGATTGTCCATTCCTATCCCTAACCACCACCAGGAGAGGTACGATCCGGGGACATAGGTAACACTTAGTCCGTATCCGTTCGGCCGGGGACCTCCGATTCATGAGCCATGCGACAGGGTAACCTGTCGCAATGGTGAGCAATACGACGCGGCGGGCCGACCGATTACGACACCGGCTTCCAGCGAGCTGGGGTGGGGCGGCGAGGTTGTCCTGGTTGGTCATCGCCGGCAGGCGGCTGAGCGGGAACCCGAATTCAGGGCCACTCGCTCACGCTCGGTGCGACTGAGCCACCTCGCAGCTGCGGAGACGGCCACTCGCTGGTACTCGTGGCTACGCAGGGCCACCCTCTCACGCTCGCAGCCACTCTCTCTATGACACGGTTCCAGGCGCGATTGAACGCCGGTGAAGGTGGAATCCTGGCGGCGGACAGAGCTCCTGGAAAGCAAAACACGTCGGGCGCGGGGCCCGGCGTGTCGTCTGGAATTCGGCCGCGGAGGCGGCTGGAAATGGTCAGGCCTTGGGCTCCTCGGCGGCCGGGGCTGGCGTCTCGCCGGCCGGGGCGGGAGTTTCCGCGGCGGGCGCCGCGGTATCAGTGGCTGCCGGGGCGGCTGCAGCCGCCGGAGCTGCGGCCTCGGGGGCGGCCGGAGTCTCGGCCTTCCGGCCTGATCCGCGCTTGCCGCGCTTCTTGTAGCCCAGGTCTTCGGCGCCGACGAATTCGATCAGGGCCATCTCGGCGGAGTCGCCGATGCGCTGCGGCGCGAGCTTGTAAATGCGGGTGTAGCCACCGTTGCGCTTGGCGAACTGGGCCGCCTTTTCGTTGAACAGGAGGGTGATGGCATCCTCATCCCGCACCGTGCGCAGGGCGGTGCGCCGCAGATGGATGGCATCCTTCTTTTCGGCGGCGACCGCGGCCTTCTTGGCCTTGGTGATGACCTTTTCGATGAATGGGCGGAGCGCCCGGGCCTTGGTGAGGGTGGTCTCGATGCGGCCGCGGCGGATGAGCGCTGCAGCCAGGTTGGAAAGCAGGGCTGCACGGTGCTCGCGGGTGACGCCGAGGGACTGGCGATGTTTAAGATGACGCATGGCGAGGAGAAACTCCAAACTCCAAGCTCCAAATCCCAATCAACTTCAAACCATGGCTGAAGGCGGGACCAAGAAGGAGCGGCAGTTGTTTGGCAGTGTCAGTGTTTGGGATTTGGCGTTTGGACGTTTGGCGTTTTCAGCAAGGCGGCTCAGGCTTCCTTTTTGCTTTCGAGGAGGCGCTCGTCGAACTTCATGCCCAGGGAGAGGCCGAGGGCTTCGAGCTTCTCCTTGATTTCATTGAGCGACTTCTTGCCGAAGTTGCGGTACTTGAGCATCTCCTGCTCGGTCTTCATCGAAAGCTCGCCGACCGTGGTAATGTTCGCATTGTTCAGGCAATTGGCGGCGCGGACGGAGAGTTCGATCTCGTTGACCGACATGTTGAGCAGCTTGCGGAGCTTGTTCTCCTCCTCGCTGACCGTGCTCTGCTGGCTCTCGAACTCGTAGTGCTCCTCGCTGACGCGGTCGAACACGTCGAGGTGGTGCTTGAGAATCGAGGCGGACTGCTTGAGGGCGTCATCGGGCGTGATGCGACCGTCCGTCCAAATTTCGAGGAGAAGCTTGTCGTAGTCCGTGATCTGGCCGACGCGGGTGTTCTCGACCGTGTAGCGGACGAGGCGGACCGGGCTGAAGAGGGAGTCGATCGGAATGACGCCGATGGGCTGGTCCTCCTTCTTGTTGTTCTCGCCCGGGCAGTAGCCGCGGCCGGTTTTGATCTCGATCTCGGCGTCGAACGGGCGCGCCTTGTCGAGCGTGCAGATCAGCTGGTCCGGGTTCATGACCTGGATGGCCGGATCGGGCTGGATGTCGGCGGCGGTCACGGGGCCGTCGCGGTTGGCCTTGATGGCCAGGCGGACCGGCTCACGTTTCTGGGAAACAATCAGGATCTTCTTAAGGTTCAGGACAATGTCGGTGACATCCTCCACGACACCTTCGATGCTTTGGAATTCATGTTGGACGCCTTCGATCTTGATGGAACTGATGGCGGCGCCTTCGATGGAACTGAGCAACACCCGGCGAAGGGAATTGCCGACGGTGTGCCCGTAGCCGGCCTCAAAGGGCTCGGCGATGAACTTGGCGTAAGTTGGGCTGGAGCCTTCCTCAACCTTGGTGAGTTTATTGGGAAGTTCGAACTTTCCGAGGCGTTTGGGCATGGCAGGAGACTTTTTAGGTTGAAATCGGGTGGGGGAAGCCGGGGCGGGCCTAGAAGCGGCTGTAGTATTCGACGATGAGCTGCTCATTGATGCTCGGCTCCATCTCGTCGCGCACGGGAAGGCGGACCACGGTGGCCTTGAGATTCTCGGTGTTAAGCGAGAGCCAGCCGGGGACGTTGCGAAGACGGTTCTCCTCCAGGCCGCGGGTGGCGATCTGGCGGGAGGAGGCGGCGGGTTTGACCTCAACCTCGTCGCCGGGTTTTACGTTGAAGCTGGAGATGTTGACCTTGTGGCCGTTGACGCGGACATGGCCGTGGTTGACGAACTGCCGGGCGGCGGCGCGGGTCTTGGTGAAACCGAGATGATAGATGACGCTGTCGAGCCGGGTTTCGAGAAGCTGCAGGAAGCGCTCGCCGGTCACGCCGCGCTCCTGCTTGGCGACGGCGAACACCCGGCGAAATTGCCGCTCAAGCAGGCCGTAGATGAAGCGGGCCTTCTGCTTCTCATTGAGGCCGATGGCGTATTCCGACATCTTGCGGCGCGACTTGGGGCCGTGCTGGCCGGGCGGAAAATTGCGGCGTTCGAACGCCTTGCCGGAGCCCAGAATAAACTGGCCGAAGCGGCGGCTGACGCGGGTGGAGGGACCGATATAGCGGGCCATGGATGAAAAAGGCTGAAGGAAGGAAGGCTGAAGGGCTGAAGAGAGTGGGTAGGATTTGCTCTTTCGGTGGGCTTGTCGTTGGTCCTTGGCGCGACCGAAAGAAAAACCCAGGCGAGAGAGTCTGGATTCGCTTACACGCGGCGGCGTTTGCGGGGACGACAGCCGTTGTGGGAACCGGGGTCACATCGATGATCGAAGTGATCTCGAGGCCGATGGCCTGCAGGGCGCGAATCGCGGAATCGCGTCCCAGGCCCGGGCCGCTGACGCGGATCTGCACATCCTTGAGGCCATGGGCCATGGCATTGCGGGCGGCGTCCTGGGCGACAATCTGGGCGGCGTAGGCGGTCGACTTGCGCGAGCCGCGGAAGTTGCATTTGCCGGCGCTCGACCAAGAGATGACATTGCCCTTGAGGTCGGTGATGGTGACAACCGTGTTGTTGAAGGAGGCAAGGATGTTGGCGAGGCCCGTGGTGATGTTCTTCGCCCCCTTGGCCCGGCGGATCTTGAGTGCGCCCAGCTCCTCTTTGAGGAGATCCTCGGCCGTCGGTTGT
Source organism: uncultured Verrucomicrobiae bacterium (assembly GCA_963804395.1). Classification (GTDB taxonomy): domain Bacteria; phylum Verrucomicrobiota; class Verrucomicrobiia; order Opitutales; family Opitutaceae; genus Fen-1467. The sequence goes on along the minus strand of CAWDQK010000027.1, from coordinate 27,497 downwards.
TTGGCGACGCCGCCGATCAATTCGACCGGCTTGTCCGTTGGGGCGGCCGCGGGCGCGGCACCTTCGGCGGGAGCGCCTTCCTTCTTGGCGCCCTTTTCTCCGGCGGGACGGCCCTGATCGGCACCAGCCGGCCCCTTCTGGGTCTTGTCCTTGGCAGGCTTCTTTTCGGCAGCCTCCGCTTTGGTTGCAGCTTCCGCAGGCGCGGCGGCAGCATCCTTCTTCGGAGCCTTTTCCTTTTTCGGGGCGGGAGCGGATTTTTCTTCAGCCATGGCGGGGATCAAGCGGTGGTGGGTTCAGCTTTAACCTTGGTGACGCCGACGGTCTTGCGGGGGCCCTTGCGCGTGCGGGCGTTGGTGCTCGTGCGCTGGCCGCGGACGGGCAGGCCCTTGCGGTGGCGGATGCCGCGGTAACAATTGATCGCCTGCAATCGCTTGAGATTGCCGGTGATGTCGCGGCGGAGATCGCCCTCGACGACCCACTTCCGGTCCGTGATGACGTGGAGGATCTTGTTGAGCTGCTCCTCGGTCAGGTCCGAGGCGCGCATGTTCGGGTCAAGTCCAGTGTCCTTGACGACGATGTCAGCCCGGGCGGGGCCGATGCCGTAGATGTAGCGAAGGGAGAAGGCGATCTTCTTCTTCGGTGGAATGTCGACTCCAAGCAGACGTGGCATGGGAAGGGTCTAGATTGATCTGGTTGTGATTTGAGAAAGTGAAGCAGGCGAAAAAGGCGGGGAGAAAAGGCGGGGGATCGTAAGGATCTCGGGACCTTTCTCGGTGGTGAGCACGGTATGTTCGAAGTGCGCGGACGGCAGGCCGTCAGCAGTGACCACAGTCCAGCCGTCGGCGAGGGTCTTTACCCGGTAGGTGCCGAGGTTGACCATGGGCTCGATTGCAAAGGTCATGCCGGGCCTGATTGTTTCCCCGGTGTTGCGGCGGCCGAAGTTTGGGATCTGCGGTTCCTCATGCATCGAGCGGCCGACCCCGTGGCCGACCAGGTCGCGGACGACGCCAAAGCCGCGCGCCTCAACGAAGGTCTGGATGGCGTGGGAGATGTCGCCGATGCGATTGCCCACCTGGGCCTGGCGGATGCCGACCTGAAGGGCCTCCTCAGTTGTCTGCAGCAGACCGGCAACCTTGGGATCGATGGGGCCGACGGGTACGGTGATGGCGTTGTCGCCGATGTATCCGCTGGCCTCGACGGTGACGTCCAGGGAGATGATGTCGCCCTCGCGCAGGATTCGCTTGAGGGAGCCGATGCCGTGAACAACCTCCTCGTTGACCGACAGGCAGGTGTAGGCTGGAAACCGCCGTGAACCGATCTGGTAGCCGAAATCTGCGCTCCGCGCGCCATGGCTGGCAATCAGTTCGCGGCCCGCCTGGTCCAAATCATAGGTGCTGATGCCCGGCTGCACGAGCGCCTTCAGGCGGTGCAGCACCGTTGCGGCGATGGCGCATGATTCGCGCATGCGCGCAATGCCTTCCCGGTCTTTGATGGGAATCATCGGAGGTGTTGGATCAGACCGAAACCAAAGCGGAAGGAGCGGACTCCAGGAGGAGCCCCAACGTGCGGTAATGTTCGATGACTGTCAGGCTGGCGGCGGGCTGGGGCGAAGCCGGCGAAACGGAGCCGGAACCGGGCGCAAGGCAAAGGCAGCCGGTCAGGGCTTCGTCACGGGCATCGAGCCATTCATCGAATATGCGGGCATGGAGCAACGTAGCCGGGAATCCGGAAAGGAGGAATCCCGCATCGGGTTTGCGCGCCCAGAACCACTTGCGCAGGACCGCAAGCAGAGTCTGGTCGGGCACGGTGACACCGTGCTTTCGAGCCTCCGCGGCCTGCTGGCCCAAAGGCGTGCGACGGCAAATCTCCTGTTGCAGTAACGACTCAGGAGAGACGTGCTCAATCTTCAAAGAACGAACTTCAGCAGGCAGGCCCGCAGGAAGCGGGCCGGCGGCACCGAAGCAAAGAATCTTCGCGCCGGTCGTGAGACCAAACCGCGAAAAGGGGTGGGAAATGGCAGGCATTACCCAGGAAGTAAAGTCTTAAAGAACAAACTGGCGGAGGAACCAGGAGACGATACCGACCAAGAAGATGACCACGAGCGGCAGGCCCAGCGCCTTGACGGTCCCCATGTCGGCAGCTTCACCGATGGCCGAGGCCACGGCGCTGCTGCGGGCGCGAATCCGCCCCTTGCGCAGGAATCCATCATAGTGCCGCTGAAGCAGGAAGGTTTCAAGCTGGCGCATGGTGTCGAGGAGCACGCCCACGGTGATGAGCATGCCGGTGCCGCCGAAGAAGTAGGCGATGCGCTGCGGGACCTTGACCTCGTAAAGGAGGACGTCGGGCATGACGGCGATAATCGTCAGGAAGACGGCGCCGGCCAGCGTGAGACGGGTCATGATAAAGTCCAGAAACTGGGCCGTGGGCTCGCCCGGGCGGACGCCGGGGATATAGCCGCCATATTTCTTCAGATCGTCGGCGATCTGGATGGGCTTGAACATGACGGACACCCAGAAATAACTGAAGAACAAGATCAGGATGGTGTAGCCGCCATAGTAGATGGCGCTTCCCCGCATGAGTTCGGAGGCAAGCTGGCTCAGGAATTTCAGATTAAAGGCGGCGCCGAGCTGGGAAAGGATCTGTTGCGGGAAGAGCAGGATGGCCGCGGCGAAGATCACCGGCATGACGCCCGAGTAATTGACCTTGAGTGGCAGGAAGGAACTCTGCCCGCCATAGACCTTCTGTCCGATCACGCGTTTGGCGTACTGGACCGGAATCTTTCGCTGGCCCTGGGTGACCATGATGATGCCGGCGATTACGATGATGAAGAGCACCACCATCATCAGCAACTGGGGCATGCTGATCCCCTGAACGCCGACCGGGGCAAAGATGAGAGTCTTGAGCGTTTGGGCCGCGCCCGGGACATCGGCCAAAATGCCGATGGTGATCAGGAGCGACACACCGTTGCCGATGCCGCGCTGGGTGATTTGCTCTCCCAACCACATCAGCAGCATCGTGCCGGCGGTCATGAAGACGACAGAAGTCGCGAGGAACCCGGCCTTGTTGACGATGATGATATCGCCGTAGACATTGACATCATAACCCGAGAAAAGCTTGGCGGGATTCTCGAGGGCCAGGATCAGAAGCGCTCCCTGGACCACGCAGATAAGCAACGTGGCATATCGGGTATACTGGGTCAGCTTCTGGCGGCCGACATCGCCCTCCTGCTGCAACCGGCTGAGCGAGGGCACGACCGCGGTCATCAGCTGGAAGATGATCTGCGCGCTGATGTACGGCATGATGCCAAGCGCGCACACGGCGCCCTTCACGAGGGCTCCGCCGGTGAACATGTTGTAGAGGCCAACCAACGCGCCGCCGGCTCCGCTGACCTGTTCGGTGAAGAAACGCTGGAGCGGCGCGGGATCGAGGCCGGGCAGCGGGATGTGGGCGCCGACGCGCGAAATGAACAGCAATGCCAGCGTATAGAAGATCCGCGAGCGAAGCTCAGGGATCTTCATTGAGTTCGTGAATGCCGAGAGCACGCCGCCGGACGTGTATTTGATGTACAAGAAGCCGACGAGCGCGATCAGGGCGAAAATCAGCGCCGAGAACGCCGTCGCCCCCAACTTGTCAGTGCCGAAACCGAAAGCCAGGAATGAGATATACGACATGGAAGAGGATTCCGCGGGAGCGATCCGATCTCCCGCAGCCAGGTGGATTATGGATGCCGTCGGGGTGCGTTCATTGCTTGGCCGCCGCGGGCTCAACTGCCGGGACGATGGCCTGGCCCCCGGCCTTTTCGATCTTGGCCTTGGCGGTGCCGGAGAACTTGCTGGCGGTGACCTTCAGGGCGCGGTCGATTTGGCCGGTTCCGAGGACCTTGACCGCAGCATTGCCGGCGCGGACGAAGCCCAACTCGGCCAGCAGGGCGGGGGTCACCTCCGTGATGGCGGCGTCGAGCTTGGCCAGGTCGCCCACATTGACGACCTCGCATTCAGTCCGGAAGCGAAACTGGTTGAATCCGCGATGAGGGAGCTTGCGGTAAAGCGGCATCTGGCCGCCTTCAAAACCGGGCCGGATCGAGCCGCCGCTGCGCGCGGTCTGGCCCTTGCCGCCACGACCGCAGGTCTTGCCGTGGCCGCCGCCTTCGCCGCAGCCGACCCGTTTGCGGCGGTGCACGGCGCCGGGAACATTCTTGAGTTCGTGGAGTTTCATGGACGTCTGGAGTGGACCGGAAGTTCGACCGGCTGGAGCGGAGTCAGGCGACTCCGGTTGAGCAGTGGATGCTAGTTATGGCTGCGAAGCGCGTGAACATCGGCCGCGAGCCGGAGTTTGCGCAGGCCGTTAAGCGTGGCGTGGACCACGGCGATGTGGTTCTTCGATCCCATCGACTTGGAGAGAATATTGCGGATGCCGGCGGCTTCGAGGACCGCGCGGACCCCGCCGCCGGCGATGATGCCGGTGCCCGGGCTGGCGGGGCGGAGGAACACCTTGCCGCCATCGTATTCGCCGAGGACTTCGTGGGGAATGGTGTCACCCTTGAGCTTGACGGATACCATGCGCTTGCGCGCGTGCTCGGTGCTCTTGCGGATGGCGTCGGGCACCTCGTTGGCCTTGCCGTAGCCGATGCCAACACTGCCCTTCTGGTCACCGACGACCGCGAGGGCGGAGAAACTGAAACGACGGCCGCCCTTGACGACCTTCGCGCAACGATTGATGAACACGACTTTCTCGATCATCCCGGAATCGTCGGCTTTGGATTCCTGGGAGTTTGAGGCAGTGGAATTTTTGGCGGGGAAGCTCATGGGCGGTGATTAAAAGACAAGTCCGCCGGCGCGCGCCGCGTCCGCGAACGTTTTGACCTTGCCGTGGTAGGGGCGGCCGTTGCGATCGAACACCACTTGACCGAGACCGGCAGCCTTGGCCTTGGCGGCAAAGGCGACGCCGAGCGCCTTGGCGCCGGCGAGGTTGGCCTTGATCTTCTTCGGGCGAAGTTCGGGATCAACACTCGAGAGAAAGACCACGGTGGTGGCAGTGTCGTCGTTGATGGCCTGCGCATAGATATGCTTGCCAGAGAACTTGACGCTGAGGCGGGGACGGGCGGCGGTGCCGGCAATCTTGTTGCGAATCCGCCATTTGCGCTTCTGCAGCAACTGGGCTTTGTGGATGGTGTTCACGAGGAGATCTGAAATTTGAGATTGGAAACCTGGGTGGCCTGCCGCGCCGGGGTTACGCGACGGTCTTGCCTTCCTTGCGCCGGACGCGCTCGCCCACAATCCGGACGCCCTTGCCCTTGTACGGTTCCGGGGGATAGAAGCTGCGAATCTCAGCCGTGACGGCACCAACCATCTGCTTGTCGGCACCTTCGACCTTCAGCTTGGTGTTGTCGGCGATCGTCACCTTGATGCCTTCTGGAATGTCGAACAGGATCGGGTGGGAGTAACCGAGGGCGAACTCGATCTGCCTGCCCTTGGCGATGGCCTTGAAGCCGACGCCCTGGATCTCCAGGTCCTTCACGAACCCGGTGGTGACGCCCTTGATCATGCCATTGATGATTGAGCGGGCGGTGCCATACATGGCGTTGGCGAAGCGGGTTTCGGCGAGCGGCGTGACGATGATCTGGCGCTTGTCGTTGACCGAGAGTTTGACGACGTCGGCGAAGGATTTGCTGACGTGGCCCTTGGGCCCCTCCACGCGGATGGAGTGGTCCTGCACGTTGACCTTGACCTTGTCGGGAATGGGAACGGGTTGTTTGCCGATGCGACTCATGGCGAGGGTCTCCTTACCAAACGTTGCAGATGAGCTCGCCGCCCAGTTTGTTGCGGCGGCAGTCCTGGTCCTTCAAGAGGCCCTTGGAGGTGGAAAGAATCGAGATGCCGAGGCCGTTGAGGACGAGCGGGATGTCGTCATGCCGGCAGTAGAGGCGGCGGCCCGGCGTGCTCATGCGCCGGATACCGGTGATGGCGGGGACGCTGTCGACGTATTTCAGCCGGGCGACAATCGTTTTGTGGCCGGATTCGTCGGCGCCGGCGGAATAGTCGGCGATGTAGCCCTCGGCCTTGAGAATGGCGGCGAGCGCCTCCTTCACCTTCGAATAGGGCGCCGGGCAATCGTCGCGGCGGGCCTTGCTCGCATTCCGCAGGCGGGTTAGAAAATCACTGATCGGGTCGGTCATGTTGGATGTTGGCGGGTTCGGGCCGAATCATATCCCACTTTCGGCATGAAAAATCGGCCTTGGGTTACCAGGAGGACTTGACGACGCCGGGAATCTTGCCGGCGAGCGCGAGTTCGCGGAAGGTGATGCGGGACACGCCAAACCGGCCGATGTAGGCCCGCGGGCGCCCGCTGAGCGAGCAGCGGTTGCGGATGCGGACCTTGGACGAGTTGCGCGGGAGCTTGGAGAGCTTCTTTTGCGCCGCAAAGAAGTCCGCATCCGCCGTCTTGGGGTTGGCGAGGAGGGCCTTCAGTTCGGCGCGCTTGACCTTGTATTTCTCGACGAGGCGCTTGCGTTTCTTGTTGCGCTCGATGGCGGAGGTCTTGGGCATGGGGAGAGACTTAGGATTTGCGAGGTGTGATTTACGATTGGCGCGTTCGGGTCAGGGATCGCTCGCGGGTGGCCTGGGCGGTGTTTCCAAATCAGAAATCGTCAACGGTTCAGGCGGCCTTGGTGGCGGTGGGTTTGGCCGGGCCTTCGACGCGGCGGAACGGAATGCCGAGCAGGCGGAGGAGATCGCGCGCCTCGTCGTCGGTGTTCGCGGACGTGACGATCGTGATGTCGACGCCGATGTGCTTCTTCACATTGTTGACGGTGATCTCGGGGAAGATCGTGTGGTCGGTGATGCCGATCGTGTAATTGCCCTGGCCGTCGAGCTTGGGAGACATGCCGCGGAAGTCGCGGATGCTGGGAAGCGCCACGGCGATCAGGCGGAGCAGGAACTCCCACATCGCCGGACCGCGGAGGGTGACGTGGCAGCCGACAATCTGGCCCTGCTTGAGCTTGAAGTTGGCGATCGCCTTCCGGGACTTGGCGAGCACCGGCTTCTGGCCGGCCAGCACGGTGATGTCGCGCTGGGTGTCGGCGATGACGTTCTTGTCGGCCTCGGCGTCGATTCCGGTGTTGATCGTGACCTTGGTCAGCCGCGGCACCTCAAACTTGTTCGTGTAGCCGCGCAGCTTCATCAACTCGGGCACGACGTGCTCGATGTAATGTTTCTGGAGAGAGGGAGTGTAGCTCATGGTGGTGCGACCGGGTTACCGAGCCGGAAGCGGATTGAGTTTTCGCCGGGACGGGAAGGCAGTGATGCAGACGTTCACTTCTGGGGGGCCGGCTCCTTCTTGGCGGCCTTGGTTTGCTCCCAGCGGGCGAGCGTCATGAGATTCGAGACGTGGACGGATCCTTCGCGCTCGGAGATCGTGCCCTGCGGGTGGTCCTGGGATTTCTTGAGGTGGCGCTTGATCATCGCCACGCCCTCGACCCGGGCCCGCTTTTTGGCGGCCAGAATCTCGAGCACCTTGCCCTGTTTGCCCTTGTGGGCGCCCGCGATGACGACGACGATTTCGCCGCGTTTGATGTGGAATTTCTGCATGGTCAGAGGACCTCCGGGGCCAGCGAAATGATTTTCATGAAATTCTTCGCGCGCAGTTCGCGGGCGACCGGGCCGAAGATGCGCGTTCCGCGCGGATTGCCGTCGGCGTCGATGATGACGATGGCATTGCTGTCAAAGCGCAGGTAGCTGCCGTCATTGCGATGGATCGCCGCCTTGGTGCGGACGACGACGGCCTTGACCACTTCGCCCTTCTTCACAGTGGCGTCGGTGGAGCTTTCCTTGATGTGGACGGTGACGATGTCACCGACGTGGGCGAAGGCCGTGTTCTGACCCATGCGTTGGATCAGCGCGGCCCTGCGGGCGCCGGTATTGTCGGCGACGTCGAGAATGGAGCGCAGTTGAATCATGGCGTGCCTCCGGGCTTGCAGCGTTCAGGGTTGCGGGTTCAGGCCGACGGGTCGGCCGCGGACGCCGCGGTTTCAACGGAAACCGGGGCAGGCGTGAGTTTGGTGGGAACGGTCTGGGCCACGTCCTCTTCCGAGATGGCCTGGGCGATCCCGGTCTTGGCGGCCTCGACGATGCGCACCAGCCGCCAGCGCTTCAAACGGCTGAGGGGACGGGTTTCCATGACCTCGACCTTGTCGCCGATCTTGGCCTCGTCCTTCTCATCGTGCACGTGCACGACCGTCTGGCGGTTGATGACCTTCTGGTATTTCGCATGGGGCGTCCGGTAGGGAACGGTGACCTTGACGGACTTGGTGCCCATGCGGCTCGTGACGAAGCCGACAAAGGTCTTGCGCTTGGTGCGGGTGGGGGCGGACATGTTGAGAATCGGTTGGTAGGGTCAGGCGACGGCGGCTGGAGCCTGCTTCTTCGCGTGCAGGATGGTTTCGAGGCGGGCGATGTCCTTGCGGTACTGGTGCAGGAGATGCGGCTTGTTGACCTGGCCAGTCTGTTTGCGCAGGCGGAGTTGCAGCAGTTGGTCGCGGGTTTCGCGCAACTTGGTGTCGATCTCCGTGGTGGAAAGCTCGCGGATCTCTTTCGTCGTCATGAGGGAAGCTGGGAACGAGGTTGGTGGGATGGGGCCGGGCTCAGACCGTCACGTTTTCCCGGACGATGAAACGGCACACAAACGGCAGTTTGGTGTCGGCGAGGCGGAACGCCTCCTTGGCGACCTTGAACGGGATGCCGCCGAGCTCGAAGAGAATGACTCCCGGCTTGATCTGGGCGACGTAGTACTCGACCGGACCTTTGCCGTGGCCCATGCGGGTCTCGGCGGGCTTCTTGGTGATCGGCTTGTGCGGAAACACGCGGATCCACAGCTTGCCCTTGCGCTTGAGATGGCGGGAGATGGCCACGCGGGCGGCCTCGATCTGCGCGCCGGTCATCGATCCCCGGGTGAGGGACTGCAGACCGAATTCACCGAAGGCGAGCGTATTGCCGCGCTTGGCATTGCCGGCGTTGCTGCCTTTCTGCATCTTGCGGTATTTGGTGCGGGCGGGCGAGAGAGAAGCCATGGGAGGAAACTATGAGTTCAGATGGGTGGTTCAGGATTGGTGATTCCGAACCCGGCCGGTCGGCGATCGAAAATCAGAAATCGTAATTCGGAAGTGGCATCAGTTGGTCACGTCGGCGTCCTTCTTGCAGATCCAGCATTTGACACCAATCTTGCCGTACAACGTGTGGGCCTCGGCAAAACCGTAATCGATGTTTACGCGGAGCGTATGGAGGGGCACGCTGCCCTTGCGCTGCCATTCGCGACGCGCGATTTCGGCGCCGCCCAGGCGGCCGGAACACTGGATTCGGATTCCTTGGGCGCCCAGGGTCATGGCCATCTCGACGGCCTTCTTCATCGCCCGGCGGAACGCGATGCGGCGTTCAAGCTGGAGGGCGACGTTCTCGGCCACGAGTTGCGCCTCGATCTCAGGCTTCTTCACCTCCTGGATGTCGAGCAGGATTTCCTTGCCGGTGAGCTTGGCGAGCTCGTCCTTGATCTTCTCGATCTCCTGGCCCTTGCGCCCGATGACAATGCCGGGCCGGGCGGTGAAGATCTTGACGCGGACGCGATTGGAGGCGCGCTCGATGAAGATCCGCGGCACGGAAGCCTGCTTGAGCTTCTCCATGAGCCGCGAGCGGATGATCTGATCCTCGTAAAGGAGGCCGGGGAAATCCTTCTTGTTGGCAAACCAGCGCGACTGCCAGTTGTGGGTAACGGCGAGGCGGAAACCGACGGGATGTGTCTTCTGACCCATGGAGAGAGAGGTTGGCCGGGGCGGCGGGATTGGGCGGGGCGTTAGTTCTGGTTCGGCTCGTCGGAGAGGACGATGCGGATGTGAGACAGTTTCTTGCGGCGGGGCATGGCGGTGCCGCGGGGACCGGCTTTGAACCGGCGCAGGCTTGAGCCGTTCTCGACCAGGGCGCGATGCACCGTCAACTGGTCGGCCGTGAGGTTAACCTTCGGGTTGTTCTCCGCGTTGGCGATCGCGCTCTTCAGCGTCTTGAGGAGCAGGCGGGCGGACTTGCGCGGGATCAGCGTGAGCAAATCAACCGCGGCGGGAACCTTGCGCCCCTGGATCTGGCGGGCGACTTCGCGCACCTTCTTCGGCGACATGCGCGTGTTACGGGTATAAGCTTGGACTTCCATGGTGGGTCTTGCGGTTGGGCGGTGAGGCGAGCTCAGATCTCCTTGCGGGTCATTCCGCCATGAGCCTTGAAGATGCGGGTCGGGGAGAATTCTCCGAGCTTGTGTCCCACCATGTTCTCGGTCACGTAGACGGCGACGAACGCCTTGCCGTTATGGACATTGAATGTGTGGCCGACGAAATCGGGCGTGATCGTCGAGCGGCGGGACCAGGTCTGGATGGGTTTGCGGGAACTGGCCTTGGCGGCCTTCTCAATCTTCGCCATCAGATGCGGGTCAACGAAGAAACCTTTCTTGATTGAACGAGCCATGGTGGGAAAAGGGGGAGGGTTTGGGCGCGGTGGGCCGGGTCAGGGTTATTTCTTCTTCTTTCCGCGGGGCGGGAGGCCGTTCGCGCGGACCAGGATGAGGCTGTTGGACGGCTGACGGCGCCGGCGGGTCGGGAAACCCTTCGCGAGCTGGCCCCATGGGGAGACGACCTGTTGACGGCCGCCACCGCCCTTGGATTTGCCCTGACCGCCGCCATTCGGGTGATCGACCGGATTCATGGCCATGCCGCGCACCCGCGGACGGCGCCCGAGCCACCGATTTCGTCCGGCCTTGCCCAGGGACTCGTTGATGTGGTCGGAGTTTCCGACTTCACCGATGGTCGCGCGGCATTTGGCGTTGACGAGGCGGAGTTCCCCGGAAGGCAGCTTGAGCTGGGCATTGCCGTTTTCGATGCCGACCAGTTCGAGGCCGGCTCCGGCGGACCGGGCCAGCTGGGCTCCACGGCCGGGAATCAGCTCGACCGCGTGAACGCGCGTCGAAGGGGGGATGGTCTCGAGCGGATAGGCGTCACCCGGCCGGTATTCATTGTTTTCACACTTGGCGGCGCTGATGACCGTCGCTCCCACCTTCAGCCCGTTGGGCGCCAGGATGTAGTTCTTGGTGCCGTCGCCATAGACGATCAGGGCGATCAGGGCGGAACGGTTGGGATCGTATTCGATCGCCTCCACCCGGGCGCGGGCGTCCACCTTGTCGCGCTTGAAATCAATGATCCGGTAAAGCTGCTTGTGGCCGCCGCCCCGGCGGCGGGAGGTCAGCCGGCCGTAGCAGTTGCGGCCTCCGGTCTTGTGTTTGTGCTCGGTCAGGCCGCGCTCGGGACGCTTGTCAACGATCTCGTCCGGGCGGTTCAGTTCCGTGTAGCGGAGAGCCGGGGTGAGCGGGCGGAAGGTTTTGAGTGGCATGGCAGGAAAGAGTGAGAGTGGAAAGTGAAGGTGAGAACCGGCGACGACAGACGTCACCTTATCCCTGGCTCTTCACTCTTTGGAACTTGGCATATGGAACTTGGAAATTTGCCTTCAAACGAGCTCGATCTTGTCGCCCTCCTTGAGGGTCACGATGGCTTTCTTGAAGTCCGAGGTGCGGCTCGGCCGGCCCTGGCGGCTGCGCTTGTTCTTGCCGCGGATGTTCTGGATGTTCACCCGGGTGACCGTGACCTTGAAGGTCCGCTCAACCGCTTCGCGCACCGTGTATTTGGTCGCGTCGGGCGCGACTTCAAAGGTATATTGGCTGTATTCGGCGGAGAGCTTGTTGGACTTCTCCGTCAGGCGCAGTTGCTTGAGCACGTGTTCGGCGTTGATCATCAGTTGCCTCCGTTGGCCGCAGTTGCGCGGGAAATGAGCTTTTCGAGGGCCTTGGTCGAAACCACGATCCTCCCGTACTTGCAAAGATCGAGGGTGTTCAGTTTGATGGCCTCCTGCAGAACGAAGCGCGCCAGGTTGCGCGCCGCCCGGCGGGTTTCCATCGAGAAAGGATCATCAACAATCAGCACCTTGCCCTTGGGGGCGATGCGGGTGAGGATCGTGCCGATGACCTTGGTCTTGGCCGGGTTGACCTCAAAACTCTCAATGACGTCGATGTCGCCGGCCACGGCCCGGTCGAAGAGCGCCCGGCTGAACGCCAGCGTCTTCACCTTGGCATTGATCTTCTTGCTGTAATCGCGCGGCTTGGGGCCGAACACGACGCCACCGCCGGGCCAGAGGGGCGAACGAATGGAGCCGGCGCGGGCGCGGCCGGTGCCCTTCTGGCGCCAGGGTTTCTTGCCGCCGCCGCGGACCTCGCCGCGTCGCTTGGTCGAGTGCGTGCCGAGGCGGGCATTGGCCTGGTGGGCTACGACCACCTCCTTGACGGCTTGCACCCCTTTGTCGCCCTCGAAGGCGGGAATGTTGAAATCGGCTTCACGGCTCGTGGTGCCGTCGGGACTGTAGACTTTGAGATTCATGGCTGCGGAATTCCAGGTTCTTTATTTCGCGGCCTTGGGCTGAACCTTGGGCTGGCCTTTGATCGCGGTGCGGACAATGACGCTGTCGCCGTTCGCTCCCGGAATCGCGCCCTTCACCAAGATAAGGTTCTTCTCCGGCAGCACCTTGACCACGCGCAGGTTCTGCAGCGTGCACTTGTCAGTGCCGAGGTGGCCGGGCATCGCCTGGTTCTTCCATGGGCGGCCGGGAGTCTGGCGCATGCCGATCGAGCCGATGCGGCGGTGGAACATCGAACCGTGGGCCGCCGGGCCGCCGTCAACGTGGTGCTTCTTCACGACGCCCTGAAAACTCTTGCCCTTGGAGACGCCGATGACGTTGACCAGCTGGCCTTCCTGAAAGATTGTCACCGTAATGACGTCTCCCGGCTTCTCCGAAGGAGGCTCGGCCAGCCGGACCTCGCCCAGGGCGCGCGGAGCGTCGGTGAGGCCGGCTTTCTTGGCGTGATTAAGCTCGGCCTTGCTGGCATTCTTGAGCTTCTGCGCGGCGAAGCCGAGCTGCACGGCGTTGTAGCCGTCGCTTTCAACGGTCTTGACCTGCACCACGGGGCAGGGACCGGCTTCGACCACGGTGACTGGGACCAGGACGTTTTGCGCGTCGTAGATCTGAGTCATCCCGATCTTCTTGCCTAAAAGGGTAGCGATCATGGGCTAAGCGGTAGGTGGAGAGTTCCGTTTCGTGAGACCTACATTAGCATTGCCGGCGGTGAGCCCGCAGGCTGGCTGCTAACTGTCTGTCAGAAGAGAATTCGTTATACGTTGATGGTGATGTCGACGCCCGAGGGCAGGTTCAGCTTCTTCAGCTCATCGACGGTCTGGGCGGTGGGCTCGATGATATCGATGAGCCGTTTGTGGGTGCGCGTCTCGAACTGTTCCATCGACTTCTTGTCGACGTGGGGAGAGCGGTTGACCGAGAGCTTCTCGATGTTTGTCGGCAGCGGAATGGGGCCCGAGACACGGGCGCCGGAACGCTTGGCGGTCTCGACGATTTCCGACGCCGACTGGTCGATGACACGATAGTCAAAGCCCTGGAGCTTGATGCGAATGCGCTGGCCTTTCATACGATGCAGGAAAACGGAGTTTAGGTGCGGGCTGGAGCCCGATTGGTGGTCTCGACGATCTTGGTGAGCAATTGCGCCGGGACTTGGCTGAAGTGCGAGGGCTCCATTGAATAGGAAGCCCGTCCCTTGGAAAGGGAGCGGATGTCGGTGGCGTAACCAAACATCGTTTCCAGCGGCACCAGGGCGGTGATGATGCAGGCGGCCTCGCGCTGCTCAATGCCCTGGATATGCCCGCGGCGACGATTGATGTCGCCCATGATGTCGCCCTGGTATTCCTCCGGAACCGTCACCTCCACCTTCATGATCGGCTCCAGCAGGATCGGCCGGGCTTTCGCCATGGCATTCTTGAAGGCGAAGATGCCGGCCATCCGGAAGGCAAGTTCCGACGAATCGACTTCGTGGAACGAACCGTTCAACAATATGGGCCTTGAAATCAATGACGGGATAGCCGGCGACGACGCCATTGTTGGCCGCTTCGAGAATCCCCTCGGTGATGGGCTTGATGTATTCCTTCGGCACCACGCCGCCCACGATCTCGTTGATCACTTCGGCGCCCTTGCCCTTCTCATTCGGCTCGAGTCTGATCACGGCATGACCATACTGGCCGCGGCCGCCGGACTGGCGGATGAATTTGCCCTCGCCATCCGCATGGCTGGTAATGCCTTCCCGATAGGCGATCTGAGGCTTGCCGGCGTCGGCCTCGACCTTGAATTCCCGGAACATCCGGTCGCGGATGATCTCAAGGTGGAGCTCGCCCATTCCGGCGATAATCACCTGGCCGGTGTCGGAGTCGGTGAAAGTACGGAAGGTCGGGTCCTCGGCGGACAGCCGTTGCAGTGCGGCGCCCATCCTCTCCTGGTCCGCCTTCGACTTCGGCTCGATGGACATCGAGATGACGGTTTCCGGAAACGTCGGAGGTTCCAGGCGGATGTCAGCCTCGTCGTCGCAAAGCGTGTCTCCGGTGATGGCGTCCTTCACACCGACCACCGCACAGATGTCACCGGCATAGGCGACGTCGATCTCCTCCTTGTCCATCGCGCGCATCAGCAGTAGGCGCGAGATGCGCTCGTTGCGCCGGCTGCGCGGATTGTAGACGGACTGGCCGCGGCTGAGCTTCCCTTGGTAGACCCGCGTGAAAACGATCCGCCCGACAAAAGGATCGCTCCACAGCTTGAACGCCAGGGCGACCGTCTTGCCACGATCATCGGCCAGGGTCTGGGCCTCCGCCCCGTCGCTCGTCAGCCCTTTGGAGGGAGGCAGGTCGAGGGGGTTGGGGAGATAATTGACCACGCAGTCGAGCAGCCGCTGCACGCCCTTCTTCTTGAAGGCGGAACCGGGTATGACGCCTGAGAACTTGAGCGAAACCGTCGCCTTGCGGATGCCAACCATCAACTCGTTGACGGTGATTTCATGGCCGTCGAGGTACTTGTGGGCGATCTCGTCGTCGCAGTCCGCCACCGCCTCAATCAGCTTTTCACGATATTTTTTCGCGTCGGCCAGCATCGCGGCGGGGATTTCCCCCATCTTCGGGTTGAGACCCAGGGGATCGGCAGGGTCGTCCTCGAAGAAATAGGCCTTCATCTGGACGAGGTCCACCAGGCCGGAGAAATTCTCCTCGGCGCCGATGGGCAGGAAGAGCGGATGCGCATTGGCGCCCAGCTTCTTTCGCATCTCCTCGACACAGGCGTAAAAATTGGCGCCAACCCGGTCCATCTTGTTGACGAACGCGAGGCGTGGCACGTGGTATTTGTTGGCCTGCCGCCAGACCGTCTCGGACTGGGGCTGGACCCGGCCGACGGCGCAGAATACCGCCACCGCGCCATCGAGCACCCGGAGGGAACGCTCCACCTCGGCCGTAAAATCGACGTGGCCGGGGGTGTCGATTATATTAATGCGGTGCTTGATCGGGGTGAACGGCCCGACCGACGGGATCCAGGCGCAGGAAATGGCGGCCGCCGTGATGGTGATGCCGCGCTCGCGCTCCTGCTCCATCCAATCCGTGACCGTTGTCCCCTCGTGCACCTCGCCCATCTTGTGGACGGCGCCGGAGTAGTAGAGAATCCGTTCGGTGGTGGTCGTCTTGCCGGCGTCAATATGCGCGGCAATGCCAATGTTGCGCGTCCACTCCATCGGCGCGGGGCGCTGCGGAGCGTTGGCCGGCGACAGCTTGGCCTTATCGGTGACGATCTGGAGAGCAACGGGCATTCAGACGGAGGCTGGCTACCAGCGGAGGTGGGCGAAGGCGCGGTTGGCCTGTGCCATCTTGTGGGTGTCTTCCTTCTTTTTGACGACAGTCCCGGTGTTGTTATAGGCGTTGACGATTTCGGCGGCGAGCGCCTCGGGCATCGGCATGCCCTTGCGGGCGGCGGCCGCGGCCACGATCCACCGCAGCGCAAGGCTCTCCTGTCGTTCGTACGAAATCTCCACCGGCACCTGGTACGTGGCACCACCCACGCGGCGGCTCTTGACCTCGAGCCGCGGGCGCGCATTCTCCAGAGCGCCGATCATCAGGTCCACCGGATCGCCCTTGCCGAGCTTTTCGCTCACGCGCTCGAAGGCGCCGTAGACGATGCGTTGGGAAAGGCTTTTCTTGCCGCGCTCCATGATGACATTGATCAGATGGGCGACGAGCGGGCTGCTGTAACGGATGTCCGGAATGGTCTCCCGCTTTACTGCTCTGTGACGGCGTGACATGGTTCGGTGATCTCCTCGTCAGGGTTGGGCTGCCGCGGCCGGCTGGGCCTTCTTGGCTTCCTTCGGGCGCTTGACGCCGTATTTTGAACGACTGCGACGGCGTTTCTCGACACCGGTGGCGTCAAGGGTGCCTCGTACGATGTGATAGCGGACGCCAGGCAGGTCTTTGACGCGGCCACCGCGAACGAGAACAATGGAGTGCTCCTGAAGGTTGTGCCCTTCGTCAGGAATGTAGGAAATGACCTCGTGGCCATTCGTGAGGCGGACCTTCGCGACCTTGCGGATTGCGGAGTTGGGCTTCTTGGGCGTGCGCGTCATGACCTGCACACAGACGCCACGGCGGAACGGATTGCCGTGCAAAGCCGGCGCCTTGGATTTGGCGCGGATCCGACGGCGGCCCTTCCTCACGAGCTGGTTGATGGTTGGCATATAAGAACTTGAAACTGACGGGAGATTTGGAGGGAAAAGTCGCGAACGCTACCAGAGGGGTCACCTTCGGCAAGCGTTTTTGCGAAAAAAAAGACGGCCCGCGAAATTTGGGATTCGGTCCCCAGACTCGCGGTCCGAAATGCATTCTTCAGCCTGTGCCGAAGACGCGCGGGCGTTGAGAGAGAAAAGGATGATCAGAAAAACATGTCCGCCTGCCTCAACGCAAGGCCAAAGTGAAACACCCTCTTCGGGGGCGGGGTTCTCCCGGTTGACGCCGGAGCGCGCGCCTCCCCGCTCGCGGGCGCGGCAGAGCGCCCGGGCCTGTGCCCCGGCGGTGGGTGGAGATTGGGCGGAGGGATCGTGCCGGCCACTGTGCCGCCAGCCGAGCCGGCGCTGCGGCTCGCTCATGGAAAAAAAACGCCCGGCCTGCGAGAGGCCGGGCGTAAAGCACCGGGAGCTAGGCTCAACCAGTGCTTTTGGCGGGAGGGACCAGCACCATCACGACTCAGTCTGAAAATGACAAGGCTTTTCTGGGTGGATTCAATTGCATTGGCCGCGGAGGCGGGTATCCCTGTTGCCTTTTGTTCGATATTGCTTCGCCGCGATCCTTCCCTCCATAACTTCACATGGCACAGACAATCGCCGTCCTTGATTTTGGCTCCCAGTATACCCAGGTGATCGCGCGCCGGATTCGGGAGTGCCAAGTCTATTCCAGGATTTATCACTTTACGACGCCGGCGGCGCAGTTGCGCCAGGATGGAGTCATTGGCATCATCCTGTCCGGTGGCCCAAGCAGTGTCTTCGCGCGAAGCGCCCCCCTGCCGGATCGCGGGATTTTTGAACTGGGGATCCCGGTCCTCGGGATTTGCTATGGCATCCAGCTCTTCGGGCATCTGCTCGGTGGAACCACGGCGAAGAGCGATCATCGGGAGTACGGCCACGGCACGCTGACAATCAAACGGCCGGGCCGCCTTTTTGCGGGACTCCCGCGGCGGCTGCGGGTGTGGAATTCGCACGGCGACCGCGTCATCGAGCTCCCGCCGGGCTTCAAGGCGATTGGGGTCACAGAGAATTCGCCGTTCGCCGCGATCGAGGACCAGAGGCGGAATTTCTTTGGCATTCAATTTCATCCCGAGGTCTTTCACACGGAGAGGGGCGTTGACGTGATTCGCAACTTTCTGGTCGGGGTGTGCGGCGCAAAACAGGACTGGTCGATGAAGGATTTCATCGCGCGCACCGTGGAGGAGATCCGGGCGACCGTCGGGAAGGGGCGGGTCATCCTCGGATTGAGCGGCGGCGTTGACTCGTCGGTCGCGGCGGCGCTCATTCACCAGGCGATCGGAAGCCAGCTCACGTGCGTGTTCGTCGACAACGGCCTGTTGCGCCAGGGCGAGCGGGAGGCGGTCGTCGAGCTCTACCACAAGCATTTTCAGATCGACCTTCGCGTGGCGGACGCGGCCAGCCTGTTCCTCCGCCGGCTCAAGGGCGTCACCGATCCGGAGCAAAAACGCAAGATCATCGGGCGAACGTTCATCGAGGTGTTCGAGCGTTCCTTGAAGTCGATTGGCCATGCCGATTTTCTCGGCCAGGGAACGCTCTATCCGGATGTGATCGAGAGCGTGGCCATCGGGAACAACCCTGCGGCGCTGATCAAGAGCCACCACAACGTCGGGGGATTGCCGGCGCGCATGCGCCTCCGCCTGATTGAACCGCTGCGGGAATTGTTCAAGGACGAGGTTCGGGCGGTGGGGGCGCAGCTGGGCCTGCCGCGCGAGGTGGTTTGGCGGCAGCCATTCCCCGGTCCGGGACTGGGCGTGCGCATGCTGGGCGAAATCGCGCGCGACCGCCTGGAAGTGCTGCGCAAGGCCGATGCAATCCTCCAGCAGGAGATGATGGAATCCGGCTGGTATTGGAAAGTCTGGCAGTCGTTCTGCGTCTTTCTCCCCGTGAAGTCAGTCGGGGTGGTTGGTGACGAACGCAATTATGCCTGGGTGATCGCGGTGCGCGTGGTCGAGAGCATTGATGCCATGACCGCGGACTGGGCGCGCCTGCCCTACGATCTGCTCCAGCGAATCTCCAGCCGCATCACCAACGAGGTGCGCGGAGTCAGCCGCGTGGTGCTGGACATCAGCTCCAAGCCGCCGGCGACGATCGAGTGGGAATAGCTGGTTTCCCGTTGCGAACCTTTGTCCGGTCGGCAAGTCTTACCGCTGAAATCACCTTACCATGAAACAATCTGCTGCCCTGATTCGCCTCCTCCTGTTCTTCAGTTCGGTGGCCGGCGCCGCTGCTCCAGTGTTCGCCGCGAATGCCGGCGACGTCATTGCCAAGGCCCGCGCCTACCTGGGCGGCGAAGCGGCGCTTAATGCAGTTCATACCGTGCACTTTACCGGGACCATTGAATCCCAGAAGATGACCGCGACGGGCCCTGTTCCGCAGAAGGCCAGCGTCGAGATCATTTTCCAGAAGCCCTTTCAGCAACGCATCGTGGCCAGGGCGACCGAAACCATCGAGACCACCGGCCTCGACGGATACCAAGCCTGGCAGCGCGAGCAAAGCCTGACGGACCCGAAGCGCTGGAATATGAGTGTGCTCGGTCTGGAATTGATCAAATGGTTGCGGGCGACGACCTGGGAGAATCTCAATTTCTACAAGGGCATCGAGGAACTGGGCGGCACAATGGATGTAGTTGGCGAGACCACCATCGACGGGCACCCGGCCACCAAAGTCGTGCTGGCCCACGACGCGAACATCGTCTTCACCTATTACTTTGAATCGGCGACCGGACGGCTTTTGATGGCGGAAACCAAGGACTGGACAACCCGGGAAGAGGGGGAGATTCTGGTGGACGGCGTGCGCTTTCCGCAACGGGAGATCCAGACGGTCAGGAGTGTCGACGCGAATGGCCGGCCGGCGGAGCGAAGGCTGGTCATAACCTTCGACAAGGTCACCCTCAACGAGACTTTTCCGGATAGCGATTTCGAAGCGCCCATGTTGCCGCCGCCGCATCTGGTGCCGGCTGCGATCAGCGTGCCCGATTTGAAGCCGGCAGCTGGGCCGGCGACGGTGCCGGTCGGCGTCAAATGAGCGGAGACCCGGGTTCGGGTTCATCTGCCGATTGACGGGAAAGCCGGCGGCAAGGCGAATCCGTAGCGGAACGCCTGCCGCGCCATCGGTGATGAACGATCGGCCGCGGGTCGTAGCGCAGGCTTCCAGCCTGCAACCGATGCAGCCAGCCCGAACATTTAACGAAAGCGTGAAATGTTCGCCCCGAAGGGGCCGATTTTGTTGGGGCTGGCCGCGACCAGGTCGCCCCTACCGCAGGGCAGGCTGATTATTCTGCGAAGACGACCTGGTGTTCATGAATAATCCGGGCCAGGGATGGCTGCGCTGCGTTCGCAATTACCGTCAATCGTGGGATGTGGCGCCCGGAGCCATCCCCCACCAAACGCTTTGACGCCCGGCGGCGGACCGCATAGTCGTTTCCCTTCCATGCGCCTGCTTCATTATGGATCCCGCAACTTCCGTTCCCAACTTGCTGCGTTTTGCCGCGCAGCGGAGCCCGCGCGCGAACTCCGGGACACCGTTGCCGCCATTCTGGCCGATGTTCGCGAACGCGGTGACGCCGCCGTCGTTGATTGCGCCGCGCGCATCGACGGGGCGCGGCTGACCCCGGGGAAGTTTCGCGTGACGCCGGCAGAATTGGCGCAGGCTGGGGAGGCCCTCGCGTCATCCGACCGGGCGGCGTTTCTTACCGCCCGCACCAACGTGCTGTCGTCCAACCGCCGCACGCTGCCGCGTGGCTGGGCGGGCCGCAACCGCCACGGAGCGCAGGTGGGGGAGAAGTATGATCCGATCCGGCGGGTTGGCATCAACATTCCAGGCGGGCAGGTGCCGCTCGTGTCCACAGTCGTGATGACCGTGACGCTTGGCCAGATCGCCGGGGTGCAGGAGATTGCCGTCTTCACCCCGTGCAATCGCGAGGGCCGCGTTGCCGGCGGCCTGCTAGCGGCCTTGCAGCTGTGCGGGATCACCGAGATCTACCGCGTCGGTGGAGTCTACGGCGTGGGGGCGATGGCGTACGGAACCCGGACAATTCCGGCGGTTGAACAAGATTTTCGGCCCGAGCAACGCGTACGTTTGCGAGGCCATGCGCCAGGTGTTTGGCGCGGTGGGCGTGGGCGGGCTGCCCGGCCCGAGCGAGCTGATGGTGATCGCCGACGAGACGGCGCGCGCGGACTATGCCGCGGCCGACCTGCTCGCGCAGGCCGAGCACGGTTCCGGCCGGGAAAAGATCTACCTCGTTACGACTTCAGCGCGCATGCGGTCGGCGGTCGTTGCCGAGATTGAGCGGCAACTTCCGCTCCTGGCGCGGGCGAAGCTGATTCGCCGCGTGCTGGCCGGCGGTTTCCTGGCGGTTGAGGTCAAGACTCTGGATCAGGCCGCGGCGGTGGCCAACGCGGTTGCGCCCGAGCATCTCGAACTGCAGGTCGCCGGGCGGGCGGTCGACGGACTGATCCGGGCGATCACCACGGCCGGTGCGATCATGGTGGGGAACGACACGGCGACCGCCCTCGGCGATTTTGTTGCCGGGCCCAGCCACGTTCTGCCCACCGGGGGCACCGGACGCTTCATGAGCGGACTGCGGGTGGCCGATTTCATGCGACGGACCAGCCTGGTGCAGTACGACCGTGTGAG
The DNA here is from genome assembly GCA_963804395.1 of uncultured Verrucomicrobiae bacterium. Classification (GTDB taxonomy): domain Bacteria; phylum Verrucomicrobiota; class Verrucomicrobiia; order Opitutales; family Opitutaceae; genus Fen-1467. The sequence goes on along the minus strand of CAWDQK010000027.1, from coordinate 6,125 downwards.
TCTCCAGCGGGCGGCACCGGTCGTCGCTGCCTTCGCCGCGTTGGAGCAGCTTGGGGCTCACGGACGCTCGGTCGAAATCCGGACCGAGTAGCCACACGGCCTGCCGGGCGGGCCGGCGCAGGGAGGCTGGCAGGGAAACCCGAAATCCGGGATCCGAAGCTCGAAACAAATCCGAAAGGCCGAAAAACCTGGACCAGAGCCGGGAAAACCAAGGGCTCCGGTTCTTAAGGTTTTTCCCACGCCGGCCTTGGATTTGTTTCGGATTTCGCGATTCGTATTTCGGGTTTCAAATCTCGGGCTTCATGTGCAGGATTTCGCGATAACTTTTCCATGTCCACCAGCCAATCGAAGTTTGACGTACACGACCTCGCGTTGCCGCATGTGGCGCGGCTCCACGCCTACACGCCCGGGATTCAGCCCGGCGAGCCTGGCTGGATCAAGCTGAACACGAATGAGAATCCGTATCCTCCGAGCCCGGGCGTCGCCGAGGCATTGCGTCGGGAGATCGGGGAGCATGGGGCATCCTTGCGCCTCTATCCAGATCCCAAGAGCGCACCGCTCCGGGGGGCGATCGCCGGGCTGCATCAGATCAAGCCGGATCAGGTCTTCGTCGGCAACGGGGCGGACGATGTGCTGAATCTTCTCGTGCGTTGTTTTTGCGCGCCCGAAACGGCGGCCGGCTTCACGCTGCCAAGCTATTCGCTCTACCCGGTGCTGGTGGGGATTCAGGACGGCCGCGCCCTGGCGCTCGATTTCGACCGTTCGATGAAGCTCCCGGTCGATCAGATCGCCGGGTCTGCGGCGGCTGTTTTCTTTCTGACCTCGCCCAATGCTCCGACGGGCGTTGGTTTTCCCACGGCGGAGATCGAGGCGGTCCTGCGGCGATACTGCGGTCTGCTGGTCGTGGACGAAACCTATGCCGTCTTCGCCCGGGAGCAGGCGGCCGAGCTGGTGGCCCGGCATCCGAATGTCTGCGTGGTGCGCACGTTTTCCAAATCGCACTGCCTGGCCGGTATGCGGGTGGGTTATGCGCTGGCGCGGCCGGAGGTGATCGGCCTGCTGGACCGGGTCAAGGACAGCTATAACGTCAGCCGTCTCTCACAGACCGCAGCCCTCGCGGCGCTGGCCGATCCGGGCTACTATGCCGGGCTGGTTCGCAGAATCTGCTCAACCCGTGACTATGCCTTGGAGACCTGGACGGACACGCTGGGCTGGTTCACCTACCCGTCCCAGACCAACTTCCTTTTCACTGAGCCCCGGGATCGCGCCGGCAACCGCGGGCCGGAGATCGGCCCGTTCGCTGTACGATTTTCTCTACCGCCGGAAGATCCTGGTGCGCTACTTCGGGAGCCACGCCTTGACCTCATCCTTCATCCGCATCAGCGTCGGCACGGACGACGAAATGCACGCGTTGCAGCAAAACATCGAGGCATGGCTAAAACTCGCATAGCAACCCTCTCGCGCAAGACCGCGGAGACCGACATCACCCTGAAGCTCACGGTCGACGGCACGGGCGCGTCGAAGATCGACACGGGCATCCCGTTCTTCGATCACATGCTGACGTTGTTTGCGAAACACGGCCTGTTCGATCTGGAAGTGCGCGCCCGGGGGGACGTGGCGGTCGATTACCATCACACGGTGGAGGACGTCGGCCTGGTGCTGGGCGACGCCTTCAAGCAGGCCGTCGGCGACAAGCTCGGGCTGAAACGGTATGGCTTCTTCATCCTGCCAATGGACGAGTCGCTGGCCCGCGTGGTGCTCGATCTCGGCGGCCGGCCGCACCTCGTTTATGAGGTCAGTGCCCCGACCCTGTTTGTGCGGGATTTCAATCTCGCGCTGGTCAAGGAGTTCTTCCGGGCGTTTGCCAACAGCGCAGGAGCGAACGTGCATGTACAACTGCTCTACGGCGAGGAACCCCACCATGTCGCAGAAGCGGTGTTCAAGTGCTTCGCACGGGCGCTGGATGTTGCCACCCAGATTGAACCGCGGGCGGCGGACCAGCTGCCCTCGACCAAGGGAAGTCTATAGACGGCCCGGCGTCCCGGTTCAGAGTTCAGGGTTCCAGGTTCAGCGTGGGTTGGTGCCTGGTCTGACACCGTGAATACGCACTCTGAACCCTGAACCCTGAACTCTGAACCCTGAACCCAAAACCTTGAACCCAAATCCCACAACGCCGGATCGGGCGCCGCCTAGGGTTGCCATCATCGACTATGGCATGGGCAACCTGCGCAGCGTCGCTCGGGCGATGCAGACGACGGGGGCCGAAGTGCGCATCATTGCGACCCCGGACGACATGGCTTGGGCCGACGGCATCGTGTTTCCCGGCCAGGGCGCCATCGCCGACACGATGGTGTTTCTGAAGCAAACCGGGTTTGACCGGGCGCTGTGCGACTGGATCGCGGCCGACAAACCGTACCTTGGCATCTGTCTCGGGTTGCAGGCGCTCTTTGAAGTGTCTGAGGAGGGTGGCGGCACGCCCTGCCTCGGTATCTTCCCGGGCAACATCGTGCGCTTTCGCCTGCCGCCGGAGCTCAAGGTGCCGCACATGGGCTGGAACACCGTCCGGTTTCTGCAACCGGATGCACCGGTTTGCGCCGGTTTGCGCCCGGAGGGCGAGGCCTTCTATTTTGTTCACAGCTATTATGTGGTGCCGGGAGATCGCACACTCGTGCTCGGCGAGTGCGACTACGGCGGCCCGTTCGTCTGCGCCGTTGCGCGGGGCAACTGCTTCGCGACGCAATTTCACCCGGAAAAGAGCCAGGCAAAGGGGCTGTTGCTTTACCGGAATTTCGCCAGCCATTGCCGCGCGGTCGCGGGCGGTCCGGCGCAATTGGAATAACGAACCGACAGGAGATGGGTTTCACAGGAGGACGCGGAGGCGACGAAGCGGAAGACAGGGAGACCCTGAAATTGGAAATCCGGAAAGCAGGGCCAGAAATCTAATCCATCTTACAGAAGGCCACAAGAACACGAAGACCAGAGAGGACCAATTCTTCGGATCGCCTCTTCGTGACCTTCGTTTTCTTCTGTGAAAGGGTCTCCGTTCGGTCTCTGCGATCTCCTGTGAATGGGTTTGGTTTTGGCTGTGCCGCGCCGGGAACAGTCGATCGGGCAGTGATGCATGAAAAATGCGCTGAACTTTATTTGCATCAGGGAAATAACCGGCTTTCTGTTAATCCCATGAACGAAAACGCTACCCTCACGCTCGAAGGCAAGGCCTATCCGCTGCACGTCATTGTTGGAACAGAAGGGGAGAAGGCGGTGGACGTGCGCAGCCTGCGCAACGATTCCGGCTACATCACCTATGACGAGGGTTTTGGCAACACCGGGTCCTGCCAGAGTTCGGTGACCTTCATCGACGGCGAGGCCGGCATCCTGCGCTACCGCGGTTACCCGATCGAGCAGCTGGCCGAGCATTCATCCTTCATTGAGACGGCATACCTGATCATCAACGGCGAACTGCCGACGCCGCCGCAGCGCAAGCGGTTCTCCCAGTCGTTGACCGAGAACGCAGCCATCCATTCGGGCATGGAGCATCTGTTTGAGGGTTTCCCGGCCGACGCCCATCCGATGGCCATCCTCTCCGCGATGATCAATTCGCTGGGATCCTACTATCCCCATCTGGCCACCAACGACCACCAGCGCGACCTGGAGAAGTACGAGGATGCCTCGGCCATCATCATCTCCAAGGTGCGCACGCTGGCCGCCTACTCGTTCCGCGCCAGCCGCGGCCTGCCCTACATCCACCCCCGTCGCGACCTGCCGTACTGCGAGAACTTCCTGCACATGATGTTCTCGACCCCCTATGAGCCGTATATCGCGCTCCCCGAGGTGGCCCAGGCGCTCAATCTCTTCCTGTTGCTCCACGCCGACCATGAACAGAATTGCAGCACCTCGACCGTGCGCATGGTCGCCTCGAGCGGCGCCAATCTCTTCGCCTCGACCGCCGCCGGCGTGTGCGCCTTGTGGGGCCCGCTGCATGGCGGTGCCAACACGGCGGTGATCGAAATGCTGGAGAGCATCCACGCCGAGGGCGACGACGGCACCAAGTTCATCGAGCAGGCCAAGCTGGGCAAGGCGGACAAGCGCCTCATGGGATTCGGCCATCGCGTCTACAAGCACTACGATCCGCGGGCGAAGATCATCAAGGAGAGTTTCTACAGCGCGCTGGCCAGCCTCGGAATCAAGGACGATCCCCTGCTCAACATCGCCATGCGCCTCGAGGAGGCGGCGCTGAAGGACGATTACTTCCTGGCCCGCAAGCTGTATCCCAATGTGGATTTCTACTCGGGGCTGATCATGCGCGCCATCGGAATCCCAGTGAACATGTTCACCGTCATGTTTGCCATCGGCCGCATGCCGGGCTGGATCGCCAATTGGAAGGAAGTCGCGGCCAACCCCAAGGGCCGCATCTACCGTCCGCGGCAGATCTATGTCGGCCCGAACCTGCGCGACTACGCGCCGCCCCACCAGCGGACGTGATGGCGGGACAGCATCTGATCCGCCCAAGTTGTAGGAGCGAGCTTTCGTCTTCGCTGAAGCTGCGGCGGACTGGTGCTCGCGACCCGTCGTTCGCAGGCCCGGCGAAGGAGGATTCGGAGGCAAATTTCGCCTGCGTGCAGGCCCCTGCACCAATCACCTGATTGCTTCATCTGGTCTTGCGCTTGTCCCCCGCCACCTGCCACCCGTCACTCGTCATCCGCCACCCGCCACTCGTCCCCCGTCACCCGGCCGCAAGTTTCCTTTGCTAGCGGGATTTCTTTTGCGGCGGGGCGTGGAAGATGTCGTCCAGTTCGAGGCCGGTCAGAACCGTGATGCCGCGCAGCAGGCGCCAGAGCACGAACATCATCATCGCGGTGCTCGGGACCACGATCACCGGCCAGCTCAGGAGGTGCATCTTGCCCAGTTCACCGTTGAAAGCGGCCGTGCCCGGCGGACTCACCAGAAGGTGACGGGCGAGCCCGTAGTTCAGGGCGGCACTGACGAAAAAGGCGAGCGAGAGCAGTCCGGTCGACCGGCGAAGCAGCCGGGCGAAATCGGCCTGGGCGCCGCGGGCCGCCAGCCGCGCGTCCACTTTCTCCACATCGATGACCTGCGGGTTGTAGAGCAGCTCGGTGACGAGCGGTGTCGTCGCCCGCATCGAGGCCAGCACCACCAGGCCAATGATCCCGGGAATCGCCGCATCCTTCACGGCGAACCAGAAACCGCTGACCTGCATGAGGCCAAATCCGCCGGAGAGCAGGACGCTCACGAACCCGATGATCGAAATGAAGTTCCACCGCCGCCGGGCGATGAAATCGTAAAGGCCATAGCCGAGCGGAAACGCCAGTGCCACGATCAATCCCAGTTTCGGTCCGAGCCACCGGTCGCTGCTCAGCCAGGTGAGAATCGTCGTGGGCACCGCCACGTTGCAGATGATGTTCAGCAACAAATTCTCGGCCTTGGGCTTCGTCGGGGCGGCGTCGGTCGCGGGCGGAGCGCTGGGCGGTTGATTTTCAGCGGCAGGTTCGGTGGCGGACATGACAGAATGCCTATGCACGTTCGCAGACCACGCTCCGACGTCAACCCCGCCGGCGCATACTTCCTGACGCGGCATAACCTCAACCAAGCCCAATCCATTTTACAGGAGCCCAAAATGCAAAACGCGGTTTTGCTAGAGAGGGGAGGAAACCTGTAGCCGGGGCGCCGACCCCGGCATCGACAGAACATGAGGCCGGCCTCAACGCGGCCGGCTACAGCGTGGGCTGTTTGCTAGGAGGCAACGGAGGGAACGGAGACCGATGAGAACGAAAGCTCGGGGACGATTCAGTCACCGCGGATCAAGCGGATCGTGCGGATCAAACCTCTTCCGGACCTCTGCGATCTCTGCGTCCTCCTGTAGGAAGATCTCCTTTTTCCATCGTTTTTTCGCTCCGATTTTGCCATTAGGAATCGCGCGGGCGTCAGGTCCGCGCGATTCCTCGCACCATGATTCTCCTCGGCCTGAACATCGACCACTGCGCCACGCTCCGCCAGGCCCGCTATCGCGAAAGCGGGCGGGTCGCCGGCGGCAATGTGGAGCCCGATCCCGTCACCCTCGGTTTGCTTGCCGAACGCGCTGGAGCCGACGGCATCACGGTTCATTT
>CAWDQK010000026.1:0-114206 GCA_963804395.1 uncultured Verrucomicrobiae bacterium | reverse complement strand
GATGCGGACAATCACTCCCTTGCCCTGAAACATCTTGTCCAGTTTCTTCTGCAGGTTGCGCATGCCTTCATCGAACCACACGGTAAACGGTCCGTTCTTCTGGCCCATCACGCCAAGGATTTGATTCGACTTGGGATCTCGATAGAGCCAGCCGTCGAAATCGTAGTTCGGATCCTGCCACAACACATTTAGCACCTTGCCGGTGGCGGCCTCAATGACCTCAAGAGGGCGGGGTTTCCCATCTTTGCGCTCACCCAAGACCACAAGCTCACCGGGATTATTACCGGTCCCGAAAACGACGACCTCCTCAAGATCAACGGGACATTGCTGCCATGCATTTCCGACCAATTCGTGAAGTGAAAGATGACCATTTTCATCCATCTTGGTGCCGAACGCCAGCTTGCCTTCCGAGTCGCCGTAGTATTCCAGGTCGCCGTTTTCCATCGTTTCCAGCACCGGGTAGCGGCTCACAATATGCCTGACGTTATTCTCATAAACGATGTCCCGAGTGTCCGCGGGCAGATCGCCAACCAACTCCACGATCTGGCCGCTCAAACGGTCCGTCTTGACGACGACAACTTCGCCATACTTGCCTGTATTCATCGTATTGGCGTGTAGCCGCACCATCGGGTGCAAGCGGTCGCCCGGTGGAACCGAAATCAACTGGGTCCCGACAAACTGGATCACAGGATACGCACGATTAAGCGCGCCAACCTCTGCCGCGATCATCCCCTGACCGCCGCCGTCCGCTTTGGCCCGAATGTGATAGATGAGCCGCTTCGAATCCAACCAGTTGAAGGTGTATATGTCATCTTGGCCGTGGCCGCCAATCCGGTCGAACTTCTGGGTTTGCATGTCGTAAACGACAAGCTCGGTGTGATCCTCGGCGTTCGTGAGGATCGCCCCGATGTGCGTACCCGCGAGGTTTAGTTGCGGCTCCCTCAAGATGGGCGGCCGGAGAAAATCGACGATCGGTATCTGCTCTGCCTCAGGGACGGGCGTTTCACGCGACAGGTCCACGCTGGTGCTGGCCTGCGCCAGATTGGCGGCCGATGCCACGGCAACGAACCAGGCGAGAGTTTTTGGAATTCGGTTCGAGGTTTTCATGAAAAGGAGGGGAATGGGTTAAGGTGCTGGATGCTGTGGATCCGCCCCATGAACGGACGGTCGCAGCCCGCAAAAAACAGCGGATTTCGGCGGAGCGCAAGATCGATTCCTGGCAGCGTGTCGGCCTTCGTCTCCCACGCTGCGCCAAACAGCGTCCGCCGTCTGTTTAGGAGTAAGCGTGGTGGGCGAAGCCCGACAGGATCCCAGCGCGACCTTGACCTGCGGGGATGCGCCCGTTGATGTTCCCCGCGTGAGAAACAAAATCCTTGGTACGATTCTCTCCGCGTTTCTGGCCGGCAGCGCGCTGGTGGGAAGGGCTTCAACCGCGCCAGCCGCGACCGCGCCCGTGGCGCCCAAGGTGATCGACCTGGGCGACGGCACCTACTCGATCACCTGCACAGCCAAGGATGGTTTTCATCGCGACATCCCCGCACTGAAGGCCGAGGCCCTGGAGGACGCCGCCAACTATTGCGCCGCCCAAGGCAAGCAGCTGAAGGTGGTGGACACGACCAAGAAGAAGCCGTGGTTCTCGCTCGGCTACTGTAGCGCGACGGTTGTATTCAAGGCGCTAAGCCCTGGCGACCCCGAACTCGCCGCCGCGCCGGCCCCGGTTGAATACCGCGGAGTGGTGGCCCAAGTCACACCCCTCCAGAGGCCGACGACGGCGACGGCCAGCCAGCAACCCGCGCCAGTTGCACCGGCTCAACCGCCGGCGACGCCAGCAGCGGCCCAACCGCCGGCTCAGCCCACCGTTCAAGAGAAGCCAGTCACCAGCGGCGACCTCTATACCGCGTTGCTGCAGCTCGACGATCTGCGCAAGCGGGGCATTCTCACCGAGGAAGAATTTCAGGCCGAGAAACAGAAGGTGTTGAAGCGCTCCCAATAACCGGAGCGGCGCTGACCTCCGCTTGACAAGCCCGGGCCCGCCCGAAGTCAGGCGCACTCACGCCAGTCACGTTGCCGCGGATACTCTTCGCGGTCGGCGGAAGAACCAGAGAGCGAGAAACACTCCGGTCAGGATGACGGGCAGGACGGCCACGCGGCCCAGGGTGGCGAGGCCCGCCTGGGCTTGGATCTTCAGCCACAGCTCCCCCAGAGCGCTGCCAGCCGGCGCCGCGGCGAGCGTGGCGACCGTCTGGCCGGCTGGAACGCGGGCCGCGATGCCCAGATCGTAGAACCGGCCCATGACGGGCAGCACGAAACTCACGCTCAGCATTCCGGCACCGCCCGTGATCGCCAGTCCCAGGGCGCCGGTCCGGGGAAAGTTCTCGCTGACGTAGCCCAGCATCGTCGGCCAGAAGAAACAGACCCCCAGCGCAAAGACCGTGGCAGTGACGAACAGCATCCCTCCAGTGGAGTGGCCGACGGCATACAGGCCGGCCGCACTGAGCGCAGCGCTCGCCACCAGCATGCCGGCCGGCGACAACCGGTGTACGAACGTCCCCGCGCACTGTCGGCCGACAGCCATCAGCCCGTTGATCCATGCCAACACCAGGATGCCGGGCACACCGGCATTCGAGAGAATGTTCGGGATCCACTGGCCGGGTCCGAGTTCAGTGGCCGCCGTCATCAGCATGCAGAGAACCATGAGCAGGAACAACGGATTGAGACAGGCCGCGAACATCGCCCCGGTCAACACCCCCTGCTCGACCCGCTCCGTGCGCGGGAACGGCTGCCCGACGAACATCGCGCCGTAGGCGAACAGGGGCAGCAGCATGACGGCAAACTGGACCTTGTAGCCGAGCCCTGCCAGGCCCAGAAGGAACGCCAGCACGCTGCCAATGACGATTCCGCCCGGGAACCAGACATGAAAATGGTTCAGCTTGGTCGTCTTGTCGGTCGGATACAGCGTGGCGATCAGCGGATTGCACGCCGCCTCCACCGAACCATTGGCAATGCCAAACAGCAACGTGCCCACGAAGAGACTCCAGAAATTCCAGGCGCAGATCGTCAGCAGGATTGCCGCCAGGTGCCCGACAAACGCCAGCGCGACGATCCGCCCGAGTCCGAGCACGTCACAGAGCGGACCGCCGAAGATCATCGCGAGCGTGAACCCCCAGAACGCCGTCCCGTCGATCCAGCCGAGCTGTTCCTTGCTGAGGTTGAACGCCGCGGCCCACGGCCCCATGGCCGCGCCCCGCAGCGCAAAGCTCATGGCCGTGACCACCAGGGCGACCCGGCTGGCCGCAAAAAGACGGGATGCATTCGTCGTCATGACCGGTCAGTATTTGAAGGTTTGGAGAAAGCGGACACTCACCGGGATGTTATCCAGCGGAGCCGTCGTTTCATCCTCGATGAAATAATATGCCACGCCAATGGTCCTCGCCGTGCGCAGGATTGAGGACCAGTCCAGCTGGCCCGTTCCGACCGCGACGTGGTCCCCGGCCGGCGCGCTCCTCGTGCCGACGCCGACCTCCCCTCCTTTGCGAAGATCCTTCACGTGGAGCAGCAGCCAGCGGTTCGGATATCTCGCGAGGAGCCCGGCGGGATCAACTCCCGCGTGCGCCGCCCAAAAGACATCCAGCTCGAACCACACGACGCCAGGCTGGGTCAGGCTGACCAGCAGATCGAACGGCGTCTTGCCGTGGCCGCCCGGGATCGGGTGAAACTCATAGCCGTGCGGGTGGAAGGCGAACTTCATCCCCGCGGCCTTGATCGCCCGGCCCCAAGCGTTGAATTCAGGGGCTATTGTGCGCGCGACGCCGGCATCGAACTCCGGCTGCGGGAGCCACGGGATGACGATATACTCCACGCCGAGGGTCGTCGCCTCCGCAATGACGCCGGGCAGGTCGTTCTTCAACCGGTCGTAGGGAAAATGCGCCGCCACGGCCTTGAGGCCATGGGCATCCAGCTGCGCCCGGAAATCGGCCGGCGTCAGGCCATAGGTGCCCGCCGTCTCCACGCGGGTGAAGCCGAGTGCTTTCGTTTCGTCCAGACCCTTGGACACGCTGGTCTCAAGCTCGTGGCGCAGGCTCCAGCACTGCATGCCGAGACGGTCAACGACCGGGGTTGCGCCGGCCGTGGCCACGGCCAACAGGGCAATCAGCAGGGATTTCATGAATGGCTTAGCGTCCGGATGCCGGGGACTTGGTCCGCGCCGGCACCCCGTCAACATGACAGTCGGTGCATTTCACGAAATGGATGTTGTGACGGCTGGCGGTCGAGTTGAACGACGTATCCATCCGCTGGACATCGAGACCGCAGTTGGACAATCGCGGATGGCACTGCGCGCAGGACGCGCGGGCATTCAAATCATGTCCGGAGTGGCACGCAAAGCAACTTAGACCCTCATGGACCCCGACGCAGGTTCGATCGTCCCCGGAGCCGGCCTGGAACGTGAAGTCCGCCGCATGGCACTGGTAGCAGATCCCCTGACGGGCGTCGGGCGAAACCCGCACCGGCCGGCTGCCGTCGCGCATGGCCGGCAGCGGCAACAATTCGGTGCTGAAATGCAGTTGTTCGCGCCGGTCGTAGAAGGCCGACGACATCGGTGGCTCGGCGGATTTTTCCGCCGAGGCCTCGGCGCGCAGACGAAGCGGCGTTCCGGACCGGTGCACCTCGTGGCAGGCCAGGCAGGGAATGGACGCCTCGTCCGGCCGGACGGACGTTGTCGCCAGCTGCCACGGCCCTTTGCGGTCAACCGGCCGGACCAGGTCCCGGATGCTGCGCTCGAAATACATTCCGTGGCAGAGCAGACATTGGTCGTTCGGCAGCCGCCTGGCGTTGTGGTCGGAGTTCAGGAAGATCCGTTCGTAGGTCGCGTGGTGCGGCCCGGCGCCCCAGGCTGCGAATTCCTGCTGGTGGCATTTGCCACAGCGCTCGTTCATGCCGCGGCTGATGTCGCGTTGCTGGACCAGCAGACGCTCGGGCACGTGTCCGCGAACGTGCAGCCAGAGTTCGCGCAGATTGTTCAGGTGAAACCCGACATCCGTCGAGAAGATGCTGCCGTGGCATTCCTTGCATTCCACGGAACGATGGGTTGAGGCGGCCCACAAATGGTAGGCCGGCTCCAGTTCGTGGCAATTGAGGCAAGCCCTGCCGCCCGCCGCAGCGTAATAGACGCTTCCCGTTGACACCGCGACCAGCAGGAGCGCCAACGGCACCGCAAGCACCAGCCAGATCAACCGACGTTTTCGCCCGGTGAGCATGATGAAATACTAGCGCAGGCCTCCGCTCTGCCAGGTGCGCTTGATGTAGTCCGAGGCGTAGTAGGCGACCGCCATGATCGTGAGCACCGGGTTGAAGCCGCCGTTGGTCACGTGGACGCTCGCGTCGACCACGAACACGTTGTCCACGTCGTGCAGCTTGCAGTGCTTGTCGACCACCGAGGTCTTCGGATCGTTGCCCATGCGGCAGGTGCCGGCCTGATGCTGCCCGGCGCTCAGCCACCGCTGCTCCTTCTGGCGCCGCACCGTCTGGATCGCGCCCGCTTCCTTCAACCAGAGCTCGGCCATGTCGGAGGCGTGTTTGCAGAGCTCGATGTTGTGCGGATGATCCAGGCCGGAAAGCCGCGCCACGGGAATGCCCCAGTGATCCCGCACCCGCGGATCCGCCTGCACGCGCGAATCGAACACCGGCATTTCCTGCGACGGGCCCATGATGACGATGCTCCGCCGGAACCAGGTTCGCATGAAATCCTTGTGCGCCTTGCCCCAGCGCGGCAGTCCGGGCGGTCCCATGCCGGCGAACTGATACGGAAGCCGCTGGAATTCGTTCGCCAGCATCGCGCCGCCGACCAGGCCCTTGTTGCCATGATTGAAGTCGCAAATGGCAATTTGGGCGCCCGGCCCCAGGTCGTCGTAAATGTCGTGGTCGAACAAACCCATCGCGCCGCTGTAGGCGTGGCCCTGGAGGTTGCGTCCCACCCAGTCGAACCGGTTGCCCAGGCCCTGGGGAAACAGGTCGCTTCTTGAATTCAGCAGCAGGCGGGCTGACTCGATCGCGCCGCCGGAGACCACGACCAGATCCGCCGTCTGGATCTGCCGCCGGCCGCGCCCGTCGAAGTACTCGACCGCCCGGGCGCGGCCCCGGGAGTCCAGCAGAATGCCGGCGACGATGCTCTGTGCGCGCAGTTCGCAGTGTCCGGTCGCAAGCGCCGTGGGAATCACCGTGTTCTGTGTGCCGCATTTGGCGTCGCATTCACAGGCGAAGCCGCAGCACCAGCGGCACCGCATGCACCCGGACCGGCCGTTGTACGGGACCGTGTTGCGGAGCATCGGAATGTAGAACGGGTGCCAGCCCAGGCGCTGCGCGGCGGGCTTCAAGAGCTCGGTCTCCCGGCAATCCGGCAGCGGCGGCATCGGCAGCGGCCGGCGGCGCGGCGCCTTGAATGGATCGTTGCTCTGGTCGCCGGAAACGCCGATTTCCCATTCCGCCTTCTCGTAAAACGGCTCCAGGTCGTCGTAGGTGACAGGCCAGTCCTCCAGCGTGCTTCCTTCCGGCGCGCCGTACAGGGACTTCATCCGGAAATCCTGCGCCATGTAGCGCCAGGCCATCGCGCCATAACTCAGCGTTCCACCCCCGACGCAGGCCGCGTTGGCGTTGTAGGCCCCGTCCGCCGGCCAGACAACCTCCTCATGCCCCTGTGCATCGACAAACACCCGCGGCTCCCGCTCCTCGTCCGGTCCATACGGGATGCCCAGCGCGGTGGTCCGCTGGTTGCGCAGGTCGTCCTTTCGCTCCTCGTCCGGTGTCACCCAGCGGCCCCGCTCCAGCAGGACCACGTCCAGACCCGCTTCCGCCAATTCCTTGGCGACCACGCCGCCGCCGGCACCCGAGCCAATGACCACGGCATTGACGTGTTTCAGGCTCATGGATTGTGAAGTGGGCCGTTGGATACGCTGCTCCAGGGTGCGTCGAGCGGACGGCGGCTGCGCACGGGAGGCGTCGGCAGCCCCAGCATGTGCCAGCTGGTGGCGTCGCGGTTCCCGCCATGGCGTGGTCCGCCGTAGAAGCCCTCGAGGGTGTGCTCGACGACCCGGTTGAAGAATCCGCTCGCCGAGATTCGCGTCCAGACCGCGCCTGGAGCCTGGTTCGATTCAAGTTTGCGGAGCAGGTCATCCTGCTGCGCCGCCGCCAGGTTGACGAACTCCCGGTGAAACAAGGCGAGGCTCGACTCGCTCACGCCCTGCAGGCCCGTGCGGTAGAGCGACTGATAACGCCGATGATAGCCGACCAGCTTCCGATCGATGAACTCGACCACGCCGGCCCAGGCGGCCCCGGGATTCTCGTCCGCCGGGATGATTCGCTCGCAAATGGCATTCACCGTCAGGGCCTCCGCCACTGTGAAGAAGCGGTGGGATGACTCCCAAAATGCCATCGGCAGCTGAACCAGGGGCGCCGCCAGCAGGGTGGCCGAAGACGCGCGCAGGAAGTCACGGCGCGTCATGGGCCTGATTGAAGGCACACTGTCCATAGGGGTCCGCCTGGTCGGGGAATCGGACGGGGCAACGTTTGCGGGCAACTGCAGAACCTCGTCAGCGCCGCATTCATCGCTCCGCCCGCGACATTCGTCAAGCTCAGCAGCGCATCGGACCTCGTCCCGGGTGCAACTCAGGATTGACGGTAGCGGCGCGTCCTTCCGCGCCGCCGGAGCCGGACGCCAGCTCCGCCGCCACGGCGCGAGCCAGCCTTCGCTGAAGCTCCGGCTAGGCACGCGGCTCCGCTACGGAATGGCCTGCCTTTCGACGCTTAACACCGGACCGGCCGGCCGGAGCGCGCCGAGGCGTACGCCGCATCGATGATCCGCATCAGGGCGACCGCCTGGGCCGGGGTGTTGAGCGGTTCCTCCTCGCCCGCGAGCGTGCGGACGAAGTTGGCCGCGGCCCGCACGCGGCCCATCGTTTCATCCGGAGGCACCACGATGGTGCGGTTGACCGAGCGGCCGTTCTCCTGCACGTAGAGTTCGCAGACGTCGACCGCGGTCTGGTCGAGACCATCGATGCCAAATAGCCGCTGGACGAGTCCCCCGGCCTTCGTGCCCTGGAAGGTCACCGATGCCTCCTCGCGTCTGACCATCTCCGCCCAGGAGATCTGCAGCGAAACAACCTGCCCGCCTTGAAAGCGGACAAGGCCATGGCAGGCGTTCTCGACGTCGGTCACGCCGCCCGCCACATCGGAAATGCCCCAGGGGCCCTTGAATGATTTGTCGGCAATGAAATCGGAGAAGGTCTGCGCCAGCACCCACTCGGGTTCCGGATAGTCCATGAAATAGAGGCCGAGATCGAGCATGTGCAGCAGGTCGATCAACGGGCCGCCGCCGGACATCGCCCGCCTCGTGAACCAGCCGCCAAAACCGGGAATTCCCGTGCGCCGGATCCAGCGCGCCTGGACCGAGTTGATCCGGCCGACCACCCCCTGACGGATGTAGTCCATCATCGCAGAGGCTTCGGGGCGGGCGCGGTTGTTGAAATCGAACATCAACGTCCGTTTTGCCTTCGCCGCGGCCGCCGCCAGCGCGCGCGCCTCCCGGGCGTTCAAGGCCGGCGGCTTTTCACAAAACACATGTTTTCCCGCCCGCAGCGCCTGGAGCGCCAGCGGGGCGTGGAACTTGTTGGGCACGATGATCGACACCGCGTCGAGTTCGCGGCACTCGCGCAACAGGCCCGCCGGGTCGGCAAAAACCTGCGCGATGCCCTCGCGCGCCGCCGCCTTTCGGGCCGCCGCCTCGTTGACGTCGGCCAGGCCGACAACCTCCGCCCCCGCCGACCGGAACCCGGCCGCATGATACCGCAGCATGCCGCCGGCGCCAATGATGCCAATTTTGATGCTCATAGGGTTCCGCCCGAAAATCTCCAACTTGCACTTTCCATCGAATGCCCGGATAGAAACAGACTTCACCGTCGGCTTCAACCCAAGCCCTGCTCCCCGCACCAGATTTCTGCAAACTCCCCCGACCCGCCCTTCGCGGCCCGCCCTATCGGCTGCGGCCGGAACGAATGACCGGGTCCACCTCGAAAATGAAACACCCCACCCTCGTTTTGGGCCTGATCCTGCTCACCGCCATCACCGGGTTCGCCGCCGTTCCGGCCGGACCTTGCCGGCTGGCAATCGTGGGCCTGGATCATGGCCATGTGGACGGCTGCCTCGCCGACCTGCTTGCGCGCAGTGACGTGCAACTGGTGGCCGTCGTCGAGCCCAAGCCGGCCCTCGCCGCCCAGTATGCCGCGCGCTTTCACCTCCCCGCCTCCCTGCTGTTTTCGGATCTGGAACAGATGCTCCGCGATGCGAAGCCCGAGGGGGTGATGGTTTTCACCTCGACCTTCGACCACGCCCGGGTGGTTGCGGCCTGTGCGCGGTACGGCGTGCAGGTGATGATGGAAAAACCGCTCGCGGTGTCCATGGAACACGCCCGCGCCATGCAGCAGGCGGCCCGGCGCTCCTCCATTCACGTCCTCGTGAACTACGAAACCACCTGGTATCCGTCCCACGAGCTCGCCTATGCCCTCGCCCTCCGGCAGGGGGCCGTCGGCGAACTTCGCAAGCTCGTCGTTCGCGACGGACACAAGGGACCCAAGGAAATCGGCTGCCCCGAATCCTTCCTGACGTGGCTGACCGATCCCGTGCTGAACGGCGGCGGCGCCCTCATGGATTTTGGCTGCTACGGGGCCGACTTGATCACCTGGCTGATGCGGGGCCAGCGCCCGGTCGGCGTCACCGCGGTCACGCAGCAGCTTAAACCCGAGGTGTATCCGAAGGTTGATGACGAGGCCACGATCATCCTGACCTACCCCCGCGCCCAGGGAATCATTCAGGCCTCGTGGAACTGGCCCGTCGGCCGGAAGGACCTGGAGCTCTACGGCGTCACCGGCGCGATCAAGATCGCGGACCGCAACACCCTGCAGCGGCAGGACGCCGACGGCACGCTGCACGACCTGAAGCCGGCTCCGCTCGACCCCAGGTACCGCGAGCCCGTCGCCTATTTCGCGGCGGTGATCCGGGGTGAGATCCCCGAGCATCCGCTCTCCTCCCTGGAGACCAATCTCATTGTGACCGAAATCCTGGATGCGGCGCGCGAGTCCGCTCGGTCCGGCCGGACCATCGAGCTGCCGGAAAAACGCAATGAGCAGCCCGGACATTTTCCCGGTCCGTCGGTCATCGCGAGGCCGCCAGGCGAAGGCGGCCGGGCCTCCGCCGGCCGGCCAGTGGAGGATGCCGAATCGGCCCCTCGGCCGGCTCTGGTCCGGGAGCTGGTCGATCCACCGGAATCGGTCGCTTCCGCTCGGCGCTGACGGTGCGGTTCGACGGAGCCCCCAGTTCGACAGGCTCAGGGTCTGCGACACCACAGGCAGCGACCTCCACTCCAGGTTCCGGTCTTCGTCGCGCTTGGAAACAACCGTGCTACGTCTGCTTCTCGAAAGCGGCGTCAAAGGCGACGGCGCTCGCCGGAAAATCGAGCCTGCGCACGAAGGCGGCCGCCTCGGTCGCCCCGTGGACCCGGTCCATCCGGATGTCCTCCCATTCGACCGACAGCGGGCCGCGATAGCCGACATCGTTGAGGGCGACGATGATGTCCTCGAACCGGATGTCGCCGTGGCCGAGCGAGCGGAAATCCCAGTGGCGCCGGGGGTCGCCGAAGCTGGCGTGGCCGCCGAAGACGCCCACCGAGCCGTCGCCGTGGCCCCACCAGACGTCCTTCATGTGCACGTGGAAGATCCGCGGGCCGAAGAGCCCGGATGAACTTCACGTAGTCGACGCCCTGGTAGCCGAGGTGCGACGGATCGTAGTTGAACCCGAAGCGCCGGTGTCCGCCGACCGCGGCGACCGCGCGTTCGGCGGAGGCGATGTCGAAGGCGATCTCGGTGGGATGGACTTCGAGGGCGAAGTTGACGTTGGCGCGCTCGAACGCCTCGAGGATCGGGCCGAACCGCCGGGCGAAATCCTGAAACCCCTGCTCCCAGAATTCCTGGGACGTGGGCGGAAACGCATAGAGCGCGTGCCAGATCGACGACCCGGTGAAGCCGTTGACCACGGCCGGCAGCGCGGCCGCGCCGTTGCGGCCCGGTTGAAGGTCGAAGAACCTTCGGGCCGCCTTCGCGGTGAGCGCCAGCTTCTTCGCCGCCCGGCGGCGCACGCCCTCCGGCTCCCCGTCGCCCCAGACATCGGGCGGCAGGATCGACCGGTGGCGTTCGTCGATCAGGTCGCAAACCGCCTGCCCGGTCAGATGATTGGAGATGGCGTGGCAGGCCAGCCCGTGGTCCGCGAGCAGCTGCCATTTCTCCCGGCAATATTGCTTGGAGGCCGCGGCCTGATCGACGTCGAAGTGGTCGCCCCAGCAGGCGAGTTCAAGGCCGTCGTACCCCATGTGCTTGGCCATGGGAGCAAGTTGCGCCAGGGGCAGATCGGCCCACTGGCCGGTGAAGAGCGTGATTGGACGAGGCATGGGTGGTCAGGGGACGGAGGTTTGGCGACCCTGACCGATAGCAATCGGAGCGCACTTGGCGACTTTGAATTCGCGCCGCGGCCACAATCCTGCTCGCGTAGATCCGTCGCCCTGAAACCGCCGTCGCTACTCTCTCTCAAGATGAATCCGGTGCAAAAACATCTTCGGCTTGCCGTGCTGTGGCTCTCGATGGGACTGGCAATTGCCGCCGGCGCCAACCCCGCGGCACCGCCATCGTTGACCAATGCCGTGAACCGCAGCGATTCGCTGTCGTTCTCCGTTGGCGACAACCGGGTCGCCATCCAGGTCTGCCTGCCCAATCTGGTCAAAGTAAGCGTGTTGACCACCGGACCGGGAGCCGCAGACACCCTGAGCATTTGGCGAAAGAGCTGGGCCGGGGTGCCGGTGGCGTTCAATCTCCAATCTGATCCGCTGGTGCTGACGACCGACCGGATGGTCGTCAAAGTGAACCGGGCGACCGGACGAATTGCGTTCTATGATCCCAGCGGCCGTCTGTTGATCAAGGAACACGACGACGAGGGCGTGTACGTCGGCTGGCAGAAAGGCGTGCGCTTTGCGACCCGCCCTGGTTCCCATTTCTACGGCATCAGGGGATGGGAATACCTGGACGATTCCCGCGGGCAGATGGAACTGAGGCCGAGCGCCCAGGCTTATCTCATCAAGGCGGGAGCCGAGGGGCATACCGGCGGGCCTCTCCTGTGGAGCAATCGGGGGTACGGAGTCTTCCTGAACACCGAGAAGGGTTTTTGCCACGTCAAAAGCGACACGGACGTGCGCTTCTATGATCTCAGCGGCGACGGGGTCACCTATTACGTCGTGGCCGGATCGGCCTACGACGTGCAGCAGGCTGTCGCCGAACTCACGGGCAAGCCGCCACTGTTTCCCAAGTGGGCGCTCGGCTTTTCGAACAGCGAGTTCGCCGACATGAACGAAGAGCGCTGCGCCCAGAACGTGGAGGGCTACCGGTCGAGGGGGATTCCGATCGACTTGTATACCTTCGATTTCCAGTGGAAGGCCTGGGGCGATGACCATTACGGCGAGGAGCGGTGGAATCCGGTGAACTTTCCGCACGGTCCCTCCGGAGCGTTCAAGCAACGCATGGGCGCCATGGGCATCAAGCTCGGCGGAATCATGAAACCCCGGATTCATCTCGATACCGAGGAGGGGCGCTACGCGACTGCGCACCACTTCTGGGTGCCGGGCAGGGCACCCTACAACGACTACTTCTCTGGCAAGCTGACCAACGACCTGGACTTTTCCATTCCGGAATGCCGGCAATGGTTTTGGGAACATGCCATCGGCGCCTTTGACTCCGGGATTGTGGGTTGGTGGAACGATGAGGCCGACGCGTGGGGCTCGACCTGGGAAAGCATGCAGATGGCCCAGGCGATGTATGAGGGCCAGCGATCGTACGCCAAGGACCGGGTGCGGGTTTGGACGAACAACCGGAATTTCTTCAGCGGCGCCCAGCGCTACGCTTATGCGACCTGGTCGGGCGACATCGAATCCGGCTTCGGGATCATGCAGGAGCAACGGGAGCGGCTGCTGTGTTCGGTCAACGTCGGACAGGCCCGCTGGGGGATGGACACCGGCGGCTTCAACAACAACTACCATCTCCAGGGAGAGGAACTGAACGAGGCCTTCGCGCGGTGGATGGAGTTCGCCGCTTTTGTTCCAATTTTCCGAACGCATGGGACGTCCTACCGCCAGCCGTGGCTCTATGGGCCGCGAGCGGAAGCGGCCGCGAGGCGCGCCGCCCGGCTGCGGTATTCCCTGATTCCCTACCTGTACTCGTTCGAGCGGAAGCTGCATGAGACCGGCACCGGCCTGGTTCGGCCGCTGGTCTGGGAATATCCCGACGATCCTCACTTCACCAACTGCGTGGACGCCTGGATGTTTGGCGATTACCTCCTGGTGGCACCGGTCGTGGAGCAGGGCCAGACGGTCAAGGACATCTATCTTCCGGCCGGCGAGTGGATCGACTATTTCCGCGGCGTCCGCGTACCGGGCGGCCAGGTCATCCGGTATCCCCTCGAAGCGTCGAGCTGGCTGGACATTCCGCTCTTCGTGAAACCGGGGGCGATCATTCCGACCATGGAAGTCCAGAATTATGTCGGCGAGCGTCCGGTCCATGAGGTAACGGTTGACGTCTTTCCGGATTCTGCGCCGTCCGCATTTGTGTATTACGACGACGACGGCGCCACGTACGACTACGAGAAAGGGAGCTTCTTCAAACAGGAGATTCGCGCCTGGAAAGACGCCGGCGGCACGTCGGTGATCCTGGGCCCCCGGACCGGAACCTATTCGCCCGCCTTGCAGTGGTACACCTTCAAACTCCACGGCCCAGCTGGCAGCGCGGTCACCATCGACGCCAAACCGGCCCGGCAGTTTGGCACGCTGCGGGAGCTCGAGTCGGCCGAAGATGAAGGGTGGACCGCGTCAACCGACCTCTACGGGGCCGTCACCTGCGTGAGGGTGCAGGCGGGGGTCGATCGGAAGATTGCGACGTTGACTGGCGGCTCCTGAAGCCGGCCGGCCCGGTTCGCGGCGCGTCGCCGCCGGCAAACCAGGCCGGAGGGCGCCACGCCTTAGATTGTAGCCGGCCCTGCCTTTCGAGGGAAATTGCCGGGGTCAACGCCCCCGGCTACAGGTCCGTCCCAAAATGGCGCCAGCCATTTGAACAGGAGCGCGCCCGCCTTCGCTCAGACAGCTACGGCGTGGCCACTGAATCCCGA
This sequence comes from uncultured Verrucomicrobiae bacterium, assembly GCA_963804395.1. Taxonomy (GTDB): domain Bacteria; phylum Verrucomicrobiota; class Verrucomicrobiia; order Opitutales; family Opitutaceae; genus Fen-1467. Next base: position 99,962 of record CAWDQK010000026.1, on the reverse strand, counting down.
CGGGCCGCGTCGGAGCCTTGGCGGAGACGGGGAGGACGGAGTCCGACGGGCTCCTGCGACTCACAGATCCCGCATCAACAATGCGGTGCACATCATGTTGGCGAGCTGATGCGCAGCCTGCTTGGCGCGCTCCATGTCTCCCGCCCTCTCATCGGGGGTGCCCAGGCGCCGTTGAATCTCCGCAATCTCGTGCTCGATTGACGGAGCGTCGGTGAACTGCCTGCCCACCGTCTCCATCAGCGCCCGCCGCTGCGGCACAATCGGTTTCAGACTCTCTTGCGCGAGGATGGACAAGGCAAGGTGGAGCTTGTAGTACTCACCGGGATCGTAGCGATCAGGGGGAACATCTGTCAGGTTGGGGACCACAGGGATAGGTAGGTTGCCTGGTCAACCGGCTCACGCGCGGCAGGTGAATGGGGGATCTACCCCATCTTTTGCGACCTCTGGTAGAAACCCCGTCCCCGGGTCTGGCGCAATGACCCTTCGCTCCGCCTCGCCTTTCTTACGCCTTTTTCACAAGCGGGCCGGTTTGCATCGGCCACGCTTTCCCATTACATTCGAAGCCACAATGATCCACTACAACTTTGCCGAACAACTCCGTGCCCTGTGGGACAAGGCGTGTTCGCATTATACCAAGGGCCAGCGTGGCGCGGACAGCTATTTCGCCGCCGACGAACTTGCATTTCTAACGGCCAACGGCCTGACCGCCCAGAATCTTTACGATTACGCCGAAGACTTCACCGGCGCGGGCGAGCCTCCCTGGGAGACAGCGCTGGCGATCGAACTGGTTCGCCGCGACTACTTCCTCAACATCCAGGCGGGCCAGGCGTCCACGGCAGTGCTCGATGAATCAACGCTTCCCGCCAAGAACGCGGCGGTCGAGGGAATCGAATGGCTCCCGCGCATCATTCCCAAGGCCCGCGCCAAGCTCCGCGGGGAATTGCCCCCATCGCTCATGTATTGCTGCGGCGGCGACCGGAGATTCTTCAAGGCCCACGATATTCACCCGGCCGAATTCCTGACCCTCGTCTGGCGCCACGAAGCCGCGCCGGCGGCCATTGTTGACTGGGTCGTTCGCCGCAGCGCTGCCGCGAACTAAACGGTCCGTGCCTCGGCCAGGCAGGCGGCGAAGGCGGCCAGTCTGGCCTGATCCTTCTTTCCCGGAGACGACTCGACCCCGCTGTTCACGTTGACGAAGCGCGCGCCGGTCGCCTTCAGGGCAACGTCAATGTTCTCGGGCGACAATCCCCCGGAAAGAATCCAGGTCTTCTCCGGCTGCGCCTCCCGGTGGTGGCGAAACTTCGTCCAGTCCGCAATCTTACCACTGCCTCCAAACCTGTTCTTCGTGAACGCATCAAACAGAAACGTGTTGGTCAGCGGCAGCAGCGCTGCCGGGATTTCCGTCTCCGGGGGCAGCCGCGGCGCGAGCCACAATCGTTCGCGACCCGCCTCCGCTGCCCAGGCCACCGTTTCGGTCGGGAACTGGCCGGCCTCGAAATGGACCTGCACGAAATCGAACCCCGCCGCGGCGATTTCGCGCAATTCGGCGGCGCTCGGCTCCACGACCACCGCCACCTTCTTCCGTCGCGGCAACTGGCCCGCCATGGCGCGATACTGCTCCAGGGTCACATGCCGCGGAGAGCGGGGATAGAGCACGAACCCCAAGTAGTCGGCTCCGACGCGATCGGCGGCGTCGGCATCGGCCGGCGACGTGAGCCCGCAGACTTTCAGGCGGATACCATTGATCATTGGAATGCGGTCATGCCTCGCCGGCGGGACCGAGTTGCTCGACCAGGGCGGCAACCAGGGCGTCGAGCGTGGATTCCTTGGCTTCAAAATCGACGCGCAGGCCGGCTTTGCGAATCGCGTCGCTGGTCTTCGGCCCGATGCTGCCAACCAGCGACCGCCGCCCGCCGCCCGCCGGCTGCAGCGCTGTCGCCTGGGCCACGAAGGCCTGCACGGCGGACGCGCTCGCGAACAGAACCGCATCCGCGCCCCGCCGGCGGAAGTCTTCTGCCGCCGGCACCCCGGCCAGATCGGTCCGGACGTTTTCGTAGACCTGGAACCCGTCCACAATCGCGCCCGCCGCCTCGAGTTGCAGGATCAGGGTGTCGCGGTTGAGGTTGCCGGTGATCACGAGGACCTTCGCATTCTCCAGACTGCCGGTGGCAATCAGGGCGTCCGCCAGCGCCTCCGCGGTCTCGGTCTCCGGGCAGATTTCGACTTCGAGGTGCAGGGCTCCCACGGGACGGGCGGTGGCCTTTCCCACGCAGGCAAGGCGCATCACGCCCAGCGCCCGGAGATCGCGAAACGCCTTGAAAAAAAGGTCGAAAAAATGGCGCACCCCGTTCGCGCTGGTGAAAACCAGCCAGTCGTACCGTCCGATCTCTGCAAAGATCTCGATCATTGTCTCCCGGTCCACCTGCGGCCTGATTTCAACGAGCGGCAATCCGAGCACCTCGGCCCCGAGCGCGTGGAGCTTCTCGCACAGTTCCACAGCCTGCGCCCGGGCCCGGGTGACGACCACCCGGCGGCCAGAGAGCGGCAATCGCTCGCATGGGCCGGCCGCCTTGGGGCTGCGTCCGGCATCGTCCAGCAGCACCACGCCCGGCACGACTTCAAACGGAATCCCGCCGGCCGCAAGCCGCCGCGCGTCCTCGCCCCCCCATCCGCCAACGAAGGAATCGTCCCCCTGCAACCGGACCACCCGGCGGCCGGCGGTGGCCCCCGCCACGAGCAGCGCATCGATCTCCTCCGGCGGCCTCGCCAGCCGCGGCGGACGCCCGCCGACATGGATCCGCTCGCACTCGGCCCGGCACGATGCGAGCAGGCCCGGGGGGACGGAATCGTCATAGACCACCAAATCGGCCGACGAGAGCAGCTCTTTCGCCCGAACGGTCAGCAGCCCCGGATCGCCCGGCCCGGCACCGACTAGGAATACCTTGCCCGTGGTCATCAAGGACAGAGTCTGGGCCGATTTGTCAATCTGCGGCAAGACGATCATGCGCGTTGTTTGCAATCTTTCCCGACGGCGAGGCTTGACGAACTCCCCAAATCCCTCAGGAACTGGCGACCCGCGGGATTCTCCCGTAACTTGAGCCACGACCCATGAGCACTGCCGATTCATCAGGCTACAATGCCGTTCTGACCGCCCGGGAAGAAATCAACACCCAGTTGCTCATCATGCGCGTCCAGCCTGACGACGCACTCTTCGATTTCAAGCCCGGGCAGTTCGCCGTGCTCGGTTTGATGGGAAATGAGGCGCGGATCCCGGAGGCGGATGACGAGGATCCGACGCCCGAGCCGGACAAGATGATCCGGCGGGCCTACAGCATCGCCTCCTCGAGCGTGGAGAAACGATATCTCGAGTTCTACGTGACCCTGATCATGAGCGGCCAGCTTACGCCGCGCCTGTTCGCGCTGCCGTACGGCCACCGGCTGTATCTCGGCCGCAAGGCGAGCGGCATGTTCACCCTCGATCGCATGGCGCCAGGCAAGGCGGCCCTGCTGATCGCGACCGGGACCGGCCTCGCCCCGTACATGTCGATCCTGCGCACCATGCTCGTGCACGACCATTCGCGGCCGTATGTCGTGCTGCACGGCGCCCGCTACAGCTGGGATCTCGGTTATCGCGCGGAACTGGAGAGTCTGGCCCGTCTGCGGCCCAACCTGACCTACATTCCCTCCATCACGCGACCCGACGAGGATCCCCATTTTCGCGGATACACCGGGCGCATTCAGACCCTGCTGGCCCAGGGCATCGTCGAGACCGTGAGCAACGTCCGGCTCGATCCCGCCCAGGTGGAGATCTTTCTCTGCGGCAATCCGGAGATGATCCGGACGGTCAAGGAGATCCTGGAGCCCCGCGGCTTCAAACCCGACCAGGGCAAGGATCCCGGCACCATTCACGTCGAGGAATACTGGTAGGCCGTTCTGCGGTTGGAATCGCCCCGGGCGGCGCCGGGGGTGCTTCAGCCCGGGAAGCCGCCGGAACCGGCCGATCCGGCCCCGGCGGGATTGCCGCCCGCCGGTTTGGTGCCATACTGCCGGGATCATGCGCCCCCTCGAACCGCCGTGTAACCATCGATCAAATACAAAACGGTCCGGCCTGCTGGCGGTCGCCGTGGCCGCGGCCGTGGGCACGCTGGCCCGCCCCGCGGGCGCCGCCGCCCAGATCTGACATGAAATACCTTCCCCGCTGGTTGCTGGCGGCCTCGGCCGCGCTGCTGCTCGCGCTGGTCGGCGGCGGATCCTGGTATTATCGCGCGCAGCAACAGGACGTGCGGCGCGAGGCTGAGGCTAATCTCGCCAGCATTGCGGAGCTGAAAGTGGCCGAGATCGTCCAATGGCGGGGCGAACGCCGGGGTGACGCAGCGGTGTTCACCCAAAGCCCGTCGGTCACCGAAGCCGTGGAACGCTGGATGGCGCAACCGGGCCCGGAGACCACCGCTCGCATCGTATCCGAATTCCAGTCGCTGATGAACAACTACCACTACCGCGACATCCTTCTCCTGGACGTGCGCGGGCGGGTGCTCATCAGCATTTCCGGGCGGAGCGCGCCGCTGCATCCGGCCGCGGCGGACGCGGTGCTCCTGGCCTTCCGGACGCATCAGCCGGTTTTCACCGACCTGCACGAGGAGGCGGGGGGGTCTTCCGCCACGGGCGAAGTCATCGCACCGTTGTTCCACCGGAACCCGGCCGCCGCCGGAACGGAGCCGCTGGCCGCGATGGTTCTGCAGATTGACGCACGCGATTTTCTTTATCCGGTGACGCAGTCCTGGCCCACGCCGAGCCGCACCGCCGAGACCCTGTTCGTCCGGCGGGATGGGGATTCCGTGCTGTTCCTGAACGATCTTCGCCGCCAGCCGGACGCGGCACTTCATCTGCGCATTTCGCTGACGCGCCGCGACGTGCCGGCGGTCATGGCCGTGCTGGGGCGGCGCGGTGTCGTGGAGGGCGTGGACTACGGCGGCACGGAGGTGTTGGCCGCCCTGCAAGTTATTCCGGACTCGCCCTGGTTCTTGATCGCAAAGATGGACACGGCCGAGGCGATGGCGGAATGGCGATTCCGCTCCCGCGTCATCGTCGCGATGTTCCTGTTGCTGGCGGCGGCGCTCGCCGGGGCGCTCGGCCTGATCTCGGAACAACACGGTCGATATCGGGCGCTGGCCGCATCGGCCGCCGCCTTGCGCGAACGGGAGGAACGCCTGCGGGACACCGTGGAGCTGAACCAACAGCTACTCGGGGCCGCTCCCATCGGCATCCTCGCGTTTGACGCCGGTGGGGCCAACATCCTGGCCAACGAAGTGGCCCCGAAAATCATTGGCGCAACCATGGAGCAGACGCGGCTCCAGGATTTCCGGCAGATCGAGTCATGGAAAGTATCCGGCTTGCTCGCCGCCGCGGAGCGGGTGCTGGTCACCGGGGAGGCCCAGCGCACAGAGGTGCACCTGAATACCACCTATGAGAAGGAGATCTGGCTGGATTGCGGATTGGCCCGGTTCGAGAGCAGCGGCCGGAAGCGCCTGCTCCTGATGCTTCGCGACGTCACCGAGCGAAAACGCGCTGAGGAGGCGCTCCAGAAATCGCTGTCGCTGCTTCAGGCCACGCTGCAATCGACCGCCGACGGCATCCTCGCAGTCGACCGGGAGGGAAAAATCACCAGCTACAATCAACGGTACATCGAGCTCGCCCGGGTCCCGGGCGAGCTGCTGGCGGCAGGCGATTCCGGCCCGGTGCTGCAACACGTCATGCACCAGCTGAGAGATCCCGAAGCGTTCGCCGCGCGGGTCGCCGGGCTTGAAGCCGACCTCGCCCGCGACAGCTTCGACGTGCTCGAATTCCGGGACGGGCGGATCATCGAGCGACACTCGCGGCCCCAGCTGGTCGACGGGCAGCCGGTGGGCGGGTCTGGAGTTTTCGCGATGTGACCCGGCAGCGCCGCGACGAGGCCGAGCAGCGGCGGCTGATCGCCGAGCTCGCGCGTTCCAACACCGACCTGGAGGAGTTCGCCTATGTCGCTTCGCACGATCTCAAGTCCCCGCTCCGCGCCATCGACAGCCTGTCGCTCTGGCTGCAGGAGGACCTCGCGCCCGTCCTGTCCGAGGAGAGTGCCAAACACCTCCGGCTGCTGCGCCAGCGGGCGCAACGCATGGAGCGCCTGCTCGACGACCTGCTGGCCTACTCCCGCGCCGGCCGGGTGGAGGCGGACATCCAGACCGTCGATGTCGCCAAGCTGATCGCCCGGGTGGCGGAACTGCTCGACCCACCGCCGGGGTTTGCCGTGGAGGCCGTGCCGCCCCTGCCCGTCTTTGCCACCGCGCACACGCCCTTGCACCAGATCTTCGCCAATCTGATCGGCAACGCGATCAAGCATCACGACCGGAAGGAAGGGACCATCCGCGTGTCCGTGCGGGACGACGGGCCTTTCTACGCGTTCACCGTGGAGGATGATGGCCCGGGCATCCCGGTCCAATACCACGAACGCATCTTCGGCATGTTCCAAACCCTCAGGCCGCGGGACCAGGTGGAAGGAAGCGGGATCGGGCTGGCGCTTGTCAAACGGCTGGTTTTGCACTACGGAGGAGAAGTCAGCGTGGCCAGCTGCGGGGAACGCGGTTCCGCGTTTCACTTCACCTGGCCCAAACAGCTCCCACCCCCTTGACCAAGAATGCCGTCACCGTCCTGGTGATTGACGACGATGAAGTTGACCAGATGGCGATCGAACGCAGCTTCCGGCAGCGGCGCATCGCCAACAACATCATTGCGACTCGGGACGGCGTCGAGGCCCTCGCGATCCTGCGCGGGGGCGAGGGCCGCCCGCCCCTTGCCCGCCCCTATGTCATTCTCCTGGATCTGAACATGCCCCGCATGAATGGATTCGAGCTGTTGCGGGAGATCCGCCAGGATCCGGCCTTGCGGCCCTCGGTCGTGTTCGTTCTCACCACCTCCGAATCCGGGGAAGACCGCGCCGCCGCCTACGCCGCCAATATCGCCGGGTTCATCGTCAAGTCCGACGCCGGCCGCGGTTTCTTGGCCGCCGTGGAAATGATCGAGCACTTCTGGCGGGTAGTGGAACTGCCATGACAGATCCGCCCTCGGGAGTTCCGCCCCTCGAGCCGGTACCGCCGGCCGGCCCGGACCCGGCGGCCGCCCCCGCCCTGCCCGCCACCCTGCGCCTGCTGATCATCGACGACGACGAGGTTCAACCGGATGCGCCTCGCCCGTCTGCTGGGCCGGATTTCGGAATGGACGAGCGAGATCGGGATCGCGGTGGACCGCACGTCCGGCCTGGCGGCCTTGCGCGCGGCCCGCTATGATTGCGTGCTGCTGGATTTCCGGCTCCCGGACGGCGACGCCCTGGATGTGCTCAAGGCGGCCCGGGCGGCGGAAGGCGACTGTCCGCCGTTCATCATCCAGACGGTGCTGGATCATGAGGACACCGCCGTCCGCACCCTCGGGCAGGGGGCGCAGGACTATCTCGTGAAAGGGCAGTTCGATGCCGCGATGCTGCGGCGCACGATCCGCTACGCCATCGAACGCGACCGGCTCGTCAAGGAGCGCAACCGCCTGCGGCGCGAATTGCAGCAGGCGTCAACGCACATCAAGACCCTCGAGGGAATGCTGCCGATCTGCAGTTACTGCAAAAATATCCGGGACAACGACGGCGTCTGGCACCGCATCGAAGAGTACATCGCCGATCGCGGCAAGACCGCCCTCAGCCACGGGATTTGCCCGGACTGCCTGCGCAAGCACTTTCCCTGGTTTCCCCAGTAGGCGGAGCCTCCGCGGGCGGGTCCGGGCCGTTTGACCATCCGTTCAACTCTGCACATGGTTCCAGGCATCATGAGAACACCGACTCTGCTGGCCGTCTTCCTTACACTTATGCTCACCGCCAAAGCCGAAATTGTCACTGCACCCGTTGTCTATGAACAAGGAGGCACAAAGCTGGAAGGCTTCCTGGCCTACGACGCCCGCGGGACGGGTCTCCGGCCCGGCGTGCTCGTGGTTCCCGAATGGTGGGGGCTCAACGATTACGCCAAAGGCCGCGCCCGGCAGCTGGCGGAGCTCGGCTATGTGGCCCTGGCGGTCGACATGTACGGTGGCGGACAAAACACAACCGATCCGAAGAAAGCCGGCGAGCTGTCCGGCCGGTTCTATGGCAGGCCGCTCATGGCGGAGCGCGCGCAGGCTGCCCTCACCCAGCTGCTCAGGACCGGCCTGGTCGACGAGCATCGGGTCGCCGCGATCGGTTTCTGCTTCGGTGGCGCCGTCTGCCAGTCACTGGCCTACAGCGGCGCGCAGCTCGCCGGAATCGTCAGTTTTCACGGCAGCCTGATCCCGGCCTCTCCGGACGCGGCGGCCAGAAACCGCGCGCGGTTCCTGATCTGCCATGGCGCGCTCGATCCGTTCCTGAAGCCGGAAGATATCGCGGCCTTCAAGAAATCGCTCGATGACGGCAAATTTGACTACCAGTTCATCACCTATTCCGGCGCAGTGCATGCCTTCACGAATCCCGGCGCCGACGCGCTGGCCGCCGCCACCGGACTCCACGGAATCGGCTACAACGAGCCGGCCGCGCGCCGCTCGTGGCAGCAGATGAAGCTCTTCTTCGACGAAATCTTCGCGGTGAAATGACGGCCCCTGGTCCGCTACATTCATTCAAATGACTGGGTCCGGCTCAGGATGACCCTGGGCAAAGTCGCATCCATTTTCCAGGCCTCCCGGCCCGGATCGAAATGTCATCTATTAGTTGACATTGATCCCTGGAAACCGCGCGCGAGGCAGCTCGCCGCCACGGTTGGCATAAGGAAGGCGTCGCGCAGGCTTCTCCGCCTGCCCCGGCGACCATCGGAAGGGGCGCCCGTGACCCGGCTGGCGCAGAGCCGCACGCGAGGCTTACCGGCTCTTGTTGCCTCCTACCGCTCAACCAGTCCATGGCAGAAGCCGGAGCAGCCGCGCGTAAGGCTTACCGGCTCTTGTTGCCCAGCTGCTTCGCGGTCACCGCCTGCTGCTTTTGCCGGACGGCATCGGACGCCTTCGTCTGCTTCTGGTTCGCTTGTTTCTGGAAGGACTTTGGTGATTTGTCACCCATGATGGATTTCCTCTTGGTTGGGTTGGGTTTTCGCTCGCCTGCGGCAGATGGTTCTCCGAAGGCAGCGCCACCGTATTCCGCCACCGGGCGCATTGCAAATTCTACGGCGTACGTTCAACCATTTGTCGGATGCCGACCTTTCAGGCGGAGAAACCAACCTTGCTCGCTTGATGGAGGGCGCCTCCGCCGAGGCAGAGTGGTCCGAAGTTACAACTTCAGTCGCAAACCGTCATAGGCCAGCCGGACTCCGGACGGCAGGATCGGCTCAAACGGACCAAAATCGATCGCGTGGGTCAGATGGGTGAGGTAGGTGACCGGCGCGCCAATGCCTCGCGCTACCTCGATGGCCTGCGCGATGTTCAAGTGCGTCGGATGCTCCTCCGGGCGCAGTCCGTCCAACACCACCGCCTGCGCTCCCATGGCCAGATCCAGCGCCTCCGCCGGCACGCGCTTGCAGTCGGTGTAGTAGACAAACTTGCTGCCGGTGCTTCGTTCCTCAAAGACCAGCCCGAGCACGTTCAGCTTGCCGTGGGGCAGCAGGGTCGAACGAACGACTCCCTGTTCCAGATCCAGCACTGGCGGCATCCGGGCCAGCGTGAAGGCCGGATAGCCCTGCGCGATCGGGCGCTCCGCAATCGCATAGGGATAAATCGCCGCCACGCGGCCCATGCCCTCCTCAGTCGAATAGATCGTCAGCGCTCTTCCGCCCCGCAAGTCGCAAAAGCGCCGCAGGTCATCCATTCCTGAAACATGATCGGCGTGACCATGCGTCAGGATGAAGAGATCGATCCGCTTCACGCTGTGCCGGAGGCATTGTTCGCGAAACTCCTGGGCGGCGTTGACCTGGATGTGCAGCCCGTCCATCACGACATGAATGCTGCAGCGCGTCCGCTTGTTGCGCGGGTCGGCCGACCTGCATACCGGGCAGTCGCAGGCGATCATCGGCACGCCCTGCGAGGTACCAGAGCCGAGAATGGTCACTTCCATCCATTCAGGTGAACCATGGGTTCTCTCCCCGCCAAGCCTTTTTCGCGCCGTTTCGGTTTTGCCATCGGCGCCAGAACAGCCAAACGTGCCGCCATCCCTTGATGAAAGCTGTTCTCGACTATCTCAAAGCCAACCAGCCGCGTTTCGTGGCCGAGCTGTGCGAGCACCTGCGATTTCCCAGCATCTCCGCCCAGCCGCAGCACAAATCCGATCTGGAAGCGTGCGCGGCCTGGCTGGCCGACCATTGCCGTCGGATCGGTCTCGAGGCTGAGTCCTGCCCGACGCGCGGCAATCCGGTCGTTCTGGCCCGCACCCCGCGGCGGCCCGGGAAACGACCGCATTTCGTCGTCTACGGCCACTACGACGTCCAGCCGCCGGATCCACTCGACCTGTGGAGTTCGCCCCCGTTCGAGGCGACCGTCCGGGGCCGCAACCTGATCGCCCGGGGCTCCGCCGACAACAAAGGCCAGCACTTCGCCCACCTGAAGGCGGTCGAGGCCTTTTTCAGGACCGGAACCGAGCTGCCCTGCGATCTTACCTTCGTGATTGAGGGCGAAGAGGAGACCGGCAGCTCCAACCTGCCGCGATTCCTGCGTCAGCACCGCCGGGCCCTGCGCTGCGAGGCGGTGGTCATCTCCGACACCGACATGCCGGCCAAAACCATGCCCGCGCTGACGTATGCCCTGCGGGGATGCGCGGGGTTCGAGATCACGTTGCGCGGACCGTCCCGCGACCTCCATTCCGGCGTCTTTGGCGGATCGGTTGAGAATCCCGCGATGGCGCTGTGCCAGCTGCTCGCGCAGCTGCGCGACGGACGCGGCCGCATTACCGTGCCGGGTTTCTATGACGACGTGGCGCCGTTGTCCGCCCGCGAGCGAAAACAGCTCAAGCGCCTGCCCGGCACCAGCGAGAGCTATCGCCGTTTCCTCGGCGTGCCGCAGCTTTACGGTGAACGCGGCTTCACCTCAGTCGAACGTACCACCGCCCGGCCAACGTTTGAAATCAACGGACTCACCAGCGGGTACCAGGGCGAGGGCGGCAAGACCATCGTGCCGGCCTGGGCGCGGGCCAAGATCACCATGCGCCTCGTGCCCAACCAGCAGCCGGAGAAGATTCTGCAGGCCACCATCGCCTGGTTGAAGCGCCTTTGCCCGCGCACGGTCCGGATCGAGATTTCGAGGGACCGTGGTGCGCCACCCTACATCGTCGATCCCTCCAGCATCCATGCGCAGGCCGCACTCCGCGCACTTCAGACGGCGTTCGGCCACGAGCCGGTGCTGATTCGCGAAGGGGGATCGATTCCGATCGTCACGGATTTCAAGCAGATCCTCGGCGCGGAGACCCTGTTGCTGGGACTGGCTCTGCCGGACGCCAACGCCCACTCGCCGAATGAGAAACTCGATCTCGACTGCTTCGCGGCCGGGCAGCGGATGAGCGCGTGGCTGTGGAAGGAACTGGCGGAGGCGGAATCGGTGCCTTTCTGAACGGAACGCGATCGCTGGTTGCCTGTTGAGGCCGGCCGCCGTCAGCGCGGTGACTGAAGCTGTAGCCGGCCGCGCTGAGGCCGGCTGCCGGGTCAGCGCCCCTGCCCACAGGCATCCGCCCATGCAATTGTAGCCGGCCGCGTTGAGGCCGGCTTGGGATTTTGAACGAACGTGCCGGGGTCAACGCCCCCGGCTACAGTGGCTTGCCCCTCCGCCCATCACCACGTCAGCAGGCCGCCGGCATAGGTGAATCCTGCGCCCACCGCACAGCAAACGATCTTGTCGCCGTTGCGGAAAATGCCTTCTTCTGCGGCCCACCCGAGCGCCATCGAAACCGACGCCGCCGACGTGTTGCCGTATTTTCCCAGGGTCACGACGAATCGTTCAAACGGGATGCCCACCCGTTTGCTCACGGCCTTCAGGATCCGCACATTGGCTTGATGCGGCACAACCCACTGCACGTCCTCCGGCTTGAGCTGATGGTGCCGCAAGGTCTGCTCGATCAGATCGGAAAACGCGATCACCGCATTCTTGAAGACCACCCCGCCGTTCATCTGCAGATAGAAATGATGGAGATCGTCCCCATTGGGCTGTGGCACCGGCCGCATGGCGCCGCCGCCCGGACGCTGGATTGCCTCAAAGAAACTCGCATCGCCACCCAGATGCATTCGGTTGAGCCGGTGCCCGCCCGGCCTGCCGACCAGCACCGCCGCACCAGCGCCATCGCCGAAGAGAAAGGCGGTGCTGTGGTCGTTGGGATTCGTGATCCGGGACAAAAGTTCGGCCGTGACCACCAACATCCTGCGAGCCGTGCCGGCGCGGATCAGCGCCCGGCCGACTTCCAGGGCGTAGAGCCAGCCGGCGCACGCTGCGTTCAGATCAAAGGCCAGCGCATTCTTCATTCCGAGCTGACGCGCCAGCCCGCTGGCGGCGCTCGGCACCGGCTGGTCGGGCAGGAGCGTGGCCATGATGATGCCGTCGATCTCGCCCACCTGCAGCCCCGCCTGGGCGAGCGCGTGCCGGGCGGCAATGGAGCCGAGGTGCGTCGCCGTTTCATCTTCCGCTGCGTAACGGCGCTCTTGAATTCCCGTGAGCTTGACGATCTCCGCCTCCGTCGTTTTCGGAAACGCCTTCAAAATCTCGCTGTTGGGTCGGATGTTCTCCGGCACCGCAAAGCCGATGCCGGCCACGCAGACCGTCTCCTCGGCAAAGGCCGCAAAGCCTTCCGGTGCCGCCTGCGGCTGGCGCTCCGGGACGGAACTCTGGACCGATCTTCTCGCCAGGAGGTATTTCTCCACGTCATCGCCTGAGATGCGCCCGCCCGGACCCGTCGCCGACAAGTCGGTGATAGTCGCCGGATCGAGACCGGCCTCCTGGACCAGCTTCAACGCCCGGGGAGTCCATTGCACGGCAACAGGCTTTTCGCGGGCGGGCGCCGGAGCGACGTCCGGGATGACCGTCGGCGGCGGCGGTTTCGGGCGCCGCGGCGGCCGTCGGGCGCTTCGTTGCCACCGCTTCCGTAACCGCCAGATGCTTCAAGGTGTCATCCTGGGTCGCGATCCGCAGAAATGGCGCCCCGGAGGGAAGAATGTCCCCCGCCCGGCCCAATACCGCCACCACGGATCCGTCGCAGGGCGATTCGAAGTCAAAGACCGACTTGTCGCTCTCCAGCTCGGCGAGCTTCTGGCCTTTCACAACCTGGGCTCCAGGCGTGACCAAGAGGTCGATGACGGTGAGTTCGTTCACCGTGGCTCCCATCGAGGGAACCGGCACGTCGATCAGAAGGGTTTCCATGCAGGACAAATGTTTTTGAGGGACCGCCATTGTTACGCAGCCAAAATGCCGCGGTCAACGCCGCGCATCGGCAAAATGCAGCCAGCCGCCAGCTCCGCTCACTCCCGCGCCGCCCGCCAAACCGCGACGCATCGCTGGATCAACGCCGGCAACTCGTCCAGCGGAATCATGTTGGGTCCGTCGGAGATGGCCTGGTCAGGCCGGGGATGAATCTCGATAAAAATCCCGTCTGCTCCCGCCGCCAGCGCCGCCTGCGCCAGCGGCGGAATGAATTCGCGCTGCCCCCCACTCTTGCCACCCCCGGCTCCGGGCAGTTGCACGCTGTGCGACGCATCGAAGACCGCCGGCCATCCGTTGGCCTTCATCAGCGCGAAACTGCGCATGTCGACCACGAGATTCTGGTAGCCAAAGGTGGTGCCGCGTTCGGTCTGCCAGATCTCGACCGCCCCACCCTCGCGCAGCTTGGCAATCACGAAGGGCATCTCCTGCGGCGAGAGAAACTGCCCTTTCTTCACATTCACGACACGGCCCGTCCTGGCTGCAGCCACCAGCAGGTCGGTCTGCCGGCACAGGAACGCGGGAATCTGCACGACGTCGCACACGCCGCCCACGGCGGACACCTGCGCCGTCTCGTGCACATCGGTCAGCACGGGAAAACCGTAGTCGCGCCGGACCAGCGCGAGCAGCTCTAGCCCGGCGTCGAGACCGGTGCCCCGGGGGCCCGTAATCGACGTGCGGTTCGCCTTGTCGTAGGAACCCTTGAAAACGATTGTGATCTCCGGATGCGTCCGGCCGATGGCGACCAGGGCCTCGGCCACGGTCCGGCAGACCGCTTCGTTCTCGAGCGAACACGGGCCCGCGATCAACAGCAGTTTCTTGGGATCAAATAACATGGCGCAGCCGGCCCACCGGGGGCGGAGATGCGTGTCAGCCCTTCTTGCTCGCGGGGCGTTTTGTCTTCCGGCCGGCGGCTCTCTGCTGGTGATATTTGAGCGCCGCCCCCACAAACGCCGCAAACAGCGGATGGGCTGAACTGGGTTTTGACTGGAACTCGGGATGGAACTGAACGGCGACGAACCAGGGATGGTTCTTGAGTTCAATGATCTCGACCAGGTTGCGGCGCGGGTTGCGCCCGCTCACGACCAGGCCGGCCTGCTGCAGGCGGCCGACGTAATCGTTGTTGACCTCGTACCGGTGACGGTGGCGTTCGCGCACGCTGTCGGACTTGTAGGCGCGGGCGGCCAGCGTGCCGGGCAGCACCTGGCATTCGTAAGAACCGAGGCGCATGGTCGCTCCCTTGTCGATGACCTTCTTCTGCTCCTCCATGATGTTGATCACCGGGTACGGAGTCTTCGGGTCAAACTCGGTGCTGTTGGCACCCGCCAGATGAAGCACGTTGCGCGCGAACTCGACCACAGCCACCTGCAGGCCGAGGCAGAGTCCATAATAGGGCACCTGGTGTTCGCGGGCGTACCGGGCGGCGGCGATCTTGCCTTCAATCCCGCGCTCTCCGAAACCGCCGGGTACCAAAATGCCGTCCAAACCCCGCAGCACCGCCGTGCCGCCCTTGGCCTCAATCGTCTCGGCATCGATGCGCACGATGTTCACCTTGGCATTGTTCGCGATTCCGCCGTGCGTGATCGACTCGTACACCGATTTGTAGGCATCCTGGAGCTCGATATATTTGCCCACGACCCCGATGGAAACCTCGTGCCGTGGCGATTTGATGCGCCGGAGGATCTCCGCCCAGATGTTGGTCGGATTCGGGGGCGCCTTCAGACCCAGCATCTCAACCACGAGATCGTCCATCCCCTCTTTTTGCAGCATCAGCGGCAGCTCATAAATGGACGACTCAACGTTGCGCTCCTCGATGACGGCCCGCACCGGCACGTTGCAGAACAGACTGAGTTTTTCCCGCAGTTCGGGCGTCAGCGGATGGTCGCACCGGCAGACCAGGATGTGCGGCTGGATGCCGATCTCGCGCAGCTTGGCCACGCTTTGCTGCGTCGGCTTCGTCTTCAACTCGCCCGCAGCACTCAGGTACGGCACCAGCGTGACGTGGATGAACGCCACCTCCCGCGGGCCGACCTCCAGCGCGAACTGGCGCATCGCCTCGAGGAACGGCAGCCCTTCAATGTCTCCGGTCGTCCCGCCAATTTCGGTGATCAGCACGTCAACTCCGTCGCCCGACTGGTTGATCCGCGCCTTGATCTCGTTGGTGACGTGGGGAATCACCTGCACCGTCTTGCCCAGATAGTCGCCGCGGCGCTCCTTCTGGATCACCGACTCGTAGATCTGGCCGGAGGTCAGGTTGTTCAGCCGCGACAGCCGGCCCGACGTGAATCGTTCATAGTGTCCGAGGTCCAGATCGGTCTCCGCGCCGTCGTCGAGAACATAGACCTCGCCATGCTGGAAAGGACTCATCGTGCCCGGATCGACATTGAGGTAGGGATCGAACTTCTGGATCCGCACCCGCAATCCTCGCATCTCAAGCAGTGCACCCAAGGCAGCAGCCGTAAGGCCTTTGCCCAATGATGAAACCACCCCGCCCGTGACAAAAATATACTTCACGGGATTCCATGAAAAGCGCCGCGGATTGGTGATGCAAGCCTAGAGCGTGTCTTCAGACCTGTCATTGCGAGGAGGCCCGCGCGACGCGGGCGACGAAGCAATCGAGCACTAGCTGGATTGCCGCGGCGCGCTTCGCGCACCTCGCAATTACCAGGAGGTTTGAAGCCACGCCGCATGCTATCCGAAAAACCAGAGCAACGCGCTGACCACCACCACCACAACCACTGCAAACACCACCACGTAAAACGTCCACTTGAGCGTCTTCGCCACAATCCAAATCGCCAGCATGACGGCCAGCGCCAGCCCGAGATAAACCAGCCAGCGGGGGTAGGCGGCGAATGGTGCAAGCAGGCGGTTGATGAAGTGCATGCTCCCACCGTAGGCGCTTTGACGAACCAAACTCAACGCGCAAAAATCGGGCGCGTTCTTCAGTGGGCACATTTGCCGAATGACGGTGATTCCGACCGTAGCGCAGCCATCCCTGGCTGCTCCAGTTGCAGGCTGGAAGCCTGCGCTACGAACCGCGACCGCTCGTTCATCGCCGATGGCGCCGGAGCTTTCTGTCTGCTTCACTGCCAATCGGGAGATGCGCCCTTTTCCAGTTGGTCACCAAAAAGATTGCGCCGTGCCATCCGGGCCAACCATGTTCAGCCGAAGCCTTCCGATGAGCACCGGCTCAAAAACCATCGATCTGATTGGCGTCGGTTCGCCGATCATGGACCTGCTCGCCCTGGTGCCTGACGCGTTCCTTGCCCGGGTCTCCGGAGCCAAGGGCGGCATGGTTCTCGTTGACGCGATGGAGATGGAGCGAATTCTGGCGCTGCTCGACGGCGAGCCCGCCTGCACCACCGGCGGTTCGGCCGCCAACACGACGCTCAACGCCGCCCGGCTCGGACTGGCGACAACCTTCCTCGGGAAACTGGGCAATGACCGCCTCGCCCAAGCGTACCGCCGCCGGTTCGCGGCCGCCGGTGTCGATCCCAGCCGTTTCAAACAAGCCGCCCTTCCCAACGCGCGCTGCCTCGCCCTCGTCACTCCGGACGCCCAGCGCACCATGCGCACCTGCCTCGCGGCCGCGATGACCCTGTCGCCGGGGGATTTTTCGCCGGAAGATTTTCGCGGCTGCCGTCACGCACACATCGAAGGCTATCTCGCCTTCAACCGGTCGCTGGCGGACGCCGTGCTCGACTGCGCCCGCGCCGCCGGCTGCAGCGTGAGCCTTGATCTCGCGTCATTCGAGGTCGTCACCGCGGCGCGCGACTGGCTTTTCAGCCAGTTTCGCCGCGGCCTCGACGTGGTTTTCGCCAACGAGGACGAGATCCGCGCCCTGTTCCAGGACCAGGCCTCCGACTACCCGGCCCTCGCCCGCCGCCTCGCCGGCCTTGGGGTTCTCGCCGCCGTCAAGGTTGGCCAAGACGGTGCCTGGATTGCGCACGGCGGCGCGCTCCACCGCGTCGAGCCGGTCGCCGTCACCGACCTGGTCAACACGAACGGCGCCGGCGACGCCTGGGCGGCAGGCTTTCTCTACGGACTCCTGCGGGGCCGGCCGCTGCCCGTCTGCGGCGCGCTGGCGTCGCTGCTCGGCGCCGAAACGGTGCGCCAACTGGGGGCGATCATTCCCGACCAGTCATGGGCGGAGGTGCGCGCCCGCGCCCTGCAGTTTTGAGCGCGCCGGAAGCCCGGCCGCCGGAGCGGGTCTCCCGGGCGCCGGCCCGGAATCGCCGCCATCGGGACCCGATCCAAAAAAGGCCGGCCCCGGGTGAAGGGCCGGCCGGAGAAATCAGCGTAGTGGAATCTCAACTACTTAACCAGGTTCTGGCTGACCAGGGCGGTCATCTCGAACATCGAGACGGCCTTTTTGCCCTTGAAGATGACCCCGAGTTTGTCGTCGGCGTTGATCTGGGTCTTCACTTTCTGGTCCTGGAGGCCGTTCTTCTTGATGTAGGCCCAGACCTTCTTGGTGAGTTCAGTGCGAGGAAGGGGTTTCGCCCCGACGATTGCCGCCAGCGCCTCATTGGGCTGGACCGGCTTCATAAATGCAGCATTGGGTTTGCGGACGGGCTTCTTGGCCATGGATTTTTTGGGGGTTGAGTTTTCGTCCCCGGTTGGGGATGCGCCAATTCAGCCATACAAATCGGTGGCTTTCAAGCGGAGATGTTCCGAGCTATCGGGACAGTTTGCCTGGATCGGACAGCCGGGTAGACGCCTCCCCCGCCACTTGGGCGTTCCCCCGGGGCCGCCGGACCGGGGAGTTCCGATTTCCCTCCCCTCGCCGGTGGCCCGCTTCGCCACCCAAATGTCCGGTTGCCCTATTCTGCCAGCAACCGCTTGATCACCGGCTCGACGTATTCCGGCTGCAGCCCGATCACGCGGACCCGGCCCTTGCGGTCCATGGCGGCATAGGTGGGATAATAGCGGACCCTCCACGCCTTTTGCGAGGCGAGGTCCGGATCGCGGGCCGTTGGGTATTCAATCCCCCGGTCCTTCACCACCTGCGCCATCTGCTCCTGGCCTTTCTTGTTCGTGCACACCCCGATCAGGACCAGGCCTTGGGACTGGTATTTCTTGAGGAGTGCATTGTTCTGCGGGATGGCGTGCATGCAGTCGCCACACCACGTGGCGTAGAACTCAACCACGACCACCTTCCCCTGGAGGTGGGCCAGGTCTACCTCACCGTTGATCCAGCCTGTGACCTCCAGTTTGGGCATCGGCTTGCCCTCCAGGTCCGCGTGAGAGGCGCGCAACTGGGGCTCATCGTCCCACGTCCAGCTATCGGGAAACTCGCCGGCCCGCACCCCGGCAGCCGCCAGCAGGCCGCACGCCGCCCATGCAATCATCGTCCCGGATCGACTCATGATATTGCTGCTCTTGGAGTCTTGCATCGCGCATGATTGTCCAAGGAGGCGCGGTTGTCAAAAAGCGACCGGGACGTTCGGCCGCCCATTCCGGCCATGCCGCAAGATCTCCATGGTGACCAGGCGAGGCTGGCCAACTTGGTGATACGATCGTACCAAAAAAATGGGCACTCGTCTGAAGCGCCAGAAGAAAAGGCTCACACCCACTGACACAAGGCCTTCTGTTTTGGCGCGAGATCTCCATGATGGTCGGCGAGACTGGCCAAGTTGTTGATACGATCGTAGCACAGAAATGGCCAGTGGTTTGGGGCGCCAAACCAGAAAGCCGAGCCCACTGACAGGCCGGATGGATATTTCGCTCGAAGCTGCTGTCATAGCATGTTACGTTGGCTCCACGCATCTTTACTCGTCGCGTATCAGCCAACTGATTGAACCATGCCTAATCCATCAATCCTCAGTAGGTTATCGGCTGCCGCTTCCTCACTAATCTTCCTGGTCACGCTTGCCTGCCTCCCGTGCCAAGCCCAGCCGGCCGCCCCGCAACCCCAGGTCGCTCCCGCCCCGAAGGCTCCCGCCGATCTCCCGGCAGGCGCGGCGGACGCGATCAAGTTGACCAAGGCCGGTCTCAGTGAGGATGTGATCCTCGCCCAGATCAAGAACTGGAACCAGAGCTACACTCTCACCGCCGATCAGGTCATCTATCTCAATTCTGCGGGCGTTTCCGCGAGCGTCATCAAGGCGCTGATGGCGCCGCTACCGGCGGACGCGGCGCCCGCGACGCCAGCAGACCAGTCGCCTGGGTCTGCACCCGCACCGGCAGCAACCACCCAATCTGCGCCTTCATCAACCCCTCCGCCGCCCGCACCGGCGGCGCCGGCCTTGTACTCGATCACCGTGTCCGCCCAAACCCGGTGGGCTGACGCCGGAGTCGACGTGAATCCCGATCAGGTCCTCTCCTTCAATGCTTCCGGCCAGGTGGATCTGGCCACAAGCATTCCCGTTGCCAGCAACGTCGCAACCCCGGCCGGTCTGCCCCACCTCGCGTTGTCTGAACAGGCCACGCAGGCATTGCCGGCTCCGGGCCTCACCGCCGCAGCCCTCGTCGCCAAGATCGGCCTCGATGGCACGTCCTTTGAAATCGGCACCAACGCGATCGTCAACGTGGCCAGCGTTTCCAGTACCGGCGGCCATCTCTACCTCTCGGTCAACACGGATCGATTTGGGCCGCAGAACCAGGGTTCCTGGCAGGTCGCGCTCAAGGTCGAGCCGATTCCGGAGGAATCCAGCCCCCAGGCGCTGGTCTCCGAGTCTCCAGCTCCGTCCCCGGTCGGTCTTCCCTATTTCCAGGAACAGCTCGCCCCCTACGGCCAATGGATCCAGACCCCGAATGGATTGGTCTGGATCCCCGTGATCGCCCGCACAACGCCGGGTTGGAGGCCCTACTGTGACGAAGGTTTCTGGCAGTACACCGACCAGGGACTCTACTGGCAAAGCAACTACCCGTGGGGCGACATCCCGTTCCACTACGGCCGCTGGCACATCGATCCAATCTACGGGTGGGTCTGGACTCCGGGATTCGACTGGGCGCCTGCGTGGGTATCATGGCGACACGCTGAAGCCCATGGGTTCTGCGGCTGGGCGCCCCTTCCGCCCGCCGCTGTCTTTGATCCAGGCCGCGGTCTTTTCTGGCAGGGCCGTCCGGCGGTCGGGTTCGACGTCGAATTCGGCCTGGGCGCGAACGCCTATGTCTTCATCGGCGCCGACCATTTCTGGGAGCACGATTACCGCCGGTTCCTTTTTCGGGACCGGCCGTATTATTACTACCGCTACAGCAGCATTCACAACGGCTACCGCTTTGAGGGAGGCCGCTTCTACGTCGAGGGCATCGGCCGCGAACGTCTTGCGGTGTTCACGCAACACGAGATCCGGCAAGAACACCTTCAGGATCTGCGCACCCGGGAAGAGCGCACGCATCTTGAAGCGCGCCGGGTGGAACATCCCCAATTGGACCACCGGGTTGCCGAACAGCGTTCGGTTATGCGCCCGGGCGCACCCAAGCAGCCCAGGCCCAGCGTCCATCCAGCCAGAACCGCTGAAAGAGAACGTGCTCCCGCCCGTTCGAACAAGGACAAGGACAGGCAGAATTAGTTTCCGTTCTCTTTTCAGTTAAATTGAATGCTGTCGCTTCGGCGTTCGGGGCTCCTTCGTGAATTGTCGTTCGCCCGGGGAGGGCAGGGCCTTCTCACTCCTGGTGGGATTTTTGCCAATCCGCTGCATGGGCGGCCCGCCCATGCCCGAGAACAACTCCGCCCCACCAACGGGACATCCGCCTTCCCAACGCTACAAACGACCGGGAAGACTCCCACTGCCGCGGGAGGTGCCGCCGCGAGAGGTGCTATTGCGGGGAACCCCGCCGGAGTAGCTCCCGCCCCGCGACGCTCCACCCAGGGAACTCCAGCCGCCATAGCCGCCATGTCCATGGGATCGACTTCGATAACCGGCATACGTCCCCCAGGAATATGGCCAAGGATAATAGCCTGGGTAGCAAACGGGATCATAGTAAGCGACGTAACCGTCCGCCGGCACAGGCATCGGCGAAATCGCCGGCTGGGATACCACCACCGGTGTGATTTCAGGGACGGGCGCCGGCGCAGGAGCCGGTAAGAAGACCGCCGGCGCCGGCATTGGCGCCAGCGGTTGCGGCTGATTGATCACAATCGGAGGAAACTGATAACAGACCGTGTGGAGTTGGTTGCCCGCACTTCTGTAGACTGCCGTGATCTCCGCATTCGACAGAACGATCTTCTCGACCACCAAGCCGTGGGCCCCGGCAATGGTCATCAACTCCGCCACGCTGGGCAGCCGTTTGACGCTGATGGTTTCGTCCGGATCCAGCTTTGAATCAACCAAGGCCGCCGTTGCCACCGATGTCGGGATTGGTCCAACAGGATCACCGGTAGACTTCGGGATCTGAACCGCGGACTGGGCGGCAGCGGACGCGCTGAGGACCGCCGAGACCAGAATGCCGTTGAATGCAGGATGTGCTCTCATGTGTTGAATCCTCCATCACATTCAGACGGCACAATCTCCTGCCCGTTACACGGCCTTGTGCAATCATTTTAGCAAGAGCGGTCGAAGCCATTGGTGACCAGATACTCCAGAGCCGGTCAAATTCGCTGTGAAATCCGTCGGACCGGACAGTCCCGCCTCAGCAGCCGATCCTTCCGCCACCGCCCCCCGGCCCGCGAGTTCGGCGGAAGGGGTCCGGTTGCACCCATTACCTCGGCAACACCTTTCCGTTTCCGCGAAGGTGAATGGTGAAACATGACCCCCGTTCGACCGCCCTTTTTCCTTCGCATGTAGGGTCGCCGGGGGCGAGCAGATTCTGCCGGGGATTTCGAGCAGACTCCGGCAAGGAGGTTCAGAAAAGTCGCGTTGATTGGCTACGCCGAGACCCATTCGCATTAGGGGCGGGCAAGATGTCCAGATCCAGCGCGCAGAAAAGCACGGCTCCGTTTGCCCCGGAGACAATAACGGGGCATGTTGCCAGGTTGCACCATCTCAGTGTGAACTTTCCCGGCCTGGTCCGACAGCCTCCGGGAGCGCCTGTCGATCGGAGGACCCCATGACCCCGCCACCCGACCCACCCGAAACCGAGCCCGAGGAGTTCTCGTTGCCGCTCTTTGTGCTCACGGTCCTCACGACGCTCGCCGGCCTCCTGGCGGCGCTGCGTCTCTTTGCGCCGGGTGTCTGGGTGGAGCAGTTCCTGGCGCCCCCGTGGAAGGGCGTCGTGGCGTTCTTCGCCGTCAGTTTGGTGAATTGCTTCGTCGAGTATTTCTTCCATCGATACGTGCTGCACCGGCCGGCGGTTCCGTTTCTCCGGCGGCTTTACCGGCAGCACACGTTGCACCACGCGCTCACGCGGATTGCGCGGAAGCCGGGGCGCGGCGGCCGCGGGATTCTGTTCATCGAGAACAAGTTTCCGATTGTCGAGCCCGAGCAGACGGAGGCCTCGTTCTTCCCCTGGTATTCGCTCGCGGTGTTCGCCCTGGTCCTGTCGCCGCTGCTCGCGTCGCTCCAGTGGTTCTTGCCGTCCTTCCCGTGGTTTGTCGCCGGTTTCGCGGCGCTGGCTGTCTCCCTTTCGCTCTACGAGATCCTCCACGCCATCGACCACTGGCCGATCGAGAAATGGGAGCCGTTGATCGAGCATCCGCGCTGGGGCCGGTTCTGGCGGCCGGCCTACGCCTTCCATCTGCGGCACCACGCCGTGATCGACTGCAACGAATCGATTTCCGGATTCTTCGCGCTGCCGCTCGCCGACTGGGCCTTTGGCACCTGCGTGATCCCGCGAACCATTTATGCTGACGGCGAAGAGTGGGCGCCGGAAAAGTTTCGCCGCCCGCAGCCGCGCCGCTTCATCCGGCGGCTCGATGCCTGGGCGGATCAGATCGTCGAACACCGTCGCCTCGCCGTGACGGCCCGGCAGGTGCCGGGGCTCGCGCCGGCACCCGGCCTGGGGCTCGTTGCGCCGGCGGCGCCCGCCTGCACCCGCGGCGAAGCGATCGCCAACTGGGTGAGCCACGGAGTTGGCCTCGCGGTTGGGCTTGGGGGTTTGACGCTGTTGATCGTGTTCTCGAGCCTGCGCGGCGACGCCTGGCACGTGGTCAGCTTCACGGTTTTCGGCCTGACGCTGCTGCTGCTCTACATGGTTCCGACGATCTATCATGCTTATCGCCACGAACGCGCCAGGCTCCTCGTTCGAAAGCTCGACCAGGCGGCGATCTTTTTGCTGATTGCCGGCACCTACACGCCGTTCTTGCTGACGAATCTCCGCGGACCCCTGGGCTGGTCGCTGTTCGGCGCCATCTGGGGACTGTGCGGAGCAGGCGCGGTGTTCCAGCTCTTCTTCGGCGAGCGCTACCGGCTGACCTCAACGCTCGCCTATCTTTTTGTCGGCTGGCTGATCGTCGTCGCGCTCAAGCCCGTGATTCTCGCGGTGCCGAGCGGCGGGCTGTGGCTGCTGCTCGCCGGCGGTTTCTGTTACGCCACCGGAGTCGCGTTCTACCTCTGGCGCAGCCTGCGCTATCATCACGCGTTCTGGCATGGATTCGTGCTCGGCGGCAGCACGTGTCATGTCCTGGCTGTGCTGCTCTTCCTGCTGCCGCGCGCTTCGTAGGCGCGCGACCGCCGCCAATCCAATCTCTGCCCGCCAACATCAACCAAGGAGAAGCATGTCAAAGACACTGGATTCCAAGAAAAAGAATAAGAAGGCCCCGCTCAAGACGCCCCAGCAGAAGCGGGAGGCGAAGCGGGCCAAGAAGGCCCGCTAGCCCAAACATTTCACGAAAGCGTGAGATGCTCGCCCCGAAGGGGCCGACTTTGTCGGGGCTGCCGCGACCAGGTCGACCCGCCGCAGGGCAGGCGGGGTTTTCTGCGAAGACGACCTGGTGTTCATGCTAGGAAAGGCCCGGGCTGGCAGCGCGTCGGACTTCGTCCTCCGCACTGCTAAACAAAATGGTTGCGCCATTTTGGAGCGGACCCGCAGGGTCAGCCTTCTCTGAGAGTTCCCTTCCGCCTTAAGTGGCGTCTGCCGTTTTGTCTGATCCGGACGTGTCTTTACAATCCTGACACTGCGCTCATCGGTGGATTTGGGCCGCCTTCGTCGTCGCTCTGGCGGCGCGGCGCCGGTTCGGATCTGTGAACGCCGAATTGCCTGGGGTCGCTGCCTTCTCAGCCCGCTACCTCCAGACGACCGCGGCGATGGTGTTATCAGGGACGTCGGGTGGAATTGCGGTCGCCAGCGTCAGTGCCACGAAGCTTTTGGGCTCCACGGATTGCTGTCTCTTCAAGGTCATCGACACCTGGCCCTGCCCGTCGAGTCCAACCCAGTGCGTGCCGACATACAGCTCACCGGCAAACGTCCGGGCCGCAAACTGCGCCGGAGAAACCGCGACGGCCCGGTCGGCCACATTTTCAATTCTCAGAAAAGCCATGCCTCCCTTGCTGCCGGTCAGGGTCAGGCGACAGCCATTGTGCAACTCGGATTCCGGCGCGACGGACGGGGCCGGCGCCGATTGCTGGGCCTTGAGCTTCGCCTGGTCCCGTGCCTCCGCATCGAACCTCGCCTTGGCCGCCAGCGCCTCGTTGAGGGCACCCTGGCGTTTCGCCGCCAGCACCGTCTGGTATTCGTCCGGGAACAATTCATACGGCACGGTCCGGGCGCCGTCGGCGCTTTTCACCAGGACCACCTTGTTCATGAACCCTTTCGCCCGCGCATCGCGCAGCACCGTGCCATCCTTCAATTTAAGCGCCGGGACCGGTTCATCCACAAGTGGCGCGGCCAGCAGGCATCCGATCGTCAGACCCACCACGCCACAAGACTTGAGCCATCGGTTCATGCAGCGGATGAAAATCCACCACGCCCAGCAAGGCGACAAGAATTCGTCAGTTTCTATGAACTGCAGGAGTCCCGCTCCTGGCCCCGCGTCCCCGGGGCCACCGCCGGCGGGCCGCGCCGGGGCCGCTCCTTGCCGCGAGATTTCCGTTGAGTGCATCACCGTTCCAGGCAAGTAATTCTGATGATGGCCGACGACGACTCCATCCGGCAAACAGACCTCGAAGACTTTCCAACGGTGCGTAGTTTCGGCTCGGGCACCCGGGTCTTCGGTCGCTACGTGCTGGAATCCCTGGCGGGGCGGAGCGGCTTGGGCGTGGTCTGGCGGGCCCACGACGCGGAACGGGACGAGCCGGTGGCGCTGAAGTTCCTGCCTGACGTGGTGGCACGCGATGACCGGGCCGTCGCCGAGTTGAAGGATGAGACGGTCCAGGTCAGCGGGCTGGTCCATCCCAACATTGCCCGCGTGTATCAATTTGAGCGTGAAGGCGCGGCGGCGGCCATCGCGATGGAGTTCGTCAACGGCACCACCCTCGCCCACCGGAGGTTGCAGCAGCCGGGGAAGATCTATCCCGTCGAGACGCTCGCGCCACTGGTTGCGCAGCTGTGCGCGGCCCTGGACTATGCCCACCAACAGGCAAACATCATTCACCGGGATCTGAGACCGGCCAACATCCTTGTGACGCAGGAGGGGGTTGTGAAGGTGACAGATTTTGGGATCGCCCGCAGCCTGGGCGACCTGAATGCCCGGCTGACCGGGCGGGCAGGAAACACGGGAAGCGCGCTGCTATGCATGAGCCCGCAGCAACTGCAGGGGGATGATCCGTCCACCAGTGACGACATCTACGCCCTCGGCGCCATTCTCTACGAACTGCTGACGGGCCGACCGCCCTTCTATACCGGTGATGTCGCCTGGCAAATCCGGGAGATGGCGCCAAAGCCGGTGAACAGCCGCCTGGCGGCGTTTCGTCTGCAGCCGGTTCCTGCCGCATGGGATGAGACGGTTCTGGCGTGCCTGGCCAAGGAACCGGAGCGACGGCCCCAGTCGGCGGGCGCAGTGGCGGCAAGGCTGAACCTCGCCGGCCCCCCGGCGCAGGCGATGCCCCCGGCAGCGGTGGAACCGCGCGCACCGTCCGATGCGCAACCGCGGGAATTCACGGTCATCGTCGATCCGGCCGACGCCGGGGCGCGGGTCTGGCTTGGCCCGGCCTCGAACGCCGAGGTCAAGGACGGTCGCGTCGTGCTGGAGAACCTGCCCGACGGCGAGCAGGAACTGATTGTGCAAGCCGAGGGCTACCAGCTTTTCACCACCCGGGTCAACGTCGCCAACGGTCGCGGGAGTGCACAAGCGCGCTTGATCCCGGTCAAGGGCGCCATCGCGATCGCCGCCCGCCCCGGCACGGTCGTGACCGCCATCGATTCGCGCGGACGCGGCCTCGGATTGGGAACGGTGCCGGAGGGCGGCGTGCTCACCAACGACACTCTGCTGACGGTTGGTGCCTACCGGCTGAAGTTCGCCCACGCCGACTTTGCACCGGTGGAACTCGCCGACGTCGAGCTCGTGGTCGGCCGCACCGTCAGGGTCGCTCCGGTGCAAGCGCCGTTGCCCGGAGAACTGCGCGTCTTCTCGCTGCCGACTGGAGCCGAGGTACGGGTGAACGGCGCGGTGGCCGGATCGACGCCCGCGACGATTCGCAGCCAGCCCAGCGGGCCGGCGCTCCGCATCGAAGTGTTTCAGCCCGGCTACCGGCGCGTGGAGCAGACGGTGACGCTCAAGCCGCGCGAAGCGCGGAATGTCAATTTCGGCCTGCTGACTCCCGAGAGTGGCGGGATTGCACTGCGCGCGCGCAATGCCGGTTTCGGTTGGGCCGCGGCGGCCGTCACCGTTGACGGCAAGCCGGTTCAGCCGGGGATCGAGGTTGCAGTTCCTTCCGGCACGTCCGCTTCCCAGGCGCCGTTTTTGATCGAGGGTCTCGAAGTCGGATCCCGCACCGTCGAGGTGTCCCATCCCGACTACGAGCCATGGAAACTGACGGTAGAGGTGCGCGATCACGGCAACGCCGAGGTCAACGTGGCCCTGGCGCCAAAGCCAGGAACGGTCGCATGTGAAACGACGCCGGCGGGGGCGCGGGTGGTCATCAACGGCATGGATCAGCACGATGCCACCTTTATCGACAGCCAGACGGAGGCGGAGTGCGTGACGCCGTTGCGGGGCATGCTGTCGCCGGGCACATACACGCTGCGTTTCGAACTCAAGGATTACAAGTCAGTCACGCGATCCGTGACCGTCGTGGCCAACCAGTCGGCGGATGTCGCGGCGACGCTGGAGAAGATCAGCCGCCCGGAGGAAGGCCGCGCCTGGACGGTGCCGAATCTCGATCTGGGAATGGTTTTCATCCAGCCGGGAACGTTTACGATGGGCAGCGCCACCGGCGGCGCCGATGAAAAGCCGCAAACACACGTGACGCTGGGCAAAGGCTTCTGGATCGGGAAGACCGAGGTGACGCAGACTCAGTGGGAGGCGGTCATGGGGACGACGGCGGCACAGCAGCGGGACAAGGTCAACCGGGAGTGGGCGCTGCGGGGCGAGGGACGTGATTTTCCGATCTATTACGTCAACTGGGATGAGGCGATGGACTTTTGCCGGAAGTTGACCGAGCGGGAACACGCCGCGGACCGCCTGCCCGATGGCCTGGCGTACACCCTTCCGACCGAAGCGCAGTGGGAATACGCGTGTCGGGCCGGGACAACGGAGAATCATGCCGGGACTCTGGAAGCAATGGCGTGGTATGGGAGTGACAAGGGCGGCCAGACCCATCCGGTTGCGCAGAAACAGGCCAATGCCTGGGGACTTTTCGATATGCACGGCAACGTCCGGGAATGGTGCCTGGACTGGTACCAGGACCATTTGCCCGGCGGTAACGTCGTGGACCCGGTTGGGCCTGCTTCGGGACCAACCCGCGTTACCCGCGGCGGCAGTTGGGTCAGCCCCGCGCGGGACTGCCGCTCCGCCGCCCGATTTGGGAGTCCTCCGGCGCTCAGGCAGGGCAGTCTCGGATTCAGGCTCGCGCTGACGCCGGGTCGGCCGGAGAAGTCGAAGCAGTCCGGCCCAGGCAAGAAGGCGGAAGTCCGGTCGAGTCCGGAGATCAGGACCGGAAATCAGGCCATCGCAGAGCCCGCCGTCAGCCCGCCAGCCGGCGGCGGGACTAGCGGATTGGGGTCGGCTGCTGTGGACGACCTTCCCACCGTGCGTGGTGTGCCGGAGATTCGTGGCGCGGAGTTGCAGCCGGCAGCACCTGGGCGGCGCGATGGTGAGCCAGGCACCGCCGCACCCAAGACGAGGTTGTACAAGGTCCCGGATTCGGAGCCAATAGGTTGCGGCGCATTCCTGGCCGGTGTCGCGGTGCTCGTGTTGGCAGCCGCAGGCTGGTGGTTCTTCGGTTCCAATCATCCCGCTCCGCAAAAGACCGGCCCGGAGGGGGCAGAAGCCACCACCAAGGCCGTGCAGGCGCAGGAATCTGCCGGCGAGCAACCGCGAATGCAGATGGTCGAACGTGGGTCTGACATCAGCCATGAGGTGTCGGCAGTTCCAGCCACGCCAAGTCAGGAGCCGAAAGCCGTCAATCCGTCGGCCCAGGCCCCGGCGCCATCGGTTGGCGCGCGTCCTCAGGGCACGCAGCCCGGAGCAACACCCGGGACATTGGAGAAGCCGCGCGGCGCGGAAGAAGGCCACCCGTGGACGGTGCCGGATCTGAATTTGGAGATGGTCTACGTTCATCCGGGCGGGTTCACGCTGGGGAGCCCCGATTCCGAGAAAGGTCGCTACAAGAATGAGAGCCCGCAGACACAGGTGACACTCACCAAGGGCTATTGGCTCGGAAAGACCGCCGTGACCCAGGGGCAGTGGGAGGCGCTGATGACGGACAATCCATCGAACGTCAAGGGAGCTGACCGGCCGGTGGACCGGGTGACGTGGGATGACGCGACGGAGTTTTGCCGAAAACTGACGGAGCGAGAGCGTGCTGCCGGGAGGCTGACGGATGGATATGTGTACGCGCTGCCCACCGAGGCGCAGTGGGAATACGCCTGCCGCGCGGGGACGACCGGGCCTTATGCCGGCGCCGGTAACCTGGACAACCTCGGATGGTACAGCCTGAACAGCGGCGGCACGACCCATCCGGTCGGTCAGAAGCAGCCCAACGCATGGGGACTTTACGACATGCATGGAAATGTGGGGCAATGGTGTCGCGATTGGTATGGCGACTATCCGGGAGGCAGCGCGACCGATCCGGCCGGTCCGGCCACGGGTAGCTTCCGCGTTGATCGCGGCGGCAGTTGCAGTCTCCCTGCTCGCTTTTGCCGCTCCGCGTTCCGCCGCCGGATCGAGCCGGGAAGCCGCGAAAACAATCTCGGCTTTCGCCTGGCGCTTGCCCCTGCGCGCTGAAACACCGGGCTCCCGCGGGCAAGGCAGCGAATCGGGCGCGATGCCATTTATGAAATTGTAGCCGGCCGCATTGAGGCCGGCTTTTACCAAGGCTACGGAATGGCAGCCCGGCAGGCAAGCCGGGGTCCGTAGCGGAGCCGCGTTCGGCTCCGACGGCGCGGAACGCCGCGCCGCTACCGCCAATTCGGAAATGCACCCGCGACGCAGGAGCACCGCCCTCCACGCTTGCGCTGGAATCCCGGCCGGCTTTTATTCACGAGGCTGCTCCGTATCTGGTCCTGGCATTCGCCCCGGCTACGGTCAGCTTCTGCCCGCACCGCCATGAGACTCTGCATCTACCCCGGGACCTTCGATCCGGTCACTTACGGCCACCTCGACGTGCTTGAGCGTGCCACGCGCCTTTTCGATCATGTCCTGGTATCTGTCGCCCACAATCCGGAGAAACGCCCGCTGTTCTCCCCGCAGCAGCGCGTCGAGTTGCTCAAACCGAACATCGCCCGGTTTCCGAATGTCACGGTTACAACCTTCGCCAGCCTGCTGGTTGACTTCGCCATGGAGCAGGGTGCAGTCGCGATCATCCGCGGACTGCGGGCGATGTCGGATTTCGAATCCGAATACAACATGGCGCTCATGAACCGCCATCTCCAGCCCGCGGTCGAAACGATCTACGTGATGCCCAACGAGGACTTCAGCTACACCAGCTCGAATCTCGTGAAGCAGGTCAGCAAATACGGCGGCGACGTAACAAAATTTGTTCCCGCCAACGTGGCCGCCGCCCTGCGCGCCGCCTATGGGCATGCCGGCGGACCGGACTTGATCTCTTCGAACCCGCCAATCCCCAATGGGTGATCGATCGAGGGCAATCCACTCTGTCACCGTTGCCCTTCGGGGCGCGTCTTAACCGCCAGCGATACCTTGATTGACGGCCTCGCGGTCCGCCCCGGACCGCCCGGTCTGATTCCTGGTCCGCATCCATCAGTCTCCTCCCTTTTTTCCATGGCCACTTCTGCCCGCATCAGTCTTTGGAAGACCCTCATCGCGCTGCTTGCCGTGCTCGCAGTCGCCGGGGGCGTCTGGTTCTTCTGGAATCGGAGCAGTGACAAGACTCCGGAATACAGCACGGTCACCGTGAACCGCGGCGAGGTTGTCCAGGTGGTGACGGCGACGGGCGACATCGAACCAGTGCTCGATGTCAACGTGGGCTGCCAGATCTCCGGCATCATCTCCAAGCTCTTCGTAGACTGGAATTCACCTGTTAAACAGGGTCAGTTGATCGCGCAGATCGACCCTTCGATCTACAAGGCTAATCTCCTGCAAGCCGAGGGCCAGCTCGCCAATGCGCAGGCCAACTACGAGCTTGTCCGCGTAAATACCGAGCGCAGCCGGCAGCTCTTTAAAAAGAGCCTCATCGCGCAGGCTGATCTTGATACCGCCGAAGCCCAGCTCCTGCAGGCCGATGCACAAGTGAAGATCCAGAGCGCGACGCTGAGCCTGGCTAGGGTGAACCTCGACCACTGCGACATCTTCTCTCCCATCGACGGCGTGGTGATCTCCCGCCAGGTCGACGTCGGCAACACCGTCGCCGCGAGCTTGAGCGCGCCCACGCTTTTCATGATCGCGAATGACTTGACGAAGATGCAGATCATCGGCGCCGTGGCGGAGGCCGACATCGGCAGCGTCAAGATCGGCCAGTCGGTCAACTTCACGGTTGACGCCTTTCCCAACCAGCCGTTCCACGGCCGGGTCAGCCTGATCCGCAACGCGCCGCAGACGCAGCAGAACGTCGTCATTTACCAGACGATCATCGACGTGAACAACCCCGACCTCAAACTCCGGCCGGGAATGACGGCGAACGTTTCCATCATCATCGCCGAGCGCACCAATGCGCTTCGCCTCGCCAACAGCGCCTTGCGCGCGCGCATCCCCGAGCGACTGATGCCCAAACCGCCGCCCGCCGCCACCAACCCCGGCGCCGACGCCTCCGTCAAGCCCGCCGCCAAGGCGCTGAGCGATGAACAGCGGCGCGCCGCGGTGCGCCAGATCATGCAGGACGTTGGTTTCTCCTGGAGCAACGGTCCACCCTCTCCGGACGTCCTGCAGAAAGCCCAGCAACTCGCCAAGGAACGCGGCATCGAAATCGATTTCAGCCGGTTTGGCGGCGGTCGCGGCAACAGCGGCGGCGGCAGCGTCACCACCCGCACGGTCTACCGGCTGGTCGGCACGGATGCGAAAACCGCCGTGATCGAGGCGGTCAGTGCCAAGCTGGGCATCACCGATGGAATCACCACCGAGGTTGTCAACGGCTTGAAGGAGGGCGATTTCCTCATCACCAGTGTGAGCCTTCCCGGTGCGTCATCCGCCGCGGCCGGTCCGCCCGCCAGCAACCCGTTCTCCGGCGGACAAGGCGGTTTCCGCCGGTAAGGTCCACCGTCCGCCCTGTCATGGCTGCCGTCGTCAAAATCGAGGAGATCCACAAGATCTACGACTCCGGCGAAGTTCCCGTGCATGCGGTGCGCGGCGTTTCGCTCAATATCAGTCGCGGCGAGTTCGTGGCCCTGATGGGCGCGAGCGGCTCCGGCAAATCAACGCTGATGAACCTGCTCGGCTGCCTCGACCGACCCACCCGCGGCCGCTACCTTCTCGACGAGGTCAACGTGTCTCAACTCGACCGCAACGAGCTCGCCGACATCCGCAATCAGAAGATCGGTTTCGTTTTTCAGGGATTCAACCTCCTCGCGCGCACCACGGCCCTCGAGAACACCGAACTGCCGATGATGTACGGCAAGCGGCGCCGCTCCTCGCGCGAGATGAGGCAGCGGGCGCTGCACAGCCTCGAGATCGTGGGGCTCTCCGACCGCGCCGACCATTTTCCCAACCAGCTCTCGGGCGGCCAGCAGCAGCGCGTCGCCATTGCCCGCGCCCTCGCCAACGAACCCGAGATTCTGCTGGCCGACGAACCGACGGGCAATCTCGACAGCAAGACCTCCGTCGAGGTGATGGGCGTGTTTCAAAAGCTCAACGACCAGGGCATCACGATCGTCATGGTGACGCATGAGCTCGACATCGCCCGCTACTGCAGGCGCAACCTGATCCTGCGCGACGGCCGCCTCGTGCGCGACGAACTCGTTCCGGACCGCCTGCTCGCCGACGAGGAGATGAAGAAGCTCAAGGCGGCCGAGGCCGCGGCCAAACTTACCTCGGTCTAACCCGATGCGCATCCTGAACACCGTCAAAGTCGCCCTGCGCGCCCTGCGACGCAATACGATGCGTTCGATCCTCACGGCGCTGGGCATCATCATCGGCGTCGCGGCGGTCATCGCGATGGTCAGCATCGGCAACGGCGCCAAGGCGCAGGTCGAGGCGCAGGTCGCCAGCCTCGGGGAAAACGTCATCACGGTCTTTCCTGGCAGTTTCAACGCCGGCGGCATGCGCTCCGGCTGGGGCAGCGCTTCGACCCTGACGGTGGACGATGCGGACGGCATCAAGCGCGAGGTCGCCAACGTCCTGGGCGTCACCGCCGAGATGCGCGACCGCGCCCAAGTGCTCGCGAACGGCCTCAACTGGAACACCCAGATCATGGGCGAATCTCCCGACTACCCCTCGATCCGCAGCTGGCCGATCGACCAGGGGGCCATGTTCACCGATCAGGACGTGCGCAGCGTGGGCAAGGTCGCGGTGCTGGGCAAGACGGTCGTCGACCAGCTTTTCCCGGACGGCGAACCCCTCGGCAAGACGATCCGCATCCGAAACATTCCCTTCAAAATCGTGGGAGTCCTCGCTTCCAAGGGCTTCAATCTCTTCGGGCAGGATCAGGACGACACGGTGGTGATTCCCTACACGAGTCACATGAAGCGGATCTCGCGCCGCCCGAACATCAACTCGATCCTCGTGCAGGCCGCCAGTGCCGAGGCGATTGGGAAGGTGCAGCAGGACATCACCGACCTTCTCATGCAGCGCCGCAAGGGGCGCGAACAGGACTTCACCGTGCGCAACCAGGTCGAGTTCGCCGAAATGGCCACCGCCACCGCCAAGACGATGACGCTCCTGCTCGGGTTCATCGCCGGCGTTTCGCTGCTCGTCGGCGGCATCGGCATCATGAACATCATGCTCGTGAGCGTGACCGAGCGCACACGCGAGATCGGCATCCGCCTGGCCGTGGGAGCCCACGGTCGCGACGTGCTCCTGCAGTTTTTGATCGAGGCGGTGATCCTGAGCTCGCTCGGTGGCATCATCGGAATCGTGCTCGGCGTCGGATCTTCGGAACTGGTATCAATCAAGACCGGCTGGCCCATCCTCGTTTCACCGATCTCGGTCATCGGAGCGGTGGCGTTCAGCGCCGTCGTCGGCATGTTCTTCGGCTTCTACCCGGCCCGCAAGGCCGCCCAGCTCGATCCGATCGAGGCGCTGCGCTACGAGTGACCTCTTTGGCGTCGCGGCGCGAGCGCCCCCGCTCGCTGGCGCTCGCAGCCACCCTTCCAGCCCGCCGGATCCCGTAGCCACGAGCGCCAGCGAGTGGACCAAGGTAACTACCCGGACGGTCCGCCTGATCCTTGTAGCCACGAGCGCCAGCGAGTGGACCAAGGTAACTACCCGGACGGTCCGCCTGATCCTTGTAGCCACGAGCGCCAGCGAGTGGGTCCGGTGAAAACGCGTGCTTGAATTTCGAGACCGTGAACGTCAGCGGATGGGACCATGAATGCACAAGGCGATTCCTGCTCTCCGCTCGCTGGCGCTCGCAGCTACTCCCTCGACAACTCTCCGCTCGCTGACGCTCGCAGCTACTCCCTCGACAACTCTCCGCTCGCTGACGCTCGCAGCTACTGCGACGGCCCGCCTGATTCCCGTGGCCACGAGCGCCAGCGAGTGGACCAACGTAGCCACCCGGACAGCCCGCCGGAATCCCGTAGCCACGAGCGCCAGCGAGTGGACCACGGCAAACGCCAGAAACACCTGCCACGACTCCCAACCGAATGCTATCGCGGCCATGCCTTTGTCCATTGGACCCCCACCATCGAAGAACGGGCAACCGGCTGGCTCACTTCGACATTTCATCAGAAATGGCATTTCTGCCTGCTGCACACTTGCGCCCGGTACCACCTCGCCTGCCCCGCCTATGTCCTGATGCCCGACCATATGCACCTCATCTGGCTCGGACTGTCCTGCGAATCCGATCAACGCCTGGCCATCGAATTCCTCCGCCGGCAACTTCGTCCGGCGCTCTCACCGGCCGTTTGGCAGCAGCAGGCGCACGATCACCTTCTCCGCGACGAGGAGCGAAAATGCAGCGCATTCATCAACGTCGCGAATTACATTTTGGAGAATCCGGTGCGAGCGGAACTGGCCCGATCTCCTGCAGATTATCCATTTCTTGGCTGCTGCGTACCCGGATATCCGGAGTTGGACGTTCGCACTGCTGACTACTGGGAGCGATTCTGGAGAGTCTACAACTATCTCAAGACTCCGTAGTCCGCTCGCTGGCGCTCGCAGCTACTCCTCCAGCCCGCCGGAACCCCGTAGCCACGAGCGCCAGCGAGTGGACCAAGGAAAACGCCAAGAGCACCAAAAGACGGCATGGTGGCGGATTCTTCCTTCCGCTCGCTGGCGCTCGCAGCTACTCCCTCGACCAACTCTCCGCTCGCTGGCGCTCGCAGCTACCCGGACGGTCCGCCGGATCTTCGTAGCCACGAGCGCCAGCCCCTCGACCTCGCTCGGGGCCCTGACCCATTCGACTCCACTCAGGGTCATCCTGAGCCTGCCCGCGGTGTCGCAGACCCTGAGCCCGTCGAATGGGAGCCTGTCGAACCCGTCGAACGGATGAGCCGTTTCGACAAGCTCAAGGCCCCGAGCCTGTCGAGGGGCTTGTCGAACGGGCGAGTGGCCCCGATGTCGCCCGCCCAACCTGACATTGCTCTGCAGAATCTCTGACAAACTTTTACGTGGCCCTGACGACATTTCGCAGGGCGGCGGGCATGATGGCGACCGTTGCCAATCCGGTCTCCAACTTCAACCCACCCCGCCATGTCACAATCGCTCTCCCCCTCCCAGCCGGCCCGCCTGCTCGCCGGTCTCCTGCTCGCCCTCGCCTCCGGTCTCCTCCGCGGAACTGCGGCGGACCAGACTCCCGCTTCCCCCTGCGGCTTGTGTTATGCCGCGGGCGAAAACGACCAACGAATCCTCGTTCCGCTCAAATCCACCCAGGTGGCCCTTGAGGTGACGCCTGGGCTCATCGAGGCCCAGGTCATCCAGACGTTTACCAATGACACCGCCACCGCGCTGGAGGCGATCTATCTCTATCCGCTGCCCAATGGAGCAACGCTCACCGACTTTGAGCTGCGTTTTCAGGATCGCGTGATCCGCAGCGTTGTCCGCGAAAAGCAGGAGGCTCGCCAGACGTATGAGGCCGCAAAGGCGGAAGGCCGGAAGACCGCGCTGCTCGAACAGCATGACCCGTCCCTCTTCTCGACCGCGGTCGCCAACTTCCTTCCCGGCGAGACCGTGCAGGTCGTCATCCGTTTTCTCCAGCCGCTCACCCTTTCAACCGGCGCGATTGATGTCCGCTTTCCTATGGTCACCGGCGACAAGTATTTTCCAGCCGACACTGTTCCCGGCACGCCGGGCGCTGCCGCCCCGAATCCGGTCCGCAATGTCGGGCAAGCCATCGCCTCGCAGCATTTCTACACCTTCGACGTCCAGGTCGCCGGCATCCCGGCCAGCGCCATCACGTCCTCGTCTCACAAGATCAACGTCGCGGATCTTGGTGACGACCGTTTCTCCGTCTCGCTCGCGGACGGGGGCGCCATCCCCGATCGCGATTTTCTACTGCGGATTGAGAGAGAAGCTGGTGCGGCGGTGCAGCCCACTCTCGTCACCCAGGACACCGCTTCCGGCGACTATGGACTGCTCACGGTCTTCCCGCCGGTTTCCCGGCCGGTCTCCGCAAAGGTCTCCCGTCCCCGGGACGTCGTCTTTCTGCTTGATCACAGCGGTTCGATGCAGGGCTCCCGGTTGGAAAACGCCCGGCTCGGATTGGAAGGCTGCCTCGCAATGCTCCGGCCGGACGATCGCTTCTGCATCGCCATCTTCGACGACACCTTCAGTTTCTACCGGAATGAATGGATCCGTGCCGGCGACCCGATGGCGACCGATGCGCGGGACTTCGTGCGCAAGATCCAGGCCGGCGGCGGCACCAGGATGCAGCCGGCGCTCAGCGCCTGCCTCGACTCGTTCGAAACCAACGACCATGAGCAACTGCTCATCTTTCTCACCGACGGCGATGTCGGCAACGAGAACACCCTATTCAACCTGATCGAAAAGAAGATCGGGCGGGTCCGCCTTTTCGCCTTCGGCATTGGCAACGCACCCAACGCCGCGCTGCTCACCAAAATGGCGGAGCTTGGTCACGGCCAGGCCCGCTTCATGAACGACGACTCGGTCATCATCGGTGAATTGACCGACCTTTTCGCCACCCTGGACGCGCCGGTGCTGTCCGATCTGAGCCTCACGCTATTCGACGCCGACGGGCACCCCGTTGACGCCAGCCTCGTGCCGGACAAACTCAGCGATGTTTTCCTCGCCCGGCCCGTGCAGGCAGTTTTTCGGACAACCGGAAACCCGGTCGCCGTCGTGCAGATCAACGGCCAGGTGGAGGGACAGCCGGCCTCACTGCAAATCCCGGTCCAGTCC
Organism: uncultured Verrucomicrobiae bacterium; assembly: GCA_963804395.1. GTDB lineage: Bacteria > Verrucomicrobiota > Verrucomicrobiia > Opitutales > Opitutaceae > Fen-1467. The sequence continues at coordinate 62,656 of CAWDQK010000026.1, read as the reverse complement.
AGGCCGCTGACGGGCGACGGCATCGAGAAGCACTTTGGCCATCTTTGGTACGAGGAACTCGCCGGCGACTTCCGGCGGGCGGAAGGCGAGGATGCCAAGACCGCAGTACGGAAGAAGATGCTGGAAACCGCGCTGCTCTTCCAACTCGTCACCGAACAAACCAGCCGCGTGGCAGTGGAAGACCGGGTTTCACGCGATCCCAATGCCCCGCTGGCGAGCCAACACGTGGCCTCAAATCTGCCCGCCGACCAGGGCGGGGGCGAGGAGGTTATAGTGCTCTCGCCGTTTGTGGTTGATGCCTCCGAGGACCAGAACAGCTACACAGCCACCAGCACCCTGGCCGGAACCCGGGTGCGGACCGATCTGAGGGATGTCGCGTCCGCCATTTCAGTGGTAACAAAGCAATTCCTGCAGGACACCGGAGCCAGGAACCAAAATGACCTCCTCGTTTACACCCCGAGCACTGAGGTGTCAGGCATCCGGGGCAATTTCAGCGGCATGGCCGGCACCGGGACCTACTGGGAGAACACCATCGCCGCGACCACCCGCGTGCGGGGTCTCGACGCAGCGGACAACACCCGCGACTACTACCTGACCGACATACCGTGGGATGCCTTCAATCTGAGTCGGGTCGACTTCCAGCGCGGTCCGAACGCGTTGCTTTTCGGCGTTGGAAGCCCGGCCGGCATCATCAATACCAGTCTGAACGACGCGGCGTTCAAAACCGCATTCAGCCTGGAGAATCGTCTCGGCGAATACGGCTCGGTGCGCGATTCGATCGATCTGAATCAAGAGCTCATCCGGGGCATCCTCGCAATCCGCGTGACCGCGGTCGACGACGACGAGCGGTACGAGCAGAAGCCGGCCTTCAACAACTCGAAGCGAGTCTTCGCCGCGCTGCGGTACGATCCCCGCCTCTTGTCCGCCGACAGCCACACCTCGTTGCGGGTGAAGTTTGAAAGCGGCAGCGTCAGCTCGAACAACCCGCGCCAGATCCCGCCGGACGCCTCCTGGTGGCTCTGGTTCAAGACCGGAGCGAACTTCCCGGGCCATCCGACCAGGCCCAATGTCCCGGGCGGTATCTATTACGCAGACGTCGTTCTTCAGGATCCCAGGGTTTTTGACTTCTACAAGAACCTGATTGACGGCCCCACCAAGCATGAGTGGCAGAAGTGGAACGCAATCAACGCCACGCTCGAACAGAGCTTCTTCGACGACCGCCTCGGGCTGCTGGTCGGCTTTGACCACCAGCATTACACGGGCGGCGCCCGAGAGTTGATGGGGATCGGATTCGCCCAGACCGATCCCGACGTGCTCGGCAGCAGTGCCGGTGGCGGCCCGATTCCTGATCCCGAGTTCACGTTCACCGGCGACGCTTGGTTGGCGGCCAGTCTGAATTGCCAGAAAACCGTTGTCCGGGATACGTTCCGCTTCGCCCCAACCTATGAGCTGAGAGCCGAGGACCTGCTCGGCAATTTAACCCTCGCGAAGATCCTCGGCCGGCACATCTTTACCGGTTGCTGCGAGGTCTCCAGGGTGCGAACGGACAACAGTTCCTGGGCGGGCGACGCAGCGGATTCGAGCTGGGCGCTCATTGGCGGAGCCAACAGTGCGATCCCGGTTGCGGACTCCGGGCACCCAGCCGTCATGGATTCCGCGAGTCGCTGGCGCTTCCGCGACTGTTCCACCGGCTTCACCTGGCAGGGATATCTCGCAAGCGGAGATCTCGTGCCGGCCTTTGGCTGGCGCAAGGATGTGATCACGACCTACGACACCAATGCGCCCACGGATCCCGGATCGAGTTCGGTCAACTGGAACTACCCGGACGACCTGCAGTCGCGCACCGACACCCACGGTGAGAGCAGGACCTGGGGCGGTGTTTATCACCTGCCCAAGTTCCTCACATCCGAACTCCCAGGGGATACTACACTCAGCTTCTTTTACGACCGCTCGGGAAACTTCAAGGCCGACGCCTCCCGCCTGACCCTGGCCGGCACGGCAATGCCGAAAGCAGTCGGCCAGACAACGGAATACGGCGTCGTCATCACGACGTTGCAGGACAGGCTCTCGCTGAAGGTCAATTGGTTCAAGACGAGCATCGCCAACGCGACGCTGGCGGAAACCGAGGGTTATTCGATCGGTGGCCTCGGCGGCGACTCCCGTTTCATCGCCGACGGTCCGATCTGGGGCTGGGCCTGGGCCACCACGCTGCAGGAAGGGCTGCGCGGCAACGTCCCGAATTCAAACATCTGGGACTATGCGGCCGCCGATGGCCTGCCGCATGCCACGCCAGCGCAGATCGCCGCCTACAATGACTACAACAACCAAGGCGGAACATTCACCGACGCCAGCGGCACGTCCCACACCTACGTCGGCGGCGCGGCCATCGTCAACGCGTGGCTCAACGCGCCATTCCCGTCCACCTTCTTCGCGAGCTATCACCTGAGCCCCGCGATCGATCCGACCGTTGCTCAACGCACCGGAAACCTCCGGGATGCCTACCTCGGCGGAGTCGATGTTTCGGGCGGCGCCCCGCTGGGCGGCGGGTTGCAGTTCGGCAATCATCAAACGACCGTTAACAACCGGTCGCAGGGAACCGAAGTCGAATTGAACTGCCAGCTGGTGAAGAACTGGAACCTTGCCCTCAACTACTCGCACGTTCATGCGACCCACGAGAACATCGACCCGACATCGAAGGCGTTCGTGGGGGCAATGACCCGCTTCATGAACGGGCCCGGGGGCCAGGTCCGCGAGTGGTTGAACGGCGGCAGCACGCTCGGCGCCCAATGGGACTCGTGCGTCGCCGTCCCGTACACCGTATTGTTGAACGAACTCGGGCACGCGGCACCGGAAGTAGCGCCCTGGCGGCTTAACTTGATTTCAAGCTACACGATTGACCACGGCCTCGCGAAAGGCCTGTTCTTCGGTGGCGCCCTTCGGGTGGAGGCCGGCCGGATTATCGGCTACGCGTTCGATCCCAACTTCAAGAACGTCAACTCCACCGACCCGGACTACGCGGGCGTTCCCAATCTCGGACTTGGCGGCCTGGACATCAACCAGCCGTTCATCGGAAAGACCGAGCATCACGTTGACCTGTGGATTGGCGACAGCAAGAAGATCACGCGCTCGATCAACTGGCGCATCCAACTAAACGTCCGAAGCGTGGGCGAGAAGGACCATTTGATGGCTTCCCGGATCAACCCGGATGGCAGCGTCGCGCTGGCCCGCATCGTCCAGGGCATGGGCTGGGAGCTCACAAATTCGTTTGATTTCTAATCGAGGCGTCTTCGAGCGGGGTTTCCCGCTCGTTGCGGGGTGAAACAAGAAGTCCGGCGGCGAGGGCCGCCGGACTTTTTGCGTCTCCGACCTGAGGTGAAAGCGGCCCGCAGGAAACTCAACCACGCATGCGATTCCCGTAGCCGGGAGCGCAAGACGGTCGAGGGCCTCTTCCAGGCGATGAGCCAGCTCGCCGGCCATGGGAGCGAAATCGCGTCCGGCGAACCGCTCGCCGCCACCGCTCCTGACAGCGACCTGCGCTGAGGGCAGCAATCGCCAACGCTCCGCTTGACTCCGCTTTCATGTGCCACACCATTTGTAGCACAATGAAGACCGCCACGGTGCGCACGTTGCGCAACGACTACGCGAAGCTTCTGCGCCGCGTGGAAACCGGCGAGGAAATCGCCATCTCCCGTCGCGGTCGGGTGGTCGCCCACCTGGTGCCGGCCATGCCGGTTCGGGCCAGGATCGACTGGGCCGCCAGCGCCGCAAGCCGCCTCCCCCGCCCCGGCAAGCCGCTGACCGCCGCCGCCAGCGCCCAAGTGCGCGCCGAGAGCCAGGAAACGCTGAAGGGGTCACGAGTTGACTCTTGACAGCGACGGCAACAGCGGGCGCGCAGCCAACACCGCTGCGGCTTCGCCTTCGCTCTGGCCCGGCCCGCCTTGGTGGAAAGCCTGTTTTCACCGGCTCCAGGACGTTGCGGTCCTTGGGGCAGGAAACGCTGAAGGGGTCACGAGTTGACTCTTGACAGCGACGGAAACGCTGAAGGGGTCACGAGTTGACTCTTGACAGCGACGGCAACAGCGGGCGCGCAGCCAACACCGCTGCGGCTTCGCCTTCGCTCTGGCCCGGCCCGCCTTGGTGGAAAGCCTGTTTTCACCGGCTCCAGGACGTTGCGGTCCTTGGGGCGGCGGGCGTCCGCTCTGACGTGATCGCGCCGTGCGCCGCGCCGCCCTGGCGGTCCGCACGACCTGTCGCCCGGCGCCTACCGAATGCCTACGCCGGTCGGCGTCTGGCGCTTGGCCGGGGCGCGCCGGGCCTGGAAAACCGATCCGATAGGGTCTGACTTTGGGGTTTGGGGTTGGCGACCCGGGTGATGCTCCCTGTTTGAGCCGGGTTAGGCGGCGCTCATCCCGGTGTCACGGAAATCCTCCTCCCGTCCGATCCGGGCGTTCGATACGGCAGAGCAGCCATGCGTCGAGAACGCGACGAGGGCGTCGCGTCCCCAGGATCGATCCAACAAACCACTCCTGGAGACGGTCGCGAGTCGGCGCCGAAATGGGGCGTTGGTCAGGTATTCCTTGTCGATTGAAACTGGCCACTCGCTCACGCTCGCAGCTACGTATGGCCACTCGCTGGCGCTCGCAGCTACGGAGGCAACCACTCGCTCACGCTCGCAGCCACGCCGATCCGCTCGCTGGCGCCTGCAGCTCGCATAGCCCGCGCTGCCGGCTTCGCCACCATCCGCGGTTTCCGGCGGCCATGGAAGCTGGCTCCTTCCGGTCCCAGTTCTGGGAAACGGCCTTCCCGTGGGCGAAAGGTTTGCGCGTGGTTTGCAGGCATGAGAAAATGCCTAATCGGCATTAATACTTCGATACGAATTACTTACAGCTTTAATAAGATCTTGGCACGGTGCGTGCAATATCCCCAGCACATCAAAGAAAGCACCACCATGAAGACCTCACTCACCGTCACTGCCTCGACTCTCGCAATCGCCTTCCCTGCCGCCATCTTCGGGTGGCTGCTCGGAATCCTCCCCTCCTCCGCTCTGATCGGCGCCCTGTTCGTGTATGCCACCGCCGGCCTGATGCTCGTTGCCCTCAGCGACAACGGCCTGGCGCGCCGACCCTTTATCGTCCACCGGACGCCCGCGGCGGCCTGCCCGGCCGCTGGGTTCGAACCGGCCCGCAAGAGAAGTTCCTATGGCATCCGTCGCCAGCACTGCCCCGCGGCATGAGGACCAACTGCAAGCAGTAAGCTGACAATAGGACAAGAATACTCGAACCGCCACCCATGGTCAACCGCATGATTCCTGCCTAAAGCTTACCGCCTGCCGCCGACAGCTTCCCTCCCCTCACTCTCCGCTTGCCCAATCCAGCTGCCCACCGTCATCCTTCCGCCAACCCCACTTTCGCGATGGCCGCCACCGACACGTCGATCCACCGAATCCTCATTGCAGACGACCAGCCCGATGTTCTCGAAGCCCTGCGTCTCCTGCTCAAGGCGGAAGGCTACCAGATCGAGACGGTGAAATCGCCCGCGGCCGTCATCAAGGCGATCGAGGCGCGCGATTTTTCGCTCGTGCTGATGGACCTCAATTACGAACGCGACACCACTTCCGGACAGGAAGGCCTCGATCTGCTTAACAAGATTCAGAACGTCGATTCGTCGCTGCCGGTGGTCGTCATGACTGCCTGGGCCAGCGTCGATGTCGCCGTCGAGGCGATGCGCCGCGGCGCGCGGGATTTCGTCACCAAACCCTGGGACAATCCCCGCCTCATTGCGATCGTCCGCAACCAGATCGATCTCGGCGCCGCCGTTCGTGCCTATCGCCGCCTCGAACAGGAGAACCAGTTGCTGCGCGGCAAGGGCGGACCCAATCTGATCGCGCAATCAGCGGCCATGCGGCCCGTGCTGGAGATTGTCGCCCGCGTCGGACCCTCCGACGCCAACGTCCTCATCACCGGCGAGAATGGCACCGGCAAGGGCGTGATCGCGCAGGCCCTGCATGCCGTCTCGGCCCGGGCGGCCCATCCGTTTATCTCGGTCAACATGGGCGGGCTTCCCGAGGGAGTATTTGAAAGCGAGTTGTTCGGCCATGTGCGCGGTGCCTTTACCGACGCGAAGAACGACCGCGCCGGCCGCTTCGAACTGGCGGATGGCGGCACGCTGTTCATGGATGAAATCGGCAACATCCCGCTCAATGGCCAGGCGAAGATCCTCCGGACGCTTGAGACCGGCGAATACGAGCGGGTTGGTTCCTCCAAGACGTACCACGTCAAGGTCCGCCTGATCTCGGCCACGAATGCGGACATCTCCGCCGAGGTCGCCAACGGCAAATTCCGCCAGGATCTGCTCTTCCGCCTCAACACGATTTCCATCCACCTCCCGCCGTTGCGGGAGCGCCACGAGGACATTCCGCTACTGGCGCAGCACTTTCTCAAGCAGCACGTCGAGCGCTACCGGAAGGCGATCACTGGGTTTGACGCTGGCGCACTCGAAGCCATGCAGGCCCACACCTGGCCTGGCAATGTCCGCGAACTCGACCACGCGATCGAGCGCGGCGTCCTGATGTCAACCGGCAAGGTTGTGCGCACGGTCGATCTCGGCCTCAACACCGGTTCAGCGGCCCCGCGCATCGAGGACATGAGCTTGGAGGAGGTCGAGGCCCATCTGATTCGGAAGACGCTCGCCCGCTGCGACGGCAACGCGCGCCGGGCCGCCGAGGAACTTGGCCTCAGCCGCAGCGCCTTCTACCGTCGCCTGGAGAAGTATGGGCTATGATTTTTTTTGCCGCAAGAAGGCGCAAAACGCGCAAGGAGGGAGGTGCTTTATGAAAGATCCAGTATTCCGCCTCGGCGATCGAGTCCGGCAGACTGCGTTTTCCCTCCACTGCTACCTCCGCCATGGCCACGCTGAGAAAGTCGATGAGCATGGACTCCTGATCCATTTTGGCGCACCTAGAGCAGTTTCAGAAAAAGTGTGGCCACGAGTGTGAGCCTCTCGGCAGGCTCGGTGCCCTGAGCTTGTCGAACGGGCGAGTGGACCAACCTTCCGCTCGCTCACGCTCGCAGCTACGTTCGCGTTTTCGGCTACGGTTCAGTTTGATTCGCTCTAAATTGGAGATCCGTAAGTATGCGTTAAGCGATGTCTGATTCTTTGCGTCTCTTTGGGACCAATTTGCCGCCTTATGCCTAACCCCCGCCGCCCTCTCAGCCACGATCAGCAGATCTTCCTCTACACGCTGCTCGGCGGAGTGCCGGCGGTCATCGTGGCCATGTATTGGCTCTGGTTGAGCGATTCCGCCCCCCAGCCCAGAACGCAGTGGACGCTAACTCTTCTGATCGTCGGTTTCTGGCTTGGCTACGGTACCAGTGTCCGCATGCGGGTGATCCGGCCGCTCCAGACCGTGGCGAACCTGCTCTCGGCCCTGCGCGAGGGCGATTTCTCCATCCGGGCGCGGCGGGCGCAGCGCGACGAACCGCTGGGCGACGTCCATGCGGAGATCAATTATCTCGGCAACGTGCTAAAGGCCCAGCGCCTGGGAGCCCTTGAGGCCACGGCGCTGTTGCGAACCGTGATGGAGGAGATCGATGTCGCGGTCTTTGCGTTCGACAACAAGGAGACGCTGCGCCTCGTGAACCGCAGCGGCCAGGAACTCCTCGCCGCCCCCGCCGAACGAATTCTCGGCCACTCAGCCGCCGACCTCGGGGTCAGTGAATGGCTCGAGGGCGACGACGTCCGCGTGCTCTCGTCGACCCGGTTTCCCGGTGGCAGCGGCCGCTGGGGAATGCGCCGCACTTCCTTTCGTGAAGGCGGCCGGCCTCATACCCTGGTGGTCATTGCCGATCTCAGCGTGCCGCTGCGCGAGGAGGAACTGAAGGCTTGGCAGCGGCTCGTGCGGGTGCTCGGACATGAGCTCAACAATTCCCTGGCGCCGATCAAATCGCTCGCCGGCAGCCTGAACTCCATGCTCAAACGCACCCCAAGGGCTCCGGACTGGGAAGACGACATGCGCGCCGGCCTCGAGATCATTGAAACCCGCGCCGATGGCCTCAGCCGCTTCATGCAGGCATACGCGCGGCTCGCAAAACTTCCCCAGCCTAGCCTGGCGCAAGCGGAGCTCGTCCCGCTCATCCGCCGCGCGGCGGCGTTGGAAACACGCCTGGCCATCACCGTGACCGGCGGCCCGGAACTGACCGCCAGCGTTGATGCGGCGCAGATCGAACAGGTGCTGATCAATCTCTTCAAGAATGCCGTGGACGCCTCACTTGAGACCCATGGCGCGGTGCGCGTCGAATGGAAGCGGCAGGGGTCCGCCTTTGAGGTGCGGATCGAAGATGACGGCCCGGGCCTCGCGAACACCGCCAATTTGTTCGTGCCGTTCTTCACCACCAAGCCGAGCGGGTCCGGAATTGGGCTCCTGCTCTGCCGGCAGATCGCAGAGAACCACGGCGGCTCTCTCAGCCTGAAGAATCGCGACACCGGGGCGCCCGGTTGCATCGCCACGCTGCGGTTGCCCCTCTAGCAACGTGTCGGACTGCGTCCTCCGCGCTGCTAGAATAAAATGGCTGCGCCATCTTGGAGGAGCCTTCAGAAAAGGCCTGCGTTTCCCGAATTCCCTCCCGGCGTTGCTCGAGTGGTCCCGGTTATGGATCGGGCGGCAGCAGCATTGGGTCTCGCGGACCACGTCACATGATGGGCGGGCACGCCTCCCTCACGCAGCCCATGCCAAAGTTCACTTCTCCTCCCAATACGTTCCGTTCCGCCCCAAACGGCGTCCGCCGTTTGTAAGGAGCGTGGAGGGCGAAGCCCGACAGGCTCCTGGGTAATCCCATTTCTGGGACGGATCAATCCCATCCGCGGCTTGGGCAGCAGGCCTTCGCTACTTCGTTGTAATCTCTTGTCATTGGTCTCCATATAGTTGCAATAAATAGGATCGCTTGGCACACGCGATGCAAAGACTCAGGTCAAAACGCACTCTTTATGGACATTCCCCGCCCCAACGCCGCCAAGGAAAAGCGCAAGAAGCGCATCATCGCATCGTGCATTGGCGCAGTCGCCTTGATCGGCGTGACGGTAGGCCTGTCGCGGCTCAAGCCCGCCGCGCCCACGATGGATCGCAATCTGGTTTGGATCGGCGAGGTCAAGCGCGGTCCGATGGTTCGCCAGGTCCGCGGACTGGGCACGCTCGTTCCCGAGGAAATCCGCTGGCTCGCCGCGCGAACCGAGGGCCGGGTCGATCGCATCGTGCTTCGCCCGGGCGCGCAAGTGACTCCGGACAGTGTGATTCTCATGCTCAACAACCCGAGCGTGGTGGAAGCCTCGACGGCGGCCGAATCCCAGCTCAGGTCAGCCGAAGCCGAACTCGCCAATTTCAAGATGACGCTGCAAAAGGGCGTGCTCGATGCGGAGGCGTCTCTCGCCCGCTCCAAGTCCGAGTTCGAAACCACCCGCCTCCACGCGGAGGTGAACGACGAACTGTTCAAAGATGGTCTGGTCTCCGCGCTCGAACTGCGCAGTTCGAAGGTCGCGGCCGAGGATGCCAGCACCCAGTACGACATCGAACAGAAGCGTTATGCCTTCACCAAGGAATCGATTGCTCCGCAGCTCGCCGTCAAGGAAGCCGAGGTCGACCGGATCCGCGCCCAGGCCAAACTCCGGCACGACGAGGCCGATGCGCTCAATGTGCGCGCCGGGATGCCAGGCGTCCTCCAAGTCTTGCCGGTCGAGGTCGGCGCCCAAGTGCAACCCGGAGCCAATCTTGCCCGCGTCGCCGATCCGGCGCGCTTGAAAGCCGAGGTTCGCATCGCCGAGACGCAGGCCAAGGACGTCCAGATCGGCCAGGTGGCGTCCATTGACACCCGCAACGGCATCGTCGCCGGCCACGTCTCCCGCGTCGATCCTTCGGTTCAGAATGGCACGGTGACGGTGGACGTCTCCCTCGAAGGCGAACTGCCCCGGGGTGCCCGCCCCGATCTGAGCGTGGATGGCACCATTGAGCTCGAACGCCTCGATGACGTGGTGTTTGTCGGCCGTCCCGCCTTCGGCCAGGAACGCAGCACCGTCCAGATCTTCAAGCTCGATGCCGACGGCGTTTATGCCACGCGCACTCCGGTCCAACTCGGCCGGAGCTCCGTCAACACCATCGAGATCATCAACGGCCTGCGTCCCGGCGACCGTGTGATCCTTTCCGACATGACCCAGCAGGATGCCAACGAGCGCATCCGGTTGAATTAGCAGCAGGCATCCAGCTGTAAGCCGTAAGCTTGAAACCCCAAGCCAAGGAATCCTGCAAGAAAGCTGCTTCGCCAACCTTGTTCCCAGCCTCCAGCACATTGCCTGCTGCTTACAGCCTGCCGCTTAGAGCCTATCGCTTACAGCTTATCACTTCCCGCTTCACCCCATCACTTCATTCACATGAATAACGAAACCAACGGCCAGTCGCTCATCAAACTCGACAGCGTGACCAAGGTCTTCCTGACCGACGAGGTTGAGACCCACGCTCTCTCCGGCATCCACCTTGAGATTCTCAAGGGTGAATACGTTTCGATTGCCGGACCTTCCGGTTGCGGAAAGTCCACGCTGCTTTCAATTCTCGGCCTCCTGGACACGCCGACCGACGGGCAGTATCTGCTCAACAACCGGCCGGTGCAGGGGCTGTCGCTCGCGGAGCGCGCCCGCATTCGCAACCGCGAGATCGGATTCATTTTCCAGTCGTTCAACCTGATCGGCGACCTCACGGTCTACGAGAATGTCGACCTGCCGCTCACCTACCGCGGGATGCCCGCCAGCGAACGGAAGCAGCGCGTCAACGAGGCGCTCGAAAAAGTCGGCATGGCCCACCGCGCCAAGCACCTCCCCTCTCAGCTCTCCGGCGGCCAGCAGCAGCGCGTGGCGGTCGCCCGCGCCCTCGCCGGCTATCCCTCCGTGCTGCTCGCCGACGAGCCGACCGGCAACCTCGATTCCAAGAATGGCGACGCGGTCATGGAACTGCTGGAGAACCTGCACAAGAATGGTTCCACCATTGTCATGGTGACTCACGATCACCGTTTTGCGCGCCATGCCGTGCGCTCGGTGCACCTGTTCGACGGTCGCGTGGTTGAGGAAAGCGCGGTCACCAAGGAAGCCGAGAGCTCGCTCTAGGGAGGCATCTGGCGAGCAGCGATGATCGACGGGCGGCAAACCCACAGCCGCCCCAAGGAATTCCTGTGACCAGCCAGCTCTGAGCGCCAAGCTCAAAGTGAATCTGAGGGTGAAAGTGAGAGTGAAAGTGAGGGTGAAAATGAGAGCGAAGTGAAGTCGAACAACCGTTCCATCCCGCACCTCCTTTCGCAGCCTTTCTGACCTACACTCCATACCCTCACCCTCACTTTCACCCTCACTTCCAGCTTCACCCTCACTCTCACCTCCACTGCCTCTTTCACCCTCACCCTCACCCTCACTTCCGCCATGTCCAACCTCCGCCTCGCGTTTCGCACGCTGTCAAAATCGCCCGGCTTCGCGATCGTTGCCATGCTCACGCTGGGCCTGGGCATTGCGCTGAGCACGTCGGCTTTCAGTCTCGCGAATGTCTTCTTACTGCGCACGGTTCCCTATTCCGGCAGCGATCGCCTCGTGAGCATCTTCCGGACGACTCCGCAGACGCGCACCGCTCCCCTGGCGCCGGCCAATGCGCTCGACCTCCGGACCGCAGCCACCTCCTACAGCAGCCTGGCCTTCTATTACCAAGGCAGCGCCAGCCTGGCTGATCCAGGCCAGCCGGCCCAGGACATCTTCGGCCTCAACGCCTCTCCCGCGCTTCTTTCCGTGGTCGGCGTCCAGCCCTTTCTCGGCCGGAGTTTCACTCCCGATGAGGACCAACCGGGGAAGAGCAAGGTCGTCCTCCTCGCGCACCGGACCTGGGTGCGCCGGTTCGGCGGCGATCCGACGGTGATCAACCGGCCGATCCGCCTCGACGGGGACTCCTATACCATCGTCGGTGTGCTGCCGGCCAGCTTCGACGCCCCCCTGGTCTGGGGCCCGGTCGAATACGTGCGCCCTCTGACCATTGAGAAAACCTTCCTGACCCTGCGCAACAATGCCTGGTTCAGACTCGTCGCCCGGTTGAAGGACGGCGTCACCCTCTCCCAGGCCCAGAGCGAACTGAACACATTGGCCGCCCGCCTGGCCAAGGATTTCCCGCAGGACATCGGCACCGACGGGCTGCGCGTCATCGACCTGACGTACGCCAGCATGGACGAGGTGAGCCGGAGCATCATCTGGTTGATGGTGATTCTCGCGGGCATGGTCCTGTTGATCGCCTGCGCGAACCTCGCCACCCTCCAGCTGGCCCGCGCCTTCGGCCGCTCCCGCGAATACGCGCTCCGTTCGGCACTCGGCGCCGGGCGCGCCTTTCTGATGGCGCCGCTGCTCGTAGAGAGCCTGGTGCTGGCGCTGGGCGGCGGCGCGCTTGGGATTCTGCTGGCCGGGTGGAGCAATGACCTGATCGGCCGGAATCTCATCATCGGCAACGAACCGGGCTTTCCGATCCCCATAGACGGCCGGGTCCTGGTCTTCACGCTGTTCAGCACCCTGGTGAGCGGCCTGGCGTTCGGCCTTGCCCCTGCCTGGCTCGCCAGTCGCACTCCGGCGAGCGAGTCGCTCAAGGAAGGTTCGCGCGGCTCCACCACCGGACCATCCAACAAGCGTTTGAAGGCTGTCCTGATCATCGGCGAACTTGCCGCCGCGCTGGTCCTGGTTGGCGTCGCCACTTCGTTCAGCCTCGCCGCGAGGAGTTTTCTTCGCCGCAACGTCGGTTGGAACCCGGACGGTTTGTTTGCCGGCTACATCGCCATGCCGTATAACCGATACACCAGCGATGCGCAATGCCGCGAGTTCAGTCGCACCTTGCTGGACCGGCTCAGCGTGCTCCCGGGAGTCGATCATGCGGCCCTCGCCGACAGCCTGCCGGTCTATTCGTTCAACAACCGGGCCAATCTGGTTGCCGAGGGCCACGCGCCGGTGCCTCGCGGGCGGGAACCGCTGGCGCAGACGGCCACGGTTTCTCCCGCTTACTTCACCGTCCTGCAGATTCCGCTCCAGCAGGGCCGCCTGTTTTCCGCCAGCCTCAAGGCCGAGGACCCGCCGGAAGTCGTCGTCAACGCGGCTCTCGCGCGCCAGCTGTGGCCCGGCGAGAACCCGATCGGTAAGCGGCTGAAATTCGTCGGCATCGATTCCTGGATCGAGGTCGTCGGCGTGGTCGGCGAGGCGCGTCTGGCCGCCAATCTGAGCGAACCGGACACCCGCCTGCAAGCCTACCGCCCGCTGGTGCAGGATCCAAAGCACGGTCTCGTCATCATCCTGCGCACCTCCCTGGCGCCGGAGGCGCTCGCACCGGCGGTTCGACAGATCGTCGCCGCACTCGATGCGGACATGCCCGTTGCCCAACCCGGTTCACTCCGCGCGTCGTTTGAACTGAGTCTCGCCAACCTCAATCTCGTCGCCGCCAACCTCGCCACGTTCGCCCTGATGGGCCTGCTCATTTCCGCCCTCGGACTCTACGGGGTCATTTCGCAACTCACCGCCCAGCGCACGCGGGACATCGGCGTGCGCATGGCGCTGGGCGCCCAGTACGGCGACATCCTCGCGCTCATTCTGCGCGAGGGCGCCTCGTTGCTCGTGATCGGCCTGGTTGTGGGTGTGCCGGCCTACTACGCCGCCACTCTGGTGCTTCAGCGCATCATGTCTGAGATGCCGCTGCCCGGCTGGTGGCTCCTGCTGGTCAATCTGGCGGCGCTGTCGGGTGTCGCATTCCTCGCCTGCTGGCTGCCCGCCCGGCGCGCCGCCCGCACCGATCCGGTCGTCGCGCTGCGCGCGGAGTAGAAGTGAGATTGAAAGTGAGAGTGAAAGTGGAGTGCGCATGAAATCTGGCCGCCATATCCCGCGACTTTCGTCCTCGCCCGCCGCCTGACTCAACCTCGCCTCTTCCCGTTCACTTCCACTCACCCTCACTTTCACTTTCACCCTCCCTTTCACCTTCACCCTCACTCTCACCCCACTGTCACTTTCACCCTCACCTTCACCCTCACTCTCACTTTCACCTTCACCCCCACTTTCACTTTCACCTTCACCCCCACTTTCACTTTCACCTTCACCCCCACTTTCACTTTCACCTTCACTTTCACTCCCATGTCCGACCTCCGCTACGCCCTCCGCACTCTCGCCCGATCGCCCGGGTTCACCGCCGTTGCCATCGCGACCCTCGCCTTCGCCATCGGCGTCAATTCCGCGATCTTTGCAATCATCAACGGACTGCTGCTCCGCCCGTTGGTGCCGGAAAACCCGGCGGAAGTCGTGAATCTCTTCACCGCCCGCAAGGAGGCCAACCGCGACTATCGGGCGTTCTCCTACGCGGAGTTCGCCGCGCTCCGCGAGGCCAATCCGGTGTTCCGCGATGTCGCCGCCCTGAGTTTTTCGCTGGTTGGCCTGGGGCGCGACGAAGCCATGCGCCGCAGTTTTGTCTTCTTCGTGTCGGACAATTTCTTCTCCCTCCTTGGAGTTCGGCCGGCCACCGGCCGGTTTTTCTCAACCGAAGAGTCGCGACCCAATGCCAATTCTGCCGTCGTCGTCTCCAGCTATTCACTGTGGCAACGCCTGGGTGGACGACCCGATTTCGTCGGCAGCACCGTCCAGGTCAACGGACAGCCAATGACCGTCATCGGCATTGCCCCGCGCGGGTTCAGAGGCGTCAATGCCGTGCTGGCCCCGGACCTCTGGCTGCCGCTCGGCGTCTATTCGCTCTTCTCGAATCCCGTGACGAGTGGCAGCCCGAGCAGCGATCTCGCCCGGCCGACCACCTACGCGCTCAACCTGATGGGACGCCTCAATCCGGCCGTCGACCTCCAGTCGGCCGTCCCATTGCTTCCGCCGCTTGCCCGGCGCCTCGACGCCCTCCAGCCGCCCGAGAAGGCGACCGCCGGCGACCGCGAACTGCAGATTCAGGCACCCTCCCGCTTAAGCCTCAGCACGGCTCCATCCTCCGGGGAGGGTTCCGTGGCTGCGGGCGCCGCCTTGCTGCTCGGCATGTCCGGGGTCGTGCTGCTGATCGCCTGTCTGAATCTCGCCAACATGTTCCTGGCCCGCGCCGCCACCCGCTCCAGGGAAATTGCCATCCGGCTTTCGCTCGGCGCGCCGCGCTGGCGCATCGTGCGTCAATTGCTGGTTGAAGGCCTGCTCCTCGCGCTCGCCGGCGCAGTGCTTGGCCTTCTGGTCGCAGAGTGGAGCGACGATCTGCTGACCCAGTCGTTGAACGCCAAGTTCCAGGCGCTGAACTTTGGACTCGCCTTCGACCTTCAGCCTGACGCCACCGTGCTGGGCGCGACCTTGTTCTTCGCCGTTGTCGCCACCTTGATCTTCAGCCTTGGACCGGCGTTGAAGTCGGTCCAAACAGATCTGGTCCACGATCTGAAGCGGCAGGCCGGCGAACCCGCCCACGGGGGTCGGTGGAACCGGTTTTTCTCCGCCCGGCATTGCCTGGTGATGGCCCAGATTTCCCTTTCCCTGGTCCTGTTGTTCAGCGGCGGGCTGTTCTTCCACAGCGCCCTGAACGCCTCCGGTCTCGATCTTGGTTTTGACCCGGCCGGAAGCGTGGTGACCGAGTTCGATTTCTCCCTGACTCGAACTCCCGAGGCGACGGTTCGGCGAAACCTGCCCTCAATTCTGGCCCGGGTGCAGCAACTGCCGGGCGTGCGTTCAGCCGCGCTCGCCACCCAACTGCCCTACACCAACGTCGACAACATGCGCCGGGTCGTGCCCGCCGGTGGGGTCACGGAGACCGGCTCCGATGCCAAGCCACCGGGCTTTGACGGCATTTTCTGCGCCGCGACCCCCGATTTCTTCGATGTCGTTGGCGTTCGCCTTCTCCAGGGCCGGAAATTCACCCCGGTCGAGGCGGAAAACCGGCAGGCTCCGCCCGTGGCGATCATCGACGTGCAAATGGCAAAACTGCTTTTCCCTGATGGTGAGGTCCTCGGCCGCAGGATCCGCTACACTTCGCCGCCGGCCGACGGATCCCCGGCGGAGATGGAGGTTGTCGGTGTCGTGTCCAGTCATCGCCAACGGCCCCGCATGGGCGAATCCGATCCCCGCATCTACGTCCCTCTTGCCCAGGCCTACAGTTCCGACGTGTTTGTCGTCGTGCATTTCGCCTCGTCCAACCCCAAGAGTGTCATCGCCGCGCTGCCCGTCCTGCGCAAGGCGCTCCGGGCGTACAATCCCGATCTGCCGGTCCTGCGGTTGCTCCCGTTCGCCGATCTGATTGGGGGCAACCTTGATCTCTGGCTGGTCAGAATCGGCGCGATGATGTTTGGCACATTCGGCGGCATCGCCCTCTTGCTGGCCGTCGTCGGCGTTTACGGCGTCAAAGCTTATGCGGTCGCGAGACGCACGCGCGAGATCGGCATCCGTATGGCGCTGGGCGCGATGCCCGGAGACGTGCTGACCCTGATCATCAGACAGAGCGCGCTTCAGACGGCGTTCGCCGTGTTCGTCGGGACCGGCCTCTCCCTGCTCATCGGCCGGGTGCTCGCCTCCGCCCTTTTCGGAATCAGCCCGGCCGATCCGTTCGTCCTCGGTGCTTCCATCGCCATTCTCACCGCCTTCGCGCTGCTCGCCTGTTATCTACCGGCGCGCCAGGCAATCCGCGTCAACCCGACCGAGGCGCTGCGCGCTGAGTGAAAGTGAGAGTGAAAGTGAGAGTGAGGGTAAGAGTGGAATCCAGCCTTCGAGCCCCGTTCTAATCCCGGCAACCCGTCTGGCCCTCTTACCTCCACTCTCACTTTCACCTTCACTCTCACTTTCACCCTCACCTTCACCCTCACTTTCACCCTCACCTTCACCCTCACTTTCACCCTCACCTTCACTCTCACGTCACTTTCACCTTCACCCTCACTTTCACCCTGACTCCACCACCATGAAATCGAATTCCACCCTACCCCTCGCGGCGCTCAGCGTGCTGCTGTTTTCCTGCGGCTCCGCTCTCCGGATCCGCGCCGATGATTCGCCCTATGGCAGCGACGACTGGAAACGCATCCTCAGGCTCAGCGGCGACTGGAAGTTTTCCGTCGGCGACAATCCTGACTGGGCTGCACCGGGCTTTGTCAACCGCGACTGGGAGACGATCCACGCCCCCGCGGAGTGGCAATCCGAGGGTTATGAGGGCTACAACGGTTACGCTTGGTACCGGAAGACATTCTTCTTCCCGGCCGGTCACGAAAAGGAACCGATCTTTCTCTCGCTGGGCCGGATCGATGATGCCGGCCAGGTGTATTTGAACGGCAAGCTCATCGGAGTCTCCGGAGGAATGCCTCCACAGTACGTTTCCGCCTACGACAAGGCCGCGGTCTTCGAAGTTCCGCCCGGCAGCCTCCTCATGGGACAGGACAATGTCCTCGCCGTTCGCGTGTACGACGGCGGCGGGGTCGGCGGGCTCGTTGAGGGCCGCCTGTGCTTCTTCACCACCAATGTGCCCCAGCCCACAGTCGTGCTGAGCGGAATGTGGAAGTTTAGCCCGGGCGACAAGGCCGAGTGGCAACAGGAGCGTTGCGACGAGTCTGGATTCGCGGAGATTCCGGTTCCGACTTACTGGCAGAACGCCGGCTATCCGCAGCTGCACGGCTATGCCTGGTATCGAAAGACCTTCACCGTCTCAATCATGCCGACCGACAAGACGCTCGTGCTGATGCTGGGGAAGATCGACGATTTCGACGCGGTCTATCTCAATGGAACCCTGATCGGCTCGACCGGGCCGGTTGACCGGCCGGCCAACGACGACGGGGTCGCCTACTACGCGCAGAACCGCAATTATTTCTTCCCGGCATCCCTGCTGAAACAAACCAACACCATCGCCGTTCGCGTCTACGATCGCGGAGGATTTGGCGGGATCTACGCCAGTCCGCTCGGCATCATCTCCCAGACCGCGTTCATCAAATACTGGGAGGAACGGAAGAAACAGGCCCACGGTCTCTGGCGGCTGTTCCAGTCCGATTGAACCAGATGCGCGCAAATGTCGGAGCGAGCTTGCTCGCGCTCCGTGGCGGCGCGGCCAGCCTTCGCGCAAGGCTACGGCACGGCAGGCGTCCCGCACCGGGAGAGTGAGAGTGAAAGTGAAAATGCTTCCGTCGGAGTCCTGAAACCTACGTTTCCGATCTCACTGCGATCCCTTTAACCCTCACCCTCACTTTCACCCTCACTTTGACCTCCACCCTCACCTTCACCGTCACCCTCACCTTCACCCCACTCTCACTTTCATCCTCACTTTCACTTCCGTGTTCCAGGACCTCCGCTTCGCGTTTCGCACCCTCGCCAAATCGCCCGGCTTCACGGGCATTGCCGCGCTTTCCCTGGCCCTGGGGATCGGCTCCACCACGACGGTGTTCTGCTGGATGCAGAGCGTCTTGCTGCATCCGTTGCCCGGGGTGGAGCGCGATGAGGAGATGGTCGTGCTCACCACCATCCACGACACGCAGATGTGGGACACGGTCTCCCTGCCGGACATCAGGGACTTCCGGGAGCTGAAGGAGGTCTTCGCGGGCATCATTGGCTCCCAGATTACGCCTGCCTGCCTGACGGTGGACCACAAGTCCGAATGGATCTACGGTCAGGTGGCCACCGCGGATTTCTTTGCCGTGCTGGGGGTCAAGCCAATCCTTGGACGTACGTTCTTGCCCGGCGAGGATCGGAAACCTGGCGGCAATCCGCTGCTGGTCTTGAGCGAGACCTTCTGGCGGCGCCGATTCAATGGCGACAGCACGGTGATCGGCCGGGACGTGGAACTCAATCAACACCCCTTCACCATCATCGGAGTGGTGCCCGCGACGTTCCACGGCACGATGAGCGGGCTCATTTGCGATTTCTGGGCGCCAGTTTCCATGTGCGCCGAAGTGGCGAGTTTCGGTTCGATCGACAACCGGTGGGACCGATGGCTTCACACGCAGGCCCGGCTCCGGCCCGGAGTTGGTCTGGAACGCGCCCAAGCCGTCGTGGACGCGTTCGCCGTCCGCCTGGAAAAGGCGTATCCTGACTCCAACCGGCTGATCCGCCTGCGGGTCCTGCCGTTTGCCAAGGCGCCTTACGGCTTGCAACCAGTCCTGGGCATGGCGCTGCGCATCCTGCTGGCCGTCAGCGTCGGGGTGTTGCTGATCGTCGCCGTCAATGTCGCCAATCTACTGCTGACCAGGGCGACCAGCCGGCAGAAGGAAATCGCCATCCGCCTGGCAGTCGGAGCGAGGCGCGGCCGGCTGATCCGCCAACTGCTTGTCGAAAGTCTGCTCCTGGCTGCGCTGGGAGGAGCCCTTGGCGTGGTGCTCGCCTACTGGGCGGTCGATCTCCTGAAGGCCTGGATGCCTCACACCTATCTTCCTGTTGGGATCTCGGTCCGGGTGGATCCCCTGACCCTGGGCTTCTCGGTGCTGCTGACCGTCGTCACCGGAGTGATCTTTGGGCTGGTGCCGGCTGTGCAAGCCTCAAAGCCCGATCTGAATTCGGCGCTCAAGGAAGGCGGCCGAGGATCGGGCGCGGCCGCGGTTCACCACCGTTTGCGCAGTTTCCTGGTGATTGCGGAGATCGCGCTCTCGCTGGTGCTGCTGGTCGGGGCCGGCCTATGCATCAAGAGCGTCCGGCGGGCCCGCCAGGCGGACCTCGGCTTCGATCCCGGCCATGTGCTGCTCGCCGGGCTCCGTATTGGCATGAACGGCTACACGGAGGATACCGCCAGGATCTTCTACCGCCGACTGGAGGAACGCTCAGCCATGATCCCCGGCGTGCAGTCCGCCGCCCTCAGCAGTTGGTTCCCGCTCGGATTCGAAGGCGGTGGCATGCACGGCGTGGAGGTGGAAGGCTACGTGCGCAAAACCGGGGAAGACACGACGTTCCCGTACAGCAACATTTCACCGGGCTATTTCGACGTTATGAAGATCCCGATCGTCGCCGGTCGAGATTTCACCGATCAGGACGACGAAAAGGCCCCGGCAGCCGCAATCGTCAACGAAACCATGGCGCGACGGTTTTGGCCGGGCCTAGACCCAATCGGCCGGACATTTAAGGAAAACGGCAATTCCACGTCCGTGGTGGGCGTCGCGCGAGACGGCAAGTATCGCTCGCTGAACGAGCCGCCCCGATGTTTCTACTATCGACCCTACCAGCAGGCAGTGTGGGATCTCAACCTCGGCCTTTGCCTCCGCACCGCCGGCGATCCGGCCATGCTGGCGAGTTCCCTCCAGCAGGAGATTCACAAGCTCGATCCTCGCGTTGAAATTTGGGCGGTGCTGCCGATGACCGAATTCATCAAGGCCGTCTATCTGGCGCCCGTGCTTGCCTCGCGTCTGCTCAGCTGGCTCGGGATTGTTGCGCTCGCGCTCGCGGCAATGGGAGTCTACGGCGTGATGGCTTACGTCGTCGGCCAGCGCACCCAGGAGTTCGGCATTCGCATGGCGCTTGGCGCAGGTACGGGGGACGTGCTGGGCCTGATCTTCCGGGAGGGCCTGATCCTCGCGGCTGCTGGCATTGCCATCGGTCTGGTCCTGGCCGTGGCCGCCACCCATTTGCTGGCTGGTTTCCTAATCGGCATCAGTCCGTTCGATCCGACTATCTTCATCGGCGTGCCGGCGCTGCTGGGCGCCGTGGCGTTGCTGGCGTGCTGGCTGCCGGCAAGAAAGGCAACCCGGGTGAATCCAATCGAAGCGCTGCGCAGCGAGTGAGAGTGAGAGTGAATGTGAGAGTGAATGTGAGAGTGGAAATACCCATCGAATCCCGGCATCGAATCTTCCGACAGCCTTTCGTGCGTCCCGCCTGACTCGTTTCCCCGCTGCTCCACTTTCACCCCACTCTCACTCTCACTTTCACCCTCACTTTCCCTTTCACCCTCACTTTCACTCCCATGCTCTCCGATCTCCGCTACACCATCCGCCAGCTGGCCAAATCGCCCGGCTTCACCCTGGTCGCAGTGCTGACTCTCGCCGTCGGCATCGGCGCCGCCACCGCGATGTTCAGCGCCCTGCAGGCACTCGTCGTCGATCCGTTCTCCTATTCGCACTCCGAGCAGCTTGTCCATGTCTGGTCCAACGATGGGCAGCCCCTGTCCCAGCCTGACTTCTTCGACGTCTCCGACCGCGCCACTTCGTTCGCCGAACTCGGCGCCTACTCACCCACGCCCGCCAATCTCGGCGGCGACCGACCGCAGGCGGTGCGCAGCGTTTCCTGCACGCCGGGCGTCCTCCGGGCGTTCGGCATCGCACCTGCCTACGGCCGCTTGTTCAACGCTGATGATGAGAAACCCGGCGCTGCACCCGTGGCGGTGATCAGCGATTCGCTGTGGCGCCAGTCGTTTGCCGCTGATCCGGCCCTGGTTGGCCGGACAATCCGAATCAATGGCAGCAACGCTACCGTCGTCGGTATCATGCCGCCGGAGTTCGAATTCGCCTCTCCGTGGATGCGGACCGAAACCTGCCAGATGTGGGTGCCGCTCCAGCTCAAGCGCGGCGAGGGCGACCGGGGCAGTCACTGGCTCTGCACGATGGGCCGGCTCAAGCCCGGTGTTTCAGTCAACACGGCCGACGCTGAGATCAAAGCGATCGCAGCGCAGTTAAAGAAGGATTATCCCGATACCAATTCGCAGAAACCGTTTCTGGTGCGCTCGCTGAAGTTTGAGATGACGCGATACATCGGAGAGCGCGTTTGGATGCTGTTCGGAGCCATCACACTCGTGTTGCTTATCGCCTGCGCCAATGTCGCAAGCATGCTCCTCGCCCGCAGTGCCCGCCGCCAAGGCGAGATCGGCGTCCGCTTGTCGCTTGGCGCCACCCGCACGCAGATAATCCGCCTCGCCCTCACGGAAAGTCTGGTCCTCGCCGTGCTTGGCGGGGTCGGCGGTTTGCTCATCGCGCTCTACGGCGTCGAGCTCCTGGCCGCCATCGCCCCCGTCAGCGAGGCGCGCCGCGCCGCCATGACGCTCAACGCCGGCGTGCTCGGGTTCGCGACCGGCATCACCCTCCTCACCACGCTGCTCGCCGGACTCCCGCCCGCGCTGGCCGCGGCCCGATTCTCAGTGGTGGATCTCGTCCGGACGGACAGCCGCAGCGCCACGGGTTCGCGGTCCCGCAACCATATGCTGCGCGCGCTGGTCATCGGCCAGGTCGCGATCGCCTTCCTTCTCGCCAACGGTGCGGCGCTCTTGTCCGCCGGCTACCTTCGCCTGGTGGCGGCCAACCGCTCGCTCGCCACCGAATACGTGCTCTCCGCGCTGCTGCAGCTCCGCGGCGATCGCTACGAAAAGACGGAAAACCGCGTGCAGTTCTGGAACCAGCTGGCCGAACGCGCGGCTGCGCTCCCTGGCGTCACCGCCGCCGGACTGACCACCAAGCTGCCGCTCGAGGGCGGATCGAACATGTGGACCCTTG
Source organism: uncultured Verrucomicrobiae bacterium (assembly GCA_963804395.1). GTDB lineage: Bacteria > Verrucomicrobiota > Verrucomicrobiia > Opitutales > Opitutaceae > Fen-1467. Next base: position 40,226 of record CAWDQK010000026.1, on the reverse strand, counting down.
TCAACAACGAGGTTTTCGATCCCACCGCCGGAGGCAGGCTAACCGAGATGTCGGCCGTCACGCCAGGCTATTTCAACGCCGCCGGGATCGCGCTCGTTCGCGGGCGCACGCTACAACCCGGCGATGCCGGCGAGGATGCCATCGGCGTTGTGGTTAACCGCACCCTTGCCGAGAAGTGCTGGCCGGGCGAGGATCCGCTGGGAAGAATCATCCGCCCCAGCGGTCCGCAGGCATGGTTTCACGCCCGCGTCGTCGGCGTGGTCGAGAGCGTCCGCCAATGGGGTGCCGAGACGCCGCCGAACCCGGAGATCTATTGGACCCCCGAGCATGCCTGGGGCCAGGGTGTCTTCCTGGTCGTCCGGTCCGCCCAACCGGCGGCCCAGCTCACACCCGCCTTGCGACGTGCGGTGGCCGCCCTCGATCCGGATCTGCCGCTGGCGGAGCTGCGCACGTTGCAGGAAGTCGTGGACGACGCCACCAAGGGACAGCGCGCCATCGCCGGTCTGGTTGATTTCTTCATGGCCACGGCCCTCGGTCTCGTCGCAGTCGGTCTCTACGGCACGCTTTCCTACCACGTGCTGCAGCGCACGCGCGAGATCGGCATCCGCCTGGCGTTGGGCGCCAGCCGCCGCGAGATTGTGCGACTCGTTGCCCGCCAGGGCTCAGCCTGGGTTCTGACCGGCGTGGTCCTTGGCGTTGTTGGAGCCCTTGCGCTTACAAAAGCACTGCAAGCCTTCGTCTACGGGATGGAATCAGTCGATCCCATCGCACTCTTGCTCGCCATCGCCGCCGTGGCCCTGGCCGCCATCCTCGCCTGCTGGTTCCCCGCCCGCCGCGCCACGCGCATCAATCCGATCGAGGCGCTGCGTGCGGAGTGAGAATGAAAGTGAGGGTGAGAGTGAGGGTGAAAGTGAAAACACCATCGAATCCCCCGCAACATGTTGCTCAACTCATCCCTTTCCAGCTGCTCGATTCTCCCGCCGCCTCGCCTTCACTCTCACCATCGTTTCCGCATTCGCCCTCACCCTCATTTTCACCTTCACTTTCACTCCCGATGAGCCACCTCGATCTGCTCCTCAACGACGGTCGTACGGCAGTGCGGTCGATCGTCAAGAACAGCGGCACGACTGCGCTGGCCGTCATCTCAATTGCGCTCGGAATCGGGCTGACGACCGCGCTCTTCAGCGGAATCGACGCGTTTGTGTTCCGGCCCTTCTCGTTCGTCCACCCGGAAGAAGTTTACACCGTTTCCTCGCGGGCCGACGACCAGCGGATCATCAGCTACGGCTGGCCGGACTTCGAAGAGATGACCCGCGCCGCGGCGGGCCTAGGTGAGGTGGTCGCCTATGAGCGGCGCGGATTTTCCCTGGCCGGGGAGGAAGGCAGCGAGATCGCGATCACCTATGTGTGCACGCCGCATTTCTTCTCGATGCTTGGCGTCGGCGCCTCCCTGGGACGGGCCGCCCTGGAGGCGCAAAGCGACGGCCGGCCGCAAGTCGTGCTGGGCCATCAGTTGTGGATGCGCCGGTTTGGCGGCGACCCGGGCATTGTTCGGAGGACCATTCGGCTCAATTCCACCGCGGTCGTCGTCGCCGGCGTGATGTCGCCAGACTTTTCCGGCCTCATCCGGGGTGTGCCGTGCGACATCTGGGTCGGAGCCGACGCCTGGTACGAGGCAACAGGAGACCGGAGCGCACGAACGTCCCGCGACGGCCAGTTTGAGATCCTCGCCAGACTGCCCGCCGCGGAGGCACGCGGCGCCGTGGCTAAGAAACTCGACGCCGCCATCCGCGGCCCTGGCGGCCGCAAGCCCGCTCCGCCAGGAAGCACGGGCACCTGGCTGCAACCCTTTACATTCACGTGGCAACAGAAGTTGGTGCTGGGCGGCGCCATGCTTCCGGTTTTCGGATTGTTGCTCCTGGTGGCTTGCGCCAATGCCGCGCAGTTGCGCCTCGCTCAGACCGAAGCGCGGCGAAAAGAGATGGGCGTGCGACTCGCCCTCGGCTCCAGCGCCTCGGGTCTGGCCCGTCTGTTGCTGATCGAGACCCTGCTGGTCAGCGCCGCCGGCGCCGCCAGCGGACTGTTTCTCGCCAGCTATTCAATCGATCTGCTGTCCTCCATCATCTCCACCGTGGCGGGACTTCACCTGGGTCTCGCGATCGACTGGCGGGTCGGCGCATTCACGTTGGCCACCGCGGTCTTTGCCTCGCTGCTGGCCGGCCTCGCGCCGGTGCGCTATGCCCTCCGGCTCGACGTCGTCGACATTCTGAAATCCGACGCCGGCACTGCGCGAGCGAAGAACCGGCTGCAACGCCTGCTCGTCGCCGGGCAGACCGCCGCCAGCGTGGTCTTCTTTGGTTTCGCGCTGTTGTTTGCGATGAGCCTCCGGCATGCCGCCGCCATCCGCCCGGGCTTCGATCCGGAGAAATCGATGGTCGTCATGGCCGCGTCCCCGGCCCTGCCAATGGCGCTGCTCGCTGGCGGCGCGTGGTCCGCCCGCTCAGCCCTGCTGGGAGTCGCGCCGCTCGACCCGCTGGCCTACGTCGGATGCGCCGGCGCCGCGATCGTCGTCGCCTTGCTCGCCACCTGGCTGCCAGCCCGCCGCGCCACCAAAGTCAACCCGATCGTCGCGCTACGCGCGGAGTAGCGCGGCGAGTGAAGGTGAAAGTGAGAGTGAAGGTGAATGTGGAATCTTGCCATCGAATGTCCGAACAGCCCTTCCCGCGTCCTGCCTGACTCCTTCTCTCGCAGCCTCACTTTCACTCTCACCTTCACTCTCACCTTCACCTTCACTCTCACTCCGATGAACCGTGCCTTGAACCCCAACCCTCGCTTTCACTTGCTGTCCGGGCTGCTTGGCACTGCTCTGCTGGCCTCGTCGCTCACTGGGGCGATCTGCGCGCGGGCCGCCGAACCCGGAGCTGATGCTACGCCGCTGACCGCCGCCAAACGTCTTTTCGATGACGGCCACTATTCGGAGGCCCGCATGGCCATCGAGAGGATCGCCGCAGCGGAACCGAAAAACGCCGAGGCCCTGTTCTATCTCGGTTGGACCGCGTTCCGCCTCAACCAGCCCGAGGAGTCCGTGAAGCTCCTGGAAAAGGCCACCGCGCTCGATGCCACCAAATCGCTCTATTTCCATGTGCTGGGCGACGCCTACGGTGTGTCCGCCGAACGCGCCTCGTTGTTTTCCAAGCTCGGTCTGGTGAAGAAATGCCTCGCCGCCTACGACCGCGGCGTTGCGGTTGATCCCAACAATGTCGAGGTGCGCACGGCCCGGTACAATTTTTACAGCAACGCCCCGGCGTTGGTCGGCGGAGGGGCGGACAAGGCCGCGGCCGAACTCGAGGAGATCCGCAAACTCGATCCGGTGCAGGCCGACACCTTGCTCCTGCTTCAGCAAATCGCCGAGAAAAAATACGCCCAGGCTTTCGCCACCATCGACGGCCTTCTGCAGCGACAGCCCGACAACATGCTTGCCCTGTATCAACTCGGCAAACTCGCGACGATCACCAGTCGGCAGCTCGCCCGGGGCGAATCTGCCCTGCAGCGATATCTCAAGCATACACCGGCCGTCAGCGAGCCGTCATTGGCCGCGGCGCACTGGCGCCTGGGCATGATTCGCGAGCAGCAAGGCGACCAAACCGCCGCGCGAGCGGAATACGAGGCGGCGCTCAAGCTCGATCCCGAATTCGCCGCCGCCAGGGAGTCTTTGAAGAAACTCAAGTGAACCAATCCCGGCGATCATCCCGTGGCAGGTTTCATGGTCCGTCACCCGGGCCGGCCTCCAGCCTCACCAGTCGATCGCCGGCCGCCTCCGCATTCTCCGGTTCTGACGCGTCACCGATCTTCGTTTCCGGAGCGCTTTGGCTTAAACTGTCCCCGAGAACGCAATCGTAGCTGCGAACGTGAGCGAGCGGAAGGAGCGTCTACTCGCCGTTTCGACAAGCTCAAGGCCCCGAGCCTGTCGAGGGGCTCACGCTCGCAGCCACCCGTCTCATGCAACCGCTCAGGTCACACGTCATCTTCCGCGGCCGCCTGATTGAGAATCACCGATTGTAGCGACCGATCGGCCCGGCCGCAGACAGTCCGTCCGAGGGCGTCCCGATCATGGGAATGCTGCATCCCACTTCCGACCTGGATTCGCAGCACGCCAAATCCGTAGGTTTCTTAAGTCTTTCTCTGTAGGCGTCTTGATTTCGTTTCGGAAGGTTGGAACGCCATCTGCTTGACAAAGCATCGACGCCTTAGGCCGAGCGCCGGATCGCACCCAGCCACGCCCTCTCACTCCGCCATTCCTGCCCACGGCCGCTCCTCGTTGTGAACTCCTTCTCGCGATGAACAACCTCCATTACGCTTTCCGACGGCTCGTCGCGTCCCCCGGTTTCACCGCCGCGGTCGTGCTCACCCTTGCGCTCGGCATCGGCGCGAACACCGCGGTCTTCAGCATCGTCAACGCCACCTTCCTGCGCCCGCTGCCCTATCCCGACCCGGACGGCCTGATGCTGCTCACGGAGAGCAGCGGTTCCGGTGAAATGGGCGTTTCGTATCCAAACTTCCTCGACTGGCATGCCCGGCAGGAGGCCTTCTCCGGACTCGCCCTCTATCATCCCGATTCCGCCAAACTCAAGACGGCCGATGGCACCGAACTGGTTTCGACCTGTCTGGTGTCGGGCGATTTCTTCTCCCTGCTGGACCTCCGCGTCGAGCAGGGTCGCGGCCTGGTTTCTGCCGACGACCGTGTCGGGGCGGCGCCGGTCACCTGGGTCACCCACGCGGCGTGGCAGAAATATTTCGCCGGCGAGCAGGGGCTGATCGGACGCACGATTCTGCTCGACGGGCAGGCGGTCACCGTGGCCGGAATCTTGCCCGCCGGCTTCCGTTTTCACCGTAGCATCGACTTCTTCCGTCCCATCGCGCCTTGCGCAGAGGCGCTTTTCATGACGATGCGGGGCAGCCACAACGACGCCTACGCACTCGGGCGCCTGAAGCCGCAAGTGACACCGGCGGCGGCCCAGGCGCAGATGACGGCGATTGCCCGGCGCCTTGAGCAAGAGTATCCGAAGGACGATGCCGGCATCAGTGCGCATGTGATGTCGCTGCGCGAACACCTCGCCGGGGCGGCGCACACCCAGCTTCTCCTGCTGTTGGGGGCGGTGGGCATGGTGTTGCTGATCACCTGCCTCAATGTCGCCAACCTGCTCTTGTCGCGGGCACTCGCCCGCGAGAAGGAGATGGCGATCCGCACGGCGCTGGGGGCCTCGCGCGCCCAGTTGATCCGTCAATTGCTGACCGAGAGTCTCGTGCTGGCGACCGCCGGCGGATTGGCGGGCATTCTGTTGGGACTGTGGGGCCAGGATTTCGCGCGCCAGCTCATCCCGTGGGAGATGCAATCGCTGGCGGATTCGGCCGGCACGCTCGACCCCAGGGTGCTGTTGTTCGTGGCGGGAATCTCGCTGCTCACCGGCATCGGGTTCGGCCTTGCACCCGCCTGGCGGTTGTCCCACGCCAATCCCAACGATGCGCTCAAGAACATGCGCCGGCCCGTGCACACCTGGTTTGGCCAGATTCGTCTCGGCAACCTGTTGGTGGTCGCGCAGGTGGCGCTGACGCTGGTGTTGCTCGTCGGCGCCGGCTTGCTGGTGCGCAGCCTCCACCGGCTCCTGCAAGTGCCCGCCGGCATCCGGCCCGAACGGGTGCTCACGCTGCAGGTGACACCGCCGACGCTGCAGTTCCAGCGCGATCCTTTTGCCGTGACCGCCTTCTTTAGCCGGATCGTTGAGAAGTTGGACACGTTGCCGGAGGTCGAGGCGTCGGCCGCGGTCACGGGTCTTCCGTTCACCTGGAACATGTCCACGATGGACTTCTACCTCGACCGCCAACCCGTGCCGGAGCCGGGCAAGTTTCCCAACGCCAGCCGCCACACCGTGAGCCCGGACTATTTCCGCACGCTCGGCATTCCATTGCTTCGAGGCCGAACGTTTGACGGCCACGAAAAGCAGCCGGTGATTCCACCCGGCCTGGATTTATCTCCGCAAAACTTTGAGGCGATCTACAAGGACGTGCTGTTCGACGGCGTTGTCAGCCAGAAGATGGCGGACAAATATTGGCCGGGCGACGATCCGATCGGAAAGCGCTTCCGGCTCGGTTGGCCCGACCTCCATTTTGCCTGGGTGCAGGTTGTCGGAGTCGTGGGCAACACAACCCAGATCGGCCAGGAGCGGGGCGAATCTCCCGAGTTCTACCTGTCGTTGCGGCAGTTTCCCACGCCGGAAGGCTATGTCGTCGTGCGCACGCGCCTGGATCCGGCGGCGGCGCTCGCCTCGATCCGCACCGCCATCCAATCGGTCGTCAAAGACGAGCCCATCCACGACGTGCAACTGATGTCGGAACGCATGGCCGGCTTCGTGTCTGACCGCCGGTTCAACATGGATCTCTTCGCTGCCTTCGCCGGTGTCGCGCTCCTGCTGGCGCTGCTCGGAATCTATGGCGTGCTCTCGTTCTTCGTCAGCCAGCGCACCCGCGAAGTCGGCATTCGCATGGCGCTCGGCGCCCAACGCCGAGATGTGCTGCTCGATGTGCTGGCCCGCGGCCTGCGCCTCGCCGTGCCCGGGGTTCTGCTTGGCCTCGTCGGAGCCTGGGCCGTCAGCCGGCTGCTGCAAAGCCAGCTCTTCGGCATCACTGGCACCGATCCGCTCACCTACGTCGGCGGAGCGTTGCTGCTTCTGCTGGTAGCGCTCGCCGCCTGCATCATCCCCGCGCGCCGCGCGGCGAGCATCAACCCGATCGAGGCGTTGCGCGCGGAGTAACCTTCCCCGCCGCTGCAAGCAATCCTTCGCACCCACCCAACCGATGAAACGACGCCGCCCCTCCCTGCAGGCCATCGTATTCTCCTTCCTCGTCGCCGCACGTGCCGGCGAATATTCGTGCCAGGAACCGTTCACCCGGACGGGACCTTTTGATTCCACCGGCACCATCGGTGACGGCCGTGCTTCGCTCGAAGCCGGGTGTGTCAATGGCAGCGTCAACATCGAACGCCAATGAGCGCCCCCGGCCGGTCGGGCCGTGCGCATCAATCCCAGCGAAACGCTCCGGATGGATGACGTCGCGAAGTTTCAAGTACCAAGGATCAAGTGTTGGGAAATCGCCGACCCTGCCCGCTTCTTTCCCTATCTTCACTCCTGACACCCGCCACCTGTCACTCGCCACCCGTCACCCGTCACTTTCACCCTGACTCTCACCCTCACTCTCACTTTCACTCTCACTATCACTTTCACCCTCACCCTCACTTTCACCTCCATGTTTTCCGACCTCCGTTTTGCCTTCCGTCAGCTCGCCAAGACCCCCGGGTTCACGGTTATCGCGCTCCTCACGCTCGCCCTCGGCATCGGTCTCAACACCGCGATGTTCAACATCGTGAATTCGATCGTACTCCAGCCGCTGCGGTTCCCCGACCCCGACAATCTCTTCCGACTGGAGCGAGTCAACGCGCAGCTCCAGCCCGGCGGGCACCGCACGGCCCATTTTGTCGCGATTGCGCGCGAGAGCCGAGACGTCGCCCAACTGGCCTGTTCCCGGCCCTGGAGCTTCACCCTGGCCGAACCGGGCCGGCCGGCCGAGCTCCTCGGCTCACTCCGCGCATCGGCTGGTTACTTCAGCGTCCTCGGACTGCACCTGGAACTGGGGCGCGAATTCCTGCCCGAGGAGGATGTGCCGGGCCGCGACCAGGTGATCATCCTGAGTCACCGGTATTGGCTGTCGCACTTCGCCGGCGATCCCGGAATCGTCGGCCGCACGGTGCGCCTCGACGGACAGCCAAACGTGATCATCGGCGTGGCCCCCGCCCTGGCCAACGATCCCCGCACGCTCAGCACCTGCGAGATCTATCGTCCGCTCGCCCTGACGGCGGAGGAACTCAAGGGTCGGGAGGACCACGCCTTTGACATCATCGGGCGCTATCGTCCGGGAGTCACCGCCGCCCAGGCCGCAGCCCGCTTCTCGGCGATCGCGGCCAGCCTCGCCGAAAGCGACCCGAAGGAATACCAGGGGCAGAGTCTCCGCGCGGTCTCTTTGGTGCCCGAACTCCAGGGCACCGGACGGCAGATTATCTTCATGCTGATCGGCCTCTCCGGCTTCGTGCTCCTGATCGCATGTGCAAACCTGGCCAACCTTCTGCTCGCCCGAGCCATCGCGCGTTCGCGCGAGTTCGCCATCCGCGGCGCCCTGGGCGCCTCCCGTTCCCAACTGATCCGGCCGCTGCTGGCGGAATGCGCCTTGCTGGCCCTGGCGGGCGGCGGCCTCGGAATCCTGGTTTCCGTTTGGACCAATGACTGGATGGCCGAGCAATTCCGCGCCAGCGGCTCGCAAATCGATTTTCCCCTCGACTGGCGCCTGCTCCTCTTTGCGTTTGGAGCCTCCCTGGCCACGGGCCTGCTTTTCGGTGTGGCCCCGGCTTGGGTGACCTCCCGCGTGCACGTCAACGATGCCCTCAAAAGCGGGACTCGCGGCGCGACCGGGGACCGTTCGCAAAACCGTTTCCGGCAGGTCTTGATCATCGGCCAGTTCGCCCTGGCGCTCGTGCTCCTCTCTGGCGCCGTGCTCTTTGTGCGGGGACTCGATCAATACCTGCGGCGCGATGCCGGGTGGAATCCCGCGCCGCTGCTGCGCGGCATTCTTTCAATGCCAACCAGCCGGTATCCAGATACCGAGCACATGGAGCGGTTCTACGAACAGGTGCAGGCGCGGGTCTCGGCGCTCCCGGGAGTCGCCGCGGCAGCGATCAGCCACGAGGTCCCCATCTATTTCCCCTCCGGACGCCGGTTCATCGTGCAGGGCCAGCCGCCGCCGGCCCCGGGCAACGAACCGGGCTCACCGATCAACGGCGTCACCCCGGGATATTTCGACACGGTCGGCACGCGGCTGGTCAGCGGCCGCGATTTCAGCCTGGCCGACCGGAGCGATTCGCCGCGCGTGATCATCATCAACGAAACCATGGCCCGGACGCTCTTTCCCGGGAAGGAGGCGGTCGGACAGCATCTCGCCTTTTTCGACGAACAGCCGGTGGTCTGGATGGAGGTCGTCGGGATCGCCGCGGACGTGCAGTTTCTGAATCTCAGCAACACCGCGGCGTCGTTCCAGGCCTACCTCCCGCAGTCGCAGGCAACCTGGAGCTATGTCGCCCTGATTGTCCGGGCCTCGGTGCCGCCCTCGACGCTGATTGAATCAATCCGCCGGGCCGTGACGGAACTGGATCCCGACATGGCCATCAAGGAACTGACGCCGGTACCCGATTTCATCCAGCGCAACCTGCAGCAGTTGACGACCATCAACCACCTCCTCGTCGGTTTCGCCGCCCTCGGCCTGTTTCTGGCGGCGCTCGGCATCTACGGGGTGATTGCCCGGATCGTCGCGCAACGCACCAGCGAAATCGGCATCCGGATGGCGCTCGGCGCCCAGGTCGGCCAGATCGCCCGCCTGATCCTTGGCGCCGGCATGCGCATGGTCCTCATCGGTTCCGGCCTCGGACTGCTGGGGGCTGTCGGGCTCGCCCGTTTCCTGGCCAGCACGATGCCCGGGCTGTCCGGCAACAGTGTCCTCGCCATCGCGGGTGCCGCGGCTGTGCTCATCGCCGTCGCCCTGCTTGCCACCTGGCTGCCGGCGCGCCGGGCGACCAAGATCGATCCGGTCGTGGCGCTGCGGGCGGAGTGAAAGTGAAGGTGAAAGTGAGAGTGAAAGTGACAGCCGTGGCGACAAGGCGGCCTCGAAGGAGCAATACGAGAGCGGTGTCCGCAACCGCCTCGGCGGCTGTTTCTCGGCACCCGTCTACATCGTCGTGCTGACTGACAACAACTCGCAGTATCCGGACTACAACCACTGGGACGGCCCCCTGGCCGCGGGATATCTGATGCTCGCCGCTAGAGCGCTGGGCTACGGCACGGTCTTCATTACCGATGTGAGTCCGGACCAGGTGGCCCGGGAGGTGCTTCGCATCCCGGACCGCTACACCCGCGTGTGCATCACGCCGCAGGGCGTTCCGGTCGCCTGGCCCGACCCGCCACCCAAGAAGAAACTCGAGGAGTTCATCGCGTATGCCGGCGATTGATCGACGGCGGCCATTTCCGTGCCATGCAAATCCCTCTTCTGCACGGCCGGCGTCCAGCCACCACCCGAATGACCTTCGCGATCGGGTGCTAAACACGACGACCGATCAAAATACGCATTTCTTCCGCTTTTACCTCTGAGCGTCCTCCAAACATGCGCAAGAACTTCTGTCGCTCTGTTTAGCTGCCGGTGTGCCGGCGTGCCGGCGGGGTGTATGACCGGAAAGTAACCTTCCCAGGGTGAATTGTGGGTGGACGGACATGACAAATCCACTCGCTCCCTCGGAAACGTTCAAGAATCGGTTGCTTTTCGGTCACGCACTCTGCCGGCGGATTGTGTTATTGCATGCTCTGGCGCGACCAGTTTGACTGAAATCAAGAAGACCATGTCTAGCCGCGTTTCACCAGACCCAGCGAAATCCAGGAGACTGACACGCCACGCAATGGGCTGTAAGAACGGGTGCAGGGCCGCGTCAGGCGGCAACAAGACCTAATCCCAATTCTGAGGCCATGATTCGAAAGATCCGTTTCGTCTCCGACAGATCCCATTTCCGTTGCAATGGCTGGCATTTGGGGCTGTTCAGCTTTTACAGACGCGACGAAGGGCTGCGGCGCTACACCGGTCTGGCGATCTATCCACGTGGGCTTTTGCTTTGGTTCCTGGGATGCCTTCTTTTCGGTTACGTTGGAGTTGTTTCGGCCTTGTTTTTTGTGTGGAGACGGGATCAGTCGCTGGGTCTTAGGTATCGCGAGTTCTTGCTGCTTCCAATCCGTTGGGATTCGATCCAGCAGCGCAGGGCAGAAGCAGCCGTTGACAAAGGGCTGCATGCGATGAAGGATGCCCACTGGGGCGACGCCGAGATGCTCATCCTGAGCGGGCTGCAGCGAAGCCCAAGCATCCTCGCAGGGAGAACTCAGCTGGCCTATTTCTACTTTTTGACCGGCCGGTGGTCGCTCGGTGCTTCGATTCTCTCAGGCGGGTTCTCTTTTAGGTATCCGGGTCGGCAATACTTCGAGGAGGCTTGTTCGCTCGCCCAGGAGGCCGACGACTTTGAAGTCTGCACCCGCTGGTGTCAGCAGTTATTGACCCGCTTTGGTGAGTCAATGCCTCCGGCCGACCGCTCGCTGCTCATGGTCCGTGAAGCGGGATTCCTTTTCACCCAGGAGAGATACCAGGAGCTTTCGAACTTCACCGCCAGCTGTGCCGACAAGGGAAACATCGAACTGCGTGAGCTGCAGGTGCTCGCACTGCTCAAGCTTGGAGACCATGCTCAAGCTCTGGCCAAGCTTGACCTTTGGCAGCAGCGACACCCGGAGGAAGCTTTGATGATTGTCCGCCTCCGGGCACAGGGATTGCGGCGGGTTGGGCGTCTGAATGAGATGGCGCAGCAACTCGATCGCGCCTGTGCCATGGCGCCGCACGCGCCAATCGTTTTTCTGGATTCCGTGACTGAGCGCTTTGAAGCCGGGCAGAACGGGCCGGCCAGAGATGCGCTCGATCAGTTTCTGATTCTCTTCGGATCGGAGCCGAGTTCCACCCTCTTCGAGGACGCCATGGCGAATTTCGCCGAGATCAAGTATGCCGATGGGATGGATCGCCTGTTGCGCTTTGCCAGGATGGAGAAGCTGCCGCTCAAAAAGATGCTGCTTTTGAAGACGGTGTTCGACCTCACCGAAGGCGATGCCAACGAGGCTCGGCAACTGCTTAAGGAGCTGGAGAATCTCTGGAGTCTGGATAATCCGCGGGATCGCACCCTCCGGGAATTCCTCAAGCTTTTGACTGAGGCGACCACCGACACGGATGCGGAGGGGCGTTCGCGTTTGGATGTCTATTGCAGCGACCGACGGCTTGAGTGGGGCGATTATTCCCGCGCAGCCCGGGTGCTGGCCCGGTTCAACTATGAGAAGGCCGCTCTGAAAGTGCTCGATGTGGCGCTGACACGCTATCCGTCCAGCTGCCATCTGGGCGCCTTGAAGAAGAAGATCCAAGCCGAATCTGATGCGAAGGCCAAGGTAACCCAGCCGAAGTGAACGACGGCCACCGCATGAACCGGCAACCCTATGGCCCTTGGTTCCTGGCTCTCGGCCTTTCCGCCGGCCTTCTGGCTTTTGTCGCCTACGACCAATCCTACTGGTGGGCGAAGGAGCCCGACTACTCCTTTGGGTTCCTCGCGCCCCTATTCTGTTTCTACATCACGTACGACCGCTGGCCGCTTATAAACCGTTCCATCGAGGCCGCGCAATCTCCGGGCGCGCCGAGGGTGCAGGGCTTTTGCGGTTTGCTTCTCGCAACTGGTGCGATCGCGCTGCTCGCGGTCGGGAGCGTGGGCGTGATCTTGGGCTCGCTCATGCGCGCAGATAGTCCTGTGGCTGAGCCTTCCGCGACCGTCACCATCACGCTCGGTTCGATTCTTGCTGCCTTCGGGTTGCTTTTCCTCTGTGTCCCTGTCCCCCAGCCAAGTTCGGCGACCCGAAGTCTGCGGCGGGACTCGCGCCTGGCAGTGCTGAGCCTCTTCGTATTCCCCATCGGGAGCTGGATTCTTTCCGCGCGCCTGCTGGGCGTTTTCGAAGATCGTCTGAGCCTTTTCCTTCAGGGGAAAGTCGTGGCCTTTGTGTCTCTGGTCTTCGATCTTGCAGGTGCCACGCTCATCCGCGAAGGCAACGTGCTCCTGCTGCCGACGGGCAGAGTCGGTGTTGCCGAGGCATGCTCGGGCATCCGTTCGCTGACTGGCTGCCTCTTTTCCGGGGCATTCCTTGGCGCTGTCTTTTTCCGCAGCTTTACGCCCAAGGTCCTTCTGCTAATCGCCGCCCTGCTTCTGGCCTTCCTGACGAACCTCGCCCGCAATCTTTTTCTGACCTTTTGGGCATATCGCCATGGGCCGTCTGCAATCGAAGGCACGGTGCATGATGCTGCCGGCTATGTTGTGCTGGGCTTCACCACGCTCGGTCTCCTTCTCCTGGTTGTCGTGATCAAACGGGTCGGCAGCATTGGTATCGAGTTCTCTGACGATAAAGAGCCGGTATGAAGGTGAGCTACATTTCGCTGTCATTTGTCGCCGCCGTTCTCGGTTTCGTCGTTTTCGTCCAGACCGGGCTGGTTTCACCTAAGGTCTCCGGCAAAACACCTCGGAAATCGCTTCATCAAAGCCTCCCAGGAAACCTGCCAGGCTGGAGCGTCAAAGAACTCCCGATTGGCCCGACGGAGATGGACCGCACAACGATCTCCGAATTGCTTAGATACGATGATGTCGTCTTTCGCCAGTACGAATCCGCCAGGGGCAAGTTCTGTCTTTACGCGGCCTACTGGGCACCGCAGACGATCTCACCCAACCTCATCGGCGGCCATACGCCCGACCGGTGCTGGGTGGGCAGCGGCTGGACCTGCGAAGCGGCGTCGTTCTCATGGGAGTCCAAAGTGGGCGACCAAGTGCTCTTTCCTGCGCAGCACCGCACTTTCCGTGACGGCCGGGGCCGGGTCGAACAGGTGATTTACTGGCATCTGGTTGGAGGGACGCCTTTTGATGGCGACTACCGCATCGATGGTTCCCGCAGCATTCTGGCCTATTGGAAAGCGATCCTCTATCATCATTCGGGCGGCAACACCGAGCAATACTTCATCCGGTTGAATTCAGAACGTTCCTTTGAAGAGATTTGGGACGATCCCGGTTTTCGCAGCCTGATGGAATCGCTGGCCCGGCTCTGCCTTGCACGACGCGACGGATAGATGATCCTGGGAAACCCGTAGCTTTGGGTCATGAAGAAGCGACGCCCTCGTCGCGTCTCCACGAGATATCCCGGGCCAAAGCCCGTGCCTCGCATCAAATCGATCTCGCTGCAAAGAGGGATCAGGCAACCCGTGCGGGTGCGCGTTTCCGACGCAAGATAATGACACCCATCAGAATCGCGGTGCCCATGATTACTCCGACTTCCGCCGGTTCCGGAACCGCCGTCGAAGGAGTGACATCCAGCGCTAGAGTATTGCCACTGCCAACGAAGTTGAATGAGTAGCCGCTAGGAGCACTTCCAACGGCAAGATTCGAGGCGTTAAGGTTGTAGATCGAACTGCCACTAATCAGGTCGTAGGCACCGGCTCCGAACCCGCTGTTTGCGCTGATGTTCACTGTAATCTCCCCTGCGCCGGCCGTGGAGGTAAGCGTGCCTCCCGTGACATTGATATAGTCCGAAACAGTTCCCAGGTGATAGTCCAAAATGGATCCGCTCGCCAGCATCAGGCCATTTGTGATCGTCAAGGTACCGGAAGGAGCAATGTGTCCCCCGCTCAGGTTGGTGACGAACCCGTCCAGTGTGCCATTGCCGCTCAACCTGCCCGCATTCGCCAAACCCGACGCAATCGCGAGGTTTCCGCCCTGGATATTGATCGTGCCGGAGTTCTGGAACACGCTACCCAGCGAGATAGACGCCGTTCCAGACCCGGCAGCTGTCTGAATCAGGCCTGTGCTTGTCAGGGTCGAGCTTGAACCGGAAATCCGCGCGCCGTCGCTGAGGTTCAGCGTGCCGGAGTTCGTCAACGTGAACGGGGCATAATACTCGGCGATCGTGCCGGAAACGTTCAGCGTGCTGGAATTCGTGATCGTATTGGGCGTGCTGCTCCCGTTTCCTGAATACAGGTTGCCGCCGACATTCAACGTTCCGGCGTTCGCCAGTGTATAGCCACCATCCAGGTAAGTCGTCCCGCTCTGGCTCATCGTCCCGGTGGAAACAACCGTCGCCGTTCCGCCGCCGGAGAACATGCTGCCCGTCCAGCCCACATTGCCGTCCAATGTGCCCGTGCCCGTGATCGTGCCACCGGTCAGATTGACCGCGCCCGCACCGATGAACAGGGCCGAGCCCAGACTCATGTTGCCCTGGTTGATGTTGAGCGTCGCACCCAAGTCCGCTTCATAGGTGCCATTAAGCGTCCCGTTGAACCCGAGATTCAACGTGCCCGAGGAGGCGCTGATCGTGCCCGAGGAATTGTCAAAGGAACCGCCCACCCAGATCGAAGCCGTCCCCAGCCCAATGTTCTTTTGAATGACACTCGTGTTTGTTAGCGTCGAGTTTGGACCGGAAATCTGCGCGCCGTCGCTGAGGTTCAGCGTGCCGGAGTTCGTCAACGTGAACGGGGCATAATACTCGGCGATCGTGCCGGAAACGTTCAGCGTGCTGGAATTCGCGATCGTATTGGGCGTGCTGTCGCCGTTACCCGAATACAGCGTGCCGGTGATGTTGGCCATGCCGGTATTGGCGAGCGTGTAGCCGCCATCGAGGTAGGTCGTCCCGCTCTGGTTCAGGGTTGCGAACTTGTCGATCGTCGCCGTCCCGCCGCCCGAGAAAATACTTCCGGTCCAGTTGAAGTTTCCTCCTAGGGATCCCGTGCCCGAAACCGTGCCTCCAGCCAGCGTGAAATTGGTCAAGTCGGGCGTATAGGGGCCGGAGAGCTGCAGGGTGCCACCGGTCAGTTCAACGTCCCCGGAGAACGACACCGGCGCCGTCCCGATCGTCGCGGTGCCCGAAGCAAACTGCAGCTGCGCTCCCGAATCGGCCACATAGTTTCCGCCGACCGTGCTGTTGATGTTCAAAGAACCTGTCCCCGTCGCAACGTGGACCGTCCCCGTGTTCGTCAGCGTCAACACTCCACCCGAAATGTTCCCGCCGTCTCCAAGATTGATCGTCCCGGAATTGTTCAGGCTATACGCCGCCGTATACTCTGCGATCTCACCGGAAACGTTCAGCGTGCCGGAATTCGCGATCGTATTGGGCGTGCTGTCGCCGTTACCCGAATACAGCGTGCCGGTGATGTTGGCCATGCCGGTATTGGCGAGCGTGTAGCCGCCATCGAGGTAGGTCGCCCCGCTCTGGTTCAGAGTCGCACCGGCATCGATCGTCGCCGTCCCGCTGCCGGAGAAGATGCTCCCCGTCCAGTTGAAGGCGCCCCCCAGGGATCCCGTGCCCGAAACCGTGCCTCCAGCCAGCGTGAAATTGGTCAAGTCAGACGTATAGGGGCCGGAGAGCTGCAGGGTGCCACCGGTCAGTTCAACGTCCCCGGAGAACGACACCGGCGCCGTCCCGATCGTCGCGGTACCCGAAGCAAGCTGCAGCTGCGCTCCCGAATCGGCCACATAGTTTCCGCCGACCGTGCTGTTGATGTTCAGATAACCCGTCCCCGTCCCAACGTGGATCGTCCCCGTGTTCGTCAGCGTCGACACTCCACCCGAAATGTTCCCGCCGTCTCCAAGATTGATCGTCCCGGAATTGTTCAGGCTATACGCCGCCGTATACTCTGCGATCTCACCGGAAACGTTCAGCGTGCTGGAATTCGCGATCGTATTTGGCGTGCTGTCGCCGTTACCCGAATACAGCGTGCCGGTGATGTTGGCCATGCCGGTATTGGCGAGCGTGTAGCCGCCATCGAGGTAGGTCGTCCCACTCTGGTTCAGGGTTGCGAACTTGTCGATCGTCGCCGTCCCGCTGCCGGAGAAGATGCTCCCCGTCCAGCCGAAACCGCCGTCCAGAGTGCCCGTGCCAGTGATCGTGCCACCCGCCAGATTCACCGCACCCGCACCGGTAAACGCGGCGGAGCCCATCGTGATGTTGCCCTGATTGATGTTCAGTGTCGCTCCCAAGTCCGCTTCATAGGTGCCATTAAGCGTCCCGTTGAACCCGAGATTCAACGTGCCCGAGGAGGCGCTGATCGTGCCCAAGGAATTGTCAAAGGAACCGCCCACCCAGATCGAAGCCGCCCCTGTCCCAGTGTTCTTTTGAATGACACTCGTGTTTGTTAGCGTCGAGTTTGGACCGGAAATCTGCGCGCCGTCGCTGAGGTTCAGCGTGCCGGAGTTCGTCAACGTGAACGGGGCATAATACTCGGCGATCGTGCCGGAAAGGCTCAGCGTGCCGGAGTTGGTCAACGTGAACGGGGCCGCATACCCTTCGATTGCCCCGGAAACGTTCAGCGTGCTGGAATTCGCGATCGTATTGGGCGTGCTGTCGCCGTTACCCGAATACAGCGTGCCGGTGATGTTGGCCATGCCGGTATTGGCGAGCGTGTAGCCGCCATCGAGGTAGGTCGCCCCGCTCTGGTTCAGAGTCGCACCGGCATCGATCGTCGCCGTCCCGCTGCCGGAGAAGATGCTCCCCGTCCAGCCGAAACCGCCGTCCAGAGTGCCCGTGCCAGTGATCGTGCCACCCGCCAGATTCACCGCACCCGCACCGGTAAACGCGGCGGAGCCCATCGTGATGTTGCCCTGATTGATGTTCAGTGTCGCTCCCGAGTCCGCTTCATAGGTGCCATTAAGCGTCCCGTTGAACCCGAGATTCAACGTGCCCGAGGAGGCGCTGATCGTGCCCAAGGAATTGTCAAAGGAACCGCCCACCCAGATCGAAGCCGTCCCCAGCCCAATGTTCTTTTGAATGACACTCGTGTTTGTTAGCGTCGAGTTTGGACCGGAAATCTGCGCGCCGTCGCTGAGGTTCAGCGTGCCGGAGTTCGTCAACGTGAACGGGGCATAATACTCGGCGATCGTGCCGGAAAGGCTCAGCGTGCCGGAGTTGGTCAACGTGAACGGGGCCGCATACCCTTCGATTGCCCCGGAAACGTTCAGCGTGCCGGAATTCGCGATCGTATTGGGCGTGCTGTCGCCGTTACCCGAATACAGCGTGCCGGTGATGTTGGCCATGCCGGTATTGGCGAGCGTGTAGCCGGCATCGAGGTAGGTCGTCCCGCTCTGGCTCATCGTCCCGGTGGAAACAACCGTCGCCGTTCCGCCGCCGGAGAACATGCTGCCCGTCCAGCCCACATTGCCGTCCAATGTGCCCGTGCCCGTGATCGTGCCACCGGTCAGATTGACCGCGCCCGCACCGATGAACAGGGCCGAGCCCAGACTCATGTTGCCCTGGTTGATGTTGAGCGTCGCACCCAAGTCCGCCTCATAGGTCCCACCAAGCGTCCCGTTGAACCCGAGATTCAACGTGCCCGAGGAGGCGCTGATCGTGCCCGAGGAATTGTCAAAGGAACCGCCCACCCAGATCGAAGCCGTCCCCAGCCCAATGTTCTTTTGAATGACACTCGTGTTTGTTAGCGTCGAGTTTGGACCGGAAATCTGCGCGCCGTCGCTGAGGTTCAGCGTGCCGGAGTTCGTCAACGTGAACGGGGCATAATACTCGGCGATCGTGCCGGAAACGTTCAGCGTGCTGGAATTCGCGATCGTATTGGGCGTGCTGTCGCCGTTACCCGAATACAGCGTGCCGGTGATGTTGGCCATGCCGGTATTGGCGAGCGTGTAGCCGCCATCGAGGTAGGTCGTCCCACTCTGGTTCAGGGTTGCGAACTTGTCGATCGTCGCCGTCCCGCCGCCCGAGAAAATGCTTCCGGTCCAGTTGAAGTTTCCTCCTAGGGATCCCGTGCCCGAAACCGTGCCTCCAGCCAGCGTGAAATTGGTCAAGTCGGGCGTATAGGGGCCGGAGAGCTGCAGGGTGCCACCGGTCAGTTCAACGTCCCCGGAGAACGACACCGGCGCCGTCCCGATCGTCGCGGTGCCCGAAGCAAGCTGCAGCTGCGCTCCCGAATCGGCCACATAGTTTCCGCCGACCGTGCTGTTGATGTTCAGATAGCCCGTTCCCGTCGCAACGAGGATCGTCCCCGTGTTCGTCAGCGTCGACACTCCACCCGAAATGTTCCCACCGTCTCCAAGATTGATCGTCCCGAAATTGTTCAGTGCGAACGGAGCATAATCCTCTGCAATCGTGCCGGAAACGTTCATCGTGCTGGAGTTGGTGATCGTGTTGGGTGTGCCGTCGTATAAACCCGAATAGAGCGTCCCCGCGATGTTCGCCGTGCCGGTATTGGCCAACGTATGACCGCCTGTGATATATGTCGTCCCGCTCTGGTTCATCTTCCCGGTTGGAACGATCGTCGCTGTCCCGCTGCCGGAGAACAGACTGCCCGTCCAGCCCACATTGCCGTCCAATGTGCCACTGCCCGTGATCGTGCCACCAGCCAGATTGACCGAGCCCGCACCGGTGAACAGGGCCGAGCCCAGACTCATATTGCCCTGGTTGATGTTGAGCGTCGCACCCAAGTCCGCCTCAAAGGTCCCACCAAGCGTCCCGTTGAATCCGAGATTGAGCGTGCCCGACGAGACGGCGATCGTGCCCAACGAGTTGTCAAACGAGCCGCCCGCCCAGATGCTCGATGTGCCCAAACCGCTGTTCTTCTGGATCAGGCCGCTGTTCGTCAGGCTCAGAGCGCTGCCGCTGATCGACACATTGTCGGACAGACTGATCAGGCCCGTGTTGTTCAGCGTCGAGGACGCCCCGTTGATGCTCGCCCCGTCGGCCAAATTGAACGTCCCGGAGTTGTTCACGGTGAATGACGCCGTACTCTCATCGATCGCCCCGGACAGATTCATCGTCCCGGAGTTTGCGATCATGTTGGGCGTGCTGCTCCCGTTTCCTGAATACAGGTTGCCGCCGACATTCAACGTTCCGGCGTTCGCCAGTGTATAGCCACCATCCAGGTAAGTCGTCCCGCTCTGGCTCATCGTCCCGGTGGAAACAACCGTCGCCGTTCCGCCGCCGGAGAACATACTGCCCGTCCAGCCCACATTGCCGTCCAATGTGCCACTGCCCGTGATCGTGCCACCGGCCAGATTGACCGCGCCCGCACCGGTGAACAGGGCCGAGCCCAGACTCATATTGCCCTGGTTGATGTTGAGCGTCGCACCCAAGTCCGCCTCAAAGGTCCCACCAAGCGTCCCGTTGAATCCGAGATTGAGCGTGCCCGACGAGACGGCGATCGTGCCCAACGAGTTGTCAAACGAGCCGCCCGCCCAGATGCTCGATGTGCCCAAACCGCTGTTCTTCTGGATCAGGCCGCTGTTCGTCAGGCTCAGAGCGCTGCCGCTGATCGACACATTGTCGGACAGACTGATCAGGCCCGTGTTGTTCAGCGTCGAGGACGCCCCGTTGATGCTCGCCCCGTCGGCCAAATTGAACGTCCCGGAGTTGTTCACGGTGAATGACGCCGTACTCTCATCGATCGCCCCGGACAGATTCATCGTCCCGGAGTTTGCGATCATGTTGGGCGCGCTGCTCCCGTTTCCTGAATACAGGTTGCCGCCGACATTCAACGTTCCGGCGTTCGCCAGTGTATAGCCACCATCCAGGTAAGTCGTCCCGCTCTGGCTCATCGTCCCGGTGGAAACAACCGTCGCCGTTCCGCCGCCGGAGAACATGCTGCCCGTCCAGCCGAAACCGCCGTCCAGAGTGCCCGTGCCAGTGATCGTGCCACCCGCCAGATTCACCGCACCCGCACCGGTAAACGCGGCGGAGCCCATCGTGATGTTGCCCTGATTGATGTTCAGTGTCGCTCCCGAGTCCGCTTCATAGGTGCCATTAAGCGTCCCGTTGAATCCGAGATTGAGCGTGCCCGACGAAACGTCGATCGTGCCTGAGGAGTTGTCAAACGAGCCGCCCGCCCAGATGCTCGACGTGCCCGAACCGCTGTTCTTCTGGATCAGACCGCTGTTCGTCAGGCCCAGAGCGCTGCCGCTGATCGACACATTGTCGGACAGACTGATCAGGCCCGTGTTGTTCAGCGTCGAGGACGCCCCGTTGATGCTCGCCCCGTCGGCCAAATTGAACGTCCCGGAGTTGTTCACGGTGAATGACGCCGTACTCTCATCGATCGCCCCGGACAGATTCATCGTCCCGGAGTTTGCGATCGTGTTGGGCGCGCTGCTCCCGTCTCCTGAATACAGGTTGCCGCCGACATTCAACGTTCCGGCGTTCGCCAGTGTATAGCCACCATCCAGGTAAGTCGTCCCGCTCTGGCTCATCGTCCCGGTGGAAACAACCGTCGCCGTTCCGCCGCCGGAGAACATGCTGCCCGTCCAGCCCACATTGCCGTCCAATGTGCCCGTGCCCGTGATCGTGCCACCGGTCAGATTGACCGCGCCCGCACCGATGAACAGGGCCGAGCCCAGACTCATGTTGCCCTGGTTGATGTTGAGCGTCGCACCCAAGTCCGCCTCATAGGTCCCACCAAGCGTCCCGTTGAATCCGAGATTGAGCGTGCCCGACGAAACGTTGATCGTGCCCAAGGAATTGTCAAAGGAACCGCCCACCCAGATCGAAGCCGTCCCCAGCCCAATGTTCTTTTGAACGACACTCGTGTTTGTTAGCGTCGAGTTTGGACCGGAAATCTGCGCGCCGTCGCTGAGGTTCAGCGTGCCGGAGTTCGTCAACGTGAACGGGGCATAATCCTCTGCAATCGTGCCGGAAACGTTCATCGTGCTGGAGTTGGTGATCGTGTTGGGTGTGCCGTCGTATAAACCCGAATAGAGCGTCCCCGCGATGTTCGCCGTGCCGGTATTGGCCAACGTATGACCGCCTGTGATATATGTCGTCCCACTCTGGTTCATCTTCCCGGTTGGAACGATCGTCGCTGTCCCGCTGCC
This sequence comes from uncultured Verrucomicrobiae bacterium, assembly GCA_963804395.1. Lineage (GTDB taxonomy): Bacteria > Verrucomicrobiota > Verrucomicrobiia > Opitutales > Opitutaceae > Fen-1467. Next base: position 18,670 of record CAWDQK010000026.1, on the reverse strand, counting down.
GGAGAACAGACTGCCCGTCCAGCCCACATTGCCGTCCAATGTGCCACTGCCCGTGATCGTGCCACCAGCCAGATTGACCGAGCCCGCACCGGTGAACAGGGCCGAGCCCAGACTCATATTGCCCTGGTTGATGTTGAGCGTCGCACCCAAGTCCGCGTGGTAAGTGCCGCCGAGAACCCCGTTGAATCCGAGGTTGAGCGTTCCCGACGCAACACCAACCGTACCGGTCGTGTTGTCGAATGAACCGCCGATCCAGATGTCCGCATCTCCCCCGCCAGCGTTTTTCTGGATCAAGCCGGCGTTAACCACCGTTGAGGATGACAGGGAGACATTCGCGCCGTCAGCGAAATTGAGTGTCCCGGAATTGTTCAGCGTGAATGGCGCATGATACTCTGCGATCGTGCCGGTAACGTTCATCGTGGCGGAATTCACGATCGTATTGGGTGTGCCGTCGTAGTAACCCGAATAGAGCGTACCCGCGATGTTGGCCGTTCCGGTGTTGGCTAACGTGTAGCCCCCGGTAATCCACGTCGTCCCGCTCTGATTCATCGTCCCGCTCGAAGCGATCGTCGCCGTGCCCGTTCCGGAGAATTGACTCCCCGTCCAATTGAAGGCGCCGTCCAATTTGCCCGTGCCTGTGATCGTGCCGCCCGCAAGATTGATCGAGCCCGCACCGGTGAACAGGGCCGAGCCCAGCACGAAGTTGCCCTGGTTGAAGTTGAGCGTTGCACCCGAGTCCGCCTCATAGGTCCCACCGAGCGTCCCGTTGAATCCGAGATTGAGCGTGCCCGACGCAACACCAACCGTACCGGTCGTGTTGTCGAATGAACCGCCGATCCAGATGTCCGCTTTTCCCCCGCCAGCGTTCTTCTGGATAAAGCCGGTGTTAACCACTGTCGAGGACGGCAGGGAGATATTGGCGCCGTCAGCGAGATTGAGTGTCCCGGAATTGTTCAGCGTGAATGGCGCATGATACTCTGCGATCGTGCCGGTAACGTTCATCGTGGCGGAATTCACGATCATATTGGGTGTGCCGTCGTAGTAACCCGAATAGAGCGTACCCGCGATGTTCGCCGTGCCGGTGTTGGCTAACGTGTAGCCCCCGGTAATCCACGTCGTCCCGCCCTGATTCAGGGTCGCTGTGGTATCGACCGTTGCGGTCCCGGTGCCCGAGAAATTGCTGCCCGTCCAGTTGACCGTGCCCTGCATCGTGCCGATGCCCGTGATGGTGCCGCCGGCCAAGGTCAGACCGCTGAATTTGGAAGTCGTGTTGTTCAGCTGCAACTCGCCGCCCGCCAACTCGATCGTGCCCGACCCAGAGAACGTCGGCGACCCCATCGTAAACGTGCCTTGATTGAACGCGAGCATCGCGCCCGAAGCAGCATTGTAGGCGCCATTGATCGCTCCGTTGAAACCGAGGTTGAGCGTGCCGGACAACGCGCTCACTGTGCCGGCAGAGTTTTCCAAAATGTTGGCGAAGATACTAGTGTTCCCAGTGCTCTGTATCAAACCCGAGTTAACCAACGTTGAGTGAGCGCCAGAGATACTGGAGCCGTCAGAGAGACTCATTGTCCCGGAATTGTTCAGTGCAAACGGCGCATAATTCTCTGCGATCGTGCCGGAAACGTTCATCGTGCCGGAGTTAGTGATCGTGTTCGGAGTCGTGTCGCCGTTGTACCCCGAGTAGAGCGTACCCGCGATGTTTGCCGTGCCGTTATTAGCTAACGCGTAGCCCCCGGCAATCCACGTCGTCCCACTCTGATTCAGGATCGCGGCGGTATCGATCGTCGCGATCCCGGTGCCCGAGAAATTGCTGCCCGTCCAGTTGATCGAGCCCTGCATCCTGCCGGTGCCCGTGATGTTGCCGCCGGCCAACGTCAGACCGGTGAAGTTGGAAGTCGTATTGTTCAGCTGCAACTCGCCGCCCGCCAACTCGATCATGCCCGCCCCAGAGAACGTCGGCGACCCCATCGTAAAGGTGCCTTGATTGAACGCGAGTATCGCGCCCGAAGCAGCATTGTAGGCGCCATTGATCGCTCCGTTGAAACCGAGGTTGAGCGTGCCCGTTGCCGCGTCGATTCTACCCGAGGAATTGTCAAAGGAGCCGCCCACCCAGATGCTCGTGTTCCCATTGCTTTGGATCAGGCCCGTGTTGAGCAGCGTCGAGTTTGAACCGGAAATCTGCGCGCCATTACTGAGGTTCATCGTCCCGGAGTTGTTCAGCGTGAATGGCGCATAATTCCCTGCGATCGTACCGGAAACGTTTATCGTGCCGGAGTTCTTGATCGTATTGGGCGTGCCGTCGTAGTAACCCGAATTTAGCGTACCCGCGATATTCGCAGTTCCGGCATTAACGAGCGTGTAGCCCCCGGTCAAATAGGTCGTCCCACTCTGATTCAGGGTCGCAGTGGTATCAATCGTTGCGGTCCCAGTGCCCGCGAAACTGCTCCCCGTCCAGTTGACCATGCCCTGCATCGTACCGATGCCCGTGATGTTGCCTCCGGCCAGGGTCAGGCCGGTGAAATCGGAGGTTTCTTTATTTAGCTGCAACTCGCCGCCTGCCAGCTCGATTGTGCCCGCCCCGGAGAACCTCGGCAGACCCATCGTAAACGTGCCTTGATTGAACGCGAGGATCGCACCGAAAGCAGCATTGTAGGCGCCATTGATCGCTCCGTTGAAATCGAGGTCGAGCGTGCCGGACAACGCGCTCACCGTGCCGAGAGAATTGTCAAAGACACCGCCCGCATAGATGCTCGCATTCCCATTGCCCTGGATCAGACCGGTGTTGATCAGGGTCGACGAACCGCCGCTAATACTCGACCCATCCGAGAGGTTCAACGTCCCTGAATTGTTTAATGTCAATGGGGTAGAGCCATAATAATAAGACCACCAGCCCTGGTTCGTGTTCTCCACGATCGATCCCGTGAGATACAGTGTGCCCGCGTTGTTGATCGTGTTGGCCGTCGTGTCGCCCTGGTAGCCGGAATAAAGCGTGCCCGCGATGTTGGCGGTGCCGTTGTTCGTCAGCGTGCTGCCGCCCGAAAGCCAGGTTGTGTTGCTTTGATTCAAGGACTGCCCGCTAATCACCGCGGTCGTCGCTGCGTTGGAAATCACGCCGCCCGACCAATTGAAATCGCCGGCCTGGGCTACCGTGCCGGTCAGCACTCCGGCGGACAGGTTCAAGTTGCCACCGACCGTTGCGTTGCCAGCCAAAGTGCTGCCTGCCAGATTGAAGTCGCCCGGTTGGCTGAAATTGCCCGTGATCGTTCCGCCCCACAGATTCAGATTCGTCAGATCCGGAGTGCCGGAAAGCTGCAATGTGCCACCGGTCAGCGCGATCGTCCCGGCGCCGGCGAAGGTGTGCGATCCCAAGGTGAAGTTACCCTGATTGAAGTTCAACTCCGCCCCTGAAGTCGTCTGGTAGGTTCCTGCGATCTCGCCGTTAAGTCCCAGATTCAGCGTGCCCGAGTTGACTGCAATCGTGCCCGTCGAGTTGTTATAACCACCGCCCACCCAGATGTTCGTATTGCCGTCGCTCTGCGATCAAACCGGTGTTGATCAAGGTTGACGAACCGCCGCTGATACTCGACCCATCCGAGAGGTTCATTGTCCCGGAATTGTTGAGTGTCAATGGGGCAGAGCCGTAATAATAAGACCACCAGCCCTGGTTCGTGTGCTCCATGATCGACCCCGTCAGATTCATCGTGCCCGCGTTGTTGATCGTGTTGGCCGTCGTGTCGCCCTGGTAGCCGGAATAAAGCGTGCCCGCGATGTTGGCGGTGCCGTTGTTCGTCAGCGTGCTGCCGCCCGAAAGCCACGTTGTGTTGCTTTGATTCAAGGACTGCCCGCTGATCACCGCGGTCGTCGCTGCGTTGGAAATCACGCCGCCTGACCAATTGAAGTCGCCGGCCTGGGCTACCGTGCCGGTCAGCATTCCGGCGGAAATGTTCAAGTTGCCACCGACCGTTGCGTTGCCGGCCAAAGTGCTGCCGGCCAGGTTCAAGTCGCCCGGTATGCTGAAACTGCCCGTGATCGCGCCGCCCCAGAGATTCAGACTCGTCAGATCCGGAGTACCGGCAAGCTGCAGTGTACCGCCAGTCAATGCAAACGTGCCAGCACCGGCAAAGCTATGCGATCCCAGGGTGAAGTTACCCTGATTGAAGTCCAACTCCGCCCCGGAATTCGTCCGGTAGGTTCCTGCGATCTCGCCGTTGAACCCCAGATTGAGCGTGCCCGTTGAGACGGCGATCGTGCCCAACGAGTTGTCAAACGAGCCGCCCGCCCAGATGCTCGATGTGCCCGAACCGCTGTTCTTCTGGATTAGGCCGCTGTTCGTCAGGCTCAGAGCGCTGCCGCTGATCGACACATTGTCGTACAGGTTGATCATGCCCGTGTTGTTCAGCGTCGACGAATTGCCGCTAATGCTCGACCCATCCGAGAGGTTCATTGTCCCGGAATTGTTGAGTGCGAAGGCAGCTGAGCCGTTGTAATAATACCACCATGGCGTGTTCGTGTTCTCCACGATCGATCCCGTCAGATTCATCGTGCCCGCGTTGTTGATCGTGTTGGCCGTCGTGTCGCCCTGGTAGCCGGAATAAAGCGTGCCCGCGATGTTGGCGGTGCCGTTGTTCGTCAGCGTGCTGCCGCCCGAAAGCCACGTTGTGTTGCTTTGATTCAAGGACTGCCCGCTGATCACCGCGGTCGTCGCTGCGTTGGAAATCACGCCGCCTGACCAATTGAAGTCGCCGGCCTGGGCTACCGTGCCGGTCAGCATTCCGGCGGACAGGTTCAAGTTGCCACCGACCGTTGCGTTGCCAGCCAAAGTGCTGCCTGCCAGATTGAAGTCGCCCGGTTGGCTGAAATTGCCCGTGATCGTTCCGCCCCAGAGATTCAGATTCGTCAGATCCGGAGTGCCGGAAAGCTGCAATGTGCCACCAGTCAGCGCGAATGTCCCGGCGCCGGCGAAGGTGTGCGATCCCAGGGTGAAGTTACCCTGATTGAAGTTCAACTCCGCCCCGGAGTTCGTCCGGTAGGTTCCTGCGATCTCGCCGTTGAACCCCAGATTGAGCGTGCCCGTTGAGACGGCGATCGTGCCCAACGAGTTGTTATAACCACCGCCCACCCAGATGCTCGTATTGCCGTTGCTTTGGATTAGACCGGTATTGATCAGAGTCGAGGAACCGCCGCTGATACTCGACCCATCCGCGAGGTTCATTGTCCCGGAATTGCTGAGTGTAAAGGCAGCTGAGCCGTTGTTGTAATACTGCCACCAGTATCGAGTGCTCTCCACGATCGATCCCGTCAGATTCATCGTGCCCGCGTTGTTGATCGTGTTGGCCGTCGTGTCGCCCTGGTAGCCGGAATAAAGCGTGCCCGCGATGTTGGCGGTGCCGTTGTTCGTCAGCGTGCTGCCGCCCGAAAGCCAGGTTGTGTTGCTTTGATTCAAGGACTGCCCGCTGATCACCGCGGTTGTCGCCGCGTTGGAAATCACTCCTCCTGACCAGTTGAAATCGCCGACTTGGCTCACGGTGCCGGTCAGTATTCCGGCCGACATGTTGAAGTCGCCACCGACCGTCGCGTTACCGGCTAACGTGCTGCCCGCGAGATTGAAATCGCCCGGTTGGCTGAAATTGCCCAAGATCGTGCCCCCCAAGAAATTGAGGTTCGTGAGATCCGGTGTGCCGGAAAGCTGAAGATTGCCGCCGGTGAGCGCGAACGTCCCCGCACCGGTGAAGCTATGCGCTCCGATCGTGAAGTTGCCTTGATTGAAATTCAACTCCGCCCCAGAGCCTGCTTCATAGGTCCCGGCGATCTGGCCATCGAACCCGAGATTCAGTGTGCCAGAGACGACCGACACAGTGCCGATCGCATTTTCGAACAAGCCGCCCGCAAAGATACTTGTGTTCCCGTTGCTCTGAATCAAACCGGTGTTCATCAGTGCCGTGGATGGACCGTATATGCTTGAGCCGTCCGAGAGGTTCAACGTTCCGGAATTGTTTAATGTCAATGGGGCAGAGCCATAATAATAAGACGACCACCAGCCCTGATTCGTGTGCTCCGCGATCGACCCCGTGAGATTCAGTGTGCCAGCATTGTTAAAGGTGTTGGCCGTCGTGTCACCCTGATAGCCGGAATAAAGCGTGCCCGCGATGTTGACGGTGTTGTTGTTCGTCAGTATGCTTCCTCCGGAAAGCCAGGTCGAATTGCTCTGATTCAACGTCTGGCCAGCGTTGATAGTATTCGTCACAGCATTTGCGATCGCGCCGCCCGACCAGTTGAAATCTCCGACCTGATTCACCGTGCCGGTCAGTATTCCGGCCGACATGTTGAAATTGCCGCCCACCGTCGCATTGCCCGCCAGCGTGCTGCCTGCCAGGTTGAAATCACCTGGCTGGCTGAACGTGCCCGTGATCGTTCCGCCCCAGAGATTCAGATTCGTCAGATCCGGAGTGCCGGAAAGCAGCAATGTACCACCAGTCAACGCAAACGTGCCAGCACCGGTAAAGCTATGCGATCCCAGGGTGAAGTCGCCCTGATTGAAATTCAACTCCGCCCCGGAATTCGTCTGGTAGATTCCCGCGATCTCGCCGTTAAATCCCAGATTCAGCGTGCCCGTCGAGACGGCGATCGTGCCCAACGAGTTGTCGTACCCGCCGCCCATCCAGATGCTCGTATTGCCGTCACTTTGGATCAGGCCGGTATTGATCAGAGTTGACGAATTGCCGCTAATACTCGATCCATCCGAGAGGTTTATTGTCCCGGAATTGTTGAGTGTGAAGGCAGCCCAGCCGTACGAGGACCACCACCACGGCGTAAGTTCAGCGATCGCCCCAGTGAGATTCAGCACGCCGTTGTTGTTGACCGTATTCGGAGTCCTATCGCCGTTGTATCCTGAATAGAGCGTCCCACCGATGTTGGCCGTGCTGTTGTTCGTCAGTATAGTGCCTCCGGAGAGACACGTCGCGTTGCTCTGATTGAGCGTCTGGCCAGCATTGATCGTGTTCGTAACTGCATTTGCGATCACGCCCCCCGACCAGTTGAAATCGCCGACTTGATTAACTGTGCCGGTTAGCATTCCGGCCGACATGTTGAAGTTGCCATTGACCGTCGCGTTGCCGGCCATGGTGCTGCCTGCCAGATTGAAGTCGCCCGGTTGGTTGAAGTTGCCCGTGATCGTTCCGCCCCAGAGATTCAGACTCGTCAGATCCGGAGTGCCGGAAAGCAGCAGTGTACCACCAGTCAACGCAAACGTGCCAGCACCGGTAAAGCTATGCGATCCCATCGTGAAGTCGCCCTGATTGAAATTCAACTCCGCTCCGAAACTCGTCTGGTAGGTTCCTGCGATCTCACCGTTGAACCCCAAATTCAGCGTGCCCGAGTTGATCGCGATCGTGCCAGCCGAGTTGTCGTACCCGCCGCCCACCCAAATGCTCGTGTTACCGTTGCTCTGGATCAAACCGGTGTTGGTCAGAGTTGACGAACCACCGCCGACAATAGTTGACCCATCCGAGAGGTTCATCGTCCCGGAATTGTTGAGTATGAAAGCAGCATTGGCGTACGGGTAACCCCACCATTCTGCCCAGTTTCCAAAGATCCCCCCAGTGAGATTCAATGTGCCGACGTTGTTGATCGTGTTTGGAGTCGTATCGAAACCGTACCCGGAGCACAATGCCCCGGTGATGTTGGCGGTGCTGTTGTTCGTCAGTGTTGTGCCTCCGGAAAGCCACGTCGCGTTGCTCTGATTGAGCGTCTGGCCAGCGTTGATCGTGTTCGTAATTGCATTTGCGATCGCGCCGCCCGACCAGTTGAAATCCCCGATCTGATTCACCGTGCCGGTCAGCATTCCGCCCGACATGTTGAAGTTGCCACCGACCGTCGCGTTGCCGGCCAAGGTGCTGCCGGCCAGGTTGAAATCACCCGGCTGACTGAACGTTCCCAAGATCGTGCCCCCGAGGAAATTGAGGTTCCTGAGATCCGGAGTGCCAGAAAGCGTGAGAGCGCCGCCCGTCAGCGCGATCGTGCCGGCACCGTTGAAGTTGTGAGAGCCCAGTGTGAAGTTGCCCTGATTAAAGGCGATCTCACCGCCGCTTTCGGCGTCATAGGTGCCGGCGATCGGTGCATTAAACCCTAAGTTGAGCGTCCCAGAGGACACATACACTGTGCCCGAAGAATTATCGAACAAACTGCCCGCATAAATGCTTCCGCTGCCAGCACCGGCCGTCTTCTTGGATCAACCCCGTGTTAATCAGCGTGGACGACCCTCCATTGATGTTGGACCAGTCGGAGACGTTGATCGTCCCGGAGTTGTTCAAGGTGAAAGGAGCTGAATTCTCGGCGATGGTACCGGAGAGCATATTGAGCGCCCCGGAGTTCGTAATCGTGTTCGGTAAACCTTCCGAATAGAGAGTGCCCGTCACATTCGCCATGCCTTCGATGGCCAGCGTGCTGCCTGCCGAGATGAATGTTGTGTTGCCCTGATTCAGCAGGTGTCCCGACGCGATGTCGGTTGTGCTGCCATTGGCAATTCCCCCACCCCACCAATTGAAGTTCCCTCCTACTGTCACATTACCCACTAACGTGCTCCCCTGCAGATCGAAATCACCTGACGTGTTGAAAACACCGGAAATCCGGCCGCCCGCGAGAATCAGACCGCTGAGATCCGGTGTATTGGAGAGCTCAAGCCAACCACCCGTAAACTCGACTTCACCCGGACCCGAGAATGTGTGATCACCCAGGAAAAAGTTGCCCTGATTGAAATTGAGTATCGCGCCCGAACCGATCTGGTAGTTTCCACCGATTGTCCCGTTGAATCCGAGGCTCAGCATTCCGGAATTGACCGAGACAGCTCCCTTCGAATTCTCGTAACCGCCGCCCACCCAGATGCTCGTATTGCCGTTGCTCTGGATCAGCCCGGAATTGGTCAGCGTCGAAGATGGGCCGTAGATACTCGACCCATCCAAAAGGTTTATCGTCCCGGAATTATTGAGTGTGAAGGCAGCTGAGCCATAGGGGTAATAATACCACCAGAAGTCTGGCGTGTGCTCAACGATCGACCCCGCGAGATTCAGTGTGCCGGCGTTGTTGATCGTGTTCGGAGTCGCGTCGCCAATGTATCCGGAATAAAGCGTCCCCCCGATGTTGGCAGTGCCGTTGTTCGTCAGTGTGCTGCCGCCGGAAAGCCAAGTTGTGTTGCTTTGATTCAAGGACTGCCCGCTGGACACCGCGGTCGTCGCCGCGTTGGAAATCCCGCCTCCTGACCAGTTGAAATCGCCGCCTATCGCAACAGTCCCAGCCAGCGTGCTGCCCGCCAAATTGAAGTCGCCGGGCGTGCTGAAATTGCCCGTGATCGTTCCGCCCCACAGATTCAGATTCGTAAGATCCGGAGTTCCGGAAAGCAGCAAAGTACCACCAGTCAACGCAAACGTGCCGGCACCGGTGAAGCTATGCGATCCCAGGGTGTAGTTGCCCTGATTGAAATTCAACTCCGCCCCGGAATTCGTCTGGTAGATTCCTGCGATCTCGCCATTCAATCCCAGATTCATCGTGCCCGAGTTGATCGCGAACGTTCCCGAGGAATTGTCAAATCCTCCACCTACCCAGATCTCGGCCATGCCCAAGCCTCCGTTTTTCTGGATTAGACCGGTGTTGATCAGAGTTGACGAATTGCCACTAATACTCGACCCTTCCGAGAGGTTCATCGTCCCGGAATTGTTGAGTACAAAGGCAGCTGAGCCGTACGGGTAGGCAAACCAAGATGCCGTGCCGTAGTACGGTGTACCTTCAAGAATCGCCCCACCGAGATTCAGTGTGCCCGCGTTGTTGATCGTGTTCGGAGTCGCGTCGCCATTGTACCCGGAAAAAAGCGTCCCAAAAATGTTGGCGGTACCTTTGTTCATCAGCGTGCTGCCGCCGGAAAGGCCCGTTGTGTTGCCTTGATTCAACGACTGTCCGGCGGGCACCGTCGTGGTCGTTGCGTTGGAAATCACACCGCCCGACCAGTTGATGTCGCCAGCCTGAGTCACCGTGCCGGTCAGCATTCCGGCCGACATGTTGAAATTGCGGCCGATTGTCGCGTTGCCGGCCAATGTGCTTCCCGCAAGCGTGAAGTCGCCAGGCTGGCTGAAGTCTCCCGAGATCGTGCCTCCGAAGAAATTGAGATTCGTGAGGTCCGGAGTGCCGGAAAGCGTGAAATCGCCGCCAGTGAGCGCGATCGTGCCGGCCCCCTCAAACAAGTGCATGCCGAGCGTGAATGAGCCCTGATTGAAATTCAAGGTACCACCGGGATCCGTTGCATAGCGTCCGGTAATCACACCATTGAACCCGAGGTCCAGCGTGCCAGAAGAGACGTAGATCGACCCGGCGGAATTGTCCAACGACCCGCCAACGAAAATGCTGGCCTCGCCAAAGCCGATCGTCTTTTGCACGACACCGACGTTCACCAACGAAGAGGTCGGCCCCAGAATCTGGGTCCCGTCCCTGACGTTCAGGCTCCCGGAGTTGTTCAGCGTGAATGGAGCAGATGATTCGTTGATCGCCCCAAAGAGATCGAGCGTGCCCGAATTGCTGATCGTATTTGGCGTCGTGTTTCCGGCGCCCGAATTCAGCGTGCCGGCGATATTTGCCGTGCCGATATTGGCCAGCGTGAAACCACTATCGAGGTACGTCGTGCCGCTCTGATTGAGCGTGCCTGTGGCTTCGTTTGTCAACGTCGAGTTCGGACCCGAGACTCGTGCGCCACCTTCAAGATTCAGGGTGCTGCTGTTCGTCAGGGTGAAGGCAGCTGTGTTCTCCGCGATCGTACCGGAGAGGTTGAGCGTGCCGGAATTGGTAATCGCGTTCGCCGTCGTGTCGCCAGCGCCCGAATTCAGCGTGCCGGCGATGTTCGCAGTGCCGGCATTGGCAAGCGTGAAACCGCCATTGAGGAAGGTCGTCCCGCTCTGGTTCAGTGCGGCCGTTGTGTTGATCGTCGCAATTCCCGTCCCCGAGAACGTGCTTCCCGTCCAGTTGATCGTGCCCTGCATCGTGCCGGTGCCAGTGACGTCACCGCCAGCCAGAGTCAGACCCGTATAGTCGGCCGTCGCATTGTTTAGATCGAGCGTCCCGCCCGTCAGAGCGATGGAACCATCTCCCTTGAAGGACGCCGTGCCCATCGTGAACGTGCCCTGGTTGAAACCGAGCGACGCTCCGGAATCCGCTTCGTAATTGCCGCCGATCGCCCCGTTGAACCCGAGATTCAACGTGCCCGAGGAGACGCTGATCGTGCCCGAGGAATTGCCAAAGGAACCGCCAGCCCAGATCGAAGCCGTCCCCGTTCCCGTGTTCTTTTGTATCGTCCCCGTGTTCGTCAAGGTCGAGTTTGGACCGGAAATCTGCGCGCCATCGCTGAGGTTGATCGCTCCGCTGTTCGTCAACGTCAACGGGGCCACATTCTCCGTGATCGTTCCGGAAACGTTCAGCGTGCCGGAGTTCGTGATCGTATTGGGCGAGCTGTTGCCGTTACCCGAATACAGCGTGCCGGCGATATTTGCCGTGCCAATATTGGCCAGCGTGAAACCACTATCGAGGTACGTCGTGCCGCTCTGATTGAGCGTGCCTGTGGCTTCGTTTGTCAACGTCGAGTTCGGACCCGAGACTCGTGCGCCACCTTCAAGATTCAGGGTGCTGCTGTTCGTCAGGGTGAAGGCAGCTGTGTTCTCCGCGATCGTACCGGAGAGGTTGAGCGTGCCGGAATTGGTAATCGCGTTCGCCGTCGTGTCGCCAGCGCCCGAATTCAGCGTGCCGGCGATGTTCGCAGTGCCGGCATTGGCAAGCGTGAAACCGCCATTGAGGAAGGTCGTCCCGCTCTGGTTCAGTGCGGCCGTTGTGTTGATCGTCGCAATTCCCGTCCCCGAGAACGTGCTTCCCGTCCAGTTGATCGTGCCCTGCATCGTGCCGGTCCCCGTGATGTCGCCACCAGCCAGGGTCAGACCCGTATAGTCGGCCGTCGCATTGTTTAGATCGAGCGTCCCGCCCGTCAGAGCGATGGAACCATCTCCCTTGAAGGACGCCGTGCCCATCGTGAACGTGCCCTGGTTGAAACCGAGCGACGCTCCGGAATCCGCTTCGTAATTGCCGCCGATCGCCCCGTTGAACCCGAGATTCAACGTGCCCGAGGAGACGCTGATCGTGCCCGAGGAATTGCCAAAGGAACCGCCAGCCCAGATCGAAGCCGTCCCCGTTCCCGTGTTCTTTTGTATCGTCCCCGTGTTCGTCAAGGTCGAGTTTGGACCGGAAATCTGCGCGCCATCGCTGAGGTTGATCGCTCCGCTGTTCGTCAACGTCAACGGGGCCACATTCTCCGTGATCGTTCCGGAAACGTTCAGCGTGCCGGAGTTCGTGATCGTATTGGGCGAGCTGTTGCCGTTACCCGAATACAGCGTGCCGGCGATATTTGCCGTGCCAATATTGGCCAGCGTGAAACCACTATCGAGGTACGTCGTGCCGCTCTGATTGAGCGTGCCTGTGGCTTCGTTTGTCAACGTCGAGTTCGGACCCGAGACTCGTGCGCCACCTTCAAGATTCAGGGTGCTGCTGTTCGTCAGGGTGAAGGCAGCTGTGTTCTCCGCGATCGTACCGGAGAGGTTGAGCGTGCCGGAATTGGTAATCGCGTTCGCCGTCGTGTCGCCAGCGCCCGAATTCAGCGTGCCGGCGATGTTCGCAGTGCCGGCATTGGCAAGCGTGAAACCGCCATTGAGGAAGGTCGTCCCGCTCTGGTTCAGTGCGGCCGTTGTGTTGATCGTCGCAATTCCCGTCCCCGAGAACGTGCTTCCCGTCCAGTTGATCGTGCCCTGCATCGTGCCGGTCCCCGTGATGTCGCCACCAGCCAGGGTCAGACCCGTATAGTCGGCCGTCGCATTGTTTAGATCGAGCGTCCCGCCCGTCAGAGCGATGGAACCATCTCCCTTGAAGGACGCCGTGCCCATCGTGAACGTGCCCTGGTTGAAACCGAGCGACGCTCCGGAATCCGCTTCGTAATTGCCGCCGATCGCCCCGTTGAACCCGAGATTCAACGTGCCCGAGGAGACGCTGATCGTGCCCGAGGAATTGCCAAAGGAACCGCCAGCCCAGATCGAAGCCGTCCCCGTTCCCGTGTTCTTTTGTATCGTCCCCGTGTTCGTCAAGGTCGAGTTTGGACCGGAAATCTGCGCGCCATCGCTGAGGTTGATCGCTCCGCTGTTCGTCAACGTCAACGGGGCCACATTCTCCGTGATCGTTCCGGAAACGTTCAGCGTGCCGGAGTTCGTGATCGTATTGGGCGAGCTGTTGCCGTTACCCGAATACAGCGTGCCGGTGATGTTGGCCATGCCGGTATTGGCGAGCGTGTAGCCGCCATCGAGGTAGGTCGTGTTTCCCTGGTTCAGAGTCGCACCGGACGCGACCATAAGTACTCCGGTACCGGCAAACGTGCCTCCGGACCAACTAGAGGAACTGCCCGCCAGTGTCAGAGCGTACCCGTCGCTCACGATGGTACCGCCATTAAAACTCAGATTCTGAATTGCGATCGGCTCGCTCAACGTGGCCGCGCCGCTGTTGATCGTGACGTCAAAGACATTGCCTCCATTGCCGTTGTTGGGGTAATAGGCACTTGGTGCCCACTGGCTGGGGTCGCTCCACTCTGCGCTTCCACCGATCCATGCCGACGATACTTGCGATCGGGCCACGGAGGCAAACGAAAGAATAGAAAGGCCAATGACTCCAACATTCCTCAAAAGACGGGGAAGTTTCATACAAAGGAGACTGTTATAAGTCTTAATACTGCCGTTCAAAACCGGTGTATAAGGTAGAAAATTACATGAAAAAAATCAACCCGGACTCGTTGGTGTCAATGACATTCCCGCATTGCTGGCTGGATGAGATCATGAGATTAGGGCACGCGACCGTGCCTTGAAGGAACCAAGTGCGAAGGGGCAGAGGAGGCCTAGAAACGGGCTTAAGAATTCTGTTTATGCCAATGTGGCAAACACGCCGCAAATAGATTGCGACTCAATAACGTTAGATAAGTTTCTCTGTTTTCCGATGGCTATGTTTCTTATATGGGGCTGCTCTGTGCGGTTCTGACAATCACCCCCAGCAGCAGCGTGTCGGCCTTCGTCCTCCGCGTTGCTGGAATGTAATGGCTGCGCCATCTTGGCGGAGTCCGTGTTGGGGACGCGACGCCCTCGTCGCGTTTTCGAGAGACGGACGCGACGAGGGCGTCGCGTCTCCATAATATTCCCGTTCGATTCCCCGCGGAGAGCCGCATCGCTACGCAGGCGATCTTGTAGCGGAGCCGCGTGCCGAGCCGGAGCCTCAGCGAAGGCTGGCTCGCGCCGTGGCGGCGGAGCTGGCGTCCGGCTCCGAGGGCGCGTCGCGCGACGAGATTTGCGGGTTGGGATTGCTTTGGGTCTTGCCCATGGAGTCTCAAGCCCCGCTAAGATATAAAGCGTACGCTGGCGCCCCGGCCGGCACGCCCCACCCCATGAAACAATCCGGCCGCCACGCCGACGCCAACCGCCTATCGATCCGAGCCGCCGCGCCGCGCCGTTTGCCCGTGGTCCAGCTTGTCGTGGCTGCAGTCCTCATGACGAGTCTCCTGACCCTCGCGGCCGGCGCCCAGGACCAGCCCGCGCCGGTCCGGAAAGACGTGCTGCCAAAGCGGGTTTATCAGGTGACACGACTCGCCGGCCCTCCGCCGAAGATCGACGGGAAGCTCGACGACCCCTGCTGGGCAACCCAGGGCGAATGGCAGGACCATTTTACCCAGCGCGAGCCGCACGAGGGCCAGCCGGGGTCGCAGCCGACGCAATTCAAGATTCTCTACGACGACCAGTACCTCTACGTGGCCATCCGGGCCTTCGATTCCGAGTTGGCGAAACAGCCGCGGCTGCGAGGCAAGCGCGACGAATTCACCGGCGACATCGTCGGGGTGAATTTCGACAGCTACTTCGACAAGCGCACGGGGTTCGAATTCGACATCACGTCGGGGGGCGCGAAGATCGACCTGATCCTCCGGAACGACGGCATTGACCTCGACTGGAACGCAGTCTGGGACGGAAAGGTTGGGGTCGAGAAGGACGCCTGGACCGCGGAGCTTCGCATTCCCTTCAGCCAGCTGCGCTATGGCAGCCAGAAGGAGCAGGTCTGGGGGCTCCACTGCTGGCGATGGATCAACCGCTACCAGGAGGAGAGCGACTGGCAGCTGCTGCCGATGGACAGTCCCGGGTTCGTGTATTCGTTCGGCGAGCTGCACGGCATCCGGGACCTGCCGCCCTCACGCCGCATCGAGCTGCTGCCGTACGTTCTCATTAAATACGCGACCTCGGCGCCGCAGGAGGGCAATCCGTACCGGGCGGACGCCAAAACCAATTTCGAAGGCGGCCTTGATGCGAAGATCGGGCTCGCCAGCAATCTCACCGCCGACCTGACGGTGAATCCGGATTTCGGCCAGGTGGAAGCCGACCCCTCCCAGATCAACCTCACCACCTATGAGACATTCCTCGCGGAGAAGCGGCCCTTCTTCCTGGAGGGACGGAATATCTTCGATTACGGAATCGGTGATGATGTCATGTTCTACTCGCGCCGGATCGGACAGGCCCCGACCTTCGATGCCCCGGCCGACGGGTTCACGGATGCGCCGACCAGCACGCGGATCCTCGGCGCCGCGAAGCTGACGGGCAAGACCCCCGACGGTCTTTCGATTGGCGTCATCCAGGGGTTCACCGATCGCGCCGCGGCCGACGTCACCGAGAACGGGGTCGAGCGCCAGCAGGCCGTCGCGCCGCTGACGAGCTACACCGTTGCCCGGGTCCAGCAGGACATCGACAAGGGGAACTCCGTGATCGGCGGGATCTTCACGGCCACCGCCCGCAGCATCCACGATGACGCCATCGATTATCTTCCTGAACATGCCTACACCGGCGGACTCGACCTGCTCCAGTACTGGGGCGACCGCACCTATTATCTGAAGCTACAAGGAATCGCCAGCCGCGTGGACGGCTCGCCCGATGCCATCCGCTCGCTGATGCTCGACTCCGTGCACAATTATCAGCGACCCGACGCCTCCTATCTGGGGATCGAGGATGGCGCCACGCACCTCGACGGCACGGGAGGCAATGTTCAGGTCGGCAAGGACAACAACGGCCGGTGGCGGTATTACGTCGGCGCGGACTGGCGCTCGCCGGGACTTGAATTGAACGACCTTGGCTATCTCCGGACGGCCGATCTCCTGGAGCACGACGCCCAGCTTGAGTATTACGACACCAGCCTGGGCAGGCTCCTCCGGAAGACCGACGTCCGCCTGAAGGAAATCGGCAAATACGATTTCGGGGGCGAGTTTCTGGGGCAGGAGCTAATCACCGTCAAGGAGCTTTCCGAAAAGCTCGGCGTCAAAGGCCAATCTGGTCATCAAGAAGCTGGTCGACAAGAAGATCTTCGCCACCATCAACCAGACGCTGGACGTGAAGACTGGCCGAAGATCTGGCGCGCGAGTTCGGCGCTTCCACCAACAAGGTCAGCTACGAAGAAGAAACCACGCAGGATATCGAGCAGACCGAAGACGAGACGGATCGCGTCAACGCGCGCCTCCCGTGGTCACCATCATGGGCCACGTCGATCACGGCAAAACCTCTCTGCTCGATGCCATCCGCGTCGCCAACGTCGCCGGCCGAGAAGCCGGCGGCATCACCCAGCACATCGGCGCTTATCACGTCGAAAAGAACGGCCGGAAGATCGTCTTCATCGATACGCCCGGCCACGAAGCGTTCACCCGCATGCGCGCCCGCGGCGCCAAGGTCACCGATATCGTGGTTCTGGTGGTCGCCGCCGACGACGGCGTCATGCCGCAAACGCTCGAAGCCATCGATCACGCCAAAGCGGCCAAGGTGCCGATCATCGTCGCCATCAACAAGATCGACAAGCCCGACGCCCAGCCGGAACGCATCAAACAGCAGCTCGCCGATCGCGGCCTGCTGGCCGAAGACTGGGGCGGCGACGTCGTCATGGTGCCGGTCTCGGCGCAAGCCAAAGACGAATCTCGATCTGCTGCTCGAAATGATTCTGCTGGTCGCCGATATCCAGGATCTCAAAGCCAATCCCGGCGCGTCCCGGCGATGGGCACCGTGCTCGAAGCCAAGCTCGATCGCGGCCGCGGTCCGGTGGCCACCGTGCTGGTGCGCAACGGCACGCTGCGCGTCGGCGATTACTTCATCTGCGGCTCGGTGTTCGGCAAAGTGCGCGCCATGTTCGACGATCGCGGCGAGCCGATCCGCGAAGCCGAGCCGTCCATGCCGGTCGAAGTCCTCGGGTCTGGAATCGCTGCCCGAAGTCGGCGACAGCTTCCAGGTGGTCACCGATACCGCCAAGGCCAAGCAGATCGTCATCTACCGCGAAGCCAAGGCGCGCGAAGCGGCCATGGCCAAGACCAACCGCATCACGCTCGATCAGTTCACGATCAGCTCAAGGAAGGCGAGATCAAGGATCTCAACATCATCCTCAAGGCCGACGTCGGCGGTACGGCCGAAGTGCTCTCCGACACGCTGCAGAAGCTTTCCACCGACAAGGTGCGCATCCGCGTGATGCACGCCGGCGTCGGCGCCATCACCGAAACCGACGTGCTGCTGGCGTCGGCGTCGAACGCCATCATCGTCGGCTTCAACGTGCGGCCGGAGCGCAACGCGCAGGCCGCTGGCCGAGCAGGAAAAGGTCGACATCCGCCTGCACACGATCATTTACGAACTGACCGACGAGATCAAGCGCGCCATGACCGGCATGCTCGATCCGGTGTTCAAGGAAGTCTACAAGGGCCGCGCCGAAGTGCGGGAAGTCTTCCGCATCACCAAGGTCGGCACGGTGGCCGGCTGCTATGGTGCAGGATGGCGCGATCCGCGCGACAGCCAGGTGCGCCTGCTGCGCGACAACGTGGTGATCCACACCGGCAAGATCGATCGCTCAAGCGCTTCAAGAACGACGCCAGCGAAGTGAAGTGCCGGGCTTCGAGTGCGGCATCTCGCTCGCGAACTTCAACGACATCAAGCCCGGCGACGTTATCGAAGCGTTCGCGACGGAGCGCGTCGCGCCACGAAGCTTTCGCTCTAGACCGGCTCGATGCCCGTCCATCGGCGTTCTGACCCTCGAGCTGCGGCTCGACGACTCGCACTCGCTCAAAGACAAGCGGCATGTGGTCAAGAGCCTGAAAGACCGCCTGCGCGACGAATTCAACGTCGCGGTGGCGGAGATCGATTATCAGGATCTGTGGCAGCGCGGGCTGATCGCGGCCGTCACGGTCTCGCCCGACCAGGCATTTGCCGAGCAAGTGCTGCAGAGCGTCGAGCGCGAGGCGGCGTCGCTGCTGGGCGCATTCTGGTGGGCGTGACTACGGAGTGGCTGGACAAGCCGGTCCGCGGGATAAACCGGTCCGCGGATAAAATGGAGTTGTCGTGCGCAACGCGTTCACCGCAGTCATCGAGCTAGCCGGGCCCACGCCGGGCGTCGCGTTAGTGGCAGCAGCTATTACCATCTCCGTATTCACGGCGCGCGCAACGGGCCAAAGCGAACCGCGAGCATAAGCTCGCCTGTACACCCGCGGTACTCACAAGCGGCGAAAAGCTAACAATCCGCTTTCCGCTCCCTCACCCAGCCGAGCTTTCGATTTTTG
>CAWDQK010000025.1:0-18396 GCA_963804395.1 uncultured Verrucomicrobiae bacterium | reverse complement strand
TTTGTGGCGCCGACGAGTACGTATTGCTCGCCGATGATTTTATCATGGGCTTCGAGCGATTGGAGGACGCCCAGAAGGTCATGCGCGTGATCGACAAACGGTTCGCGCGGTTCGGCCTGAAGATCAATGCTGAGAAGACGCGGTTGGTGCCGTTCAAGCGCCCTCCGTTCAATGGGGGAGGCCCCTCGGGTGGCCCAGGGACGTTCGACTTCCTTGGGTTCACGCTCTACTGGGGCAAAACGCGCCGGGGATACAACGTGGTGATGCCGAAGACCGCCTGCAAGCGGTTCACGCGCACGCTTGATGCGATCAAGCAATGGTGTCGCGAAAACCGACACTTGAGCTTGAAGGAACAGCAGGGCGCGCTCAACGCCAAGTTAAGAGGCCACGATGCCTACTATGGAATCACGTTCAACTTCCGCATGCTCTCCAAGCTGCGCACGGAGGTGGAACGGGTGTGGCTGTACTGGTTGAACCGACGCAATCGAGGACGATGCCGGAACTGGCAGCAGTTTGCGGCTCTCCTCGAAAGCCTGCCGCTGGCCCCAGCTCGTATTGTTCACTCTTACCTGTAATCGAATCCACAGCCTGAGGAACCGGATGCGTTAATTGCGCTCGTCCGGTTCTGTGGGGGGCCTCGTCCGGTCTTCGGACCGGGCGGGCCTATCCCGGACACCCGGTTGGGCGGGCGGCGGAGTTTTGAGTGGCGCTTTGCCGGGCAGTGGCGAGGATCTGGGGGCACATGTTCTGGGACTTCCGAAATCTGATCCGACGCGGCGGCGGGCTTTGGCCGCGGACCCGGAAGAACGAGGCTCAGCGACCCGTTCGGCCGCCGGATGTCAAGCCGCCTCCGCCCCCGGACCACGAGAAGGATGAGCATTGGCTAAAGCCCTCCTGGCGGCCGCCCAAGGACTCCGGGGAGGCGTGGAAGAAATCGTCGGATTAGGGCTTTGCCGCAGCTCCGGAAGCCTGTGCGAGCGTAGCGCAGGCATCCAGCTGGCGTTGGGCGTTCCCGCGGTGGCACACGTCGGCGCCCTCTGCGCGATCTGCGGATCAGTTCCGGTTCATTTCAACCGCAGATACCGCAGATGACGCAGATCCCAAGCCAGCGGGTGATTGCGCCCGTGGCTGCGAGCGTGAGCCCCTCGACAGGTTCGAGGCCTTGAGCCTGCTTGCGGTGTCGGAGACCCTGAGCCCGTCGAATGGGATCCTGTCGAAGCCGTCGAAACGGCGAGTGGCCATTTGGCCGGCCAACAGAATGAAAGACCGGAGGCATTTCGCGGGCCTGAATTCGCGAAGAAACTTCGCCCGGGGCACTCCGGCCTTGATCTCCAAGATGTTTTCCGACAATTAGACCCCGCGCATCCGATCGGCCCGGGGAGCCCTGAAACGACCTCCTGAAATATCTGGATCAGACCCCACGAATCCGGCCAAATGGCCACTTGTTCGCGTCGAAAAACCACCGTGCCCGCAATGGCTCTCAAAAAGACGGATGACCTGCTTCCTGCGGTGGAGCGCGTCCTGGCGCGGCTCGCGCCGCGGCTGGCCGCGGTGTTGCCGGGCGCGGCCCTTGATCACATCGGTGGGACCGCGGTGCCGGGGGCGATCACGAAAGGAGATGTCGATGTGGCGCTGCGTCTGCCCGCCGCCCGGTTCGCGGCCGCCCGGGAGATCCTCAGCCAGCATTTCGCCATCAAGCAGCAGGAGAATTGGACGCCGGAGTTTGCGAGCTTCGGCGACGACGTCACGTACGAGCTTCCCGTGGGCATTCAGATGGCCGTCAGGGAATCCGACGCGGACCTTTTGGTGTACCTCCGAGACTATCTCATCGCGAATCGGCCGGCCCTCGCCGAGTACAATGCTTTGAAGCTCGCCCACGCAAGGAACGGCCCGGCTGACTACTGGCAGGCCAAGCACGGGTTCTTTGCGAGAATCCTTTCGGAACGGCCAAAATGAAGGTCAAGCCAAACCCGGAAGACCGTGGGCGCGACGCCCCCGGCCGCTTGCTCGCGCGCCAGTGCTGGATGCGCCCATCTTTTGGGGCCCGCTATCCGCGGGGGATGAGGTGGACGTTCGGGGCCTTCACCAGGGCGCCGAGGCGTTCGCCGACCGCCAGGCCAAGCTCGTCCGCCGACTGGCGGGTCAACACGGCGACGAGCGGGAAACCGCAGTCGAGCTCAATGCGCAGGGTCGGGCCGGTGGGGACGATCGCGCGCACGGTGCCGGAAAAATGATTGCGCGCGCTGGTCTGCACCGCGGCGGCGTCCTTCAGCAGGATGACATCCTCTGCCCGGATGCTCACGAGGACGGCCGTCGTGTCCGGAGGCAGGCCGGCCGCCAGCGCCGACAGCCGGACCGGGCCGAGCATCACCGTCGCCAGTCCGTCGTGCACCTCGACCAGGCGTGCCGGCTGGACGGTCTCCACGCCAACAATCCGGGCCACCTCGGGGCCGGCCGGCCGGCGGAAGATCTCCTCGACCGGCCCGTGCTGGAGCAGGCGGCCGTCACTGAGCACGGCCATGGCGTCGCAGAGCGCGATCACCTCCCGCGCCGCGTGACTGACGTAGATCATCGGCAGGCCAAACTCATCGCCGATCCGCTGCAGGTAGGGCAGGATCGCCTCCTTGCGCAAATCGTCGAGGCCGGCGAGCGGCTCGTCGAGCAAGAGCAGCCGCGGCGCGGAAACCAACGCCCGCGCCAGGGCCACCCGCTGGCGTTCGCCGCCGGACAGGTCCGTGACCCGGCGCGCCAGCAGCGCGCCGATGCCGAGCACCGCGCACACATGGCCGCGGGCAAAGGCCGCTCCGGCCGCCCCGGCCCGCCGTTCGGCGAAGCGCAAGTTGCCGGCGACGTTCAGATGGGGAAACAGGGCGCCGTCCTGCGGCACATAGCCGATCCGGCGCCGCTCCGGCGGAAGCGAGACGCCGGCGGCGACGTCGACCAGTACTGTATCATCAAGACAAATACGGCCGGCGGCCGGCCGGCGCAGGCCCGCGATGAGCTCCACCAGGGCCGTCTTCCCGGCGCCCGAGACACCGAAGAGGCCGGTGGCCCGGGCGGTGAACTCGGCGTCGACGGCGAGCGTGAAACCGCCGGCGCGCCACTGGACTCCCTGCAGGGCGAGGGTCATGGCGCGTGCCTCCGCAGCAGCCACTCGCTCAGCGCCACGGCGGCGAACGCGAGCGTGACCGAGATCGCCAGCAGGCCGAACGCCGCGGCGTCGTGCCCGAGCAGGACGTCATGGTAGATGCCGAGCGCCAGCGTGATGGTCTGGCCGGGAATCATGCCGGCGACCATCACCGTGGCTCCGAATTCCCCGAGGGCGCGGGCGAACGCGAGGACGCACCCGGCGGTGAGCCCGCGCCGCGCGAGTGGAACGGTGATCGTGAAGAACACGCGGCCCGGACCGGCGCCGAGCGTGCGCGCGACGTCTTCCAGGCGGCCCGGCACCTCCTCGAAGGCGACCCGCGCCGTACGCGCCAGCAGCGGAAACGCCATCACGCCGGTGGCCAGGACGACCGCCCGCCACGTGAAGACGATTTCCACGCCGAAGACGTGCTCGCAAAATCGTCCCAGGAAGCCGTGGCGCCCGAAGAGTTTCAACAGGACCAGGCCCGTCGCCACCGGCGGGATGACGAGCGGGAGCGCCACGATCGTCTCGACCAACGCCTTGCCGGGCCAGCGGCGGCGCGCCAGCGCCCAGGCGAGCGCGATTCCGGGCGGCAGGATCAGCAGGGTTCCCAGGAGCGCGATCCCGAGGGTGAAGAGCGTGATTTGGAGGATTTCGGGCACGGGCGGCGGCGATTTACGATGGTTGATTCACGACGAACGATTGTCGATCAGCCATCTTCCGGGGGCAATCGCGGAGCGGCGGAGGGGAATGCGGATCGCCGATCGCAGATAGCCAAACGCTGACCGGCAGGCGGGAAATGGCGATCGCCAACGAAGCGTCCGTTGCGTCCGATTTTCAACCCGGTTTCTCCGCGGGCCGGCCCGGGGCGGGGCAAGATTCAAGCGGCCGCTCGCCGGAGGCAGGTTCCGGCGTTCCGGAGGAAACCCGTTGACAAGCGGTCCACATTTTGTAGCTCAGGCTACAGTTTGAAGATCCGACAACCATCGCCTGCCGACCCGCCGACCGCGCCGTCGCCGGACGCGGCCGCGCCCGGCGGGGTCCCGGCGGCACCCCGGAGTACGTCCCTGGAGGGGTTGCACGGAACAGTGAACGTGCCGGAGCAGCAGGCGGGTTTCTGGCGGCAGTGGCGGGCGTTTCGTCGGGCCGGCCATCCTGGTCAGCGTCGGCTATATGGATCCGGGCAACTGGGGCACCGACCTGGCCGGCGGCGCGCAGTTCAAATACGGTCTGCTCTGGGTGGTGGCCCTGGCCAGCCTGTATGCGGTGATTCTCCAGGTGGTCTCGGCCCGGCTGGGGTGGCGACCGGCCGGCATCTGGCCCAGTGTTGCCGGGAGTATTTCCCCGGGTGGAGCCGCTGGCCCAACTGGATTGCGATGGAGATCGCAATCGCGGCCACCGACCTGGCCGAGGCGCTGGGCAGCGCGGTGGCCCTGAACCTCCTGTTTCACATCCCGATCGCCTGGGCGATCCTCATCACCGCCGCCGACGTGCTGCTGCTGCTGGGGCTGCAGGGTCTGGGCATGCGCCGGATCGAGGCGATGATCGGAATCTTTGTGGCGACCATCGGCGTCTCCTATTTCATCGAGATCTTTGTGTTGCCGCAGATGCAGCCGAGCTGGCTGGAAATGGGGCGGGCGCTGGTGCACCCCGGCTTTCGCTCGGCGGGAATGCTGGTGGTGGCGATCGGCATGATCGGGGCGACCGTGATGCCCCACAATCTGTTCCTCCATTCGGCTCTGGTGCAGACGCGCAACGTCCGCCGTGATGACCAGTCGATTCGCGACGCCATTCGCTATAACACCATCGATTCGGTCGTGGCGCTCACGATCGCGTTCTTCGTCAACGCGGCGATCCTCGTGCTGGCCGCCCTCGTGTTCTACGGCAAGGACAGCGTCACGGTGGCGGGCGGCCAGGTGGTGACGTTCAGTCTGGACAGCGACTGGATCCGGATCGCGCATCTGACCCTGGCGCCGCTGCTCGGAACGACGCTGGCCAGCACGCTGTTCGCCGTGGCTTTGCTGGCCAGCGGGCAGAGCAGCACCATCACCGGCACGCTGGCCGGGCAGGTCGTGATGGAGGGATTCATGAACTGGCGCATCCGTCCGTGGGTGCGGCGGATGCTCTCCCGGACCCTCGCCGTGCTGCCCGCCATCTTCATCATCAGCATTCGCGGGAACAGCGGCGTCACGGATCTCGTCAACCTCAGCCAGGTGATCCTCTGCCTGATCCTGCCGTTTGCGATGTTTCCCCTGATGTATTTCACGTCCTCCCGCCGGATCATGGGACCGTGGGCCAACGGCTGGATCCTGATGATTGCGGGGTGGGGCAGCGTGCTGCTGATCACGGCGATGGATCTCTACAGTCTGCCGGAATCGCTGCGGGAGGCCTGGCGGGTCATTGCCGGCGGCTGAGAACCACCGGCCGGCGCGCGGTCGCATCTCCCGAATTGTCGGGGGATGCAAATTGGAAGCTCCGCCGCTGCGGCGCGAGCAAGCCTGCGCTACGTCCAAAGATCACCCTAGCTACCGTCAATCCGGAGATGCACTCCCGGCGCGTCAGAGTACCATACTGGAATTGCCAATGCCGCCAATTCGAGCATCTTGAACGGTTCAGGTGGCAGACTCCGCCCGCCATCGAATCAGATTTCCCCGTCACCGTGACTTACCCGGCTTCCGCCCAGTTGATTCGCCGCGCTTCGCCCCGAGTTGTTGGATTGCGTGGGACGGTGCTGCGCTGGCTGCTCGGACTGACGGTTGGCGTGATGGGAACCGTGGTGGCGCATGCCCAGGCCCATTACATTGACAGCGCGGCGCCGGGACTGATTGAAGCCGGCGCGCCCCACTTTGAAGTGCGCACCTACCAGTCGCTCGGGCTGGATGCGCCGCCCACCGATCTTCACGTATTGCCGGACGGCCGGCTGCTGCTGGTCGCCGGCCCGCAGATCGCCATCGGCGACGGTGTCCGCTGGGAACGCTTTCAACAGGCAGCCGACGACCCGTCGTCGGCCGCAAGGACGGTCGCCGTTGACCACGATGGCACGATCTACATGGGCGTGGCGGGCGGATTCGCCCGAGTGGCCTTCGGGTCGGACGGCCGCTGGCGCCTGCGCTTTGTCGCCCCGAGCACGGCCGGCAACTCGGCGGAGGTCCCCTTCCTGCACACCGTGTTCCAGATCGGCGACGATTGGTTTTGGCACGGCGACAGCGGGGCGCTCGTGGCCTGGCGTCCCGGCCAGACCGCGCGGGTGATGGGCCGGGCCGACACCATTGAACACGTGTTTCGCTGGCGTGACGCGTTCTATATGAGCGACCGGACGAACGGCCGTCTCTGGCGGCTCTCAGGACGGGCGGCGGAGCCGGTCGCGTTCCGGGCCGACATTTCGGCGCGCGACACCACGACCAGCGCCGTGCGGCTCGGCCCGGACGAGTTGCTGGTCGGCACGTATGGGCGCGGATTGCAGCGGTTCGACGGCGCCGTGATGCAGCCATTCTCCAACACGGGCCACCTGGACGAGAGCGCCCGGATCAACGCGCTCTGCGAAACGGCCGGCGGACTCTATGCCGCCGCGGTCGAAAGCTTTGGTCTCGTGTTCTTCGACCGGCGGGGCCGGACGGTGGAGGTGCTCGATCATTCGCTGGACCAGCAGCTCAACCACATCCAGCTGCTTTGCAGCACCGGCGGGGCGATCGTCGGGTTGCTCGGCGAGGGCCTCGTGCGCGTGGAGTTCCCGTCCCGCGTGTCCTACTTCGAGCCGATGGTGGCGACCCGGCTGTCCACGGCCCATCCCTATCGGTTTGACGGGCGGCTGTGGCTGATGGCCGACGGCAACATGCACCGCGCCGTTTACGATCCGTTCGGACGCCTCAGTGGATTTGAAGTCGATTCTCCGCCCGGCCAGCATTTTGTCTTTGCCTTTTACACCGTGTTCGGCGTGCCGGTCGCCACCACCGAGCGCGGCGCCTATACGCGCACCGACCGCGGCTGGATCCCGTTCGCGCCCGATTCCAGCAACCTGCGCATCCTCGAAGCCGCGCCGCGCGACGGGCGCTGGCTGTACGCGGCGGCGCGCGAGGTTGGCTGGTTGCGGCCGACGCCCGGCGGGATCGAGGTTGAACGGATTCCGGCGCCGGACCTCGAAAGCCCCTACAATGTCGAAACCGACGCCGACGGATCCAGCTGGATCGAACAGGGCAACGCCCGGCTGGCGCGGATCCGGGTGAACGAAGGCCACCCCGCGGTTGAGACGTTTCGGCCGCCCGGACGGGATTCCCGAAGGCTGGGCACAGGTGTTTTCCCTCGATGGCCAGGTCGGATTCAACGTTGACGGCCAGGTGCTCCATTTTGTGGAGGCGACCCGCCGCTTCGAGCCGGACGCGCAATTTGGCCGCGATTTTCCCGGGCTGACGGGCATTGCCGGCCGCCCCATCCGCGACGCCCTGGGCCGCGTCTGGATCACCGCCAACGGATCGGTGCAGGTGTTTGCCGGTGAACGTGGCCACCGGCGCAATCTCGGTGAGAAGATGCCGCCCGGGTTTCAGCCGTACTATTTCACCTGCGAGAGCAATGGCGTCGTCTGGATGCACCGCGACCGGCGCTTGGAACGCTTCGATCCTTCGCTGCCGCCGCCACCGTCGCTCCCGTTTCGCGCGCTCATCACCGATCTGAGTTTTGCGAACAGCGGGCGCATGGAGTTCTCCTTCGGACGGGAACTGTCGCCCATCGGGTTCGACGATGATTCGTTCACGGCGCATTTCACGGCGCCGAACTGCCCCTTTGGGACGTCCGTGGATTTCGAGGTGAAGCTGGAGGGGTCTGACTCGCGCTGGGCCTCGGCCGGCGGTGCCGGGTCCACCGTGTTCAACCACCTCAAGGAAGGCCGCTACGTCCTGCACGTCCGTCCGCGCGCCGGCGACGAGACCGGCGATGAGGCGACGCTCGGCTTCACCGTGCTGCCACCCTGGTACCTGACGCGCTGGGCCTACGTCGGCTATCTGCTCGGCGTGATTGGCCTGGCGGGGCTGATCGTGCGCGTCACGTCGTATCTGGAACGGCGCGAGCAGGCCCGGCTCGAACGTCTCGTCGAGGAACGCACGCAGGAGCTCAACGCCGGCATCGAACGCCGGCGCCGCCTCGAGGCCCAGCTCGTGCAGGCGCAGAAGCTCGAGAGCCTGGGCACGCTGGCCGGCGGCATCGCCCATGATTTCAACAACCTGCTCACAAGCATCCTCGGCTTTTGCGAACTGGCGACCATCACCGCCGGCGACAACGCCGCCGTGCAGTCCGATCTGAACGAGATCCGTGCCGCCGGCCTGCGGGCGCGGGATCTCGTGGCGCAGATTCTCACGTTTTCCCGGCAGCACAACGTCACCCTCGTGCCGCTCGAGCTCGCGGAGCCGGTCGCGGAGGCGCTGAAGCTCATCCGGGCGTCCACCCCCTCCACGGTTGAGCTCGTGGTCCGGCTCGCGAGCGGCCGGGTGCTGGCCGACTCAACCCAGATCCAACAGGTCGTCGTCAACCTCTGCAACAACGCCGCGCACGCCATCGGTGGCCGCCCCGGGCGGATCGAGATTTCCCTCGACCGGATCTCGGTCTCGGACAGCCTGGCGGGCGAGGTGCCCAACCTGCAGCCCGGCCCCGCCTTGCGCCTGACGGTCGCTGACAACGGTTGCGGCATGGATGCGGCGACCTTGGAGCGGGTTTTCGATCCTTTTTTCACCACCAAACCGCCGGGTGAAGGCACGGGTCTGGGACTCTCCATTGTTCAGGGCATTGTCAGCAGCCACCACGGCGCGTTGCGCGCCCGCAGCGCGCCCGGGCAGGGCACGACCTTCGAACTCTTCTTTCCAGTCACGACCGCGACGACTGCGGCGACTCCGCCGGCCGACCCCGTTCCGCGGGGCGGTTGCGAGGAAATCCTGGTGGTTAACGACGAGCCCTCGGTGGCCGCGTTTGTGGCAAAGACGCTCGAACAGCTCGGCTATTGTCCGACCGCCTTCGGCGATCCCAGCGTGGCGCTGGCGGTCGTCACGGCGTCGCCGCGCCGTTTCCGGGCGATGGTGACCGACCTCACGATGCCCGGACTCACCGGCACTGAGCTGATCCTGCGATGTCGCGCGGCTGGAGCGGATCTTCCGACCGTGCTCATCACCGGCTATGGCAGCGACAACGTCCACCGCAAACTCAGCAGCCTGCCGCATTGCACCCTGCTCTCGAAGCCGTTTGAGAGCGAGGAGCTGGCCCGGGTCCTTCACGGCTTGCTGGCGAAACGGCCCGCGGGCAGCTGATTCCGGTCTGCCGGCAACCGCGCCGGCAGCGCCTGACCTCGGGGGCAGGCCAGTTCGGACAGCGGTTGGACCTGAATCCGGATCAGGCGTCCGCGTGAAACGAGCGGCTGCCGCCGGTGCGCTGGGCGGCGATATCCTCGACCTGCCGGCGGAAATCCGGGTGCCGGCTCAACACGCGCTCGAAGGCCTCGTGCTTCAGCACAAAGACGTCGCAATAATCCGCCGCGCGGGCCGAGGCGTTGCGCGTCCGGGCCGTAAGGAGCGCGGATTCGCCAAAGAACGATCCGGGGCCGAGCGTGGCGAGGACCGAGCCGTCGGCGGCGATGATCTCGATCTCGCCATGCTGGATGAAGTACATCGAATCCCCGGGATCGCCGATGCGGAAGACCTCCTCCTGCGGGATGATGACGCGCGGCTTGAGTTCGAGCACGATCTCCTCGCGGAGCCGCGGATCGGCCCCGCGCAGCATCGGGACCTTCTCGATGATCTCAGAATTGAGACAAAGGGCCATCTCGATGCGGAGCTTGGGCGGCAGATCGGCCAGCACCGTGCTGACATTCCACCCTTTCCGGCTCCGCCAGAGATACCGGTAGTACTCGCGCACCCGGGTGCGCAGCGGGGGGGGCACATCGTTGCCCTGCATGAAGGTTTCAACCCGGTCGCGGAGTTCGAGGTATTGCTCGCGGGCGGCGTCAAGCCGGGAGAAAAGGCTGGCGACATTGCCCAGCACATAGCCGAAGAACCCGATGCCGATCAGCATCGTGGCGGCGGCATAGAGCATTTGCGGCAAGGTCTTCGGGGTGATGTCGCCGTATCCAACGGTCGTGAGGGTCGTGATGGTCCAATAGACCGCCCGCACGTAGTTGACCGTCCGGCTGGGGCTCGACCCTGCGCTCCCGCCGCCGATCCAGCTCCAGCCGCAGGCAACCAGATTGACGGTCAACGGAACGACAAACCCGAGCGGGATCAGGCGCGCCAGGACCGGGTGCAGATTCGTAAATTCGTCCAGGAGCTTTGGAATGGAGAAAACGCGTCGCAAAAGCAGCAGTTTCACCAACAGCGTGTAGCGCGCGCTGTCGCCGGCGATGGAGACGAGCAGGGTGCACAGCGGCAGGGCCACCAGCAGATCCAGCGTCAGGGAGCCAGCACCGTAAAGCCAGGATTCCGTCCGGGGTCCCTGGCGGGCGTTCCACCAACGCCAGGCCAGGTTGGCGGCGACCAGCAGCAGAACCACCAGGTCGACCATGTAATCCACCCCCGCCATCCGGCGCGCGTGACTAAAATAGACGATCCGGAATGGAATCCACAAGCCGACCAGGACGCCGACCACGAGGTCCGCCAAGGTTAGTCCACCAGCCACTGACAGGGACAGTGAAGGCGATGAACGAAACCGGGTGCGCGGCGATCCGTTGCTCGGGGCGTTCATCAATCAGCGGGGTTAAATGGGACGTGGACCCAGCCGGCAACTCGCCCAGGCCGGGCGGCGCACAATCATCACAGTGCTGACCGGTGCCGCAGCCGTACCCGAATCACGTTGCCGTGTCTTCGCCCAGCTCAAGGGGATGCCGGCCGGCAGGGATGCTGTCAACCATGCGGAAGCATGGTCCGCGGACATATTGGAGTTGAAGAGGGACCGGGTTTCGCCGATATGACGTTGGAGTTCAATTCGCGCCCCAAACCCGCTGCCACCCAGTTTGCTGCGGGTTCCGAAGGGATCATTGTTTGCAACCTCGAATTATCCTTTGTCAGACCGGAGGTTCCCAATTATCGACAGCCGGATGGTAATCGTTCCGCGGAGCGGTCTGGCGGTTTCCAGCTAACCAGGCGAAACGGAAATGCATGCCGTCAATCGCATCGGCCCCTCTGTGCTCGCGGTCGGTCTCGGCGTCTGCTGGCTGTTGACCCGAATGTTGTGCCAGGCGGCGCCGGAACTCCCGGTGGCCGGGCCGGCGACCGTCGCCCCTGAGACCATCACCGAGCCAGATCAAGCCTGGGCGCTCGCAAGCGACCAGAAAAGGATTGCGCATCCGCTGCGGATCGAAGGCCGCGTCGGCTATGTTGATCCCCGCTGGCGCAACCTGTGGATCGAGAAAAACGGCGTCGGCAACTACATCCTTCTTTCGTCCAACCCGCCCCGGCTGCGTCAGGGGCAGCACGTGCGGATCGAAGGGACGATTATTCCTGTCAAAGGCCTCGATGCCGCTGCAGTGACCGTGACGGTGCTGCAGGAATACGAGCCGGTCGGGCCGCTCGACATCGCCGGGAAGGTCAGCGACGTCACCGCCTTCAATTACCGGCACGTCACGGCGCAGGCCTACGTTGACGCCCAGCAAATGACGGATGACGATCACGTCCATCTCTTCATGATCATCGACGACCAGCCGGTGACCGGCTGGGTGAAGCCCGACGATCCCCACGCCGTTCCAAAATGGGCCGGCAACTTCATTCGGATCAACGGTCTTTACCAGGGGCTGTTCGATCCGACGAAGACCCAGCTCACCATTGAGGTTTTTACGGCCGACCAGAAGGACGTCACCATCGTGAGTTCGATCGGCGATTCCCACCGTTTCGATCTGCCGGTTACTCCGATCAGCGCACTTTTTCAGGCGGACCGCGGTCAGGAGATCCGGGTACGGGGCCGCCTCATGTCCAGCGAACCCGGCTCGTACTTCGTCGTGCGCGACGAGACCGGCCAGGTGGATGTCCAATCGGTCCAACAACAGCGGATCCCGGTTGGGACGGAGATCGAGGCAATTGGCCGCGCGGCCTTCCGCCGTTCCCAGTGGATCCTCCGTTCCGGCCTCGTGCGGGTTGCGCGCTCAAGGCCGGGCGACCGAAACGCTTCCGCCGCCGTCCCGGAGGTCCTGGAGCGCGTCAACCAGATCCGCCAGCTGAGCCTCAAGGAAGCGGCGGAGGGCCGCCCGGTTGTCATTTCGGGCACGGTTACCTGGTCGCTGCCCAGCGAGGATTTCTTTTTTCTCCAGGATATCAGCGGCGGGATCCGCGTTCATTATCGGCGCGACCAGATTGAGACCCCGCAGCGCTACAAGTATTTGCAAGTGACCGGGGTCACTTACAGCGGTGGTTTCGCTCCGGCGGTGGAGCTGAGAGAATTCAAGGACCTCGGGGCGATGAGTGCGCCCCCGGTCAAGAGAATTACCTATGACGAGGCCATCACCGGGGAGGAGGATGGCCAGATGGTTGACCTGAGCGGTTTCTACCAACGCACGGAGTCTGACGGCGATTCGCGGAAGATCTATGTGACGACGCCGACCGGCGAATTCATCGGATTGCTGAAATCCGCTGTCAACTTCCAGCCAACGCCAGGATCCTTGATCCGGGTGCGCGGCGCTTGCGAGGCGATGACGGACGAGAGCGGCCGGGTTACCGGAGTCGTGATCCGGGTTCCGTCGCTGGCCTCGCTGATGGTCGAGGAAGACGCGCCGCCGGATCCCTTTGCTCTGCCGCTGAGTTCGCTCAAGCACCTCCGGCAGTTGAGCACGGCCCACGAACTAACCCGGGTCCGGGTTTCCGGCGTGGTGCTATACGCGGCACCCGGCCGCTCGGTCTATGTGGAGGAAGACGATGCCGGGCTCCTGATGCTGACCCGTCAGGCCACGGAGCTCGCGCCCGGCGATGTGATCGAAGCGGTGGGCATCCTCGGCCTGGAGGGCGTGCGCACGGTACTCCGGGAGGCGGCGTACCGCAAGACCGGCACGGTTGCCTCGCCGGTTCCGGCGCAGGTGGATGATCCGGCGCGCCTGGCAATCACGCTCGATTCCCGGTTGGTGAGGGTCCGCGGAATGTTGATCGACGTCATCCGCCGGCCGGGTCAGCAGACGCGGCTCACCCTGGAAGCGGGCAACACGCTGTTTGAGGCCTTGCTCGATGAATCGCCCCGCGCGGCGGTGCCCGTTGATTTCGCAGTGGGCGCAGGCCTCGAGCTCACGGGCATTTACCGGATCATCTTCGACGACTCCCTGCGGTCGCGCAGTTTCCAGTTGCAGCTGCGGTCGGTGCAGGATGTCAGCGTGTATCAGAAAGCGCGATTGTGGACCCTGCAGCGGGCGCTCACCGCCGCCGCGGTCCTCGGCGGCTGCACCCTGCTCGGGATGGCCTGGGTGGCCGCGCTGCGGCGCCGCGTGCGGCGGCAGACCGCCCAGATCAGGCAGCAGCTCGAACGCCAGGCGCAACTGGAGGCGGAGGTGCAGCGGGCCGCGCGGCTCGAGGCCCTCGGCGTCCTCGCCGGCGGAATTGCCCATGATTTCAACAATCTGCTGACGATCATCATGGGCAACCTCAGCCTGGCGATGCTCGACGAGAAAGTGATGGAGTCGGTCGGCAGCTGCCTGCGCGACAGCGAGAGCGGGGCGATCCGGGCGCGCGACCTGACGCAACAGCTCCTCACTTTCGCCAAGGGCGGCGATCCGGTGCGCGTGGCCGTTTCGCTGCCCGAAATCGTGCGGGAGACCACGGAATTCATCCTCCATGGATCGAACGTGCGCTGCGAGTATGACTTCGGTCCGGAGTTGTGGAGCGCGGATGTCGACAAGGATCAGGTCGTGCAGGTCATCCAGAATCTGGTGTTGAATGCGATGGAGGCCATGCCTCATGGCGGGATCATCCGGATTTCGCTGCGCAACGATGAAATCGCCGCCGGCACGGTGTCCGCGCTCGCGGCGGGGCGCTACCTCCGGCTCGCGATTGTCGACTCGGGTCACGGGATCAAACCCGAGGTCCTGCCGCGGATTTTTGACCCATATTTCTCGACCAAGAAGGCCGGAAGCGGACTCGGGCTGGCCACGGTCTACTCGATCGTCAAGCGGCACCAGGGATACATCGACGTGGAATCGAGGCTGAGCGCCGGCACGACCTTTACCCTCTGGCTGCCCGCGGCCGGGGTCCGGACGACAGAGTCTCCGGCGCCCGCGCGGGCGTCCCGCGGCTTGCCGGCCAGCGAGCAACCCGCCCGCGTGCTGTTGATGGATGATGAGGACAGCATCCGGAAACTGGGCGCTGCGGTGCTGAAACGGATGGGCCTGGAGGCCACCGTGGTGAGCGACGGCGTTGAAGCGGTGCGCGTGTTCTCGCAGGCGCGCGCCGCCGGGCGGCCGTTTGACCTGCTGGTTCTCGACCTGACCATCCCGGGCGGCATGGGCGGCCGCGAAGTGATCAAGCAGGTCCGGGCCATGGATCCGCACGTGCCGGCCATTGTGTCCAGCGGATACTCCAACGATCCGGTGCTCGCGGATTTCGGCCGCCACGGTTTCCAGGCGATGGTCCCGAAACCGTATGAGGTCACCCAGCTCGGCAATACCATCAAGCAGTTGCTCGCGCCGCGCAGCGCCCCGGCCAAATTGCAACCTGAGATTGCACCCCGCCAGTGATGGCACCATGACGATACGGGCGGGAGTGCACCGCCGGGCGGTGCGTTCATCCGGATTCGGCGAAAGCGGATGCCCGTTCCCCCAACCAGCCAAGAGCCAACCCAGACCACCATGACGACCGTCAACCCGAGCGTTACGCAAGCGGGATCACCCGACCGGCCGGGCGGAAGCCCGACCTATCGCGGGCCCTTCGCGATCATGACCGTCCTCTTCTTCATGTGGGGATTCATGACCGTGTGGAACGACGTGCTCATCCCCCGGTTCAAGGAGGCGTTCACGCTGGATTACTTTCACGCGATGCTGGTGCAGTTCGCCTTCTTCGGGGCCTACGGAATCGGTTCGCTGGTTTACTACATAGTTTCCATGGTCTCCGGCGACCCGATCAACCGCATCGGCTACAAGAACGGCGTCATCATCGGGCTGCTGGTCTCGGCGACGGGCAGCGCCCTGTTCTATCCTGCAGCGGTGCTGACCTCCTACTCCTTCTTCCTGGTCGCGCTGTTCATCGTGGGGCTGGGCTTCGCGATGCTCCAGATTGCCGCCAATCCGTACGTAACGATTCTGGGTCCGGAGCGCACGGCGTCGAGCCGCCTCAATCTCTCGCAGGCATTCAATTCCTTTGGCACGACGATCGGTCCGATCATTGGCGGCTGGCTGATCTTCACGTTCTTCACGACTCCGAACGCGCCCGGAGCGGAATCGGTCAAGATTCCGTATCTCTGTTTTGCCGGCGTGTTCGTGTTGCTGGCGGTCTTCTTCAAGTTCGCCCATCTGCCGGCGTTCACCAACCGTGGTCAGATCGGGCGCGGCTGGGGCGCGTTGAAGGTGCCGCATACCACCTTGGGCATGCTGGCCATCTTCATGTATGTCGGGGGAGAGGTAACGGTGGGCAGCGCGATCATCAATTTCCTTGGCACGCCGAAGCTCGGCAGTCTGGCGCATGAACCGGCCAGCCGCTATCTGGCGTTTTACTGGGGCGGCCTGATGATCGGGCGTTTCATGGGAGCGTTCGCGTTGAGCGACCTGCGGCGCTGGCTGAAACATGGGCTCGTGGTGCTGGTCCCCGTGGCGGCGTTTGGCCTCCTGCTTTCGCTCCCCGGGATTGCCGGTGCGCTCCACTTGAGTTGGGCGCCCGCCGCGGCCGAGGTGTGCAGCCGGTCCAATGTGTGGCACTACGGCCTGCCGCTGGCCTTGCTGCTGATTGCCTTCTTTCTCGGTGAATCGAGCCCGCACCGGATGCTGGCCCTGTTCAGCGCAGTGATCATCGCCTTGCTGGTGACCGGAATGTTGTCAGCCGGCGAGACGGCGCGGTGGGCGATCCTCGGCGTCGGCCTGTTCTGCTCCGTCATGTGGTCGAACATCTTTGCGCTGGCCATCGAGGGTTTGGGCGCGCTGAAGAGCCAGGGATCGTCGCTGCTCGTGATGGCCATCCTCGGCGGCGCGCTGCTGCCGCCACTCCAAGGGGCGATCGCCGACCGCCTCGGCATCCAGGCCTCGTTCATCGTCCCCGTATTTGCGTTCGCGTACGTGGCATTCTATGGCCTTTACGGTTATCGCGCGGGCCGGCCGGCGGCGGCAGGAAAGGCAGAGTGACAGCCGATGGACCGTTTCCTCCATGATCAGCGCATCGTGCTGACGCTCGATGCGGGTGGAACCAACTTCCGGTTCTCCGCGATGTGCGCCGGGAGACCGGTGGGCCAGTCGGTGACGATGCCGTCCTGTCCCGACAGCCTGCGCGAGTGCCTTCGGCGCCTCAGCGACGGGTTTCGGCGGGTGAACGAATCCTGCCCCGGACGGCCGGCGGCGATCAGCTTTGCGTTTCCCGGCCCGGCGGATTTTCCGCGCGGGATCATCGGCGACCTCGGCAACCTGCCGTGCTTTCGCGGAGGCGTCGCGCTGGGCCCGATGCTGGAGGACGAGTTTCGGGATTCCGGTCTTCATCAACAACGACGGGGATCTTTTTACGTATGGCGAGGCGATTGGCGGGTTTCTGCCCCACGTGAACCGACTGCTCGAGGCGGCGGGGAGTCCGAAACGGTTTCAGAATCTCCTGGGCGTCACCCTCGGAACGGGGCTCGGCGGCGGCATTGTGCGGAACGGCGAGCTCTTCCTCGGCGACAATTCCCTCGGCGGCGAACTCTGGCTGCTCCGAAACAAGCTGGTGCCCGCGATGAACGCCGAGGAGGGCGCGAGCATCCGGGCAGTGCGCGGCGTCTATGCGGCGGGGGCGGGGCTGCCGCCGGGCAGCGCGCCCGAGCCCGAGGAGATCTACCAGATTGCCGCGGGGGAAAAGGCCGGGGACCGGCCGGCGGCGATCGAGGCGTTCCGGCGGCTGGGCGAGACGGCCGGCGACGCGATGGCCAACGCGCTGACGCTGGTGGACGGGCTGGCGGTGATCGGCGGCGGACTTTCCGGCGCGGCGCCGGTGTTTCTGCCAACGCTGGTGGGAGAGTTGAACAGTGAATACGCGACGCCGGACGGGCGGCGGATCCGGCGGCTGACGGCGCAGGCCTTCAACCTCGAGGACCCGGGCGGGCTGGCGGCATTTGTCCGCGGCAGCCCCCGGGAGATTGAAGTGCCCCGGGCTCCGGGCGGCGGACCGGAAGGGACGCGGGTGCTGCGCTATGATGCGATGCCGCGCATCGGGGTGGGGATTTCACGGCTCGGCACCAGCCGGGCCGTCGCCTTGGGCGCCTACGTCTTCGCGCTGAAAAAGCTTGGTCCGGCCTGAGCCGGGATTTTGCCGGTCGCACGACAAGACCCGTTTTGGCTCGGACGGGAAGAAACCTGTAGCCGGGGGCGCCATGGCCCGCCAGAGCCGCGCGCGAAGGCGGCCGACCCCGGCCGGGTGCGGCCGGCCTCAGCGCGGCCGGCTACAATGCGGCGCTGTTTCTGACGATTCGAATGCCGGGCCGCCGCTTTGCCTGCCCTCCATCGGCTCGGCGACGGGGAGTCGGCCGGCTGGAGCAGCAGAACGGGTGCATCTGCCGACCGACGGTTGTTGAGGGCGGTCTCCGGGCCGTAGTGCACGCTTGCTCGCGCCGCGGCGGCGGAGCTTTCAGCCTGCTTCACCGTCAATCGGGACATGCGCCCCAGCAAAACCTGGGGTTGATTTGCTGCTTGACGTGCCTTCGTTCTAACTACTACCTTTTAGCGACAAGGTAGCTTGTAATCAATATCCGATGGGAATCGACGACAAATTTACGGCCATTCGAAACGGACTTCTCGAGTTTCTCGTGCTCAAGATCATCTCGGCCGACAAGGTCTATGCCGCCGACATTCTCCGGCAGCTCCGGGGGACCGAGTTCACCACCCGGGAGGGAACGCTCTATCCGCTGCTGAGCCGGATGCGGCGCGAGAAGCTCCTCGATTACGAGTGGCAGGAATCCGACGCCGGTCCGCCCCGGAAATATTATCAACTGACGGCCAAGGGCCGGGAGCAGCTGCGGGAAACCGCCGAGTATTGGCAACGAATCAACGCGACCGTGAAAGGCCTGGGCCAGCCACCGCCCCGGTAGCACGCCCTAACGCCACCGCCCCATGAACAAGGTCATCACCATCAATCTAAACGGGAACGCATTCCAACTGGAGG
>CAWDQK010000024.1:0-61129 GCA_963804395.1 uncultured Verrucomicrobiae bacterium | reverse complement strand
TCCCTTCACGGTGGCCAGTTCATCCGCCGGAGCCGTGGCCACCGCCTGCACGGATCCGAAGCGGTCCAGCAATCCAGCGGCGCGGGCAGGCCCGACACCGGGCAGTCCCTGCAGAATGAAAAGCTGCCGGGCCCGCCGGCCCTTGGGACGATAGCCGGGACGCGACAATCCGCCGCGACTATATTTCTGCGCCTGGCGGCCGAGGTAGAGGAGGAGCTGGGCCGTCTCGCCGGGTCCGGTGGAACGCAGCACGGCCAGCCCGTAGAAGACGCTCACGGTGATGAGGGCGCCCTGCATTGATTCGCGGGACAATCCGGTGTCCGCCAGGTCGCTCCCGTCCGCCTCGATGATGAGGACTGCGCGATGCGAAGAACGGGCCATGGCGCCTGCCTGGCGGAAGAGCCGCGCGTCCACGACCGAGCGGGCGAAATCCGCGAGGGTCTTGCGCTCGACGACGACCTTCCCCTCGAACACGTAATCGCCGCAGGTGAGCCGGCGCACCTCCAGGGCAACGCCCGGCAGACTCTGCAGCGCGTCGACCACGCCGCCCGGCTGCTCCCGGTCGTCGGCCACCACGCGGACGAAGTCCTTGGGCAAATCCATGACGGAAGACATTTATTTTAACTAGAATAACACGGTTCATCGGGCAACCTCGAAATCAACCCCGGAATCATTCCGACAGCCGGTCGTCTGCGGGTGAACGCCACGAGGTCGAGTCGTTCGAGCGGCGTTCCCGCCGGAACATTCCAGTCGTCGAGCGGCCCGGTGCCACGAACCGGGGCACAATTCCCCCGTCCACGGATGTAACGTATTGCGTTACAATGCGACCATGGAACCTGGATTGAAAAGACGGAGTTACTCTCCGTCGATGTAACGCATTACGTGACAACGCCGCCGGGACGGCGGACACTTCCTGGCACTTGATCCATGACATCGCCAATCTGCACCACCAACTGGAGACGGCGTTGTTTGGACGAAGCCCCCGCTCGCTGGCGCTCGCAGCTACCCCGATCTGCTCGCTGGCGCTCGCGGCTACCCGCAGCAGCAGCATGAATTGCTCGAAACGTTGTTCCAGGGTTTCCGCGAGCTGCCCGAGTTCAAGGCCCAGCTGACCCACGTCATCGGCCGGACCGATCGGCAGATCGAAATCAAACTGGCCATGCCGCATGGCGGCTGCGGCCTGGCGGTAGACGGCTAATCGTTCGTCGGTCATCGGCGGAATGGAGGGAACAGCGGACAAGGTCCTCCCCCATGAACGGCCTGGGGGCGAATCGATTTAGCTCATTTCGTTCGCCTCGGAGGTCGGGAGATCGGATCAGGCATCCCAGCGGGCGGGGTCGGTTTCAGAAGAGGTGTAGCTGCGAGTGCAAACGAGTGGATGCCCCTGCCGCTCGCCCGTTCGACAAGCTCATCCGTTCGACGGCTTCGACAAGCTCACCGCAGGCAGGCTCAGGATGACCCTGAGCGGAGTCGAATGGGTCAGGGTCCCGAGCCGTTTCGACAGGCTCAAAACCCCTAGCTTGTCGAGGGGCGAAGTCGAGGGACTCACGCTCGCAGCTACGCTCGCGTTTTCGGCCACTCTTCAAATTGAAACGCTAGCGGTGAGCGGATGGTCGATCCCAGGTCCGCTCGCTGGCGCTCGCGGCTACGGGATTCCCCTCGCTGGCGCTCGCGGCCACGGGGCTCAGCCCTTCAGCAGCTTGAGCACGGCCTCGGCGTTGGTGTTGGCCTGCGCCAGCATGGCGGCATCCACCTGGACGAGAATGTTGTACCTGGCCACCGCGGTTGACCCGGCGGCGACATCGACGTCGTTGATCTGGGAAATGGCCGACTGCAGATTGGTCTGCTGTGTCTGGTTCGTGGTGGCGGCGAGATTCAGACGCTCCTGCACGGCGCCGAGCGTCGCCCGGGAGCCCGCCACCTGCTGGATTGCAGCCGAAAGATCCGCGATGGAGGCATTCGAAACGTTGACCGCATAGTTGCCGGAAGAATCCTGGTTGATTAGATTCAACACGGCCCCGGTGCGCAGATTGGCCGCAGGGATTGCGATGGACTGCCCGGCCGAATTGCCAAGCGACACCTGGTAGCCGGAGTCGCTGGGTCCGTAGAGGGCGGCGCCGTTGTAGGAGCCCAGGGGGGAGTTGATGTCGGCCGTTCCCCCGATCTCGGCGGTGGTGCCGCCGATCGTCTGGCGGAGCTCGTCCTGAAGCGCCTTGAACTGGATCTGGTAATCAGCCAGCAGACCGCTCGAAAGAGTCGGATCCTGGGCGAGCGTGGCGGTCTGGCTCATCCGCGAGAGAATCTCGCCCATGTTGCTCAGGATGCTGTCGCTGGCCTGCGTGTAGGAGAGGGCGTTCTGCAGATTGGTGGAGGCGGCGTCGAGCCGCTGGCTCTGTGCGGTCATCTTGCCGGAATCGCCGACGCCGACCGGGGTCGAGATTCTGGATCCGGAGGAGAGCTGGCCCAGCGAGCCGTTGAGCAGATCCTGGTTGCTGCCGAGCGTGAGCGCGATTTGCAGGGCCTGGAAACTGGGATTGATGGTGCTCATGGTTTTTCCGGGTTTGGTCCCGGCGGGGCCGGGCGCGGGGGCAGCTGCGGCAGTCTGATCGCGGGGGGCCGCTGTCCGGAGGTCTTCAGGACCGCCTGTTGGTTGGAGGCGGCGATTTCCGTCAGGATTTCCTTGCGAAAGATCGGGATCTCCCGCGGAGCCTCGATGCCGATCTTCACGGTGTCGCCGTCGATACGATTGATGCGGATTTCGATCGAGCCGCCGATCACAATGGACTCATTGACTTTGCGGGTGAGGACAAGCATGGCGGTCAGGCTTGGACGGCCGGGGAGGTCTTGGTTTTGCCGAGGAGGGGGTGGTGGGCGCTGAAGCGTCCATGGTTGGCGAGGACCACTTGTTTGCCGATGCCGGTGCAG
This sequence comes from uncultured Verrucomicrobiae bacterium, assembly GCA_963804395.1. Taxonomy (GTDB): domain Bacteria; phylum Verrucomicrobiota; class Verrucomicrobiia; order Opitutales; family Opitutaceae; genus Fen-1467. The sequence continues at coordinate 58,204 of CAWDQK010000024.1, read as the reverse complement.
CGGTTGATGATGACCGGGCCGACGAGGTTGACCGTCGTTTCAAGCGAGTTGCCCGGCTGCACGCAAACGATATTGAGCACCAGGGCATCCTCCGGCCGGGAGAGGCCGAGGGCGGCGGCATCCTCGTCGAACAGCTCCGGCTCGTATTCGCTCATGAAATTCCCCGGCTCGATGACGACGAAATGGAGGGGAGTCGGTCCGTAAACCCGCATCCAAAGGAACGGAAGTTGCTCGGGCAGATAAACCAGCTCCATCCGTTTATGGTCGGGAAATCCGACCAGTCCGAATGGCAACGCGACCTCATTGGCGGGAGTGGCCCCAGAGGTTTCTGGAGGCAGGGCGGTGGCGACTTTCATAAAGGAAGGCGGCGATCGACTACAGATAGTCGAGCAACGATTTGTTCAGGATCGTGGTGGTTGATTGAAGGGCGGCCTGGTAGGCGACCTGCGTCTGGCTCAGTGTGACCATGGCCTTGCTTTCATCGACGTCCAGGTCGTTGGAAACGAGCTGGCCCAGGTTTGTCGCCTGGGCGGTCAGCTGACTCTGGGTGACCTGGATGCGGCTCTGGATGGCCCCCGCCTCGCTGATCGCATTGATGATCGTGTTCTCGGTGCTGTCGACATTGGTCGCGGCGGTGGTGGCGGCGGCCGGGTTGTTTTGGTTCAGAGCATCGCGCAGCGAGACCAGACTGTTCATGAAATCGGCCAGCCCCTGGTTTGTGCCGGCGTCGGCCGAGGGAGAAATGCTGGCCGAGCTGGAGATTGGGACGGACGCGGTGACGGAACTTCCAACGTACGAGACGTTGGTGATGTTGCCCGAGGCGTCGCGGGTGACCTGAAAGGGCGGGTTGGCGCTGGCCGTGCCCCCGAAGAGATAGTTGCCGCCCAGCGCGGTGTTGGCCGATTGCAACGCCTGTTCGAGCAACTGGTTGGTCTCGGTTGCGTAGGCGGCAGCACTGGAGGCGCTCTGGGTGCTGGAACCGTAGGTCGCGATTTCGGAAGCGCGATCGGCCAGGCTCTTGACGTCGGTAAGGGCCGAGCTCGAGGCCTGGCTGGTTTGCAGGGCCTGGGAGGCGTTCTGCTGGTACTGGGCCAGCTGCTGTTGCTGGACCTGAAGATCGATGACCTGGCCGGCGACGGCCGGATCGTCCTCGGGCTTTGCGATCCGCTGTCCGGTGGAGACCTGGGTCTGGACGTTTGAGAAGCTTCTGGGTCAGATTTTCGATCTGATTCAGCGCGGTGGAGGAAACGGACATCGTGGCGATGCGCATGGGATGCCGGGGTTAGGCGGTGGTCGTTGGAATCGAGACCAGGGTTTCCAGGATATTGTCGATGACGCTGATGAACCGGGAGGAAGCCTCGTAGGCCTTCTGGTACATCATCAGATTGGTCGTCTCCTCATCCAGATTGACGCCGCTGACGCTGGAGCGCTGGTTCTGCACGAGGGTCTGCACGGCGGTCTGGTTCTCGACGCTGTTGTTGAGATTGGCCAGGGTCTGGCCGAACGCGCTGACGGTGCCGGAGTAGAACTGCGTCATCGTTCCGTCGATGGCGTCGCCGGCGCTGGTGGAGAAGCTTTGGCTGGCGACGTTGGCCACGGCGAGGGCGATCGTATTGTCTCCCGGATTGCCGCTGGCGCCCGCGCGAAGGCTGGTGGCGGTGAGCGAGGGAATGAGGGCAATCGTGGCGGCGGTGGTCCCGGTGGCTGCGAAGAAATTGCCGGCGGTGCCGGTGGGATTGTACGCGCCGTTCACCGACGTCACCAACTGTTGCGCGAGGGCATTGAGGTTGCTGCGCAGCGTCTGAATCGTGCCGCTGCTTGCGGTCATGGCGCCGGCGACCGAGCCGGCGGTGGAGGCAAGCGTGCTGCCGCCGGCGGTGAGATTGGTGCCGTCAAACGCGACGGTATTGCTCAAAGTGCTGCCGTCAACGAGCGTCACCGGATTGCCGGTGGAGTCAGTGATGGTGAGCTGAAGCTGGCCGTTGGCGCCCGTCGAGGAATTGACGGAGAGGTCCGAGGCGAGGCTCTCGAGGGCCGCCTGCCGCTGATCGCGGAGATCGACCGCGGAGCCCGGGCTGCCAACCTCGGCCACGGCGATCTGGGCGTTGAGGCCGGCAATCGTCTTGAGCAGCGTGTTGACATTGCTCGTGTCACCCTGGATCTGCGTGGTCAGGCCCGCCTGAACCTGGGCCAGGCCGGCGTCCGTCTGGTTCAGGGTGTCGGTGAGCGTCGAGGCGTTCTGGAGGAGCGTCTGGCGCACGCTGGGATCGGTCGGCGAGGCGGCCAGGCTCGAAAAGGAATTGAACAGGCTGGTCAGCTGGGAGGAAAGGCTGGCGCCGGCGCCCGTGCCCGTCGTGGAGCTGGAGCTGAGCGTTTCGCCGAGGGCGGCCTCGGCATTCTGGAGCGCGGTCTGTTGGGTGGTGAGGGCGGAAGTGACCGAATTCTCCTGGCAGACCTGCTGGTCGAGAAAGGCGCTGCGGACCTGGGAGGCGGACAGTGCAACCGGGGCGGAGTTGGCGGCGCCGAGCGCGGTGTCGGTTCCGCCGACAGATCCAAGCACCACAGTTTCCCGGGCGTAGCTGGTGTTGTTGGTGTTCGCGAGATTCTTGCCCGTGATCTGGAGCGCGTAGCTGTCGGCACTGAGCGCGGAGGCGCCGCTGGTGAGGCTGGTGAAGAGCGACATGGGGGTACGACGTTGGTGAAACGGTGGACTCGGCGGTCGGTTGGACCCCGCTCAGCCGGCGGCGCGATAGGCCGCCAGGGGACCCGGCGCGGCCATGGACAGGCGCCCGCGGGCGGAGTAGGTGGAGGTGAATGCACCGGGGTAAAACTGGCGCAGCAGACCCTGTTGCAGCTCCACGGTGCGGGAGAGCAGCAGGTGATTCTGGCGGGTGATGCGGCGCACGCGATGGATGAGGCGGTTGACCTCGTCGATCAGCGCCTGCAGCAGGGGGCGGGCCTGGTCGTCAATGAACGGCAGCAGGGAGCGCAACGTGGAATCAGCGGCGCGGCCCACGGCGGAGGCGAACGATCGCACGCAGCTCTCGCGGCGGCGCCGGACATCTTCCGCCCGGTCCGTGGCGTTCTTGATGACCTCGATCAGTTGCAGGAGGCGCTCAGGATCGCGGTTGAAGACGCATTCCTGTTGTTCCTCGAAAAGGCGCAGCAGGCCGCCGTATTCCTCGACTTCCTCGCGGAGACTGGCGGCGACCATTTCCCAGGTGATGTTCATGGCAGAGGCGCGGCGGACGTTGGTCCAACGGTTGAAAGGGTGGCGGCGGGTGCGGCGGATTTGGCTTCGCTGGGAGGAGTAAACTGGCGTTCGAGGACCGCCGCCAGGCCGAGGCCCCGGCCGGCGCTGAGTTTCTGCGCAAACGCGTCGGTGAGCATGTAGCTGTAGATTCCGTTGCCGGAGCCCGGCATGGTCTTCAGGGCGGGCGCGAGCAACTGGCGCAGCAGAATGGCCTCGAACTGCTGGGCGACCACATGGCGCTGTTCGGCCGGCGACATCTGGTTCAGCCGCTCGGTAAACTTGACCGGGTCGGCGACCGGGGGCGAGGAAGTGAGCGGGCTGATTTGCACGTCAGTTGATGATCAGCTCGGCCTGGAGGGCTCCGGACCGTTTCAAAGTCTGGAAGATGGCGGTCATGTCGCGGGTGGACACGCCCAGCGCGTTCAGGGCGGCGGCCAGGCGCTCGATGGAGGGCAGTTCATCGACGACCTTGAAGCTGCCCTTCACTTCATCGACGGCCGTGGTTGTGCCCGTGACGACGGCGGTCTGGCCGGAGCTAAACGCGCCCGGCTGGCTGACCCCCTGGGACGAAGTGACCGTGATGGTGAGCGAGCCGTGGCTGATGGCGACCTGGGAGATGCGGACGGTGGACGTGGCCACGATCGTGCCGGTGCGTTCGTTGATGACGATGCGCGCCACGGAGTCGGGCGTCACGTCAATCGTTCCGAGCGCGGCCATGTAGGCGACCTCGCGGCCCTTGAACTGGGGCGGCACGCGCACGACCACGGTCGCGGCATCGCGGGCATCGCCGACGCCGGGATAGATTGCGTTGATGGCGTCGGCCATGCGGGCGGCGGAGGTGAAATCGGGATTGCGGAGGAGCAGATGCAGCCCCTGCGGGCCGACAAACACCGTCGGAATCTCCCGCTCAACGATGGCTCCGCTGCTGATCGTGCCGACGGTCGGGTGGTTCTTCTGGACGGTCGCGCCTCCAGGCCCGCCGGTGCCACCGATGAATCCGCCCACCGCGATCGGTCCCTGGGCGACGGCATAAACGCGCCCGTCGGCGCCAAGCAGCGGGGCCTGCAGCAGCACGCCGCCCTGCAGACTCTTGGCGTCGCCGAGGGACGCGACGGTGATGTCGATGCGGGCGCCCGGCCGCAGGAAGGGCCCGATGTCCGCGGTCACCATCACGGCGGCCGTGTTCTTCAACTTGATCTGGTCGAAGGGAACGACCAGGCCGAAGCGCTGCAGCGCATTGGCCACGCTTTGCAGGGTGGCCTGCGAGGTGCTGTCGCCGTCGCCGGCGAGACCGACCACCAGGCCGTATCCGATCAGCTGGTTGTCGCGGCCGCCTTCGACCAGGGTTAAATCCTTGATCCGGGCGGCGTGGAGCGAAGGGCTGAAGGCGGAGAGGCCGAGGAACAAAAGGCTGAATAACTGAAAGGCTGAAAGGCTGTGGAGGCGAATGCCGAACCGCTGAGACTTTGAAACGAGGAAACCGCGCCGTGTGCGCGGGAGGAGGATTGTCTGCAACGAGGTGTTCATTTCAGTCCTTCAGTCTTTTCCTCAGAACGGACGGAGTTTCTCGTAGAGTTTGCTGAGCCAGCCTCGATTCTGCATGTCGGTCAGCGAACCTTCATTGTAGAACTCCACCCGGGCGTCGGCGATGTTGGTGGAGGAAATCGTGTTGCCCGACGCGATGTCATCCGGGCGCACGATCCCGTGCAGGACGATGTACTGGGTCTCGCCGGAGAAGGTGACCATCCGGGCGCCCTCGATCACCAGGTTGCCGTTCGGCAGCACATCCGACACGAGCACGGCGGCGCTGGCGGTGACGCTCTGGGTGTTGGCGACCGTGCCTCCGCCGGCGAACGTGGACTTGCCGGTGAGGTTCATGGCGGGGAGTTCGCCGTTGTGGGTGCCGAATTTGCTGGCGGCGGCGGAAAAGAGGAACTGGCCGACCGCATCCTGCAGAGTCAACGTGCGGCTGTCGGTGCGCTGCTGCGTGGAGTTGGCGTTGGCGCTTTCCTGTACGACGATCGTGAGGATGTCGCCGGTCCGGGCCGCCTTGCGGTCGGCGGCCAGGTTGCGCTCGCCCTGCGGCGAGTTGGTCCAGAGGGAATCGCCGCGGGCGCCGGCAGCCAGGAGAAGCAAACCGAGAAGGATCGGAAGGCGGGAGATTGGTTTCATGGTCAGTTCCCTAGAAGCGCACCTGCACGCGATTTTCATCCACAACCACGGCGGTGAATTCTTTCTTCGAATCGAGATTCCGGACCAGCACGAGATCGCCGCGCCCGCCGTTCTGAATCGCCAGCGCCTTGACCGTGACGGTGAGCCCGCCATCGACCGCACAGACCTCGATGGTCTCGCCTTTGCGGACGAGCGGACGCCGGACGAGATCGCGCCAGATGAGCGTGCGCCCGGCGGGCACCGCCCGGGCGAGGAAGTAATCGCGGTCGGTCATGGTTGCCGGCAGGGCTTCGCGCTCGCGCAGCAGGTCCCCGCGCTGGAGCGTCAGGGCCGAGGGATTGAAGGGCTGGCCCGCGTCCAGGGGTTCCCGCGCGGTCCAGACATCGGCCCAGAGCTGGGCGTGCACCGCGATCGACCAGGCGGGGAGCGGAGTGCCGGCGGTTTCGAGCCGGCAACGGACCAGCATCGAGGAGGCAAGCGTGGCGGGAAACTCGGTGACCACAAGGCGCGGCTGCGCTCCGGCCGGAGTTGCGGGCAGGCCCCAGGCGCGCACCGAATCGAGCTGAAGTTCCCCGGCGGCGTGAAAGTGATCGGCCAGCTCGCGCGCCAGGTCGGCGAGCAGCGCGCCGCCGGGCTCGGCGGCCGGGGACACCGCCGCGGGGGCGTCCGCGGGTTGCGTCTGGACCGGCGAGGCCGCGGCGCCGGCGAGCAGGGTGGGGAGCAGGAGGAAGCTGGCGGGAAAACGGATCATGGGCGGCTCAGCGCTTCATTTGCGCGACGTTTTGCAGCATTTCGTCGGACGCCTGGATGGACTTGGAATTGATTTCGTAGGCGCGCTGGGCCGTGATGAGGTTCACCATTTCCTCCACGAGGTTGACGTTCGAGGATTCCACATAGCCCTGCATGATGGTGCCGTAACCGTTTTCGCCGGGTTTACCGGTCTCGGGGGTGCCGCTGGCGGTGGTTTCCTGGTAAAGGTTGCCGCCCAGGCTGCGCAAGCCGCTGGGGTTCGCAAAACGCGCGAGGGTCAGGTTGAAGGTGGTCGTGCCGGAGGCGGTCTGAAGGGAAACCTCGCCGGTCTGGGAAATGGTGATGGCCGTGGTGCCGGTGGGGACGGTCTGGAATCCGCTGAGCACGGGGAGGCCGTCGCTGGTGACCACCTGGCCGGAGGCGTTGAGCTTGAACGAACCGTCGCGCGTATAGGCGACCGTGCCGTCCGGTTGCTGCACCTCGTAGAACCCGTCGCCCTGAAGCGCCAGATCGAGATTGCCGCCGGTGGAGGTCAGCTGGCCCTGGGTGAATTCCTTCGAGGTGGAGGCGACGCGCGTGCCGTTGCCGACTTCGATCCCGGTGGGCACCATGTTGCCGCCGCCGGCGTCGGCGCCCGCGGTGCGCGGCTTCTGATAAAGCAGATCCTGGAATTCGATCTTGCTACGCTTGAATCCGGGAGTGTTTACATTCGCCAGGTTGTTGGCGATCGTGTCGAGGTTCATCTGCTGGGCTTCCATGCCGGTGGCAGCGGAATAGAGCGAGAGGTTCATGGATGGGATCAGCCGAAGGCCTGGATCGTCTTGTCGAGCAGCTCATCGTTGCTGGTGATGAGCTTCTGGTTGGCTTCGTAGGCGCGCGAAATGGTGACGAGGTCGACCATCTCGTGCAGTGAGGTGAGGTTGCTGGCTTCGAGGTTTCCCTGAAGGACCTCGGGTTTGGCAACGGCGGTGGGCGTCACTCCCTCCGGCGCCGCAAACAGCCCGGCGGCGATCGGCGTAAGCTGGGAGGGATTCTCGAACGTCTGGATGGAGAGCTTGCCGAGCGTGGTCGTGCCCTGGGTCACCGAACCATTTGGATTGATGACCAGGTCTCCCTGACCGGGGTTGAGCTTGAGCGCAGAGCCGCTGTCCAGCAGCACTTCGGCTCCCTGGCCGGCCACCACGGTGCGGTCGGGCCGCAACTGGAATTCGCCGTTGCGGGTGTAGGCGCGGGTGCCATCGGGCGACTGGACCTCAAAAAACCCCTCGCCCTGAATGGCGGCATCGAGCTTGCGCCCCGTGGGCTTGGTCTCGCCAGGCTGGAAACTGATGGAGGACGAGGCGACCGGGAAGATGGCGGGCTGGCCCTCGTCATGGCCGGCACGCGCCTTTGGATCGGTCAGAAACTCGCCGCTGTTCTGCCCGCTGAACGAGGTCGTATGTTTCTTGTACGCGGTCTGCTCACTGGAAGTGATGTTCTGGGAGACCGCCTCCTGCCAATGCTCGAGCGCCGAGAGTGAAGCTGCGCTTTGATACAGGCCGACATTCATAGGCGGAGCCTGCTAAGCACCAGGAATGCCAGATTTGTAACAAGCGATGGCGGAGAAGCATAGAACACCACTGAGCATCGCGGCAAAAACTACCGGGCTTCACATGGCAAGATTTGCTGGGCGCCGGCCTTCACCCGGTGCTCGGGTAGAGGCATTCGATTTCAATCCGTTCCCCGCAGGAACAGGTGACGATCAAGCGCGTGACCTTTTCGCCCTGCTTCACCACCTCGATGTTCGAGCTGTTCGCCGTGTTGTTGAACGGCGCCACTCGCAATCCGTCGGCGGGTGGAGGCGGGGCGCTGAGCGCCTCCTCCGGGATCTGAACGCGACCGTGGAGATAATGTTTCATGGAGGAGAGGTTGAATCCGGATCGCTGAAGAGCCGGAGCTTTGGGCCGGCCGCCGGCGCGGGCTTGGCGGATGCGGTCCTGGCAGCGGACGGGGACGCGCGGCCGGCGGACGGGGCGTCGTCGTGAGCCTGATGGCTGTTCATGGAGAGGCTCAGGGTAACCCGCTGGTTGGACTCGGCGTCGGGGGCGAGGCCCGGGAGCGGTTTGGTGTCCGCGTATCCGGACACCCGTTCGATCTTCGAAGCCGGCACGGCGTAGTAGGTCAGGGATCGACGGGCGGCGTTGGCGCAGTCGGAGGACAGTTCCCAGGCGCTGTAATCGCTCCGGGGGTAGGCGATCCCGGCGCGGGTATGACCTTCAATGACCACGCAGAATTGGTGACGCTCGATCATCCAGGCAAGGTTTTGCATGAGGAACTGGCCCCATTCGGTGAAGTCCGACGAGTTCTCCTTGAAAATCGGTTTGCTGGGATGGTCAAAGAGCGTCACGCGCATGCCGTCGGTCGTCACCTGGATGTCGATCGGCTTGTCCGCCATATTTTCGTCGAGGTGGAGCAGTCGGTAGAAGTCCTTTACCAGGGAGTTCAGAAACGTGAGCTCGATCCGCTTGTTGCTGTTGGTGTCGCTGCCGCTGGCCTCCTCGTCTCCCTCGTCCTTGGCGATCTTGTTGGTGTCATACGGGAGGACTCCCGCGGTGTTCACGAGGGCCGCCTTGAATGGATTCTGGAAATATCTCGAAGTGGCGATGAGGATCTTCTTGTCCTGTGCGGAAATCCACAGGACCATGAAAAGCGCCATCATGGCCGTGACAAAGTCGGCATAGGCAACCTTCCAGGCGCCGCCGTGGTGGGCTTCTTTTGGTCTGGCCACGGGGTCCTCCTTACTTGGACGGCGCGTTCAGCCCCTTGAGGGCGGTCTCCAGCTCGTCCGCCGTTGGTTGCACGCCGCTGTCGAGCGAGCGGCGGGCGATCTCGACGGCGGTGATCGGGGCTAGTCCCTTGGCGAACCCGGCCACGGCGGCGAGGATGCACCGGAAGTATTGCTGGTCGTCTGCGTTGTTGAACTTGATCCGGGTGGCAATCGGGTTGACGAAACCATACGCGCCAAACACGCCCAGAAACGTGCCGGTGAGGGCGGCGGCGACCCGTTCGCCCACGACGGCGGGACCGTCGGCGATGGCGGCCATGGTGTTGATGATGCCGAGCACCGCGGCGACGATGCCGATGCCCGGCAGCGAGTCTCCGACCATCTGCAGCACATGCACCGGGTGGTCGGCCTCCTCGGCCTTGGCGTCGAGTTCGGCGGTCATGAGGGTCTCGAGCTGGTCCGGCTTGATCTTGCCGTCGATCACCGGCCGCAAGCCGTTGATGAGGAACTCGAGGCGCTCCTTGTGGGCGGTGACCGCCGGGTAGCGCGCGAAGATCGCGCTGTGTTCCGGATCCATGACGTGCTCCTCCAGCGCGATCAGGCCGTTGCGCCGGCCGATCATGAAGATCTCATAAAGGAGTTTCAGGAGGTCAAAGTACTTCTCCTTCCCGGGTTTCTTGGCAAAGAAGGCGAAGCGGACCTTGGAGGCGACGTCCTGGAGCACATGGCTGGGGCTCGCGATGATCAGGATGCCGACGGAGATGCCGAAGATGACGACGAATTCCGAGATGTGGAGCAAGACCGCGGGATGCCCCCCGGCCAGCATGAATCCGCCGATGGTCGCCCCGATGACGAGAAAGATTCCGATCAGTACCAGCATTTCGTGGAGCCGTCAGAGGCTGCGTTGGCGCTGCAGATTGGCGCGCAACGCCAGCACCGTTTGCGAGTGAATCTGGCAGATGCGCGACTCGGTCAGGCCGAAAACCTCCGCGATTTCGGCCAGGCGCATGTTTTCAAAGTAATACATGGCGAGGATCTTCCTCGGTATATCGGGCAGTTGCTGGATTCTTTGAGCCACAAGTTGGAGCAACTCCTCATGTTCCATGCGGTCGCGGGCCAGCACGTTGTTCTCGTCGGCGATGACCTCGTGGAGCGAGGTGCCCTCATGGTCGTCGTCCGCTGATCCGTCGATCGCAACGAAGGTGACCGGGCGGGCCTCTTCCATCCAGCGGTTGTATTCTTTCGTAGAGAGGCCGAGACGTTGCTGGATCTCATCCTCGGAGGCAGCGCTGCCTGTGGCCTGCTCGATTTCGTTGATCACTTCCTTGATCTTGCGCGCCTTGGCGCGGGCGCGGCGCGGGCACCAGTCCAGCCGGCGCAGCTCATCGAGGACGGCGCCGCGGATCCGCATCGTGGCATAGGCGGCGAAGGTGCTGTCCTGGGTCGGGATCGTATTTGCGGACGGCGGCGATCAGGCCGGTTACTCCGACGCTGTACAGGTCGTCGACATCAACGTGGGATGGGAGGTTGAGCTTGATGCGATCAACCACGTTGCGAACCAGGGGCAGATAGCGCTCGATCAGGTCGCGCTCGTCGAGAGGCTGGCCGGAAACGCCTTGATAGGCGCGCCAGACGGTGCTGTTGGAAGGTTTCTCATCGACTATGTCAGAACTGGAGATCATGGCGGGTCAGGGTTAACGGGTGGCGGGCTTGGGCGAGGGCAAGGGCAGTGAGCGGGGCAGGGGAGCGGGTGTGGCGGGTGTGGCGGGCGAACCGGACTTCGGCGGCGGGCCGTTCTTGGCGGACGAGCTGGCGTTCTGTTGGGCGGCAGCCGCGGCTTCTTCCGCTGCGCGGCGGCGGGCCTTGAGAGTTTCTTGAAAACCGCCCAACAGCACCTGCCAGAACCAGCGCAGGAGCAGCGCGCCGACGAGGCATCCGATCGCGGCGTCGCGCAGGATCAGGTCGGGCGCACGCCCGGCGACGACGCCGGCGAGAGCACAGAGGGCGAAGCCGGCGAAGCCGCCGGCGAGGAAGAGGGATCTCATGAAGCAGGCAAAAGGTTGGAATTCATGCGCCGGGGAGGGTGCGGCGGAGGATGGCGCCGTGAACGTCCTCCTCGCAGTCGCCGGTGAGGGACGGCCCGGTAGCGAGGAACAGGGGCTCCAGGCTGTCGTCGAGGAGGTGGTCCCAGAGCTTGCCCCATTGGGTCAGCTCATCCAGATGGGTGAAGACGAGGTGCGTCGCACCGAGTTCCCGGCCCGCGGCATAGGCGTCGTGGAGCGTGGCGGAGTCATAGGCGGCATTGAGCACGAGCACGCGGCCCTCGATGTGCTCCCGGGCAAAGAACCCGGCCAGCGCGGTGTTTTCGGAAGGGCGGCGGATCGAAATTGCCGGGAGATCAAGATAGACGAACCGGGAGGTGGGCCCGGCCAGCGACACCGGGTAGTGCTCGTACGGGACGCGCAACGCCTCGCAGAAGACGGCCAGTTGCTCGGCGGGATTCGGCCGGTCGAACTCCACCTGCACGACGCGGCCGGAACGTCCGCGGCGAAAGACGTCCGTCGCGAGCCACTTGCAGAGCGCAGTCGTGCGGCCGACACCGGCGGGGCCGAAGAAGGCCGCCCGTGCCGGAAGGGGACGCGCCGGACGCGCGGACGTATGGCGGCGCAGTTCATCCGCGACGTGGACGAGTGAATGGTGCAGCGGGCGCTCGCCCAGGTCGCACAGGGCTGGCGCCGTGGTCAGGCGGTGGAGGAAGACGTCGCTGAATCCCGAGCGGCGCAGCAATTCCGGCAATTGTACCTGGAAGGGCTGCGTGCGGGAATCGGAGTGTGCATGACCGTTGCGCCGGATGGGCAGCTCGGGCTCCGATGGTTGCGGGGCGTCGGCCGGCCGGGTGGTCGCGACATCCTTGGGTTCGTCAACCGGCACCTGCGGCTCCGGCACCGGCACCTGGGCGATGACCTCAAGCTGGGTTTGACCGAGCAATCCGCGCCAGCCGTTCTGCCCGACGGCGCGAACGGACAGGACCCGGGCGTCGGGTCCGAGCTTCTCCCGGATGAGTTCGGCCGCCTCGTCGGCCGAGCCGACGACAAAGCGGTAACAGGAGGCGGATGAACGGGAGGTGGAAGCGGGCACGGAGAACACGGGTTTGCTGGGTCACGCGGCCTTGAGCACCTGCTCGGGCTGGCGCAACAGATGCGCCGGGACGGGGATGATGCCGGTGTTTTCTACCTCGGTGGCCGGCGGCAGTTCCTGGAATCCGAGGACCACGAGCCGTGGCAGCGACGGCTCGAAGAACCGTTTGATGGGAAGGCGGACCTCCGAAGAGACCACCAGCACGGCGGGCAGACCCTGCCTGACGAGGTCGGCGGCACGGCGCCCGAGTTCCTCCAGGAGGTGATGTCCGGTCGCCGGATCGAGGGCGAGGCCGATCTCGGACGGGGTTCGGTGCACCTTGCCGGCCAGCCATTGCTCCAGCCGCGGATCGAGGGTGATCGCCTTGATCGCTCCCGGGCGGCTCTCGTATTCGGGGATAAAGTAAAGGCCGAGCCGGCGGCGGACGAGCTCCGACAGGTCGTCCGGATTCTTCGAGAGCGAGGCGAAATCGGCGATGCACTCGAGGATGAGCGGCAGGTTGAGGATCGCGACGTGTTCGCGGAGCAGGTTCTGGAGAACGCGCTGGATGATGCCGAGGTTGACGAGGTCGGGCAGGAGTTCGCTGACCAGCGCCGGGTGGGTCTGTCTTCACGTGGTCGATGAGGGTCTGGACGTCCTGGCGGCCGAGCAGGTGGTGGGCGACGTTCTTGAGGGCCTCGGAGAGGTGGGTGATCAGCACCGACGGGGCATCGACGACCGTGAAGCCGTTGATCTCCGCAGTTTTTCTCTCTTCGCCTCGGCGATCCACGTGGCGTCGAGATTGAAGACCGGCTCGCGCGTCGGCACGCCGCGCAAGCCGGACGTTGCTGTCGGCGACATTCATGGCCAGCCAGCGGCCGGGCATGATCTGGCCGTGGGCGATGGTCTTGCCGCGGAGCAGGAACCGGTAGTCGTTGGCCTCGAGCTCCAGGTTGTCGCGGACGGAGACCGGCGGAACGATCGATGCCGCGTTCGCGCGCCAGCGAGCGGCGCACGCCGGTGACGCGGGCCAGGAGGTCGCCGCCGCTGTTCTTGGCTGTCGGCCATGCTGAGCAGGCCGTAGCCGATCTCGATCGCAAAGACGTCGATCTCGGCGAGCTTGCGGATATCCTCGCTGCGGTGCGGCGCAGGCGCCCGGCGGCCGGGGCCGCGGGCGAGCCCTTGCCCTTTCCTGCGGCGGGACCTTTGCCGGCGGGACGGGCGGCTGGGGAGTCGTCGGACAATTCATCGCGGGCACCCTCCACTTTCCGGAGCGCCTGGGAAACGAACCCGGCGAGGCCGGCCAGCACGAAAAAGGGCAACGCCGGCATGCCCGGCATCAGGCCGAAGAAAGCGAGCATCGCCCGCGGCAATGCCGATGGCGCGCGGATAACGCACGATCTGGCGGCCGATGCTCGTGCCCAGGTTGGCGTTTTCCGAGGCGCGGGTCACCAGGATGCCGGCACCGACCGAGATGATGAGCGCCGGAATCTGGGCCACGAGGCCGTCACCGATTGACAGCAGGGTGAATTTCTGGAGCGACTCGGCCAGCGAGAGGTCCATCTGAAAAACGCCGATGGCGAAACCGCCAAGGATGTTGACGAGGGTGATCAGGATGCCGGCGATGGCGTCGCCGCGGACGAACTTCGAGGCGCCGTCCATCGCGCCGTAGAAATCGGCCTCCTTCTGAACCTTCACGCGCCGGGCGGTGGCGGTGACCTCATCGATGATTCCGGCATTGAGCTCGGCATCGATGGCCATCTGCTTGCCGGGCAGGGCATCGAGGGTGAACCGGGCGGACACCTCGGCGATGCGCCCCGCGCCCTTGGTGATCACGACGAAATTGATCACGACCAGGATGCAGAACACGACGGCGCCCACGACGAAGTTGCCCTGCACCACAAACCGGCCGAACGAATCAATGATGTGGCCGGCGTAGCCATGCACCAGAATGAGGCGCGTCGAGCTGATATTGAGCGAGAGCCGGAACAGCGTCAGGGCGAGCAGGATCGTGGGAAAGCCCGAGAACTCCGGGGGGTCCTTCACATAGACCACCACGAGCAGCACCAGCAGCGACATGCCGATGTTCAGCGCCAGCAGCATGTCGAGCAAGAACGCCGGCACCGGCAGGATGAGCAGGAGCACGGTCCCGAACAGCGCGAAGGTGAACAGCAGGTCGGCGCGCTGCAGCAGGCGGTTCAACTGGGCGGAGGCGGAGGTGGGCATGGCTCAACTCAGGCTGCGGCCTGCGTCCGGCGGGACTTCAGGCGGTAGAAGTAGTAGCGGTGCGTGCGGTAGACGACCGCGAGGATCTCAGCGACAGCCTGGTAGAGCTGGGCCGGAATCGCCTCGCCGACGCGGCCCAGGGAGTAGAGCACGCGGGCCACCGGCGGATTCTCCACGGTTGGCACCTCGTATTCGGCGGCGATGGCTTTGATGCGCTGGGCAAAACGGTTCTCCCCCTTCGCCAGCACGATGGGGGCGGTGTCGATCCCGCGCTCGTATTTGAGCGCCACCGCATAGTGGGTTGGATTCGTCACCACGACATCGGCGGTTTGGACGGCGGAGAGCATCTGGCGACGGAGCAGCCTTCGGGCGAGCCTCCGCTGCGCCGCCTTGAGGAAGACATCGCCCTCGTTGCTCCGGTGCTCCTCCTTCATCTCCTGTCTGGTCATCATGTTCTCATTGCGCGTCTTAAAGAGTTCATACGCGTAGCTCACCGCTGCGATGATGCCGATGGCCAGGAGCAGGCGGGCGAGAAAGGTGAGCGCGGAATGGTACAGAAACTGGCCGAGATAGGCGCTCTCGACGGGAGAGTGAAACAGCGGATCGTTGACCACGGACTTGACGGCGCCGTACAGCGCCGCGCCGACGGCGACGAGTTTGAGCACGTCAATGCCGCAGTGAACGAGGGTGGTCTTGGAAAACAGCCGTTGAAAACCCTCGACGGGATCGAGCCTCTCCCAATGAATGCCGAAGGCTTTGGGCGTGAGCTGGAATCCGCTCTGAATGCCGCCTGCGAGAAGGGCGGCTCCGGCGCAGGCCAGCAGCAGCGGAAGGAGCACGCGGCCAAGCGCCAGAACCGACATGCCCACCGCGGTGCTGGCCGTGTCAATGGTGACCTCGGTCGAGCCGAGGTGGGAAAGCGTGTTGACCGTGAGCGTCGCGACTTCGCGCGAGGCGGTCGTCGCGGTCAGTCCGATCACCGCGAGCGCGGCAGCCAGCGTAAACGCGAGATTCATCTCCGATGAGCGCGCAAACTTGCCATGCTCCAGCGCGTCGGTGAGGTGCTTCTCCGTTGGCTGTTCGGTCTTTTGGTCTTGATCGTGCTCAGCCATCCGCGCCCTATCAGCACCGTCGATGCCAACGAGGTCGCATGAATGCTAAGATATTGATATAAGATGACTTATGTATGCCAATTCGGATCCGACAGCGGCCTGTCTCGTGCGCTAGCCGGAAACCCGGGGGCGCGCGGCAATTTTTGCCCCCAAAGGGACCTATTGGGCTTCGCCCTCAAAAACCTCGCAACTGCGGTGTAAAACCGAACCCCGCTGCTTTCGTCGGCAAAATACCGGGCCGGTGCCAACCCAAAGTGCCCTTCACCCAATTTGCACCCAGCCCCCCGGCGTCATAAATCCGTTTTCCAGGTCTCACGAACTGCGACGCACAAGTCCGTCCCAAATGGCGCCAGCCATTTGCTCAGGAACCTGGAGGGCGAAGCCCGACAGGTTCCTGCTAGCGCGGCGGCAGCAATTGCAACAGACGCCATGGCAGGGCGTCGAATTCGCCCCACATGTAGCGGGCAAAGAGCGCACCCGAGCCGCCGAGCATGGTCAGACCGATCACGATGCGGACCGGAAAACTGAGAACGAAGACGCTCATCCGCGACACCGCGCGCCCCAGGATGGAGAACCCCAGCGTGACCAGGAAATTCAAGGCAATGAAGGGTGCGGCGATGCGCACGCCGAGTTCGACGGAACTGGTGGTCAGCCGAACGACCGTTTCCGCCACATCGGCGGAGAGCCGCGGGGCTCCAGCCGCCGCGAAATCGAACGAGCGGGCAAACGCGCCGAGGACGCCGAGGTGGCCGCCGAGCAAGAAGAACAGGATGCCGGCAAACATGGAAAGGTATGCGGGCAGCGGCTCGTTTTCGGGAGTCGGAGTGTCGAAGCCCGGGCCGGCGACCAGACCGACCTCGGTGACAATGATGCGACCGGCCATTTCGATCGCGGCAAAGACAAGGTGCACGACGAAGCCCATCGCCAGTCCGATCAAGACCTCGCCCCCGGCTGCGAGCGCCAGGCGGTCCCAGCCGAAAGCGGACATTGGCGCGTGGGGCACAATGCCATAGAGCAACGTCGCCAGACACATGGCGAAGGCCACCCGCAGCGTCACGGGAAGCGGTTTCGCGCCGAGCGTTGGGAGGACGGCCACGAGCGACGCCCCGCGCAGCAAGATCATCAGCCAGGCGAGAAGCAGATCCAGGGGCATCGATTCACGGGCCCATGGATCCCATGCGCGCAAACAACGAGGTCGTGAATTCGACCATCGTGCGCAGCAGCCACGGGGCCAGCAGCAGGCCGGTGGCGGCCAGGGCCACCAGTTTGGGGGCAAACGAAAGGGTCTGTTCCTGCAGGCTGGTCACGGACTGCAGGAGGCTGGTGATCAACCCGACGACCAGGGTCACTGCGAGGAATGGCGCGATCACATAGAGCGCAAAGATCACGGTGGATTTGAACAGGTCGATGGCGAGGTCGGGATTCATGGGTGGAAACTCTCGACGAGCGCGCGCACCACGAGGTGCCAGCCGTCGACGAGGACGAAAAGCAGCAGCTTGAACGGCAGGGACACCACGACGGGCGGCATCATCATCATGCCGAGCGCCATCAGAACGGAGGAAACCAGCAGGTCGATGACGAGAAAAGGCAGGAAGAGCAGAAAGCCCATTTGAAATGCCGTCTGCAGCTCGCTGAGGATGAAGGCCGGGACGACGACCCGCAGGGAAAGATCCTTGACCGGCGTGGGCCCGAACCGGCCGAGTTCGAGGAAGAATTCAAGATCCCGCGTCCGGGTCTGCTTCAACATGAACTCCTTCAACGGCTGCGAGGCATGGTCCAGTGCATCCACCGATGTCATCTTGCCGGCCAGATAGGGCTGGATGGCGTCGGTGTTCATCCGGTCGAACACTGGCCCCATGATGAAAAACGTGAGAAACAGCGACAGTCCGACAATGATCTGGTTCGCGGGTGCGTTGGGCACACCCAGGGCCGAACGGACAAAACCGAGCACGATGACGATGCGGGTGAAGCTGGTCATCAGGATGATCAGTGACGGCGCCAGCGTCAGCAACGTCATCACGACCACAATCTGCACCGCCACGCTCACATCGCCGGGATGATCGGTGCCCTCGAGGTTCACGGTCAGGCGGAGAGGATCGGAGGGCTTCGCGGTCGCGGACGGAGCCGTCGGGCCGGCGGTCGGGGCTGCAAGCGGCGCGGCCGGCGGTCCGGCCTGGGCGCGGAGCTCCGGTGCCAACGACGTTGCGGCCAGCCAGAGAATGGCCGCGCTGGCGATCCAGCGAACGGTTGCGGTCATGGTCCCTCCTCCTCGGCTTCGGGGAGCTCGCACAGCAGCTTGATCTTTCCCGGAGTCACGCCCAGCAGAACCCTCTTTCCCTCATAGGCCGCCACGATCAGATACTGGCGGTTGCCGAGCGAACGCGTTTCTTCGATGGCCAGCTTGCGCTCGTGTTTTCCAGTCACGCCGGCCTGGGCCCGGCTGCGCCAGAGCCACCAGGCGCCTCCGGCCGCCAGCGCGAGCGCACTGAACAGCCAGGGGGCGCGATTCCAGCGGTCACGGCTGCCGGCCGAATCGGATGCTTCGGCCGCCGCCCGGGGATAGATGACCGAGTCGGGGCTCTTCGGCGCCGCCGGATCGGCCGCAGCCAGCGCGGACGCGCAGAGCAGGAGCAGAGCCAGGTGACGCATGAGCGCGGAGGTCAAGACTTGCCGGATTCCGAGCCCACGAGCTCGGTGATCTTGATGCCGAAGTTATCCTCGACGACAACCACTTCGCCGTAGGCGACGAGCTTGTCGTTGACGTAGAGGCCGACGGGATCGCTCGCATGCTGGTTGAGCTGCACGACCGCGCCCGGTGCCAGTTCGAGCACCTCGCGCATTGACAGCTGGCAGGATCCGAGCTGCACGGTGACCTTCACCTTGACATCGAGCACGATGTCGAGGGCCTTATCTTCCGTCATTGCTGGCATGGGGGGTGGGGTTCTGGCTGGTGATCTTGCGGGTGATTTGGATGGCGACGTGGTCGGCCTCGAGCCCGACCTTGCCGGTGAATTTCGGCGTGCCGTTCAACAGCACGCGCGTCTCGTCAAACAGATTGGGCGGCAGTTCAATGATGTCGCCGACGCGCAGATTCACGATCTCGCGCAGGTTGACTTCACAGGCCTCCCACTCGGCGCGGACCGGCATCGTGATGTGGTTGTACGTGGACATCCACTGGGAGCGTTTCTCCACGTTGGCCGAGGCATTGTCCTTCTGGCGCCGCGACTGCATCTTGCGGACGATGGGTTCGATCGTGTAGTAGGGCACGCCGATCTGGATCTGCTCCGAGCAGTCGCCGAAACTTGATTCGAGCGTCAGGGCCAGCACGATCGCATCCTTGGGCGAGGTCTGCAGGAAGCGGCCATTGTTCTCGTGGCCCAGGATCACGGGGTGGAGCTCCTGCTCGTTCTTCCACTGCGCGGTCCACTCTTCCAGGATGATATTGATGATGTCCTCGAGCAGCGCGATCTCGATCTCGGTGAGGTATCGCTCAAGCTTCACGGAGTGGCCGCGACCGCCGAGCATGCGGTCGGCAATCGTAAGCGCGAGCCGTGGATTGAGATCGAGAATTCCGACGCCGAGCAGCGGCTCGATCTTGAACAAACACAGGTGGGTGGGACTGGGAAGCGTGTCGGTGAACTTGGCGTAGGTGAGCGTTGTCAGCTTGGCCATTTTCAAGCTGAACTCCATCCGCAGAAAGAGCGAAAGCCGGGCGGCGAGGTAGCGGATGAAATCCTCGTGCAGGAGCCGGAGCCGGCGCAGTTCGAGTTCGGTGAGAAATGCCGGGTTGCGAAAGTCATAGGGCTCGACCCGGATGTTTTCGGCCACGAAGCGGCGCGAGGCGACGCTCTGGAAGAGCTGCTGCTTGGGAGCTGCCATCTGCTGCGTGAGCAGACGGTCGATCTCGGACTGGTCGAGTCCGACTGATTCCTCGGGCGGCTTGCTGGCTTCTTCACTCATGCGAAATCAGGGTTTCCGGCAGAGGGGGCGGAGGCGGGATCACTGCACGACGAAGTCCGAAAAATAGACCTGCTCGGCGACGCGTTTCCCGAGCGCCTGGTTGTAGGCGACCACCAGTTTCTCCCGGATCATGTTCTTGGCCCCGGCCTCTTCGAGGTCCGGCAGCGAAAGCGACGAGAGAACATTGAGGGTGACGTCGGTCAGCTTTGCCTTGTTGGACTCGAACACGCCCCGAAGGCCGGCGTCTGAGCCGGTGACGAGGAACGAGGCCTTGAGGTATCGGGTTCCCATGGTTCCGGCAAGATTCACCACCACGCTGCTGAACTCGTAGGTGTTGGTCGGGGCGCCGGGTTCGCCGGCTTTTGGCTCGGCGGCAGTCTCGGCTGGGGCCGTGGGCTTCGCGACCGCATCGGAGCCGGCGACAGCGGCGGCGAGTCGTTTCTCCAGCCGGGGCATCAGCAGGAACTCCGCGACGGCCCAGGTCAGGATCGGAGCGGCGACCAGGACGATGGCGACGGGCACCAGGCTTGTCACCAGGTCGGGCAGGCCCTTCTTCGCGGGCTTGGCGGCGGCGCCAGCCTCGATCGGCGGAGTCGTCCCGCCTGGGGGAACGGCGGGGGTGCTTTCGGTTTTTGCTGGCATGGGTCAGATGATTAGGAAAGGCCCGGCGGGGACGCCTTCGGGCGGCGCGTCAGCCGTGGATCAAGTTCTCGAGGTCCTGAAGAACCGTGTCGGAAACCGTGACAACGCGGGACGCCGCTTCAAAGCTGCGCTGCGTGGTGATCATGTCGGCGAACTGCTTGGTGAGGTCGACGTTCGACTGTTCGAGCATGCCGGACTGGACCTGCCCGAGGCTGCCGGTGCCGGCGACGCCCAGATTGTTGGCCAGGGTGGCGCCGGTGGTCGCGAAACTGTAGAGATTGTTTCCCTCGTTCAGGAGGTTCGCCTGGTTGGTCACCGTCAAGAGACCGACTTTCTGGCCGGCGTAAGCGGTGCCGGCGGAATCGTAGGCGGTGACCGTGCCGTCCGTGCCAATCGTGACTGAGGATGCGTTGGCGTAGGTGATCGAGTTGCCGGCCGCACTCTTGCAGTTGGAAATCGAAATCGCGGCGCCCGTGCTGTCGAGCACCTGATACCCCTGCGCGTTGACCAGGGTGCCGCTGGAGTTGAAGCTGAACGTGCCGTCGCGGGTGGCATAATTGGCCGCGTCCGACGTGTTGGTCACGGCAAAGTAGCCGTTGCCGGAAATCGCCAGATTCGTGACGACGCCGGTCTGAACCGTCGATCCCTGGGTGAAATCGGTGTTGATGCCGGCGACCTGCACGCCCGTGCCCACCTGCATTGAGTTGGTGTCCGATTCGGCGGAGGCCGCCTGCAGCGTGTTGCTGAAGCTGTCGGCATAGGAGGTCGTGGCCGACTTGAACGCTGTCGTGTTGATGTTGGCGATGTTGTTGCCAATGACGTTGAGCCCCTGGGTGTAGGATTCGAGAGCGCTGGTACCGGAATCGAGAGAACCGATGAGTGACATGGCAGGACGTGGGTTGGAGGGTTGGTAGTGAAAGACTGAGGACCCGGTCAGTTGGTGGACGGGGTGTTGGAGGTCGTGGCGAGAGCGGCAGCCGGGGCGACGGAGAGCAACGAGGTCAGTGGATAGTAGGTGCCGTTGACCTGCAGTTGCGGAGTTGAACCGGAAGTGTCCACGGAAGTGACCGTCCCCGAGACCGTGCCATTTTTGCCATTGTTCATCGTGACGTTGGCGCCGATGTAGCTCACGGCGGCCAGCTGCTGTTGACTGCTGCTCATGACGGCGACCGTGCTGGACAGCGTGTTCATCTGCTGGAGTGACGTGAATTGTGCCATCTCCGCGAGGTAGGCCGTGTCGTCCATGGGCTGGAGCGGATCCTGGTTCTGCAGTTGAGTGGAGAGCAGTTGCAGAAAATCTTGCGTCGTGAGAGTCGATTTGGGAGAGGGCGCCGCCGAGGAACTGACGGGAACGCTGGTGGGGCCGGTGATCGCGCTGATCAATGACATGGGCGTGAATGTTAGGCGAAGACGTTGAGACGCAGGGAGGTTGGAAGACCGGGCGGGCCGGCCGGAACGGAGGTTGCGGGCGGAGTGGCCCGGGATCCGATCGAGGCGGTGGGGAGGAACGACCGGTCGGCCGGTGCCGGAGACGGCTCCTGGTGGGTATTGGCATGCCCGCCGGACGGGTTTCCGGCGAAATCCCGCGAGCCTGCGGCCGGGGTGAAGACGGGTTCGGCAACACGCAGTTCCCGGTCGGACGACGCTGCAAGGATGGCCGGAACAGTCTGATGCCATTCGCTGGCAAGCGCCTGCCGCAGGTCG
This sequence comes from uncultured Verrucomicrobiae bacterium, assembly GCA_963804395.1. Lineage (GTDB taxonomy): Bacteria > Verrucomicrobiota > Verrucomicrobiia > Opitutales > Opitutaceae > Fen-1467. The sequence goes on along the minus strand of CAWDQK010000024.1, from coordinate 36,504 downwards.
GCCGAATCGGTGCGAAACGTCGTTTGAACCGTTCCGTCGGATAACTCGATCCGCACTGCCAGACGCGTGTCATCCCCGAAGGTGAGTTTCAATTCGACGCTCGACGATGCCGCGTCACGGCCGCGCTCCACCGCATCCAGGGTCGCCTCGATCGCAGCCGCGGCGTGGGTGGTGGGACTGAGAGACGCCGTGTGGAGGACGGAATCCCCGGTGGAGGCCGGGATGCTCGAAGCAACCGCAGGAACAATCGACCCCCACGTGGGAGCGAGGCCCACAGGAGCAGATGTCTCGGCGGATTTGCGCATATCAACCAGTCGTTCAGCACTGGTGATGCCAACGGATCGAGCGAGAGGAGTAACGTGCTGTCTATCAGGGTCTAATCCTATGTCTGATTTCGGGCGGCGGTCGGGTTCGGGAAGCCTGGCCGCCTGTGCCTGGGCTGGTCCCTGCAGTGATCCGGCAATATTTTCCGTTGCGCTGGCGGATGACAAATGGACGGCAGCCGGCGTTTTTATGAGAGCAGTGCCGGAAACGACGCGATTCTGATCTGGAGGAAGCGGTGACGTGGATCTCGTTGCGGCAGGCGCTGCTGCGGCGTTGGTTGAGTTGACGGCCGGGTCAGTTGTCCGGTCGCCGGGCGCCGGCGCAGCGGTGGACTGTGAGATTGGTGCAGGTCTGGTGACGTTTTCGTGAGGTGCACCCCCGGGCTCTGCCGCTCCTGGTTCCGCGGTTGCCGTTGAGCTGGCCGGAACGTCAGCCGGAAGCGGACCCGCGTATAGGGCGTCAGCCTGATTCGACCGCGCGCCCAAGCAGGAGACCGCTGCATTCTGCGCCGGCTGATCAAACTGATTCAAATCTGCGCTGACGGTCCCCGCGGCGCCTTGCGGGGACTTCCCGTCCCTGACAAACCCGGTTGGCAGTTCTGTCTCGGACATGGCGGGAGCCACTGGAACCAAGGGGGGCACGGTGGCCGACGTATCAAGCGGGACCAGGTCGGGCGCTTTCGTCGGATCGGCCTGAGGTGCAGGCTGGGAGGAAGGCTCAGCGTCCGTTGGGGACTTTATGACTGACTTCTTCGACGCGCGGACCGCCGCGGGTCAACCGCCGGTGCCAGGTGGAGGCGAAACGGTCCCTGACGTTGAATTGCCGGCAGATCGATATCTCGACGGTCGCGTGGCTCCAGCGAGCAGATCGGCAAAGGGAGTCTGATTGCTGGAACTGGCCGGGCGTACGGACGGGTCCCGGGCCGGGGGGTAGCCGGTGAAATCGGTCGCGGAAGGGGAAGGGGCGGATGGAAAAGGAAGATTCACGGTCGGATTCCATCCCTGGATCATGGAATCGCGCCGTCCCTGGCGCGGCAGCGGGGGGATCGGAGGCCGGCCTCCGCCCCGCGCCCAAAGAACACTACGAGCCGGCGGGCGGCGTCGAGCGGACGACCCGGAGCCTCTCGGAGAGTGCGGCGGCGCGGCGGGCGAGTGAAGGGTCGCTGGTGGACGCCCGGCTCATCTCCTCGAAGATTGGAGCCACCGACTCCGATTTCATGAGCGACAAGATTTTCACGACCGTCACGTCGTCCATGTCGTGGAAAATCGTGACGGCGGCGCGCGCTGACAGGCTGGTGTAGGTTTGGGCGAGGGTGCGCAGGTTCTTCGCCTCATCGGCCTGCACCGCGACGACATTGGCGGCGAACTCGCGGCGCAGCGCTTCGATCTCCGTCCGGACTTTTTCAAGTTCCACGCGTTCAGCCTTAAGACGGGACTCGCGCTGGGCAAGTTGGTCGGCCAGCTGTTGGACCCGGGCGCGCTCCTCTTTGAGATCGGAGGCGACATTTTCGAGCTCGATTGTCCAGAAACCCCAGGGGGCGGCCGGCTTGCGGGCTTCAACCTGGGCGACATGCCGGGCGAGCACCGCCGCCGCAACGGTGTTGGCCGCGTGCTGAAACCAGCCGAGGCCGGTGCCCAGGCCGGAGATGAGGCCCAGGAGGATTAACACGACGGGCTGTTGAAGCAGTTTCATGACAGGAAGCGGTGGGCCCGGGCGGCGGCGACGCTGGAACGTTCGTCGAGGGCGATCTGTTCTTCGCGCTCCGTGGCCAAGCGGTGCGCGGTCCGGGCGCGGATCTCGAGGTTGTCCATGACCTTGACGGCGCGTGAGGCCTCATAGTACTCGGAGAGGCGCCGGTCCCGAACCGTATGTGCCTGGTCAACGTCGCGCCTTGCGGCCAGTTCGTCCGCTGTCGCCAAACGCAGGGCGCGCACAAAGGCGACGTGCTCGGCGGCGCGCTGGGTGAAGGCCCGCCCCGACCGCACCAGGTCCTCGAGCAGTTCGCGGCGGGCTCGCGCATCGGCCATGGCCAGCTCCGCCTGTTCGCATACGCGGATGGCGGCGGCGAGGCTTTCACGCGCGCGCAGTTCGCGCAATTCGCGAAGGGTGGCGACGGACTGGAGGGCGAAGTGGAACCGTTTCATTGGAGGATGCGTTTGAGGTTGGCATAGCTCTCGGCCCGGGGCGTGCGCTCGTTCACCTCCTGGCGCAAAAAGGAGCGCAGTGGTTCATGCAGGGCGATCGCCTGGTCCAGCGTGGGGCTTGAGTTCTTCTGATAGGCTCCAACGGTGATCAGATCCTCATTCTTGCGGTAGACTGCCAGGTGCTCGCGGGCCCGGCTGACGAGTGCCACCTCTTCGGGTGTGCAGATGTCGCGGTTGAGCCGGCTGACGCTCTCCAGGACGTCGATGGCGGGATAATGGTTAAAATTGGCGAGGGTGCGCGAGAGCACGAGATGGCCGTCGAGAATGCCGCGGACGGCATCGGTCACCGGCTCATTGAGGTCGTCACCCTCGACCAGCACCGTGTAGAGGGCGGTGATGGCTCCGCTCTCACCGGCGCCGGCGCGCTCCAGCAGGCGCGGAAGGAGCCCAAAGACCGAAGGAGTGTAGCCGCGTGTCGCGGGAGGCTCGCCGATCGCGAGCCCGATCTCCCGTTGCGCCATGGCAAAGCGCGTGACCGAGTCGAAGAGCAGCAGCACATTCCTCCCGGCATCCCGGAATCCCTCGGCGATGGCGGTGGCGGTGAACGCGGCCCTCAGCCGGAGGGGCGCGGGAAGGTCGGACGTCGCGACCACGACCACAGCGCGGGCCAGCCCCTCCTGCCCGAGATCCTTTTCAATGAACTCCCTCACCTCGCGACCGCGCTCGCCGACGAGGGCCACGACGACCACCTCGGCTTCCGCGCCGCGCGCGATCATCCCGAGGAGTGTCGACTTCCCGACGCCCGATCCGGCGAACAGGCCGAGGCGCTGGCCGCGGCCCAACGGGGCAAAGGTGTCGATGGCGCGTACTCCGGTGACAAACGTGTCCTTGATCCGCTGGCGCCGCAGCGGATGAGGCGGGGTGGCCGACTGCGGATTGCCGGGTTCCAGGCGGAGAAAGCCGAGCCCGTCCATCGGCCGGCCCAGGGCGTCGAGCACCCGGCCGAGCAGGGCCGGGCTCGGAGCCGGCGTGGGCGGCCGGTCGCACGCCGTCACTTCGCACCCGGCATGGAGGCCGGCGGTGTCGCCCAGCGGCATCAGCAGCACCTTGTGTTCGCGGAATCCGACGACCTCGGCGAGCACGGAGACGTCGTCCCGGCCCGAGCGCAGGAGGCAGAGTTCCCCGAGGCCGACATTCGGCCCTTCCGACTCGATGATGAGTCCGGTGACGCCGATGACGGAGCCGAGCCGTTGCGTCGCCGGGAGGGCACGCACCTGGCTGCGGAGAGCGTCGACAAATGGAGCGATGGCGGACATCAGGATGAGGCGAGGCCGAGCGAGAGGGTTTCAAGCTTCGTGACGCGCCGGGCGTCAGTGAGGCCGAAGCGGCTGCGCACCTGGCAGTCCCCGGCGGCGAGTGATGCGTCCACGCGCACCTTCAGACCCGGATAGCGCTGCAACCAGGTGGGGTTCACCTGTTCGATCAGCCGGGCGTCCCGCGGGCTGAGGATCAATTCCAGGTTCTCGCGTTCCGGGCAAAGCTGGTCGAGGGCTTCGCAGCAAATGCGCTCGATGATTTCGGGTGGGGGCTCGAAGCCGGCCATGAGGCGGCGCGCGAGATCGAGAGCCAGGCCCGGGAGGGCGGCGCGGATCTGTCCGAGCAAGGCCGGTTCGATGTCGGCCAGCTTGCCCAGAATCCCATCCTGCAACTGCTGCACATCCGAACGGATCTCGACCAGCTGGCGGTCCGCGAACGCGCGCGCGGCATCCTGCCCCTGCCGAAAGGACTCCCGCCGGATGGACTCGACCTCCGTGTCCGTGTAAACACGGGCCGAGCGGCCCGGGATGAGGGCGCCGGAAAGCGGACGGTCGAAGTGCACGAGTTTGGTCAGCGGCATGATCAGGCGACGACGGCTTGCTCGGCATCGAGGGAGATCTGGCCTTCCTCCTCGAGCCGGTGCACGATGTGGATGATGGCGTCCTGCGCGGTCTCGACGTCCTTGAGGCGGACCGGCCCGAGCATCGAGATTTCGTCGCGCAGGCTCTCGGCGGCGCGCTTGGAAATGGAGGCGAAGATCTTCTCGCGCAGCCCTTCGCTGGCGGACTTCATCGCCACGGCGAGGTTGTTCGAATCGACTTCGCGCAGCACGCGCTGCAGATCGGTCGCCTGCAGGCGGTTGAGGTCCTCGAAGCTGAACATCTTCTTCCGAACCAGGGCGCCCAGGGAGGCGTTGCGCTCCTCGAGGCGGACGAGGAGTCCCTTGCTCATCTCCTTGTCCAGGTTGTTGAGCAGGTCGGCCACGGACCGGACGCCGCCGCTGCGGTGGAAGGTCGGGCGAACCTTGGTGTCGAAATGCTTGCCGAGGCTGCGGACGATCTTGCCCACGAGCTCGAGGGACGTGCTCTCGATCGTGCCCAGGCGCTCGATGACTTCCTCCCGCATGTCGGGGCTGAGGAGGGTGAAGATCTGGGATGATTTTGCCGGGTCGAGATAGGAAAGAACGAACGAGATGGTCTGCGGCTGCTCGTTCTTGATCAGATTGAAGATCTGCCGGCCTTCCATCTCGCTGATGTCCTTGATCACGTCGACGGACGTGCCGACGGGGCCGACGCGGCCGATGATGGACGAGGCCTTGAAGTCGCCCTTGGCGAGGCCGAGCGTCCGCTGGGCATAGTTCAGGCCGCCCAGGGCGGACGTCAGGCTGCCGCCGATGACGGAGGAGAATTCCTCCAACGCCTGCCGCTGCACCTCGGCCGGCACCATCGAGAAGGTCGTCATCTCGCGGCACAGGAGCTCGACCTCGGCGTCATCGAATTGCTTGAGGATTTCGGCCGCGGCTTCCGGGCCGATGGTGATCAAGAGGACGGCGAGCTTCTGCTGCCGGGTGAGCTTGGTGTAATCGATATCGGCCATGGTGGACGGGGGGCGAAAGCGCGGCCTCAGTTCTTCTTCACCGCCGCCCAATCACGCAGCGCGATGCCGATGTTGGTGGGCTTCTGGCGGATGAGTTCGTTCAGCAATTCGGGAGTGACTGCACCCTGCGCCGGCATGCCGCGCTGGACGGTTCCGGAGGCGTCGGAGAGCATTTCCACGGGCACCGCCTCGGGTTTTTGGTGGCGCAGCATCCGCCAGAACAGGCCGAGCACGGCCAGGGCGATGCCAACGGCAAAATAGCGGCTGGCGGTCTCAAACCAGGTGGCAACGCGCGTCTCTTTCTGGATTTGCTCCACCTGGGCGGAGACGGCGGCAGCCTGGAAGGGCATTTCCTGCAGGCTGACAATGTTGTCGAGTGACTGGCCGGCGGCGGCGTGGACGCCAAGTGCGTTGATGACCAGCTGGCGCAGCGCGGCGAGCTCTTCGGCGGTGCGCTTGGCGGCCTGGCCGTCGGCGCCGGGCGCCCGCTGGGCGATGAACACCGCGGCGGTGAGATTCTTCAGCGCGCCGGGCGTGCGCACGTGTTGGTGGTGGTGCGGTTGATCTCGTAAGTCGTCGTGCGGTTCTTGCGGCTCTGTTCGTTGGTCGAAGTGGGTTTCGCGATGTCGTTTGACGCGGTCTTGTCGGGTACGTTGGCGGTGACGCCCACCACGCCGCCGGTGCGCGATTCCGTGGTGTTGGTGGTGTCCTCGGCGATGGTCTGCGTGCGCACGACCTGGCCTTCCGGATCGTACTTCTCCTCGGTGAGCGTGGTGGCATCGGTCTCGATCTCGGCCGAGACCCGCACCACCGCATTGCCGGGCCCGATGACCTGGGCGCAGCATCGTCTCGACCTTCTTCGCGAGGTAGTCCTCGATCTGCTGCCGGTAACGCATCTGGCTCGCGGCGCTGCCCAGCGCCGGATCCTGTTTAAGGTCTTCCGAAAGCACGTGGCCCTGGTTGTCGACGACGGCCACCTGATCGGGCTGCAGACCCTGGACCGAGTTGGCCACGAGGTTGCGGATCGCATTGACGGCCTCGGGTTCGAGGCGGGTGCCCGCGAGCTCCACAAAAACAGAGGCGGTTGGCTTGATGCCCTGGTCGGTGAGCAGGAGCCGGTTCTCCGGCTGAACGATCATCACGCGCGCGGAACGCACCCCGTGCAGCTCGGAGATCGTGCGGCTGAGTTCGCCTTGGAGCGCCCGCAAATAGTTGGTGCGCTGCACGAAATCGCTCAGGCCAAACTGTCCCTTGTCAAAAATCTCGAAGCCGACGCCGTCGCCGCTCGGGAGTCCCTTGGCGGCCAGTTCCATGCGCAAGTGATAAACCTGGTCGGAGGGCACATAGACGGCGCCGCCGCCGGCCGCGATCTGGTGGGGAATGTTCTGGGCCTCCAGCTGACTGATGATGGCCGCGGCATCTTTTTCCCCCAGGCGTCCGTAAAGCAGTTGGTAGTCGGGCCGGCGCGACCAGACGACGAGGGCCGACGAAGCCGGCGACGACGACCGCAGCGGCCAGCGCGAGGGAGACCCGCTGATTGAGGCCGAGCTGTTTCCAGAGGGCCAGCAGCGATTGGGCGAAGGCTTTCATGGGGAGTCAGGCGGAGGAAGACCGGGAGAGAGTGCGTCAGACCGGCATGCGCATGAGTTCCTGGTAGGAGTCGACCACCTTGTTGCGGACCTCGACCATCAGGGAGAAGGCGACGGAGGCCTCCTGCATCGCAATGACGCTCTGATGCAGCTGGCCCTTGTCACCAACCAGCACGTTGCGCGTGACCGCGTTGGCCTGGGCCTGTTTGGATTCCACGGTTCCGACCAATTGGTCGAAGACCTTGCCAAAGGCGGCGCCGGAAGGACCCGCCGCCGGCGCGCCGACCTTGCTGGCATCGGGCGGAACCGATGCGGGGGTTCTAGGAGTCGCAATCCGCGCGTAGAGGTTCGCGAGCGGGGAGGAAACGGAGGTGATCGGTGCCATGGTGGTGGTTACTGGCCGATGCGAAGGGTTCGGTCCGCCATTTCCCGGCCATTTTTGGCCACGGAGAGATTGGCTTCGTAGGCGCGCGTGGCGGTGATCAGGTCAACCATTTCGTAGGCCAGGTTGACGTTTGGCATGGTCACGATTCCCTGGCTGTCCGCATCGGGATGTTGCGGGTTGTAAATGCGCTCACCCGGGCTGGGATCCGACGTGATGGAGGAAACCTGCACGCCGTTGAGGGCCGGCGCGCCGTCGCCGGTCTGCTTGAGCAGTTCGGTCTGGAACGAAACGAGCTGGCGTTTGTAGGGACCGCCGGCGGGAGTGCGCGTGGTCTGGGCGTTGGCGATGTTCTGGGCAATGATGTCCAGCCGGGTCTTCTGCGCGTCCAGCGCCGAGGCGGTGATATCAATTCCAGAGATGATGTTCATTTTGGGGCGGGCGGGTGCGGCGGGTCAGACGGAGTGCGGTCAGGTGGGGGAGATGGTGCCGGTGATCGCCATCCTGAGCTGCTTCAGGTCGTAGGTCACAATGTTGGTGAGGTATTCCTGCTCGGTTGAATTCTTGTTCATCTCGAGCAACTCGCTCTCGATTTCGACGGAGTTGCCGTCCGGGCGGACGCTGCGGGCGTGGGGGTCCTCCTCCAGCGCCGGCTGGATCGCGGCGGCGGTCTGCGAAAGGTCCCCGCGGTCGATGCTCGCCTGGAGCTCGGTGGCGAAACTGGGAGCGAGATCCACCCTCCGATAGCCGGGCGTCTCCGCGTTGGCGATGTTGGCTGCGATGGCCTCGTGGCGGAGCGTGGCGGCGTCGAGGAGCTTGCAGGCGATCTGATAGTTGTTTGAGGCAAACAACGGTTCAATCATGGTTCACGTTTCAGCACGGGAGGTGCCAGCGACGGGCGCCGCTGCCGTACCTGTTTGAGATCAACGGAATAACACGGGTCGCAGCCGGCGATCAGGAATTCGACACGGCGGATGATTCAGGTGACCGTAGGTCCGGGGCAAAAACTGCCTAGCCGTTTGGCGGCTTTGGCCGGCCGTTGCTGAACTGAAATGGCTTGGCCCGGTTGGAGCGGACGATTCCGCGGCTCAGGTCTTCATTTGGGCGCGAGTGGGTCGATTACAGGGGAAAACCGGATGCGGGACAGCGATTACCATTTCATTAGAAGTCTGGTCTACGAGCGCAGTCGGATCAACCTGGGTCCAGACAAGCGGGAGTTGGTGGCTGCACGGCTGGGCAAGCGCCTCCGGGCGATGCAGTTTGCATCCATCGGCGACTACTGTTCGTACCTGCGCACCCCGGAGGCTCAGGACGAGATTGCCAACCTGATCGATGCGATCTCGACCAACCACACCTTCTTCTTCCGCGAGGACCATCACTTCGACTTCCTCCGGACCCGCGCCCTGCCGGAACTGGTTCAGCGGCGGCGCACGGAACGCGGCCTGGTCCTGCGAGTCTGGAGCGCCGCCTGTTCCACCGGCGAGGAGCCGTATTCGCTGGCGATTGCGCTGGCCGAAACGATTCCAACGCTGGCGCCTGACCTCGCGTGGCGCGTTGATGCCACCGACATCTCCCACCGGGTGCTCGATCGTGCGCGCGCGGCCATCTACCGCGAGGAGGCCATCGCCGGGCATGTGCCGGCCCCGCTGGTGCAGAAATATTTCCAATGCGGATTCGGTCCGCAGCAGGGCAACTATCGCGTGAAACCGGGCCTCCAGGAGCATGTGGTCTTCTCGCACCTGAACCTGATTGACGGTTCGTTCCCGTTTCCGGATCAATTCCATGTGATTCTCTGTCGGAATGTCATGATCTACTTTGACCGGCCGACGCAGGAGGATCTTGTCGCCAGACTGGCCCGGCAGCTCGTGCCGGGAGGCTATCTGATGGTGGGACATTCGGAGAGCCTCACCGGAATCAAGCATTCGCTGACGCTGATGGCGCCGGCCACCTACCGCCGTCCGCCGGCCGAGAAACCATGAGGGCCAACCGCATCCGGGTGCTGGTGATCGACGATTCTGCGGTCGTGCGGAAGATGATCAGCGACGCGTTGACGGCAGATCCGGAGATCGAGGTCGTCGGCACGGCCATCGATCCCTACGATGCGCGCGATCAGATCGTCTCGCTGGCGCCCGATGTGCTGACCCTCGATCTGGAGATGCCCCGCATGGACGGACTCACGTTCCTGCGGATCCTCATGGAGCAGCGGCCGCTGCCGGTCGTGGTCCTAAGTTCACTGACTCGAAACGGCTCGGAGCACGCGTTGGAGGCATTGCGCCTCGGAGCAGTCGACGTGCTCGGCAAGCCCGGTCGCTCGTACACGATTGGCGACCTCGGGCCCCAGCTGGTTGCCCGGGTCAAGGCGGCGGCGATCGCCCGGTTGCGCCCCTTCCGCAACGCCAGTCCGGCGATTGCGGGCGCGCCGGCGGCTCCGTCCGCTGAATCGGCGGGGACAGTCGCGCCCTGGACGCGCCCGTCCGCCTCCGGATCATGCTCGCTGATTCTGCTGGGCGCGTCAACCGGTGGCACCGAAGCCCTGCGCCTGGTGCTCACCCGCCTCCCGGATGGACTGCCGCCCATCGCAATCGTGCAGCACATCCCGGCTTTGTTCTCGCGCGCCTTCGCGGACCGGCTCGACCAGCTGTGCAACCTGCGGGTGAGTGAGGCGAAGGACGGAGACCTGTTGGAACGGGGGCACGCGTATGTGGCTCCGGGAAATTTCCACCTGCTGGTCGTCCGGCAGGGGGACAAGTACCGCGCCCGGGTGATCGACGGTCCCCCTGTCTGGCACCAGCGGCCGGCGGTAGACCTGCTTTTCAAGTCGGCGGCCGATGCCGGGGCGGGCCCGTCCACCCTGGCAGGCGTCTTCACCGGCATGGGCAAGGACGGGGCTGATGGACTGATGCGGCTGCGGGAACGGGGCGCCGCGACCTTCAGCCAGGACGAGGCGTCCTGCGTGGTCTACGGCATGCCCCGGGTGGCCTGGGAGACCGGGGCCTCCCAACGGCAGGTATCACTTGAACGAATTCCCGAATATATCTGTCATCAACTTGAACCTGCGGGCGCCGGTCATGCGCCTCCGGCCCGCGTCTCATCATGAATTCACCGGCTTCTTCCTTGCCTCTCCTGGTTGTCGACGACGAGCCTGCAGTCCTCCGGGCGCTGACGGAGACGCTTGAGCGGGAGGGGGTTCATGTCGTGGCGTCATCGAGCGCAGTCAAGGCCCTCGCCCTGGCGAAGGAGCGCGAGTTCTCGGTCATCATCGCCGACCAGCGGATGCCGGAGATGACCGGCCTCGAGTTCCTCGTGCAGTGCAAGCAGCTCCAGCCCCACGCCTCGCGGATCCTCATCACCGCCGTCCTGTCCCTGCCGACGATTGTCGACTCGATCAACCGGGGCGAGATCTTCCGCTTCATTGCCAAGCCATGGCTGCGGGAGGAGCTCACCACGACCGTCAAGAATGCGGTCAACCGTTACGAGTTGCTGGTCCGGAACGAGGCCCTGCAAAAGGAGACCCAGCGGCTCAACACGGAGCTCACCGGTGCCAACCAGTCGCTGGAGGCAAAGGTGCGCGACCTGGAGCTTCAGCGGCAGGCGCTGGACCATGCGAACGGCGAACTGGCGCTGCGCTACGATCACTCCCTCGACCTGTGCTGCCGGATTCTGACGACCTATGATCCTCTGCTCGGCGGGCAGACGAAGGCCGTGGTGGAGATCGCGCAGAAGCTGGCCGAGACGGACTATTTCAAGGACGAGGAGCGTCATGTGTTGAGGGCGGCGGCCTGGCTTTGCGACCTCGGCCTCATCGGGGTCCCGCGGGACTTGCTGCGCACATTCCGGACGAATCCGGGGCAGTTGGGGGACCATGAGCGGACGCTCATCCGCAATCACCCGATCTACAGCCAGACCCTGGCCTCCTATGTCGATGCGCGGGCCTCGGTGGGCGAGGCGATCCGCGCCCACCACGAGCGCTTTGACGGCGAAGGCTATCCGGACGGGCTCGCGGGCTATGCGATTCCCTGGGCGGCGCGCTGCCTCGCCGTCGCCGTGACGTTTGTCGAGAGCAGCCTGCCGAAGCAGCAGGCGATCGACCTGGTGCTCAGCCAGTCGGGCCAGGCGCTCGATCCCGAGGCAGTGCGTCTCTTCCTCAAGGTCACCCATTTGATTGAACTCCCGCGCCAGGTGCGTGAGGTCCTGCTGGACGATCTGCAGCCCGGCATGGTTCTGGCCGGGGGAATCTACAGCCCGCACGGGCTGCTGCTGATCAGCGAAGGAGTGACGTTGACGCTGCCGACGATCGCAAAGATCCGCAGCCACAACCTGATTGCGCCAATCAATCAGCGGTTGCTCGTGTTCTCTTGAGGCGACGCCGTTTCACGGCAGCTCCTGCCCATGCCCGGATCACCCACCATCGCCTCGCTGTTTGCTCAACGGGTGGTCATCGGCGTCGGGGACGTGGCCGCTTCGAACAGCACCAGCGTGACCCTGAGCACCTATGCACTGGGATCATGCGTGGCGGTTGTCGCCTATGATCCCCCGGCCCATGCTGGCGGAATTCTGCACCTGATGCTGCCGGAGTCCGCCATCGCTCCGGACAAGGCCGCGATCCAGCCGGCGATGTTCGCCGACACCGGCTTCCCAGTGCTCCTCGACAAGCTGGCCGGGCTGCGGGCTGATGCCCGGCGGTGCAAACTCTTTCTGGCGGGCGGCGCATCGGTCATGCAAGGGACCGATCCGTTCAAGATCGGTGCGCGCAATATCGAGGCCGTGAAGCAGCACGTGACGCAGCGCGGTCTCTGCGTGGTCGCCGTCGCCCTTGGCGGGGTGGTCAACCGCACGGTGCATCTCGACATCAATTCCGGACTGGTCACCGTGCGGACGCCCAACTCGGTCGAAACCCTGAGCCTGGCCTAGGATTTCCCGGACCGGCCAAGCGGGTCTGGCCGGTCCGGGCAATCCTAAAGCTTGACCGCACCGGTGCTCAGGCGGTCGTGCAGGACATTGAAGGCACGCTCCAGCACGACCGGCAGGGCTTCATCCAGCAACGACGAAGTGAAGCCGTGCTCCGTCAAAAACTCGCCGTCGATTTCAAAGAGGAAGCCTTCCTCCGATACTCCGGCCCCCATGGCGGTTGCGAGATACTGCGCGGCATGGAGCGCGGCGAGCAGCGGCTGCATCTCGTCGGGCGCGAGGGCCGGCGTGGTCTGATATTGGGCGGACGCCACCAGCAGCGGCGGGAAACGCCATTGCTGCAGCAGGCGGCCGCCTGCCTCGGAGTAGTCGTAACCCAGGATCGCGCGCTCAGCCTCCATCCACGTGCAGTTGTGGTCCGTCTGGTAAGTGCGGATTTCTCCGAAGCAGTCGCCGCACGCAAACGCGATCGCGAGCTTGCCAACGGAACTGACGAGCCCGGCGGTGTAGGCGACATCGGGATCCGCCTTTCGGGTGCGCTCGGCCAGATGTTGGGCGGCGATCGCCCGACAGAGAGAATGGCGGCAGAAATCCCCGGGTTCCCACCGATAGCCGTCAACGTCGACGCTCATCCAGCGGCCGGCCAGCGACAGGGCCGCCAGCCGGTAGGTTTCCCGCTGACCCAGCCGGAAGATGGCTTCGGCAAGTGATTCCACCGGCGTTGCCGAGGCGAAAAAAGCCGAATTGGCCAGACGCAGGGTCGAACTCGCCAGCGCCGGGTCCATCCGGATGATATTCTCCAATTCGCCGGCGGAGCTGTCTTCCTTGGCCAGCACCGAGATCAGGCGGGGCAGCAACAGCGGCGAGCACGGCAGCCGCAGCGCCTTGGCACAAACCTGATCCAGGGTTGGCGGTTTCATAAGGGGGGCGGAGTAAACGACCGAAGGTGGCGCCGAATCAAGCCGCTTGAAAAAGCGATCCGGGGTCGAGAATCAGCGCAATGTTTCCGTCGCCGAGAATGGCGCCGCCGGCCACTCCTTTCAGTTCCTGCAGGAAACCCCCGAGGTTCTTGATGACGACCTCCTGCTTCGTCAGGAGCTCGTTGACCAGGAGGGCCTTCGGCTTTCCGGAGGTCTCGACAATCACCACGATGCCCTCCCACGGAATCTCGACGGCGTTGGGAATCGAGAACGTCCGGTGCAGGCGGTGCAACGGCAGGATCTTTCCCCGCAGGTCGAGGGCTTCGCCGGTGCCGTGCACGGTGATGAGCGCCTCGCGTGCCGGTCGCAGGGCCATCTTGACCGAGGTGCTGGGAAGGATGAACCGGTCGGCGCCGACCCTGACCACCAGCCCGTCGATGATGGCCATGGTCAGCGGAAGCTTGACCCGGAAGGTCGAGCCGGAGCCCACTGCCGTTTCGATCTCAATCTTGCCCCGCAGCCGCTCGATGTTGCGGCGGACGACGTCCATGCCGACGCCGCGGCCGGAGACGGCGGTGACCCGTTCCGCGGTGGAAAAACCGGGCGCGAAGATCAGGTTGAGAATGTCCTCGCGCGCCAGTTCCGCCTCCGGCGCCACCAGCCCGACGGCGCGGGCCTTCCGGATGATCCGGTCCGGATCGATGCCGCGTCCGTCATCGCTGAGTTCGATGACAATGTGGCTGCCCTCATGATAGGCTTTGAGATGGATGGTGCCGGCCTCGGGTTTGTTTCGGGCCAGCCGGTCGGCGGGAGTTTCAATCCCGTGGTCGAGCGCGTTGCGCACCATGTGCACGAGAGGATCGCCGATCTCTTCGACCACGGTCCGGTCAAGCTCGGTGTCCTCCCCGGTGACGAGGAAGGCGACCTTCTTCCCGAAATCCCGGGCGAGATCGCGGGCCAGCCGCTCCATTTTCTGAAAGGTTGGTTTGATTGGAATCATGCGCACCGACATGGCGGTGTGCTGCAGTTCCTTGGTGATCCGGGAGAGCTGGGCGACGTTGCGCTGCAGCGGGGCGGGGTCGCCGCCGGCGGCGGCTGCGCGGGAGCTTTCCCAGAGCTGGCTTTGCACGATCACCAGTTCGCCGACCACGTCCATGAGCGAGTCGAGTTTTTCCGTGTTGACCCGCACCGTGCTCGCGCTCGCGGCCTTGGTTGGGGTGGCCACACCGGTGGGACGGACCGGCTCGTTCACTGGAAGGGCGAAGGCAGGCGGAGTGGCGGCAACCGGCGAAGCGGGGGGCGGCCCGACGGGTGGGGTCGGACGGCTCGCTTTCGCTGGGGGCGGCGACTCGGCTGCGATGACGGCTGGGAACTCAAGCGGGAACACCGGAGCGAGGACCGGAGCGCAGTCAGTCCCCGCCGCCGCGGCCGGTGGCGGCGCCGCCGGGCCAGTGTTCGCGATGAAGTGGCGGACCGACAGAATCAACCGGCTGACCGGAATCACTTCGTTCGGCAGGCGGCCGTGCTCGAGCGCGGTCGTGATCTGGCTCACCAGGGCCTGCAGCGCGTCGCGGCTGAGCAGAATCTGGGTGATGATCTCGGAATTGAGCTTCAGCCGCTCGTTGCGGGCGAGGTCGAGCAGCGACTCCACCTCGTGCGCCAGGGTGTGCATCGGCACCAGTCGCAGGAAACCGGCGACGCCCTTGATCGTGTGGAATGAACGGAAGATCGCGTTGAGCGCCTCGGGGTCATCGGGATTCCGTTCGAGCGCGAGCAGCGCCGCCTCGATTTGCTGCAGATGATCGATGGCTTCGGCATGAAATTCGGTCAGGAGCTCACGGTTCTCCTCGAGATTGAGCTCCAGCACCACATCGACGGTCGCCGAGAGACTGTCGGCGACGGTGGCGACCACGGCGCCGGGGGCAGGGCCGGCGTCGTGGACCGTGGTGACAAACGGCTTGATTGGCCGTCCCTCGCGCCCGTCCGACAATGCGGCGGGCAACCAGTCAACGAAACGGCGCAGGAGAAACAGCGTCCGCTCGCCGAACGGTTGCGCTTCGTCGAGCAGAGCTTCGATCGGCTGGCGCATGGCGAGCGCAGCCGTTGCCAGAACAGGTTCCGCAGCGCAGGCCGTGGCAAAGTCGCCCAGCAGGCTGAACACCGGAATCAAGCCGTCGTCCCGGCCCACTTGCGCGAGTACGGATTCGCCCGCAAGGCGGCTGGACAGATCGTCGAGGACGCTGAAGTCGTCAGCAGAAAGGGCCATATTTGATTGAGGCGGCAAACCTTTCATCGGCAGGCGGAGGGAAAAGTTAACCCGGATTTCTCCTAACGCGGCAGACCTGTGCCACCCAAGAATCGTCGCCGCGCGTGCCGAAGCACGACGACGTCGGTTTGTCGGCAGGTTTCTCACCTTTTGGGTTAACTTTGCCGGGAAAAGGCCGATACGAAAACCAATCCGCCTACAGGCGCCTTCGCATGCTCACCATCGAAAGCATTTCCGACAAGTCCATGCGGGACAACATCACCCGCGCCGTCAAAGAGGTTTTCTCCACGATGCTGGGTCAGCATGTCCAGCTGGTTGACCCGGTGAAGGTCGAGGCCGGCCAGGCTTGGCCGCCCCTTTCCGGCAAGACAGTTCAGCACGATCCTTACGTCGTTGGCACCGTCGGCTTCATCGGCGGGATCAACGGCCTGCTCTATCTCTACCTGCCCGAGAAGTTCGCGCGGGTCGTGACCTCGCACATGCTCGGAATGAGCGAGTCCGAGATCCTGGCCGAGGGTGATGAAGTGGTCAACGATGCCATCGGCGAACTCACCAACATGACGGTCGGGGTGTTCAAGAACGGCTTGAGCGACCTGGGTTTGTCCTGCCGTCTCACGATTCCCTCAATCCTCCGCGGCACCAATTTCACGATCGAACCCATCAGTTCCGCCACCCGCTGGATCTTCTACTACGATTGTGCCGGACACCGGTTGGTGGCTGACATTCTCATGAAGTCCGGCGAATAAGCTTCTTCCCTGCCATGCGTTATCGCGTCCTGACTGTCGATGATTCGAAGACCGTCCGCTGCATTGTGCGGAAGGCCTTCAAAACTTTTGACTGCGACATTCTCGAAGCCTCCAACGGGGTCGAGGGGCTCGCCATCGCGAGCAAGGAGACACCCGATGTGATTCTTCTGGACGTCACCATGCCGGTGATGGATGGAGTCGAAATGCTTACCAAGCTCAAGGCCGACCCGCAATTGAAGGCGATTCCGATTGTCATGCTGACTGCCGAGGGTGGCCGCGAGAATGTCCTGAAGATCGCGAAAATCGGCGTGCGCGACTATATCGTCAAACCGTTCAAAGAGGATCTGCTGATCGAAAAGCTTGGCCGCATCATCGATCTCAAGCCTCTGGCCGATGGCCCGGCGAAGAACAAGTCGATCCTTGATCCCTGCGACATCCTGATCGTCGAGGACAAGCCGGTCATCATCCAGCAGATCCAGGACGGATTGGGCCACACCCAGTGGAAGGTTTTGGGGATGAGCATGCTGGGCGAGGCGATCGATCTTTGTCAGCGCAAGGTGCCGGACTTGATTCTGATCAGTCTGTCGCTGCCCGACGATGGTGCCTTCAAGCTTTTCCGCCTGCTGCGGACGAATCTGAAGACAAAATACACGCCGATCTTCGCGCTGGTGGTGAAGACCGATACCGTCGCGCAACAGCAGGCCCAGCAGATCGGCTTCTCGGCGATCATCACGAAGCCCATCGAGATCCAGGAGTTGGAGGCCAAGATGGCCAAGGCCATGAACCTCGACACTTCGCCGCGCTATTTCAGCATCGACAAGGAGTTCTTCACCATGCGGCTGCCGGAAAACTGCTCGCCCACCGTCATCAACGAGGTGAACAATCATCTGAAGACGAAGCTCGCCGAGGCCGTGAACGCTGGCTTGTCGCGCGCGATCATCGACGTCCAGGAGGTCAAGAGCCTCAACATGACGATCATCAAGCTGCTTTTTCAGACGATGCAGACGTGCCGCGACCTTGCGATGCAGTTCTCCCTGGTGGGCAACGCCCAGATCATCACGGAATGCAAAGGCTTTGAGGACACCCGCAGCTGGTCGTTTTTCGAGTCAATGGTTGAAGCCCGGGCGTTCCTGGCGGCCAAGAATTCCGCGAACCGCCCGGAAGGCGATCTCCGCCCGCTGTCGGCTGAACCTGCCGCCATCGGCGCGTAAGGCATTCTCGCGCCTTTGCCGCCAACGGTGCTGAACGAGCGGTCGTAGCGCAGGCTTCCAGCCTGCAGCTGGAGTTTGGCCAATTCGTGGCACGGGTCTCCTGACCCGTGATAAAACCCAACATGGGTCGGGAGACCCATGCCACGTGCGCCATTTCTGGAGTTCGGGCGCAGGCTTCCATTCTGCAGCCGATGCAGTCAGGGATGGCTGCGCTCCGTTCGGAATCACCGCCAATCGGGAGATGCACCCCTCCGACGCTCCGGCGGCGGGGTTCTCTTGAGGCTTGCCTGCCAGCCGGCATGAGGCCAGGAATTCCGGTTCGCCAACCTCCGCCCCACCCCATGGCTCAAAGCAACCCTCCCACCGCCACCGGCAGCAAAGGCTGGGTCGGCTATCGCCCCCAGCTCAAGGTGCTCGATTGCACCGTTCGCGACGGCGGGCTGATGAATGACCACAATTTCACCCTGGACTTCGTCAAGACAATCTACGCCAGCGATTCGGCGGCCGGCATCGATTACATGGAGATTGGCTACAAGGCCGACGCGCGCCTCTACTCGCGCGACAAGTTTGGCACCTGGAAGTTCTGCACCGAGGACGACATCCGCCAGGCAATCGGCGGGGAGAAGACCGGCACGAAGATCTCGGTCATGGCCGACGCCGAGCGCACCGACTATCACACCGACATCCTGCCGAAGGAGAAAAGCGTCATCGATATGGTCCGGGTGGCGACGTACATCCATCAGATTCCCTCCGCGCTGGAGATCGTCAACGACGCCGTGGCCAAAGGCTATGACACCTGCCTGAACATTATGGCCGTCTCGACCGTGCCGGAGAGCGAGCTCGATTGTGCCCTCGAGGCGATCGTGCAGTCGCCGGTCAAGGCACTCTACGTCGTCGACAGTTTCGGTACGCTCTACAGCGAACAGGTTCGCGGACTGGTGCAGCGCTTCCAGAAATTCACCCTCCCGGCGGGCAAGGAGGTGGGCATCCATACCCACAACAACCTCCAGCTGGCCTTCGCCAACACCATCGAGGCGATCGTGCTCGGGGCCAACTATGTTGACGGCAGCATCGCCGGACTCGGACGCGGGGCGGGCAATTGCCCGATCGAGCTCATCCTGAGCTTCCTGCACAATCCGAAGTTCAAGATGCGCCCGGTGCTCGAGGCCATCCAGCACACCGTCGAGCCGATGCGCGAGCAGTTGCGCTGGGGTTTTGCCGTTCCCTACCTGCTCACCGGTCATCTCAACCAGCACCCGCGCACCGCCATGGCCTTCATGGAAGGCGACGATTTCCGCGATGTCCTGAAGTTCTACGACGCCGCGGTGGCCGACCAGCCCTGACAGCGCTGGGACTGCGTCCCTCGCGCCGTCAGAACAAAATGGCTGCGCCATTTTGGAACCGCCACGCCTCTCGTCTCGCCAAGCCTCTGTGTCAAGAGTCACCACGTGACCCTTCACAGCTGCCTAATATCGTTCATATCGTGAGCCGAGATGCTCGAACGCTCGACGGTCGCGACCGACTATAGAAGCGCTCGCCCGCTCGGCGAAGGCTAGCTGCCAAGCGTCGTTCTCGCCAAATCGGCTTCCCTTCTGGGCTGCGCGTCGCTGAATTTCTGCACACTTCGTGGCATGCTGGAAGCCCAATCCCTGAGGAACGTAGCGACCGATAAAGGACTTCCCCTTTTCGGGTTCTTCACACCCCTCGAGAAACTCCGCCGCAGAAACGCAACTAACGAGGAGGGCCCGGGAACGTAGAGACCGATTCTTGCGTAGCCACTCGACCGCAGGACCAGCCAAACCCGCTTCAATTTCTCGCTCCAGGTCGATCAGAAACGATGAATCAAGCAGCACGGGATCCACGACGGCCCTTTCGCAACGCGTTCTTCGCCAGTTCACTCTCAGCCCAGTCAGCGAGCTCATGAGTCGTTAGAATCTTGCCCAATGAACGGGTGTGAATGAGCTCTGCCCGCGAAACGCCGCATAGCTTCGCAGTGGCATCGAGCAGCTTTAGCTCCTCTGCCGTGTACCTGGTAGAGATGGGAAACTCTTTCATGGGCCTAGGCTCACATTAACTACGGATGAAGTCAACTACGGATGTAGTCAATATGGCCGAGATACACTCAAGACCACCCACGGCCGCGGGCTGGCGCGACTCGTGCGCAGGCCCGGGGCGTGACCGACGGCCGAATTGGCAGCGATGGCTGGTTGGGCCTATTTCTCATAGTGGTATCGTAACTGGGCAATCCAGAGCTGATCCCCTGCTACTTTGTAGACGAATCGATGCTCGTCGTTGACGCGGCGTGACCAATAGCCGGCCAAGACATGCCGAAGGGGCTCGGGTTTCCCGATTCCTACGAAGTGGTTCCGCTGAGTGTCCTTAATCAATTCATGAATCCGCTTCAGAATCTTCCGGTCGGTCGCCAACCAGTATTGATAGTCTTCCCACCCCTGTTCGGAGAATACGAGCTTCACGCGTCAAGATTGATGCCCCTCTGCTTTCCCTTTCCGGATTCAAGCGACCTGATGGACTCCAATAACCGCCTAGCGTTTGCGGGGGATCTCAGCAAATGAGCCGTCGCTTCTAATGCTTCGAATTCGTCGAGCGAAATCATCACGACCGCTTGATCCCGATTGCGGGTGATGATCATCGGCGCACGATCACGGCATACTTGGTCCATCGTGGATGCGAGGTTCTCTCTCGCTGCGGTATAGGTAATGGCATTCATATGGACAGGATCTTGTACATATCCGCGCGATAGTCAAGAGCGGGGTGGCCTAGCTCGCTCACGGTTCCTTGGCTGCAAGGAAACGAATGCCAGATCGCGTCGCCCTTGTTTCTCCGGACCGGACGTTGCCCCCTGCCGCCGCCACGGCGGTTCTTCCCTCATCCGCTTCCACCCCCGGTCGCGGACCATGATTCTTTTGTCCCCGGTTGACTCTACGCAGCTATATCAACGCTACCAGCCTGCCATGAGGCTGGCGGGCGCGACTCGTGCGGCTTGGCCGCCGTAGCCTTGGCGAAGGAGGCAGGCACGAGGCGTGACCGACGGCCGAATTGGCAGCGATGGCTTGTTCGGCGAAATCTCGGACATACTCTGAGATTCCGCTGTTCTGGAAGGCTCTTCCGGCGTTCTAGACGGTCTGCCCATTAGCGATGGTCGTTCTGCGAAGCGTTCTTTCTGTGCGCCGCGACCGTACCGAAAAACACCAAGCCAACTCCGGCGATGACGAAGGGGAGCCACATCGCGACCCACCTGTCTGCGGTTCCGAGCTTTGCGAGCGCAAACACCATGCAGACGAGGAGGAGGATCGATCCGGCATACTGAAGGATATGGATTTTCATGGAGGGAACTGTTTGAGGTGGAAAGGTCGTTGAATGTGGGGCTGCTTTGTGCCGAACAATAAGCTCAACCGCACCCGGTTGCGGGTGCCGGTTGAGGCGCACGTTCCAGACCGGCTGCCCCAGGCGGGTGGTTTGAGATCGAGATCATAGGGAGGAAATTTCTCGCTTTACCGACCGAGTGCTCGCCGTACAATCGCCGCGGGCGCGGCGAGTTGTCGCCGCTCGGGCGGACCGCGGACTGTGCCCTCGAATACTCACGACGTGTTTCAGCTGTGTCGGGAACGCTGATTATACCACTGAGTGTCGGTCGATCCAATTCGATAACCGACTGGCGGGTGGAGGATTGGGGAAAATCAGGTCTGGGATTTGGCGGAGCTGAGCCCCGTTCTTGGATATGCCGACAGCGTGTCGGTCGATCCAAATCTGCATCTCTTTGCTCATTCGAAAGGTGGAAAAAAACAGCTTGGATTCTTGGCGGACCTGGAAATTCTTCGATGAATTTCGAAAACAAGCAGTTAGAATTTGCCCGAGTTGTCGAACCTGAATCCCAATCACCTGCGCCCATGAAGACCCGGAGCGAGGTTGTCGCCATGGTTCGAGCCAAGATTCGCCTGCTCCATTTCGCCTACAGCACCGAGGTGTCGTATTGTGGCTGATGGGCCACGTTTCAATCGAAACGACCGCTGGCTACAAGCACCCGGTGGTGGAGGCCGCAAGCAATCCCCTCGACGATCTCGCCACCTGACCCATTCCCCGGGGGTTGGCGCCCCGAGCCCGCTGGATCGGTGAACTCGATCGATTGGTCCTGCAACGCGGGCCGCACCGGGTCACGCCTGATGGCCGCTCGCTCACGCTCGCAGCTACCCGGCTATCCGCTCGCTGGCGCTCGCAGCCACGGGCACGATCACCTTGGTACGTCGGGCCGGCATCCTGATTTCCTGAGTTCCACATGGTCCCGTCCGATCCGCGCCCATCCGCGTGATCCGCGGTGAATGGATTTGGCCCGGAGATCTCCTGGAGGCGCGGCGCCCGCGCCGCGTTCTCAGTGGACATACGCGACGACGGTGTCGCTTCCCCAGTCTCCGGTCCCTCAGTTGCCTCCTGTAAGGTGGATTGAATTCCGGAACCGGAGCTCCACCGCGGAACACACCAAACCCACGAAAACCGGTCGTAGTTCTTGCACCTTCTCGCACCTTTCTGTGGCAAATCCCTTTCTGACCTAAATGGCGCGGATGACGCGGATGGATCGGGGCATCTTACAGGAGGCAACAGAGGCAACGGAGACTTGAAGGCCAGGGCGTTCCCTTCGCGTCTTGGCGCCTTTGCGCGAAACAAGGGTTCGGCAATCCGCGGATGCGGCCTCGCGCCAAGCCGCCAAGGCGCAAAGCGCCGGAACCGGAATCTGGTGGTCTGGGATCTGCGAGAATCTGCCGCCTCTGCGGTTGAATCGGATCGGAACTGAACCGCAGATTGCGCAGAGCGCGCAGATGGGTGCCATCGCGGATCGCTCAAGGCCGGCAAGGATGTCTGCGCTACGCGCACTCCATTTCGTGTATTTGGTGTGTTTCGTGGTGGTCATCCGTCTGTAGCGGTCCGGTGATCCCAACTCTTGCCGACGCGCCGGGGGCGTCGCGTCCCCAGTCTCCGTTCCCTTCGTTGCCTTCCTTAAGATGGATTGGATTCCGGAACCGGGCTGCCACCGCGGAACACGCCAAACACGCGAAAACCGGTGGCTCGTCTTCTTGCGCCTTCTCGCGCCTTTTGCGGCCGTTTCCCTTTTTTGACCGCGGATGCCCAGGCGAACCGCCGATTCAGGGCTAACAGAAAGACAGACTTGGGGGCCGCTCGCTGGCGCTCTCAGCTACACGGATCCAGCCGCTGGCGCTTGTGGCTATAAAGATCCACCCGCTGGCGCTTACGCAGATCCACTCGCCGGCGCTCGTGGCTACGGAGGCAATCCGAAAATGTCAGGTCTCTGATTCTTGACAGAACCGGCGAGGGTCCGGGTGAGCGGCCTATTCCTGCACCAGTTCCTGGACGAGCGTATGATCGGGACCGTAGATGCGGACCTTCAGCGGAGTGTGGCCGGGGAGGGAATGGGTGGCGCAGCCGAGGCAGGGATCGTAGGCGCGGAACGCCATCTCAACTTTGTTCAAGAGGCCCTCGGTCACCTTGCCGCCCTTGATCAGGCCTTTCGCCGCCTTCTCGACGCTCATCGCAATGCGCGCAGCGTTGTTTCCGGTGGCCACGATCATGTTGGCCATCGTGATCAACCCGCGCGAATCGGTCTTGTAGTGATGAAAGAGGGTGCCGCGGGGCGCCTCCACCACGCCGATGCCCTCGGCGGGCACGGCGGTCGGAATCCGGCGCACGTCCTGGCTCGTGATCTCCGGATCGTTGACGAGTTGCTCGATGCGTTCCGCCGCCTGGATCATCTCGATCACGCGCGCCCAGTGGTTGGCCAGGGTGTGGTGGACGGGTTTGCCGCCGAGAACCTTGTAGAACTCCTCGCAGGCCGCCTGGGCCTTGGGCGTGGCCATGCCGTCGGCCGCGTTCAGGCGGGCCAGCGGGGCGACGGAGTAGATGCTGGTGTCCGGACCCTCCACGAAGCCATTCCAGCCGCGCTGCTTCAGGTACGTAAACTTCATGTAGCTCCACGGCTCGACGTGTTCGGCCACGTAGTCGCGGTACTGCGACGGGGCAAACTTGCAGACCTCCCGGCCGTTGCAGTCCACCACGCGGATCTTCCCATCGTAGAAGCTGACCTTGTTGTTCTCGTCCACCATGCCCATGTAGCAGGTCTTGTGGGTGAACGTGTCAGAGGTGATCATCTGCACGTAGTCCGGATTCTCCAGGACGATCTTCCGGAACACCGCGAGCGTCCACTCGGCGAATTCGACGCCGTCCTTCGCGAGTTCCTTGAACTTCGGCAGGTCCTCCGCCTTGAGGGCCTTGCTGACGCCGCCGGGAAGCCCCAGGACCGGATGCACGACCTTGCCGCCGAAATACGCGATCAGCTCGCGCAGGCGTCGCCGGGTGCCGATGACCTTCTTGCCGGCGTCGAGGCCGACCTTGGCGATGACGCCGACGATATTGCGCTCCGCCGGGGGCGCTTCCGGGCCGACAATGAAATCCGGCCCGCCCAGCACGAACACATGTAGCGCGTGGTCCTCCAGCATGAAGGTGTTGTAAACCAGTTCGCGGATCTTCCGGCCCGCTGAGGTGGGCTCGATCTGGTAAAGGGCGTCGAGGGTCTTGGTCGAGGCCATGTGGTGCGCGGTGGGGCAGACACCGCAAATGCGGCTGGTGATCTGCGGCATGTCCTCCGCGGGCCGGCCGAGGCTGAACACTTCGAAGCCGCGCAACTCGGGTACCTGCAGGTAGGCGCGCTCGACGTCGCCCTGGTCGTCGAGGTAGATGTCAATCTTGCCGTGTCCCTCAAGCCGCGTGATCGGATCGATCGTCACGTTGCGCTTGGCCGCGGCATAGGCCGCGTTCGCCCGGAGATTGCCGGCGTTGAAGGCTTGTTTCGTTGCGTCGTCCATTGGGGAAAAAGGCTGAAGGGCTGAAAGGCTGAAAGGCTGAAGGCGAGAAGGCGGAAAGCTGAAAGGCTGAAGGCGGAAGCGCGAGAAATCGGTCAAAACTCAATCATTTTACAGGAGGTAACGGAGGGAACGGAGATGATTACAAAGGAGCAAAGATCCATCTTGGTTCCCTTCGTTTTCTTCTGTGAATACGGTTTCCTTTCGTGGCGGCGGGGTGGGGTGGCCCCGCCCTACACACTCCTGATCGGTGGTCTTGTTGTCAGAGGTCCCGTTGTCTCGTGGTCAGTAGTCCTGTGGTCACGTGGTTTTTGAAGTGTGCAGGTCCACCTTCCGCCTTAGCAGGCTCTTGGCCAGGCCGTAGCGGTAGAAGGTGCCGACGGGATCGGGGATGCCTTCGAGGACCTGGTTGATGCCGGCCTCGTCCTTGGGCGCGATGTTGGCGCAGAGCGATGAAAGGATCTTGGCGCCCTGGTCGCGCACGCGGGAGGTAGGACCGAAACAGCCGGTGCAGGGCATGTTGCCGCCGGTGCATTGCGCGCCGCAGCCCGACCGGGTGGCGGGTCCCATGCACACCACGCCCTGGGTCAGGAAGCACTTTTCAGGATCGAGCAGCTTCTGATGGGTGCGCTTGAACTCCGTGAAGGCGACGTCGGTGGGTTTGCTGGCCTTGCGCGCGCACTCCTCGCACAGCGCGGTATCCGGCGCGAGCACCGAACCCTTCGGTGGGAGCTTGCCGGAGAGCAGGGCTTCAAATGCTGCCTTGATGAGATTGGGAGTCGGCGGGCAGCCAGGAATGTAGAAGTCCACGTCGACCACTTGGTCCAGCGAGCGCACCACATTGCGCAGTTCCGGCAGATGGGGGTGGCGGCCGTTTTCCTCAAACTTGAGCTGCGGCCGGGTCTTCGCCTCGTTGACGACCGTTGGAGCATCCTCGTAGTTGAACTTGAGGATCTGCTCGCGTTCGAACTGGTTGGCGAGGCTCGGGATGCCGCCCATGTGCGCGCACGATCCGTAGGCGATCAGGTATTGGCTCTTCCGGCGCAGCAACACCGCCATCTCCTCCTGCTCCGACGACCGGATGGCACCGTTGAGCAGCGTGGCGACGATGGATTTGTCCGGCAGCGCCTCGACGTCCTTGTATTTGAAGTCCATGGCCACCGGCCAGAGGACGATGTCGACCTTCTCGACGACGCCGAGAATGTCCTCCGCCAGATCGACGACGGTCTCTTCGCAGCCGCCGCAGGAAGCGCACCAGTAAAAAGCAACCTTTGGTTTAGACATGAGCAACCTCCTGTTTGACAGGCGAAACTGACTCGCTAGGCGCCTCGTCGTCCGCGCCGGCGCGGTGGGCGAGTTCGGTCACCTCGCGATCCCAGTCTTCGAACTTCGCCGGCATGCCCAGCGGACCGAGGACCTTGAGCTGGGCGGTCATTTCATTGATCACCGTCTTGACCCGGTCACCCTCGGCGGCGGAGATCCACTCCAGGCGCACACGCTGCTCGGAGATTCCCAGGTCGTGCAGCATGCGCTTCAAGAGCTGAAAGCGGCGGAGCATCTTGTAGTTGCCCTCGACGTAATGGCAGTCGCCGGGATGGCAGCCGCCGATGAGGACGCCGTCGGCGCCCAGGCGAAACGCGTCGAGAATGAACTGCGGATCGACCCGGCCGGAACACATCAGGCGGATCACCCGCGCGTTCGACGCGTATTTCATGCGCGACACGCCGGCCAGGTCGGCCGCGGTGTACGTGCACCAGTTGCAGAAGAAAGCGACGATGCGCGGCTGCCAGGCGGCGGGGGGAGTCGGAATGGGGGAACTCATGGGCAAAACTCGAAATTCGAATATCGAAATCCGAAGGAAATACAAAACGGGGAAAAATGGGGAAAATCAATCATTTGGCGGGCGATTCACTCTTGCGGACAATGGCACCAAGGATGTTCATCAATTCGGTTGCCTGATGGATCAGCGCGGAGCGGCTTGTCTCCAGCTCAGCACCGGCGTCGGTGCAGACCAGACCCAGAAAGTAGCGACTTTCCTTGGCTTCCTTGCGGCTGATCTTGACGTGCATGACGAAGTCCTTCTTTCCAAGAGCTTCGTTGGCCTCGATGTAGTTGGCGCCCACCGACCCGGAAGCGCGCACAAGTTGCTTAACGTCCTCGATGTTGGCCAGAGTGTGCGGCAGTCGCCGCACAAATGCACGCACCTCGCGAGCGAACGCGAAAGTGCGCTCCTCAAGATCGTATTGCTTGCCTGGGTTTTGCCCGGCCATTTTGGGTTTTGGGACCTAAGATTTGCTTCGGATTTCGATATTCGGACTTCGAGTTTACGCCTCAGTCTGCCAGGACGCCCTGGATCTCGCTGAAGATCTCCGCGTCCTCGAAGAGATTCTGCACAATTGATGCCGATGGACAGGATCCGACGCATGTGCCGCAGCCTTTGCACAGCGCCTCGTTGATGACGGCCTTCTTGGTTGCCTCGTCGAAGGTGATTGCGGTGTACGGGCAGAGCGGAATGCAGGATTTGCAGCCGGAACAGTCGGGCAGAATGTAGGCGGTGTTCGGCTCCTGTTCGACGTGGCCCTTGTCGATCAGGACCATCGCCTCGGCGGCCGCCGCGCCGGCCTGGGCAACGGTGTCGGGAATGTCCTTCGGGCTCTGGCAGCAGCCGGCAATGAAGATGCCGTCGGTGAAGGTATTGACGGGGGCGAGCTTCGGATGGCGCTCGAGGAAGAAGCCTTCCGTTCCGCAGCTCATGTTGAAAAGGCGGCGCACGTCCTGGGCGTCGGCCTGCGGCTCAAGCCCGGTGGCGAGCACGACCATGTTGACCGGAATGCGCCGAACGAACCCGGCCAGCGTGTCCTCCACCCGGATGACGAGCTTGCCTTCCTCCTCGGGTGTCATGCCCCAGTCGGTGACTTCGCCAACCCGGCCGCGCACGAAATGCACGCCCTCCGAATTCAGCTTGTCATAGAACTCTTCGTAGCCTTTGCCGGGCGCGCGGATGTCGATGTAGAAGTTATAGATCTCCGCCTCCGTGTGCTCCTTGAGCAGGTGGGCCAGCTTCATGGAGTACATGCAGCAGACCCGGGAGCACCAGCGGTTAGTCTTCTTGTCGCGGGAGCCGACGCAATGGATGATGGCGATGGCTTTCGGCTGGCGACCGTCGCGCAGGGTGACTTCGCCCGCGGTCGGGCCGGAGGCATTGACGAGGCGTTCGACCTCCAGCGCGGTGTAGACGTTTGGATAGACGCCATAGCCGTAGTGCTGGACCCGCTTGGCGTCGAAGGTCTGGAAGCCGGTGGCGACAATGATCGTGCCCACCTTGATCTCGGCGAACTGTTCCTTCTGCTTGAAATCGATTGCCTTCCGGTCGCCGCACGCCTCAACGCAGGTCTTCTTGCACTTGTCGGTCAGAACGCCGCGCTTAAAGTTCAGGCAGACGTCGGGATCGATGAGGACAACCTGGGGCGTTGCCTGCGGGAAGGGAATGTAGACCGGTTTCCGTTTTCCGAGGCCTTCATTGAACTCGTCGGTGAACTTGGGCTCCTTGTAGATGCAGTTGGCGATGCACTCCTGACAGCCGGTGCACAGGTCTTCGTTGATGTACCGCGGCTTGCGCTTGACCATGACCGTGTAATTGCCGACGTAGCCGTCCATCTTCACCACTTCGGAGTAGCTCCAGAGGGTGATGTTCGGATGGGTGCCGACCGAGGACATCTTCGGCGTGAGAATGCAGGCGGCGCAATCGAGCGTGGGAAAGGTCTTGTCGAACTTGGCCATGTGGCCGCCGATCGACGGCTCGCGCTCCACGAGATACACCTTCTTGCCGGCGTTGGCCAGCGTCAGCGCGGCGTGGATACCGGCGATGCCGCCGCCGACCACCAGGACATCGGGGTTGACGGGGACCTGCTTGACCTCCAGCGCCTTGTGAAAGGCCACGCGCCGGATGGCCGCGCGCGCCAGCGCCTTGGCCTTGGCCGTCGCTTCCTTCCGGTCGGTGTGCACCCACGAGTCGTGCTCGCGGATGTTGACCATGTGGAAGAAGAACGGATTCAGCCCGCCGGCCGCAACCGCGTGGCGGAAGGTGTGCTCGTGGAGCAGGGGCGAACACGAAGCGACCACGACCCGGTTGAGATTGAACTCCTTGATGTCCTTCTGAATCAGCTCCTGGCCGGGATCCGAACACATGTACTTGTAGTCCCGCGAAAGCACGACGTTGGGGAGGTGTTCAACGTATCTGGCGACCTCCGGACAATCCACCATGCTGGCGATGTTGTGCCCGCAGTGGCAGACGTAGAAACCGATCCGTATGTCTTGCTGGATGCTGACCATGGAAGTTGTCGCTTGCGGCGTTGGGGTTCGGAATTGTCAGGCGGGGACTGGCGCGGCGGCGGGGAGAGTGTCCGCTGGCCGCCATTTGAACGGCACGGCGGCCCGGTGCAGTCCGAGTTCCTTGTCGGACAAGCCGAACGCCAGGCCCATCAATTGCGTGAAATAGACGGTCGGGACCAGGACGTCACCATACTGGGACTTCACCTGGGCGTGATAGCCGTCGAGGTTGAACTGGCACAACGGACAGACGGTGGCGATGCAGTCGGCCCCCCGCTTCTTGGCTTCATTGAGAAGGATGTAGACGAGGCGGATGCCCGCCTCCGGCAGCGTTCCGGTCAGGCTGCCGCCACAGCACTTGGTCTTGAGCGGATAGTGGACAACCGTGGCCCCCAAGGCTTCCATGAGGCGGTCCATGGTTGTCGGGTTGTACTGGTCGTCAAAGGTCGCATAGGGCCGGACAATCTGGCATCCGTAGTAGGTGGCAACCTTCAGCCCTTTGAGCGGCTGCCTGACCTTCTGCTTGATGGCTTCGACGCCGACGTCGTTGATGAGAATGTCCAGCGGATGCCGGACCGGCGTGTCGCCGCTGTATTTCAGGCCGACGGCGTCGAGGGCCTGGTCCATCTTCGTCTTGATGGCCGGATAGTCATGGAAATAGTGCTTGGCCTTGTTCAACACCAGGTAGCAGGCGGCGCATGGAGCCATGACCTGGTTGAGACCGCTCTTCTCCGCCAGGGCCAGATTGCGGGCGGCCAGCACGCAGGCTTTGATTTCGTCCACGGACATGTAGGCCGTGGCCCCGCAACAATTCCAGTCATCGAGTTCCTGCAACTCGACGCCGAGATGCTGCATGACCGGCAGGAGCGATTCCTCATACGACCGGCCGAGGCCCTTTAACGAACAGCCGGGAAAATAGGAGTACTTCATGGTCAGGATCCTTTCTTGGCGTCCAGGACATCCATCATGCGGCCAATGTCCTTGTGATGCTTGATCTTCTCGGTCGCCAGGGAGAAGCGCCCGGTTCGCATCAGGTCGATGCCCAGCCGCCAGTTTCCGAGCGCCGCCAGCCAGCTGGTCTTCATAAAGAGCTTGATGACAAGGACCATCTCCGTGATCCGGCCGTTCTTCCGGACCATTTCACTGAAGTCGCGCGCCAGAATCGGAATCGGAAAGCGCTTCGGAAAAATGCCTTCATGGATCGCGCGCTGTTTGAGCTCGTACATGATGTCGGTGATCCGGATCTCCTGCGGACATTCCACCGTGCAGGCGTAACAGGAGGCGCACAGCCAGATCGTACGGCTGCGAAGCACCTCGTATTTGAAGTCTTCGCGCGTCAGCGCCATCACCTGCCGGGGCGTGTGATCCATGTAGATGCTCAGCGGGCAAACGCCCGAACAGGTGCCGCACTGGATGCAGCTCTCCAGCTCGCTGCAACCTGGCACGCTCATGACCTCCCGCCCAAAACCCCGGACCCGGTCGGCCTCATATTTGATGGTCGGCCGCATCTTCAGCAACGGGACGCTTTCCTCTCCGGCGGTCCGGGCCTTCGACCTGTCTTTGGGCGCGGCCGGGGCGGTTTCTTGGCTGGCGGCGGGGTGCGTTGTCATCGATTTGACCATGGGTACAGATTCGTCAAGGCGCGCAGAAACGATCGCGACCGTGATCGGATGAAATGGGGGAGAACGGGGATTGGACTGCTACTAAGAAGAACCGCTGCCGACTAACTGTTAATACGACGCGGACGGCTCATCATTTAGGACGCCGAATCCGCGGGGCGAGTTAATTCAGACAGCGGCTCAGCCCAGGACGGAGGTGATTCCCCACAGCGCGCCCAGCGCCTGACCGGCGGCAAGGCCGCCGTCGTTGGGCGGCAGCCGGCGATGGCAAAGGACGTCAAATCCTTTTGTTCGCAGCGCCGTTTCGGCCTGTTCGAGCAGAAGGACGTTTTGAAAGCACCCTCCGCTCAGAACCACCGTCCTGATGCCAACGTGTTCCGCCAGATCCGCGATGCTGCGGGCCAACGCGGCATGGAACCGCGCCGCGAACCGTCCGGCGTCCGGATCCAATCTTGCCGCCACCAGTTCAGCCACCGCCGGCCGCCAGTCGATCTGCCAGAACTGCCGTCCCCGGAGCCCATTTATGGGCACAATTAACCCTGCTTCTTCTTGTGATTTGCCGTCCGACGCGAACTCCAGATCCATCGCAGCCTGTCCCTCAAACGAAGACCGCTGGCGCAGGCCGAGCAACGCGGCCACCCCGTCAAACAGGCGGCCTGCGCTCGTCGTAATCGGCGCCTGGAGTCCGCGGTCCAACAGCGAGAGGAGGATGGCGGCGTCGCGTTCGCGGAAGCCGAGTGCCGGCACGAACGGCTGGAGCTGTCCCGGATTCCCGGCAAAGAGCGTGTGCAGCAAACCGAGCGCGCTGCGCCGCGGTTCGCGCACCGCTGCCTCACCCCCGGGAAGGCGGAACGGAAGCAGCGAACCCACGCGCCGGGCGGTTCGCGCCGCCCGATCGACCACGATAAACTCCCCGCCCCAGACGGTTCCGTCGGTGCCATATCCAGTTCCGTCCCAGGCGACGCCCAGCACCCGGTCCGGGCCACCGTCGTGTTCAAGCAAGCAGGAAAGCACGTGCGCCAGATGGTGTTGCACGGTCACGACCGGGATGCCCAGAGTCCGCGCAAAATGGGTTGAGGCATAGTCCGGGTGGGCGTCGCAGACGACCCGGTTGAAGCGCCCGGGATAGAGGGAGCCCAGCAGGGACACAGTCCGCCGGAAAGCGTCCATCGAAACCGGGTTCGAGAGGTCGCCGATATGGGGGCTCATCACCAGGCTGGCTCCGACCGTGACTGCGATGGTGTTCTTCAGGTGGCCGCCGACGCAAAGCATCGGTTCGGCGGCACCGCTGCCCGCCGGAAGCGGCAGCGGGGCGGGGGCGAAACCACGGGCGCGGCGCAGGGTGATCGGCCCGCCGGCCGCAGGCCGGATCACAGAATCGTCAACCGGCCGGGCGATGGGCCGGTCGTGCACCAGGAAAAGGTCGGCGATGGACGCCAGCCGCTGACGCGCCTCGTCGTTGTCGGTGCAAAGCGGCTCCTCGGAGAGATTGCCGCTGGTGGCCACCACGGCGCGTCCGACTGCCTGGAGCAGCAGGACGTGCAGGGGCGCAGAGGGCAGAAGCGCGCCGACCCATGGATTGCCCGGTGCCACCGACCCGGCCAGCGGCGCCCCGGCCCGACGACGGACCAGGACAATCGGAGCGGCCGCGGAGGTCAGCCAGCGCACGTCGTCCTCGGCCGGTTCGGTCGCCGCGCGCAGGGATTCGAGCGAGGGAAACATGACCGCGAGGGGTTTTTCTTCGCGTTGTTTCCGGCTCCGCAGTTCCTGCACGGCCAGGTCGTTCGCTGCGTCGACCATGAGATGGAACCCGCCCAGCCCCTTGACTGCCACGATCCTTCCGCCACGCAGGGCTTGCGCAGCTTCGGCGATGGCGGTTCCCCGTGAGGCCAGCACCGCGCCGGCGGCGTCCTGCAACTCCACCTGGGGGCCGCAGACCGGGCAGGCGTTTGGCTGGGCATGATAGCGCCGGTTGGCGGGATCGTCGTATTCGCGCTGGCATGACGGGCACATGGCGAATCCGGCCATCGTGGTGCGGGGACGGTCGTAGGGCAGCTCGCGCAGGATCGAGTAGCGCGGCCCGCAATTCGTGCAGTTGATGAACGGATAATCATGCCGGCGGTCGGCGGGGTCGGCGAGTTCCCGCCGGCAATCGTCGCAGAGTGCGAGATCCGGCGACACCGCCGCGGTCGGCGGAATTCCCGGCGACTCGCTGCCCACAATCAGAAAGCCGGTTTGGGAGGTGGCCGGGACCACGTCGTCGGGCGTGGGGACGCGGACCGAGATTGCCTCGATGTGCGCGGCCGGCGGCGCCTCGGCGCGCAGGCGCGCGGCGAATTCCTCAAGTTTCGCGACCGGGGCGGCGGCGAGAATCGTGACCCCGCGTCCGTCGTTGCGAACCCAGCCATCCACTCCCAGGGCCGTGGCCAGCCGCGCGACAAACGGCCGGAAGCCAACACCTTGGACCGTGCCGGTAACTTCGATGATGCGGTCGGCGGAGGGCATTGGGTAGATTCGGTAAACGATTGGTCGATTGTAGGAGCGAGCTTCCACCTTCGCTGAAGCTACGGCGGACACGTGCTCGCGATCCGTCCTCCGAAGGCCCGGCGAAGGATGATTACAGGGGATCAAATCGCCTGCAAGCCCCGCCGCCGCGGCGCGGGCAAGCAGGCTCCTACAAGGCGACCCGTTTCATCAGCAAACCGCCACCGGCAACGCAGGTTTTCATAGCAACCCTCGCAGGTAGGCCAGCCAGCGATCGAAGCCTTCACCGGTGCGGGCGGAGAGTTCAAAAACCTCGGCTTGCGGGGCAATGCGCCGGATGTTCGCCAGCGCCGCGGCGCGGTCGAACCCCAACGCCACCGCGACGTCAATCTTGTTCAGGATCACGGCATGGGCACTCGTGAAGATCGGCGGATATTTGAGCGGTTTGTCCTCGCCCTCGGTGCACGAGAGCAGCGTCACCCGGCGATTTTCACCGAGATCGAACGAGGCCGGGCAGACGAGGTTGCCCACATTCTCGACGAAGAGCAGCTCCACGCGGTCGAGGGGCAGGGCGGCGAGCCCGCGGGAGACCATCGACGCATCCAGGTGGCAGGTGCCGCCCGTGGTGATCTGGGCGACCGGCACCCCGGGACGCCGCAGCCGGCGCGCGTCGTTGTCGGTCTCCAGATCGCCGACCAGCACGGCGCACCGCACTTCTCCCGCCAGGGCATCGAGCGTGCGCTCCAGCAGGGCGGTCTTGCCGGCTCCGGGGGAGGATACGAAATTCAGGGCGCGGATGCCACGCTGCTGCAGGAGGGCGCGATTGGCGGCCGCACACCGGTCGTTCTCGTCGAGCAGGCGCACCTGGAGGTCGATAATCCGTGCCGCCCCGGGCAGCGGGTCGCCTGGAGGGTTGGGCAGGCTGTCATCAGGGTCGCGAACATCCACAAGGATCACGCCGCCCGCCGGCAGGGAGCTGGTTGGGTTTGGTTGAGGAATCGTCTCGGACATGTCGGGATGCGGAGTTGCAGCCGCGCTTCTCGGCTGGGGTTGAGTCAATTGTAGGAGCGAGCTTGCTCGCGATTCGTCCACCGCCCGCTTGGCGAATGGAATATGATCGGAAGGATCGCCTGCAAGCCCCGCCGCCGCGGCGCGGGCAAGCAGGCTCCTGCATCGCTTATGAGGTGATTGAGAGGAACTCGAGTTGGATCGTAGCTGGGGCGCGATTGCTTGGTTCAGATCAGTTCGAGGCGGACCAGATCGAGTTCACGACCCTGCCGGATGGTCGCGCACAACTGGCCGCAGGTGGGACATTCGAAGAAGTGGGCGGTGTCGGGGGAGAAATCTTTCTGGCAGGCGGGACAATAGGCGACCGCGGCCACGGGGTCAATTTCCAGCGCCGCTCCTTCGGCGGGCGTGCCGGGCAGGATCGCGGAGAAGGCGAACTGCAGGGCCTCCGGGTCCACGCCGGAGAGCGCGCCCACCCGGATGACAATGCGCAGCACCCGCGTCGCGCCGGCCTTCCGGGCCTGCGCCAGGGCCAGTTCGAGGGCGGATTCGGCCACTCCCAGCTCGTGCATGATAAGAAATACGTTGGTCGGTCCAGCGGAGAAGTCGAGCCGTCGTGCCAGTCTGGGAGAAGAGGAATTAATTCAATGACCCAAAGGTCATCGTTCAATTGATGCGCACCAAATTCTGCGTATAATGGTTGGAAAAACCAGCTGCCAACCTCGGCCCGGGCCGGTCCAGCCGGACGGGCGATTACTGAAGGACCATCATGAATCTTCTGGAAGTCCCGACCCAAACCG
Organism: uncultured Verrucomicrobiae bacterium; assembly: GCA_963804395.1. Taxonomy (GTDB): domain Bacteria; phylum Verrucomicrobiota; class Verrucomicrobiia; order Opitutales; family Opitutaceae; genus Fen-1467. The sequence continues at coordinate 1,974 of CAWDQK010000024.1, read as the reverse complement.
GCGGTCCGACCATATGGGACGAAATGCGTGCGCGCGGCGTGAGCCGGCGTGATTTTATCAAGTTCTGCACCTGGATGTCGGCCTATTTGGGTCTGGAGTCGAGCGGCGTCGCCGAGGTCGTGCAGGCCCTGGAGAAGAAACGCCGTCTGCCGGTGCTGTGGCTGCATTTCCAGGAATGCACCTGCTGCAGCGAATCGTTCATCCGGTCGTCGCATCCGATCGTCGCGGACATCCTGCTCGACAAGGTCTCCCTGGATTACACCGAAACCCTGCAGGCGGCGGCGGGCTTCCAGGCCGAGGAATGCCTGCACCGCACGATGAAGGAACGGCGCGGCGAGTACCTGCTGATGGTGGAGGGTTCGGTCCCCATGGCCGACGACGGCGTCTATTGCGTCATCGGCGGCCGCACGGCGCTCGACATTGTCCAGGAGGCCGCCGACGGGGCCAACGCGATCATTGCGTGGGGCAACTGCGCCAGCGCGGGCTGCGTCCAGGCGGCCAAGCCGAATCCGACGCGGGCCATGCCCATCCACAAGGTGATCGCCGGCAAGCCGATCATCAATGTGCAGGGCTGTCCGCCGATCGGCGAGGTGATGGCCGGCGTGGTGGTTCATCTGCTGACCTTCGGCCGGATTCCGCAACTGGATGCGCTCGGCCGCCCGAAGGCGTTCTATTCGCGGCGGGTGCATGACACCTGCTACCGCCGGCCCTATTATGACGCCGGCCTTTTCGTCGAGTCCTTCGATGACGAGAACGCGCGCCGCGGCTTCTGCCTCTACAAGATGGGCTGTCGCGGGCCGACGACCTACAATTCCTGCGGCGTGATGCGCTGGAACAACGGGGTGAGCTATCCCATCCAGTCCGGCCACGGCTGCATCGGCTGCTCCGAGGCGGGTTTCTGGGACAACGGGCCCTTCTACCAGCGCCTCGCCAGCTTCCCCGGCTTTGGCATCGAGACGACCGCCGACCAGATCGGCCTCGCCGTCGGCGCGGCCACGATCGCCGGCGCCGCGGCCCACGCGGTCCTCACGAATGTCCGCAAACGCCAGGAGATCGGCGAACAGCCCGGCGAATCGGCCAGCCTCGCGCCGCCGCCCGCCGTGGGCGAGTCCAATGACCCAGCCAAGGAGTAAGCCATGAGCACACGCATCGTTGTCGACCCCATCACCCGCATCGAAGGCCATCTGCGCATCGAGGCGGAGGTCAAGGACGGCCGGATTGCCGACGCCTGGAGCGCCGGCACCATGGTCCGCGGCATCGAGATCATTCTCAAGGGCCGCGACCCGCGCGACGCCTGGGCGTTCACCGAGCGGGTTTGCGGCGTCTGCACCACCGTGCACGCGCTCGCGTCCGTCCGTTCGGTCGAGGACGCCCTGGGCGTCGCCGTCCCGCCCAACGCGGAATTGATCCGCAACCTGATGTTCTGCGCCCAGTATCTGCAGGACCACGTGGTGCACTTCTACCACCTGCACGCGCTGGACTGGGTCGACGTGGTCAGCGCCCTGAAGGCGGATCCCTCCGAAACGTCGCGCATCGCGCAGAGCATTTCCAACTGGCCCAAGAGCTCCCCGCAATATTTCAAGGATCTCCAGAAACGCCTGACCGCCTTCGTGGAGAGCGGCCAGCTGGGCATCTTCGCCAACGCCTACTGGGGACACCCGGCGTTCAAGCTGCCGCCCGAGGTCAACCTGATCGGCGTGGCGCATTACCTGGAAGCGCTCGAGTGGCAGAAGGAGATCGTGAAGGTCCACACGATCTTCGGCGGCAAGAATCCACATCCCAACTACCTCGTGGGCGGCGTGCCCTGCGCGCTGAACATCGACGAGGCCAATGCCATCAACGCCGAGCGCCTGGCCTACGTCGGCCGGCTGTTCGAGGAGGCGTCCCGGTTCGTCGAGCAGGTCTACCTCCCGGACCTGCTCGCGATCGCGCCATACTACCTCGACTGGACGGAGATCGGGGGCGGCGTGTCCA
>CAWDQK010000023.1:0-45210 GCA_963804395.1 uncultured Verrucomicrobiae bacterium | reverse complement strand
CGCTGAGTACTCACCGGCACGTGCGCTTCGGCGACGCGGACAATGTCCTGGCGGTGAAGGTAGACAATCGCGGCGACTACGGCGAGGAGGCCACCGGAGTGCGTTACCAGTGGAATTCAAAGGATTTCAATCCGAACTTCGGCGGCCTCAACCATGACGTCCGGCTTTTCCTGATGGGGCGGATCTACCAGACGCTCCCGCTGTACGAAAATCTCCGGACCACCGGGGTCTACGTGTACGCCAAGGAGCCCGACATCGCGGCCCGCACCACCGGCATTGGCGTCGAGGCCCAGGTGCGCAACGAGTCCGGCGACTTTGCCAGCATCACGCTCTCGGTCGCGGTGGTTGACGCCGCCGGAGCCGTCTGCGCCCGTTTTGCAGGCAACACCTCCGATCTCGTTGACGGCCAGACCGAGACGTTTACCGCTTCCGGCACGCTTACCGACGCCCATTTCTGGGACGTGAACGACCCTTATCTCTACACGGTCTACTCGGTCCTGAAGGTGGACGGGAAAGTGGTTGACGTCTGCCGGACGCGCACTGGTTTCCGGAAGACCGCCTTCCGCGGGGGCGCGGGCACCGGCGGCGTTTATCTCAACGATCACTTTCTCTGGCTCACCGGCTTCGCCCAGCGTTCGGTCAACGACTGGGCGGGCCTCGGGCAAGCCTACCCGGACTGGATGCACGAGGCCAATGCGGCGCTCGTTTGCGCGAGCCACGCCAATTACATTCGCTGGATGCACATCGCGCCGCAGGCCGTGGATGTGCGCGCCTGCGATCGCCACGGCCTCGTCGAGATCTGCCCCGCCGGAGACAAGGAGCGCGATGTCCAGGGCCGCCAGTGGGAGCAGCGCGTGGAGGTGATGCGCGCCACCCTCATCGCCTACCGGAATCACCCGAGCATCCTCTTCTGGGAGGCGGGCAACCAGGTGATCAGTCCCGCACACATGTCGGAGATGGTCGCCCTGCGCCAACAATGGGACCCGCACGGCGGCCGGGTGATGGGCGTCCGGCACGGCGACGACAATGCCGCCGCCACCGCGGTCACCCCGATTGCGGAATACTACGGCGTGATGATCGGCCAGGATCATCGCACCGACGAACTGCCCAGCCCCACCGCCGTTTTCCGCGGCTACAGCGCCGAGCGACGCGACCGCGCGCCGCTGATCGAGACCGAGGATATGCGCGACGAGGCGTTCCGCAGCATCTGGGACAACGAGTCCCCGCCCCACTTCGGTTTCCACAAGGGTCCCGAGGACAGCTACGACCTGAACTCGGAATCCTTCTGCCTCCAGGCCGCCCGCCGCTACCACGCCTACACGATCAACCGCATCGACCACCCCGATCCGGCACACTCCAAGTGGTCCGGCTACGCGTCGATCTACTGGTCCGATTCCGACGCCGACGGCCGCCAGCAAAGCAGCGCCGTCCTGCGCGTCAGCGGCAAGGTCGATGCCGTGCGGCTCCCCAAGGAGGCGTTCTATGTCTTCCGCGTGATGCAGAATCCCCAGCCCGATCTCCACCTGATCGGCCACTGGACCTATCCCGCCCGCACGGCCAAGACGGTCTACGTGGCCGCCAATCATTGCGACGCCGTCGAATTATCCGTCAACGGCCGCTCGCTGGGCAAAACCACGCAGCCGGAGGATGGCTATATCTACCCCTTTCCCAACGTGGCCTTCGAGCCCGGCGTCATCAAGGCGGTGGGCACCCGGGGCGACCGCATCGTTGCCGAGGAGCAGATCGAAACCGCCGGCACGCCCCAAGCCCTCCGCCTGACGGTGCACACCGGTCCCGCCGGATTGCAGGCCGACGGGGGCGACGTGGCACTGATCGACGTTGAGGTCGTCGACGCCCAGGGCCGCCGCTGTCCAACCGACGAAGCCCGCGTGGATTTCGCCGTAACCGGTCCGGTGATCTGGCGCGGCGGTCTCAACAGCGCGGTCGTGAACTCCACGAACAACCTGTACCTCAACACCGAATGCGGCATCAACCGCGTCGCGATCCGTTCGACGCTCACCCCCGGCGCCATCACGGTGACCGCCACCAGGGACGGCCTGGCGCCGGCAATGGTCACGCTTCAATCGCTCCCGGTTGACGTCTCTTATGGACTGGAAGCAATGCCGCCGGCGGGCCTGCCCGCGCCGGGATCGCTCCAAAATCTCGACCCAGGCATTTCCCATTGAACGATTCCGCCGGCGGTCTCCCCGTGGACGCCGGTCTTCGACTGGCGAACTTCGCCGGTCACAGACCGGCTCCACATCGGTTTCCGCGCATCACAAATCCGTGCGATGTCACGCGCCGCTATCCGTTGGTCCCAATCCCATGAACCTTCGCTTCCTCCCGTTCTTCGCGCTAGTCTGCGCCGCGCCTGCGCTCCGGGCCCTCGAAAAGCCCGATCACACGTATCCGATTTTTCAATTCCCCGCCGACCAGATTCCGCGGATCGACGGCGATGCCTCCGACTGGGCGATCGTCCCGGAATCTTATGTCATCGGCACCGACCAGCTCCGCGACGACACCAAGAAGCACGCCGCCCCCGACCCGAAGACGCTCGATGTTCGCGTCCGCGTCGGCTGGGTCAAGGGCCTCAACCGCCTCTATTTCCTCTACGAAGCCTACGACGACTACTGGGATTTCGCCCGGCCCGACCTGCACAACGACACGTTCGAGGTTGTCGTCGATGGCGACGCCTCCGGTGGGCCGCTGATCGACAAGGGACACGAGGAATTCTGGACGCCCGAGCATGTCGGCGCCGCCGCCGCTGCGCCCGACGACCGCATCAGCGTCAACGCCGCACACTGGGCGATTCACGGCGTGCAGGCCCAGAATTACCACATCTTCACGCCGGCCGTGGGCAAGGACTGGTGCATGGCCTGGGGTGCGGCGAGCTGGATCAAGGAGTTTCCTTGGGCCAACGCAGCGTACAAATTTGATTTCAAACCCGGCCAGCCCGGCCGGCTGGTCCTCGAGTTTTGGATCACGCCCTTCGACTATGCGGGCCCCGAGGGTCCGCAGCGCGCGGTGGAGTCCGTCCTCACCGAGGGCAAGATCATCGGGCTGGCCTGGGCGGTCATCGACTACGACGACGTCAACGCCAAAGGGAACAACGGCTTCTGGAATCTCTCGCCGAAACACACGATGTACGGCGACGCGTCCGAGCTCTGTGCATTCAAGCTCATGCCGCTCGAACCGTCGCTGCGGCCCAAACTGGCCGCCCAATGGAGCTGGAAGGTCGTCGACATGGACCGCCGGCTCGTCGCCTTCAAGGACCTGTCCGCCGGCATCGTCACGACGTGGAGCTGGGATTTCGGCGACGGCGCGGCGTCGACGGAACAGAACCCCGAGCATGTCTATGCGAAACCCGGCAACTACGTCGTGATCCTCGACATCGCCGGACCGGCCGGTACCTCGCGCCGGTCAAAGGTCTGGGACGTGCAATTGAAGTAGCAACCGCGCCAACCGATCAAAGGCTTGACTGCGCTGGTCGGACGGTCCGCCTGGGCAAACGATCGCACGCCGTAGCATCCAGTGTTTCTGTTTTTCTACCCGTCGTCCCTGCAGCGCCTCTTTGCACCCATCCCCCAATGAAACGTTTGCCGGCCCTCCTCCTCTGTCTTCTGGTCGTGGGCGCCACCGCCCTCGCGGCTGCGCCGATTCCGCACATCGAGAAGCGCGGCGCCGCCACCCAGTTGATCGTTGACAACCAGCCCTGGCTAATCCTCGGCGGCGAGGTCGCCAACACCGCCGCCTCCAGCCTGCCCTACATGGAGACGGTCTGGCCGAATCTGACGCGGCTCAACCTCAACACCGTGCTCGTCTCGGTGGCCTGGGCCTGGGTCGAGCCCGAGGAAGGCCGCTTTGATTTCACGCTCGTCGACCAACTCCTCGACGGCGCCCGGCGCAACCATCTGCACCTTGTCTTCCTCTGGTTCGGCAGCTGGAAGAACGGCGTCTCAAGCTTCGCGCCCTCCTGGGTCAAGACCGACCAGGCCCGCTTCCCGCGCGTGCAGTTGGCCGGCGGCCGGTCGGTCGAGATTCTTTCCCCGCTCAGCGCCGCGCTGCTCGCCGCCGACACGCGCGCCTACACCAGATTCCTCGAGCACCTCGCGCAGGCCGACCCGGCCCGCACCGCGCTGATGATCCAGCTGCAGAACGAGGTCGGCGTCCTGGGCGCCTCGCGGGACCACGGCACCGTGGCCGACGCGGCCTTTGCTGCCGCCGTTCCCGCCGAGCTCACGGCGGATCTCACGCAACACCGCGGGCAGCTCTCGCCCGCCCTGGCCCGGCTTTGGACCGCGGCCGGAGCGAAGACCGCGGGCGGCTGGACCGAACTTTTCGGCCCCGGCAGCACGACGGACGAGCTGTTCATGGCGTGGCAGTACGCGCGGTTCATGGGCCACATGGCCGCCGCCGGCAAGGAGGCGTACCCATTGCCGGTGTTCACCAACAGCTGGATCGTCCAACCGGAGGACCAGGCGCCCGGCGACTACCCGAGCGGCGGTCCGCAGCCGCTCACCCTCGATGTCTGGAAGGCCGGCGCGCCCGCCATCGACCTCAACTGCCCGGACATCTACCTCCCGAACTTCGCCGACCAGGTCGCCGCCTTCCACCGCGCCGACAACCCGCTCTTCGTTCCCGAGTCGCGCGGCGATGCCGCCGGCGTCGCCAACGCTTTTTACGCGATCGGTGCGCACGCCTCGCTCGGCTATTCGCCCTTCGGCATCGACGACGCCGGCCGCCTCCTCGTGCTCCGCCCCGCGCCCGGCGACCCGAAACCCGCCGACATCGAAACGCTTCCGCTCGCCCGCGGCTACGCGGTGCTCCGCGATCTCGCCCCGCTCATCCTCGCGCATCAGCGCACCGGCGCCATCGGAGCCGCATGGCTGAACAAGGAGACGCCAGCCCAATCCCTCGCCCTCGGCGACTACACGCTCAACGTCGAGCTCCGCCGCAGCTCTCGCGACCAGAGCGTCCTGACCGATCTCGGCTACGCGCTCGTCCTCGGGCTCGGCCCCGACGAATTTCTCGTCGCCGCCAACGACGTCCAGATCACCTTCACCCCCCGCACGCCCGGTGCCCCGATCGCCGGCATTGCCGACGCCGAGGCCGGGACCGTGGTGGACGGCCGCTGGATGCCCGGCCGCAGACTGAACGGTGACGACATCCTGCTCAACTACCACCTGGCGCGGGAGGCGGAACTCGACCAATCCGGAAGCGGCCTGCGCTTCGGCCCCGATGGTCCCACCCTCCAGCGCGTCAAACTCTACCGCTACCGATGATGCCGCTCGCCCGCGCCCGTCGATCCGTTCGCTCGTCCGCCCGGGCCCTCCTCGCCACCGGCAGCTTCGCGTTCGCGACGGCCGCTGCCGCGCCGTTCGAGCCGCGGACCATCGACCTCTCCCGGCTTTCCGTCGCCGACGCCTACACTTCCGCCCGGGGATACGGTTTCGATCTCGGTACCCATCCTTCGGATACCGACCCTCAGCCGTTCTTCTTCTCCGTCGCCGTGCCCGAGGGCAATTACCGCGTCACCGTCACCCTGGGCGACGGCCGGGCCCCGTCCGAGGAGACCCTGCGGGCTGAATCCCGCCAGCTCCTGCTGGAGCATCTGGTCACGCCGCCCGGCGCGTTCGTCACCCGCTCCTTCATCGTCAATGTTCGCACCCCGGCCCTTCCCCCGCCGCCGAAGAACGCCCCCGGCGGCTCCGCTGTCCGCCTCAATCCCGGCGAAATCGGCTCTCTGCGCTGGGACGAGAAGCTCACCCTCGAATTCGACGGCGCCGCGCCGCGGGTCCAGTCGATCCAGGTCGAGTCCGCCGATGTGCCCACGATCTTCCTGGCGGGCGATTCCACCGTCACCGACCAGCCCGACGAGCCCGCCGCCAGCTGGGGCCAGATGCTTCCGCGCTTCTTCAAGCCCGGAGTCGCCGTGGCCAACCACGCCGAGTCGGGCGAGACGATGAAATCATTCCTCACCAGCCTGCGTCTCGCCAAGATCCTCAGCCAGATCAAGGCCGGCGACTACCTCTTCATTCAATTCGGTCACAACGACGAGAAGAGGAACTGGCCCCAGACCTATGTCGAAGCCCACTCCACGTATCCAGCCTACCTGAGGGTGTTCATCGCCGAAGCCCGGCTCCGCGGGGCCACCCCCGTGCTGGTGACGTCGATGCAGCGCCGCACCTTTGATGAGCACGGCAACATCCGGAACACCCACGGCGACTATCCCGCGGCCGTCCGCGCGGTCGCCCGGGAGGAGCAGGTCGCGCTCATCGATCTTGACCGGATGAGCACCGAATTCTACCAGGCGCTCGGCCCGGCGCGCGCCCCTCTCGCCTTCAACCAACTCGGCCGGGACGCCACCCACCACGACGACTACGGCGCCTACGAACTCGCGAAATGCGTGATCCAGGGCATCCGGGACGCGCACCTTCCCCTCGCCGCTCTCATCGCTGACGACTTCATCGGGTTCGATCCGGCACATCCGGACTCACCCGAAGCCTTTGCGCTCCCCCCCAGCCTGGCGCATCGTTCCGCGGAACTCCGCGGCAACTGAGAACGGTGTTTTGGCGTTCGGAAGGCGCGACGCGGACGTCGTGCCCTGTTCATTTGGAACGTCCTGACGATGTAGGAATCAGGAGGAGCGCCGTCGCACCTTCTCCGCGGTTCATTGCGCCTTCGCGATCTCGACGGCGTAAACCTGCGTCGCCCCCCGCAGGTTCGAACGAAAGATGATCCACTTCTGGTCCGGCGAGAAGGTCACGTTCGGTTCCAGCTGGTAGTTGTGCTTGCCCAGGTTCACGAGCCGCTCAGCCACCAGGCGCCCGGGATGGATCAGTCCCTCGGCATCGGGCGGCTTGATTCCGGCAACGTCGGGAACGCTCTGGGGACGAAACAGGTAGATCCACTTCCCGTCCGGCGCATGGGCCACCATTTGGCTGTCACCGCCGTCGCCCGCGAACATCGTGCCGTCGGGCGACACATTGAAGTGCACCGACCACTCGTTGCGGTCGAGGGCATACCAGGTGCGCCGGCCGGTCGCGACTTCGTAGCCGGCCAGCCAGAAGACTTCGCCGCGCGGCCGCTGCAGGTCATACCAAATGGTCCGGCCGCCGGCGCCGAAGAACTCGTGACCCCAGATCTCCATGTTCATCGTGCGGGCATGGACCTTGGTCAGCCCGGTGCCGTCGGTGCGGATCGTCCAGAGGCGGTCCACCTCGTGCCAGGGGCCTTCATGGCAGAACATGATCAGGCGCGGATCGGTCGGCGAGAACTGCACATGATTCAGCCATTCGCGTTCCTGGTGGATCACCTTGATCTCGCCCGTCGCCGTGTTGAGCGTAAAGAGCGCCCGCGGCGGCCCGGCGCGCACCCGCGCCAGCTGCTCGTGGAGCCGGAGCTCCTTGGCCTCCGCGAACACCATCGGCCGGCCGTCAGGCCAGGTTGCCTGGTACTCCGGCTGATCCGTCAGCCGCGGACCGGTGGCCGTGTTGGTCCCCTTCGCCGCGCCTGTCGGAGCCTCGCCGTGCTGCCAGCCCCGATCGTCTTGTGGGGTCAGCACTCCGGCCATCAAGGTCTCATCGGCATTCAGCGAGGCGACATCCCCTTGCGGAGCCACGGCAATTTTGCGCGTGGCTTTTGTTGCGAGATTCGTCGCCCAGATCCAGATCTTCCCCTCCTCTGGCTTGAAATAGTAGATGTCGCCGCTCTTGCGCCCGACGACAATGACCCGCACCCGCCCCTCAACCAACGGCTCAATCTTCCGGGTCGCCAGCTCGATCGTCGAGACTCCGTGCGGGGTCGTCACCACAATCTTCTTCCCGTCGGGCGAGTAGGCATTCTGGGTGAAATACAGGCTGGCCGTGCCTGGCTCTTCAGACAGCTGCACGACGCGGTGCCCTGTGTCCGGGTCGACCCATTGGCGCGGCCATTCCTCCGCGGCCAGCGCAGGCAGGATCAGGGCAACACAAAAGGCAGGCACCAACAGGGCTTTCATCGGGCGCATTTAGCAGGATACCCCGATTCCGCCGTTCGGAAACTGCCAATCTCGTCAGACCGTCCGAATCGGCCAATCGTTGCGTGGCCGCAGGTGACGGTGCTATGTTGGGGGCGGAGTCGGCCTGGAACCGGCTAGACGGTTTCCGCTTGGCTCTTTTTCCGATGACCAAGACTCGTTACGCCTTCGTCGGCACCGGCGGCCGCGCCATCAGTTTCATCGAGCCGCTCGTCACAACCTATCGCGACACGAATGAGCTCGTCGCGCTCTGCGACCTCAGCCCGGCGCGCACGGCCTACTATAATGCCCTGCTGGCCGGCGAACTGGCCGGCCGCGCCGTTCCCGCGTTTGCCGCCGACCGTTTCGACGAGATGCTCCGGGTTGCCCGGCCCGACGTTGTTTTTGTCTGTTCGATCGACTGCACCCACCACGACTACATCGTGCGCGCGCTGCACGCCGGTTGCGATGTCATCACGGAGAAACCGCTCACGATCGACGCGGAGAAGTGCCGCGCGATTCTCGACGCGGTCCGCGCCACCGGCCGCCGCGTCCGCGTCGCCTTCAACTACCGCTGGGCGCCCTTCCGGAGCCGGGTCAAGGAACTCCTCGCCGCCGGAACCATCGGCCGCGTGCGCTCGGTCAACCTGGAGTACCTCCTCGATACCAATCATGGCGCCGACTACTTCCGCCGCTGGCATGCGCACGCCGACCAGTCGGGCACGCTGCTCGTCCACAAGAGCACGCACCACTTCGACCTCGTGAACTGGTGGCTGGACGCCATCCCGCAGCAGGTGTTCGCCTACGGGGACCTCGTCTTCTACGGACGCCGGAATGCCGAGGCCCGCGGCGACGGCCGCCTCGCGCGGTATCCGCGCTACACGGGACATCCCGAGGCCCGGGACGATCCGTTCTACCTCGATCTCGACGAGTCGGAGGCCTTCCGGAAACTCTACCGCGCCGGCGAGGCCGATTCCGGCTACCTGCGGGACCGGAACGTCTTTCGCGACGACATCACGATCTACGACCAGATGTCGCTCAACGTCCGCTACCGCACCGGCGAGGTGCTCACCTATTCGCTGGTCTGCTACAGTCCGCGGGAGGGCATGCGCGTCTGCTTTAACGGCGACCGCGGCCGCCTCGAATACCACGAGTTCATCGGCACCCACATGAACCGCGCCGTGCGGCCCAAGGAATTCAAACTCGACCAAAAACCCGGCGCTGAGGCCGAGGGCGAGTGGATCCGCGTGTATCCCCACTTCAAGAACAGCTACCTGGTTCCCGTCGCCGCCCACGCAGGCGCCCACGGCGGCGCCGACGAGATCCTCTGCCGTTCGTTCTACGCGCCGGGCGCACCCGCGGCGGATCCGCTTGGACGCTTTGCCGGCCACGAACAGGGCGCCGCCTCGATCCTGGTCGGCATTGCCGGCGTCGAGTCGATCAAGCGCAACCTCCCGGTCAACGTCCTCGACCTCGTGCCGCTCCGCCCCGACGCCACCAGGCTCAGCGAATTGGTGTAGCCGTGCCGCCGGTCGCAGACTGGCGCCACGTGGCAGCCTCGATCCGGCTGATCCCGGCAGACCGGAACGGTAGCGCCGGTCTGCGACCGGCGATTCCGCCCTACTGCGGGGCCTTCTCGCTGTAGGTCCGCGCGAGCCACGACTTCGGCACCGGCATGATGCAGAGGTTCATCGCGCGGTTGTCCGCCGAGAGCATCGCGGACTGGATCTCGATCTCCGTGCCCGCGGCGTTGAAGGTCGGATGCGGATGGTCGGCCGCGGTCGTCTTGTGGCCGGTCGTCAGCATGACCATCTCGCCGGTATGCCGGTCGATCAGATAAAGGCTGCGCGAAAAATCGTCGCCCACCGCCCACCGGCCGTCACCCGATCCGTTCACGTGCCAGAGCCCGCTGCCCGACGGAGTCTGCCCGATGAGGCGCATCTCCCGGGAGCGCAGGTTGACGATGCCCAGGCCCGTCGGATGCTCGCGCGTGCCCGCGATGCCCCAGACGTCATCCACCCCGACCGGCCGGTGTCCCATGATGGCAATGGCGACTTCATCGCGGGTGATGACGGCCTCGTGGGTCACCCAATCGTAGGGCGCCTCCGGATACAGCTTGCGCAGCCCGGTGCCGTCGGAGCGCACGGTCCAGGTGCGCTGGGGCGACTTGCCGCCGGTTTCCCAGCAGAAGACGATCTCGCCCGGGACCCACGGATTGGTCTGCACGTGGCCGATCTGGAACGGCACGGCGACGATGAACTGCACCGCCCCGGTCTGCAGGTTCATGCTGGCCAGCCCGGACGGGCCGGCGCCCATGTGCCGTGGTCCGTAGGCAGGCTCGATCTTCGCGTCAGGCGGCAGATGTCGCGCCGCCTCCTCCTTGCTCCCGACGTGAAAGTAGACCAACTCCTCGGTCGGATCGAGGGCCACGTCGCCCACGGCGCCGTACTCGGGCGGCACGATGCCGCAAACGTGCTGGTATTCGGAGGCGGCCTTCATCGCGCCCGCGGCGCTGTCGGCCAACACCCGCCCGAGATCGACGCGGACGATCTGCGCCGGCCCTTTCGGCTTCTCCCCGGCCGCGTAAGCCGGGGCGCCTGAGACGTCGGCGGGGCGGATCTCGGGAACCCGGAGGAAATACAGGTTCATCGAGTGGTCGGCGAGACAGAGCATGCCGTTATAACCGCCCTCGGTCACCTGCACGATCTCGCCGGTTTCCTCGTGCACCGCCATCGCCTCGCCTTTGACGCGGTTGGAGCGAAAAACCAGCCATTGGCCGTCGGCCGTCCACTGGTGGTGCGTCTGGTAGATCTTCGAGTCGCCCACCGGTTGGCTGGTGAGGAAGGTCAACGGCGTGCCGGTGACCGGATCGATCACGACTTTCTTTTCCGACGGAAAACGCCGTCCGATCTGGGCGGCGGCCGGGTCAGGCAGCAACAGGAGGATTCCACAGGCGAGCGCGGCAGAGGGTTGGAGGAACTTCTTCATTCGAGGAAGGGTGGCGGCCGATGGCGGCAGTTCGTCGGGGCCAGCGGGTCCGCCGGACAAGTCGTTGCGGGAAAAACACGTCAACCGCCCAAGTTGCGCCGGGCGCGGCGGGCGTCGCCTGGAAAATCTGCGGACAGTCAATCCGCGTCACCCCGTTTCTGTGATTGATTCGGAGCGGTACCCGGGAGCAATGTGACGCGTCATGCGCGTGCCGTTGCATATCGTCGAGCAGCGTCGGGAACGCCTGCGCGACCTGATTCGCACGGACGGTTTTCTCGCGGTGGCCGAGATCAGCCGTCGCCTCGGGGTCTCCCCCGTCACCGTGCGGCGCGATCTGGCCGCCGCCGCCGCCCGCGGTCACCTCACGCGGACGCGGGGCGGGGCGTTCGCCGACTACAACACGACCTTCGCCTCGCTCGGCCAGCGCGCCCAATGGGCCCGCACCGCGAAGGATCGCATTGCCCGCGCCGCGCTCGCGCGGCTGCCGCGCAGCGGGGTGGTGTTCCTCGACGCGGGCACCACCGTGCAGGCCTTGGCCAGGCACATGCTGCGCCGCCGCGCCTATTCCGGGCTCACCGTGGTCACCAACAGTCTGCCCGTTGCCAGCATCCTCGGCGGAGCGCGCGGGATCGAGCTGCATATGCTGGGCGGCATCTTCCTGCACCGCCAGGCCATGCTGCTCGGCCCGCAATCCGTGCCGGCGCTGGCCGACTGGAGGTTCGACGCCGCCTTCCTCGGCGGCGAGGGCATGGACGCCGCGGGGGTGACCAACTCCCACGCCAAAGTCGCGGCCTTCCAGCAGGCGGTCCTCCTTCGCACCCGCCGGACGTACTTCTGCATGGATGCGACCAAGCTGGGCCGCGCCACGCCCCACCATGTGACCGGCTGGACCCGGGGCGTCACCCTCGTGTCCGACGCTCCGCGATCCGCCCTGGCCGCCGCCGGAGTGGTCCTGCCCGCCCGGCAGCTGGTCGCCGCCCGCCCGGCTCCTCGGGCGGTTTCGGGTGCATCGACCGACTGACGGTAGCGGCGCGGCCAGCCTTCGCGCAAGGCTGCGGCATGGCAGGCGTTCCGCGCCGTCGGAGCCGGACGCGGCTCCGCTACGGAGTCGCCGAGCTTGCTGCATTGCCGTCAATCGGGAGCTGCGCCCGGCGGTTTCCCCGGCCCAAAAAAACAGTTGCGTCGGCGCGGATTATATGATCGTTATTGATCATATCACCTCAAGCCGCGGGAGTTCCCGCCAGTTTCCTCGCCCACCTGGTCCCATGCCACCGCCGTCATCCCCCACCCTCCCGCCGCGTCGCGCCGAGGTCGAGCATGCCGTCCGTCGGATGCTGTACCAGCGTCTGCAGCGGCCGATGCCGCGCGCGGTGCGGTCGCCCCACCCGCTGGTCGTCAACATCAGCGCCCGCCATTGCCACCTGACCCCGCCGGCGGTGACCGCCCTGTTTGGCGAGGGGCACGAGCTCCATCCGAAGAAATGGCTGTATCAGGAGGGCCAGTATGCCGCCGAGGAGTGCGTCACGCTCATCGGGCCGCGCAGCCGAATGATCTCCAACCTCCGCATCCTCGGCCCCTGCCGCGACCTCAACCAGGTCGAGCTCGCCTTCACCGACGCCCTGTCCCTCGGTTTCGAGGTTCCGGTGCGCGGCTCGGGCGACATCCAGGGCACGCCCGGCTGCATGCTCATGGGCCCCGCCGGTTTCCTCGAACTGCCCGAGGGGGTGATCCGCGCCGCCCCGCACGTCCACCTGCACCCGGACGACGCCGCCTTCTACGGCGTCCAGCCCGGCGCCTACCTGCACCTCCGCATCGGGGGCGCGTGCGCCGTGACGTTCGACCGCGTCCTCGCCCGCGTTTCGCCCGCCTTCAAGCTCGAGGTGCACATCGACACCGACGAAGGCAATGCCTGCGGGCTGGCCCCCGGCGTGCCGTGCGAGCTGTTTCCGTGAGCGCGACTCCCTTTTCATCCATCCAACCATCCCATCCAAGTCCATAACCCAAATCCTCCATGAGTGAATCTCTCGGCATGATTGAAACCAAGGGCTACGTCGGCTCCATTGAAGCCAGCGACGCCATGGTCAAGGCGGCCGGCGTCACGCTGTCCCGCCAGATCCAAATCGGCGGCGGCCTCGTCACCATCATCGTCAAAGGCGACGTCGGCAGCGTCAAAGCCGCCGTCGAAGCCGGCGCGGATGCCGCCAAGAGCGTCGGCGAACTCGTCTGCGCCCACGTGATCGCCCGGCCCCACCCCGAGCTGCTCAAGCAATTCTCGGCTCTAACTCCAATCCTCAAATCCCTTTTTCCCATGGCTCACGACGCTCTCGGAATGATCGAAACCAAAGGCCTGTGTGCTCTCCTCGAGGCCATTGATGCCGCCTTGAAGGCCGCCAACGTCACCATGACCGGCTACCAATCCATCGGCTCCGGCCATGTCGCCGCCTTTTTCCGCGGCGACGTCGCCTCGCTGAAGGCCGCCGTCGATGCCGGCGCCGACGCCGCCAAACGGGTCGGCGAAGTGATCGCCGTCCAGGTGATTCCCCGCCCGCACGACGACCTGCAATTGCTCGGCAAGTGGGTCTCTGCCTGAACCTCCCCGGTCTGCGCCCCGCCGACGCCCCGCGCGTTCGGTGGCGGCCCCATCGTCCCGCGCCCATGCGCATCCTGGTCGTCAACCCCGGCTCCACCTCGTTCAAGTACCGCCTGTTCTCCCTCGACGGCGAGCAGGAGCGCTTGGTCGCGCGCGGCGGCAGCGAGCGGGTGACCGACTACGGCGCTGCGATCGACCGCGCGCTCGGCGAACTGGCCGGGGGCGGACACGTCCGCACCGCCGCCGATCTCGACGGCGTGGGCTTCAAGGCGGTCTTTGGCGGCGACCTCTCCGGTTGCGTGCTCGCCGACGAAAGCGTGGAACAGGCGCTGCGCGCTGCCGCGGACCTCGCCCCGGCGCACAACCCGCCCTATGCCGAGGCCCTGCGGGTCTTCCGCGAACGCCATCCCGGCGTTCCGCGCGTCGCCGTGTTCGAGACGGCCTTCTATCAGTGGGTTCCCGAACCCGCCCGACGCTACGCCGTGCCCGAGGCCTGGTATCGCGCCGGCATCCGGCGCCACGGATTTCACGGTGCCAGCCACAAGTTCGTGGCCGAGCGCTCGGCCGAGCTGCTCGGCCGCGAGGACGTCGCCGCCGTGGCGCGCCGGCTCTACCTCGACGGCCCGCGCCCGGTCCCGGGTGCCCCGCTGCGGATCATCTCCTGCCATCTCGGCGGATCCAGTTCCGTCACCGCCATCCGGGATGGCGTCGCGATCGGCACGAGCATGGGGCTCAGCCCGCAGTCCGGCCTGCCGCAAAGCAACCGCGTCGGCGACCTCGACTCGGCGGCGCTCCCCTGCGCGATGCGCCGCCTCGGCCTCTCCGTGGAGCAGGCCGAAACCCAGCTCACCCGCGAGAGCGGCCTCCTCGGCCTCTCCGGCGCGGGCAACGACCTGCGCGACATCAAGTCCGCCGCCGATCGCGGCGATCCCCGGGCCCGGCTCGCGATCGACGTGTTTGTCCACAGCCTCCGCCACTGGATCGGCGCATCCTGGCTCGAGCTCGGCGGCTGCGACGCTCTGGTCTTCACCGCCGGTATCGGCGAGAACAACCCCTGGCTCCGCGAAACCGCCTGCGCCGGCCTGTCCGATCTCGGACTCCGGCTCGACCGCGAGGCCAACGCCGGCGCCCGGCCCGAGACCAATCTCGCCGCCTCCGATTCCCGCACCCGCGTGCTGGTCATCCCGGCCAACGAGGAACTGGTCGTCGCCCGCGAGGCGGCCCGGCTGCTCGTCGCCCGCCATCCTGCCGTCTGAATTTTCTCCGTAATCATCCCAACCTCCAAATCCGAAACTCCCATGACTCAAACCGCCCTTGGTCTCCTCGAAACCCGCGGCCTCACCGCACTCGTTGCCGGCGTTGACGCGATGCTCAAGTCCGCCAACGTCACACTCGTCGGCCCGATGAAACAGGTTGGCAGCGCGATGGTCACCGCCATCGTCACTGGTGACGTCGCCGCCGTGAAGGCCGCCACCGACGCCGGGGCCGCCGCCGCCCGCCAATACGGCGAGGTGCTCGCGGTCCAGGTGATCGCGCGTCCCCACGACGACCTCGCCGCCCTCCTGCCCAAGCCCGCGGCCAAGAACTGATTCTTCGGAGCGCGGCGTCCGCCGCAGTCCGACCGCCTGGTCCTACATCCGCCGGTTTGTCAACCCTCACCAACCCTTCCCGCCATGTTCCTCGCGCGCGTCATCGGCTCCGTGGTCTCGACCAAAAAGGACGAGACCATGCTCGGCCAAAAGCTGCTCCTGCTCCGCCCCATGCTGGTCGACGAAGCCCAGCCCGCGCAATTCCGCGCCGGGAGCCAACACCATCGTCGCCGTCGACGCGCTTGGCGCCGGCAGCGGCGATCTGGTGCTGTTCTGCCAGGGCAGCTCGGCTCGGCAGGCCAGCGGCATGAAATCCCTGCCCATCGACGCCGCCGTCGTCGGCATCGTCGACACCGTCGAGGTGCTCGGACCGATCGTCTATGCCTGACCTCCGTCATGACCTTCCACTCCCGTCATTGATGAGGCGCTCGTGCGCAGCGTCGTTGCCGAAGTCGTCAAGTGCCTTCGGCCGCAGCGCCGCCCCGGCGCCCGCGCCCGCTCGCGCCGCGGCTCCGGCCGCCGTCTCCTCCTCCCGCCGGACGCCCCGGCGTCTTCGCGGACGTCCCGGCCGCCTGCGCCGCCGCCCAGGCCGCGCAGCTCCAGCTGGCCGCACAGGGCGTCGCCGCGCGCGCCAAGGTCGTGGAAATCGTCAAGACGCTCTGCACCCAGAACGCCGCGGAGTGGGGCCGGTTTGAATTCGCCGAGACCAAGATCGGCCGGCTCGACCACAAGATCGAGAAGCTCCAGATCGTGAAGCTCGTGCCCGGCGTCGAGTGGCTGCACCCCGACGCCCGCAGCGGCGACCACGGCATCACGCTCGAGGAGTACACCCCCTTCGGCGTCATCGCCGCCATCCTGCCGATGACGCATTCGATCCCGACCCTCGCGGGCAACGTGATCAACATCGTCGCCGCCGGCAACTCGGTTGTGTTCAATCCGCACCCGGGCGGCGCCCGTTCCGCCGCCCTCGCCGTCACCGCTTTCAACGAGGCCATCAAGGCCGCCCTTGGCATCGAGAACCTCGTCTGCACGATCGAACACCCGACGCTCGAATCGTTCGACGCGCTGACCAAGAGCGAACTCATCCGCCTGCTTTGCGTGACCGGCGGGCCCGCGGTGGTGGCTGCAGCGATGAAATCCGGCAAGCGCGCCATCTGCGCCGGACCGGGCAATCCCCCGGTGCTCGTCGATGACACGGTTGACCCCCATAAGGCGGCCCGGGACATCGTCCAGGGCGGCGCCTACGACAACAATCTCCTCTGCATCGGCGAGAAGCAGGTCTTCGTCCTCGACCACATGGCCGGCGCCCTCATCCGGGGCCTGGAGAAAGCCGGTGCGGTGCAGCTCAATCACTCCGAGCTCGAACGGCTCACCGGGGCAGCATTTACGACGGCGAAGGACGCGGGCGGCTGTTCGCATCCGGTGCTCAACCGCGCGCTCGTCGGCCAGGACGCGACCGTTCTGGCCCGGGAGGCCGGGGCCACGGTGCCCGCCGGCACGCCGCTGCTTTTTGCCGAAACCGGGCCCGACCATCCGTTCGTGCTCGAGGAGCAGATGATGCCGATGCTGCCGATCGTGCGCGTGCCGAGCGTGGAGGCCGGCGTCGAGGCCGCCGTCCGCTCCGAGCATGGCTATAAGCACTCGGCGATCATCCACTCGCTCAACGTCGACCACATGACGCTGATGGCCCGCGCGCTCGACACCACGCTGTTCGTCAAGAACGGCCCGTGCGACCGCCGGCCTCGGCCTGGGCGGCGAAGGCTACCTCAGCTACTCGATCGCGACGACCACCGGCGAGGGCATCACCAATCCGAAAACGTTCACGCGGACGCGCCGCTGCGTGATGGTCGACAACCTGCGCATCTATTGACCCCATGATCCTCGCGCGCATCGACGGCACCATTGTCGCGACCACCTGCCATCCGAGCATGGTCGGCCGTCGCACCGTGATCTGCCAGCCGCTCGACGAGCAGGGCCGCGACGCAGGCCCGCCCGTGCTCGCCATCGATCCGCTGGGCGCGGGGCGGCACCAGCGCGTCATCCTCTCCACCGATGGCGCGGCCACGCGCAAACTCGTCGGCGATCCGAAAACGCCGCTCCGTAATCTTGTCATCGGCCTGGTCGACGGCGCGCCGGCGGCGCGCCAGGGAAAGGGAAAGTGAGAGTGAGGGTAAAAGTGTAGCCGCTCAGACCAACGTTCCGATTCCACCAGTCTTTCTCTTATCAAAATTCTCCGACCCTTTCACTCTCACCTTCACTTTCACCCTCACTTTCACCCTCACTTTCACCTTCACCTTCACCCTCACTTTCACCTTCACCCTCACTTTCACCTTCACCCTCACCCTCACTTTCACCCTCACCTTCACTCGCCCTCCATGCGCCTTGGCACCGTCATCGGCCGCGTTACGCTCAACGCGCAGGAACCTGCCTACCAGGGTGGACACCTGCTGCTGGTGCAGCCGTTCTCCCGGGAGCAATTTGCCGGCGCCCCGCGGTGCCGCTCGCCACGGGTTCGAGTCTCGTCGTCTTCGACCAGCTCGGCGCCGGCGACGGCAGCATTGTCGGCTTCACCGAGGGCGCCGAGGCCTCCCAGCCCTTCGACGGGCCGGCGCCGGTTGACGCCTACGTCGCCTGCATCGTGGATCAGGATCAACTACGAACCGCCCCGCTGAGCGCCGCTGCACCACTTTTCCTCAACCTCACTCTTCATGCCACAAGTCCTCACCGCCCGCGAAGTCGCCACTCTCCTCCATTCCGGCCAGGCCATCCCGGATGGCGCGTTGCTTACGCCCACGGCCCGCGATCTGCTCGACGAGCGCAAACCCGACCGGAGCTTGCATGACCGCGCCTCCGCGGCGACTGCGCCCGTCGCGCTCACCGCCCCGGCCGCATCTTCCACGGCGCCGACCGTTCCGGACCACGAATTCAAGTGGACGCCCGGCTCCGATCCGAAGACCCCCGATGAGATCCAACGCTTTTTTCCTCCCCGCCGATCGAGGAGACTCAAGCGCCGCATCTGCGACATGGGCCGCCGGCTTTGGCTCAAGGACTACACCGACGGCAACGGCGGCAACATCACCGTCCGCGTCGGCGACAACCTCGTGCTGTGCACGCCGACCCTCATCTGCAAGGGCTTCATGGCCCCCGCCGACATGGCGCTCATCGACCTCGACGGCCGCCAGCTTGCCGGCATCCGCAAGCGCACCAGCGAGGCCCTGACCCACCTGGGCATCATGAAGCGCCAGCCCGCCGCCAAGGCCTGCGTGCATGCGCATCCGCCCCACGCCACGGCCTTCGCCATCGCCAATGCATCCGTTCCCTCCTGCCTCATCCCCGAGGCCGAGGTCTTCCTCGGCAAAATCGGCGTCGCGCAGTATCAAACCCCGGGCACCCCGGAGAACGCGGAGGAGGTCGGCCGGATCGGCGTCGATCACCAGGCCATCCTCATGCAGAACCACGGCGTGATCGTCTGGGGCAAGGACGTCGAGGATGCGTATTGGAAGATCGAGAACCTCGACTCCTATTGCCGCACGGTCGCGCTCGCCGCGGGCCTAGGGACCGGGCTGCATCGCTTCAGCCCTGAGAAGCTCAAGGATCTGATCAATCTCCGCGTCAAGCTCGGCATGCCCGATCCGCGCGCCGGGATGAAGGAGTGCGAGCTCTGCGACAACAGCGACTTCCGTTCCCCGGTCGTGAGCCAGACGTCGTCCGCTCCCGACGCCGCCCCGGTCGAGCCTGCGCTTGACGCCAACATCGAGGCTCTGACCCAGAGGATCACCGACGAGATTCTCCGCCAGCTCTCTGCCAAGTAGCCGGCGGCGGCGGAGCCGGGCCTGCGTCCCCAAGACAAACTGAGTCAACACCGAAAAAACGGCTGCCCTCAGCGCGTCGGATTCTTTATCCTGCAGCCTCACTGCCATGCCCTCGTCCAAACAAATCTCCGCCGCCTACCGCCTCGCCCGCTGCGATTACGCCGACGTCGGAGTCGACACCGAAGCCGCCATCAAGCAGGCCCTCTCGATTCCGATCTCCCTGCACTGCTGGCAGGCGGATGACGTCCGCGGACTCGAGACGCCCCGCGAAGGCCTTGATTCCGGCGGCATCATGGCGACGGGCAGCCATCCCGGCCGCGCCCGCAATGGCGATGAGATGCGCTCCGACCTCGATGTCGTCCTCAAACTCCTGCCCGGCCGGCAGCGCCTCAACCTCCACGCCTTTTACGCCGAGACCGGCGCCGCGGTCGTCGACCGCGACGAGATCGGCCCGGCGCATTTTGCCAACTGGCTCGGCTGGGCCCAGGCTCGCCAGATCGGTCTGGATTTTAATCCGACCTACTTCGCCCACCCCAAGGCGGCCTCGGGCTTCACGCTGTCGCATGCGGACAAGTCGGTTCGCCAATTCTGGATCGACCATGCCCGGGCCTGCCGCCGCATCGCGCAGCACTTCGCCATGAAGCTTGGCTCGCCCTGCGTGATCAACCACTGGATTCCCGACGGCGCCAAGGACGCCCCGGCCGATCGCTGGGCTCCGCGCCGGCGGCTCGTCGAATCGTTCGACGCCATTTTCGCCGACCCGTCGGTCAACCGGAAGCTCTGCGTCGACGCCGTCGAGGGCAAGCTCTTCGGCCTCGGCAGCGAGGACTATGTCGTCGGTTCGCAGGAGTTCTATTCCGGCTACGCGCAGAGCCGAGGCCTCGTGCTCTGCCTCGATCTCGGCCACTATCACCCGACCGAGTCCGTCGCCGACAAGGTGTCCGCGCTGATGCAGTTCCACCCGCGCCTTCTCCTGCACACCAGCCGGCCGGTCCGCTGGGACAGCGACCACGTCGTCATCCTCGACGATCCCGTCCGCAATCTCTTCCTTGAAATCGCCCGCGGCGACGCCTGGGACCGCGTGTTCGTCGCGCTCGATTTCTTCGACGCCTCGATCAACCGGCTCGGCGCCTATCTCGTCGGGGCCCGCGCCACCCGGCAGGCCATCCTGCTCGGCCTGCTTGATCCGTTCGACGCGACTCCGCACCGCCGAGACCGCCGGGCGCGGACATGAACGGCTCGCCCTGATGGAGCTGGCCAAATCGCTGCCCTGGGGCGCGGTGTGGAACGAATTGTGCGCCCGCAGCGGCGTACCGGCCGGCGCCGGCTGGCTCGCCGAAGTCGCCCGTTACGAGCGCGACGTCCTGGCAAAACGCTGATGCCCTCCGACCGCCAGCTCCCCGGCGCCAGCCGGCGTGTGCAGCTTATGGCCACGTGCCTCTGCGATGCCTTTTACGCCGACACCGCGCGCGCCACGGTCGAGGTCCTCGAACACCTCGGCTGCACGGTGGAGTTTCCCGAAGCCCAGACCTGCTGCGGTCAGCCCGCGTTCAACGGCGGCGACTGGACCGCCTCGCGCCGGGTGGTCCGCCACGCCGTCCGCACGTTCGCCGGCGGGCTCCCGGTGGTCGTGCCGTCGGCCTCCTGCGCTGCCATGCTGTTTCACGGCGCCCTCCTGGCCTTCGAGCACGAGCCCGATCTGCCGGCCGTGCGCCAGCTTGGCCAACGCACGTGGGAGCTGGCCGACTTCATTGTCAATGCCCTCGGTGTCAAGACCTGGCCCGGCCGCTACGACGCGCGCCTCGCGTTTCACCGTTCCTGCCACGCCCGCGGCACGGAGACCGGAGCGGCGGCCGTCGCCCTGCTGTCGTCGATCGCCGGCGCCACCGTCGTGCCCGTGGGGGAAGCCGAGCAGTGCTGCGGTTTTGGGGGCACCTTCTCGGTCGCCTTCCCGAACATCTCGACCAGCATGGGCGCGCTCAAACTCGACCATGTCCGCGCCGCCCGGCCCGATCTGCTCGTCGCCGTCGACATGAGCTGCATGATGCACCTCGGCGGCCTCGCCGCCAAGGAAGGCCAGCCCCTCAAGACCCAGCACCTCGCCCAGGTGCTGCGCGATGCGCTCGAGAACCGTCCGCTTTCCTGATCCGGCCATGGCCAGGCAGCTCATCGACCAGTTCGCGGTTCAGGTGCCCGCCGACAAGCGGGCGGCGGTCTACCTCGGCACGAAAACCACCCACGAAAAACGCGCGCAGCTGCTGTTCGACCAGTTTGCCGATCCCGACCGGCTCCGCCGGCTGGCCGGCGAGATCAAGCAGCACGTGATCGAAAACCTCGACACCTACCTGCCGCAAGTCGAGGCCAGGCTGACGGCCAACGGCGCCCGCGTGCACTGGGCCGCCTCGGGCGAGGAGGCTTGCGCCGCCGTGCTGGAAATCATGCAGGCCCGCGGGGCGACGAAGATGGTCAAGGCCAAGACGATGGTCAGCGAGGAGATCGGGCTGGC
The DNA here is from genome assembly GCA_963804395.1 of uncultured Verrucomicrobiae bacterium. Classification (GTDB taxonomy): domain Bacteria; phylum Verrucomicrobiota; class Verrucomicrobiia; order Opitutales; family Opitutaceae; genus Fen-1467. The sequence goes on along the minus strand of CAWDQK010000023.1, from coordinate 23,729 downwards.
CGACTACCTGCAGCAACACGGCATCGAGGCGCTGGAGACCGACCTCGGGGAATTCATCGTCCAGATCGACCACGACCACCCCAGCCACATCGTCCGCCCGATCATCCACAAGAACCGCCGCGAGATCGCCCGGAGCTTCGAGCGCGACGGCCTGGGCGCCTACAACGACGAGCCGGAGACCATCACGCGCCGGGCCCGCCAGTATCTGCGGCACAAATACCTGGCGGCCGATGTCGGCCTGACCGGTGCGAATTTCGTCTCGGCGGAGAGCGGCCGGCTCGTGGTGGTGACCAACGAGGGCAATTCCCGGTTCTCGCTCGCCGCGCCCCGCTGCCATATCGCCCTGGTCGGCATCGAGAAGCTCGTGCCGCGCGACCGCGACCTCGCGCTCTTTCTCAACCTCCTCGCCCGCTCCGCCACCGCCCAGCAGCTCACCGTCTACACCGAGTTCATCTCCGGCCCCCGGAGTCCGACCCAGCCGGACGGACCGGAGGAGATGCACGTCATCTTCGTCGACAACGGCCGCACCGGAGTCCTCGCGAGCGACTGCCGCGAAATCCTCCGCTGCATCCGCTGCGGCGCCTGCCTCAACGTCTGCCCGGTCTACCGCCAGGCCAGCGGCCACGCCTACCGCAGCATCTATCCGGGCCCCCTCGGCGCCGTGCTCTCCCCGCTCCTCGCCGGCGCGCACTTCGCCGACAAGGCCGACCTGCCCAAGGCCTCCACGCTCTGCGGCGCCTGCAACGAGGTCTGCCCGGTCAACATTCCCATCCCCGACCTGCTCCTGCGCCTGCGCGACCGGGCCAAGCGCGAGCACGCGCCCCTGGCCGCAGCCGGGACGCCCCCAATGGGCGCCTGGGCGATCCTCGCCTCAAAACCCGCGTTCTGGAAGGCGGCTCTCGCGGCCGGCCGGATCATGAATTACCTGCCGCTCGGCCTGGTCCCCATCCCGGCGCTGCGGGCCTGGACGGCCCGGCGCACGCTGCCCCGCTGGCACGGGGGCGAGTTTCGGACATGGATGCGCCACCGGCCTGGACCATGAGCAACCCCCGTGAACAGATCCTCGGCCGCGTCCGCGCCGCCCTGGCGCCGCTGCCCCGGCGTGCGCCCCTGCCCGAGTGGGAGAGCGAACTCGTCGCGCGGCGCGGGGCAGACGCATCCGCCGACCGGTGGTCGCTTTTCGCCGAGCGCTTGAAGGCGGTCAACGGCACGCCGCTCACCGCGGTGACTGAACTCGTGGCCTTGCTCGAATCCAACGGCTGGCGCCACGGCTATTGCGATCCCGCACTCTGGCCGCAATTGCGGGATGCGTTTCCCGCGACGTTCACGGTCGAGACGGATTTCGACCGCAGCCGGATCGACGACTACCAGTTCGGCATCACCGCCGCCGCCGGCGCCATCGCCGAGACCGGCACCCTGATCCTGTCGGACCGCGGCACCTCCCGGCGCCTCGCCGCGCTCGCCCCTTGGGTGCATATCGCCACCCTGCGCCGCAACCAGATCTTCGCCGACCTCACCGCCGCCGTCGCGGCCCTGCCCGAGGATCCCAATGTCATCTGGGTCACCGGTCCGTCCAAAACCGCCGATGTCGAGGGAATCCTGATCGAAGGCGTCCACGGACCCGGCCGGCAGATCGCCCTCCTCGTGGACCGCTGATCCCGGTTGATCGCCCGACGGTCCGACCTTATTCATCCTTGCCTCGCAGAAGGCGCCGAAACTTCTCTTTCCCAATGAAACTCCATTATTTCCCGAGCCCCGCCGCGACGAACACCCTCGGAACTGAAGCCCTGCGCGAACAGTTTCTGATCACCGGACTTTCGCAGCCCGGCCAGGTGACGGCGCATTACACCGACCTCGACCGGATGATCGTCGGCCTCGCCGCGCCGGCCGCAACTCCGCTGACCCTGCCTGACGCGAAGGAGACCGGCACGGCCTTTTTCCTGGAGCGGCGGGAGATTGGGATCCTCAACCTCGGGGCGCCCGGCGCAATCCGCGTGGGCGGGGAACGCTACCCGCTGAACACGCTCGACTGCCTCTACATCGGCCTGGGGGAGCGCGAAGTGGCGTTTGAGAACGGCGCCGCCGGTCAGGCCGAGTTCTATTTCATCAGCACGCCGGCGCATGCGAAACATCCCACCAGGCTCGCCACCCGGGCGCAGGCGGAGATTCAGGAACTCGGCGAGACGGCGCTCGCCAACCGCCGCCGCATCTGCCGGTACATCCACCAGAAGGGTATCCAAAGCTGCCAGCTGGTGATGGGCTTCACCGAGTTCGAACCCGGCAGTGTCTGGAACACCATGCCGCCGCACACCCACAGCCGCCGGACCGAGATCTATCTGTATTTCGACCTGGGGCAGCAGATCGTCGTCCATCTCATGGGCGAGCCGCGGGCGACGCGCCATCTGATTGTTCGCGACCGCGAGGTCGTCCTCTCACCCGCCTGGTCGATCCACGCCGGCGCCGGCACCGGCAACTACCGCTTCTGCTGGGCGATGGGCGGCGACAACCAGGTCTTTCACGACATGGACCCGGCGCCGATCAGCGAACTGCGCTAGCCCGGATGTTTCGCACCTCATTCTGCCGCAGAGCCACAGTCTGTTCGATGCATAAATCTGCCGGCCTGGCGTCAATGACATCCGGGCTAACGGCCAAACCGCCCCAGAATATGAACCATCAATCCACCACGAGGCCGGAAAATGCAGGGACGATCCGCTCCCTTATATTGGTAGTTTTCTTCAGAACATTCCGAATGGGCGGTTTGGCTTTTAGCCCGCATATCCTGCGACTTTCGCCGACGCCGCGATCGAGGGCGGAAGAATGATCGTGACAACGACCGAGACTGTGAAATATGCGGGCTAGGAGCGCGCCAGACTGCGCCCTCCGCGCTCCTCGTCAAATCCCACTTAATACCATGAGCTCAATCATTGATCGTTTCAGACTCGACGGCAAAGTCGCCGTCGTCACAGGCGCCGCCCGCGGCTTGGGCCAGGGCATGGCGCTCGCGCTCGCCGAGGCCGGCGCGAATATTGTCGCCGTGGACATCCTGCCCGCAGACGACACGGTGAAACAGGTGCAGGCGCTCGGTCGCCAGGCGTTGGCCGTCGCCGGAAACCTCGGCGACCGGACCGCGATTCCCACCGTGATCGCTCAGGCGCGGACGCACTTCGACCACCTGGACATTCTGGTGAACTGCGCCGGGATCATCCGGCGGGAGGACTTCCTCAAATTCTCCGAAAAGGACTGGGACGACGTGATGGGCATCAACATCGACGCGGTCTTTTTCCTGAGCCAGTGCTTCGTGCGCGACGTCGTGGCCCGCGGCGGCAAGGGGAAGATCATCAACATCGCGTCGATGCTCTCCTTCCAGGGCGGCATTCGTGTCCCGTCCTACACCTGCTCCAAGAGCGCGGTCCAGGGTTTGACCCGCCTGATGGCGAACGAACTCGCCTCCAAGGGGATCAATGCCAACGCGATCGCCCCGGGTTACATGGCGACCGACAACACCGCGCCGCTGCGGGCGGACGCCAACCGCGCCAATGCGATCCTCGAGCGGATTCCGGCGGGCCGGTGGGGCACGCCCGACGACCTCAAGGGAGCTGTCGTCTTCCTGGCGTCCGAGGCATCCGACTACGTCAACGGCTACACGCTGGCAGTGGACGGCGGCTGGCTGGCCCGTTGATCCTCTGCACGGGACCGAGGTGCCGACGGCAATCACGCCGGCGTTTTGTGGCATCTGAAGGGCGGTGCCTCGGCCTAAGCCGTGTCTATTCAATATGCCTCGCTTTCGCTCGTGAACAACAACGCCGTCCGGTGACCGATGTAGGAGCCTGCTTGCAGGCGATTTCGTCCTCTGTATCGCGAGCAAGCTCGCTCCTACAATTTGCATCGCTCCGGCTGAGCCCGTCGAATGGGAGCTACGTCGAACTGTGTCGGCAGCGCCCGATGCTCCGCAACGTCATAAGGCGGATCTCTGACGACCCACCGATGCAATTTGGCAGGTGACGCCCCAAAAATGGTGGTGGAAGTGGCGGTCTTTTTGTTCTACGCCTTGGCGGTCTACGAACCCTCAATAACACCATGTGGATTGTCCGCCTAGCGCTCCGCCGGCCCTACACGTTCACCGTCGTGGCGCTCCTGATTTTGATCCTGGGCACCCTCTCGGCGCTGCGCATGGCAAAGGATATCTTCCCGCCGATCGACATCCCGGTCGTCAGCGTGATCTGGCAGTACACCGGCCTGACTCCGGACGAGATGGAAAAGCGGATGATCCTGCTCTCGGAACGCGGGATGACAACGACGGTAAACGACATCGAACACATCGAATCCCAGTCGCTGCTCGGCGTCGGCGTGATCAAGGTGTTCTTTTATCCCGGCACCAACATGGGATCCGCGGTCGCCCAGGTCACCGCGATCTGCCAGACCTCGCTGCGTCAGATGCCGCCGGGCACGACTCCGCCGCTGATCATTCGCTACAGCGTGGACAACGTCCCCATCCTCCAGCTCGGCGTCAGCAGCGCGAAACATTCCGAGCAGGCGCTCTACGACTACACGGCCAATTTTGCGCGGGTGCAACTGGCCACCGTCCAGGGAGCGTCCATGCCCAATCCCTATGGCGGCAGGCTGCGCCAGGTCCAGGTTGACCTCGATCCCCAGGCCCTGCAGGCCAACGGCCTCACGCCTGCCGATGTCAGCGCCGCCATCAACGCGCAGAATCTTACCCTGCCCTCGGGCACGGTGAAGATCGGCGACCGCGAGTACGGCGTCCTCCTCAATAACAGCCCAAGTCTGGTCGCCGACCTGGGCAACCTTCCGATCAAGCGCACCAACGGAGCCACCATTTACATCCGCGATGTCGCCCAGGTGCGCGACGGCAGCCCGCCCCAGACCAACATTGTCCGCCAGAACGGGCACCGCGGTGTGCTCTTGAGCGTCATGAAGAACGGCGCCTCCTCGACCCTCGATGTGATCGACAACATCAAGGCCGCGCTTCCCCGGGTCCGGGCGATCCTGCCGCCCGAAATCAACTTCGTCCCGCAGCTCGACCAGTCGATCTTTGTCCGCGCCGCCCTTAACGGAGTCGTGCGCGAGGCCATCCTGGCCGCGCTGCTCACTGCGGCGATGATCCTGCTGTTCCTCGGCACCTGGCGCAACACCCTGGTCGTCATCCTTTCCATCCCGCTCTCCATCTTCTGTTCGATCGCCTGCCTCGCCGCCTGCGGGCAGACCATCAATGCCATGACGCTCGGCGGCCTGGCGCTCGCCGTCGGCATGCTGGTCGACGACGCCACCGTCACGATCGAGAACATCGAGCGCAACCTCGCTCTGGGCAAATCCCTGCTCCAGGGCATCCTCGATGGCGCCCAGCAGATCGCCGTCCCGGCCTTTGTCTCGACCCTGTGCATCTGCATCGTCTTCGTGCCGATCTTCTTTCTGAGCGGAGTGACGAAGTATCTGTTCAGCCCGCTCGCCCTGGCGGTCATCTTCGCCATGCTGGCGTCCTACTTCCTGTCGCGGACCGTCGTCCCGACCTTCGTCCACTACCTGCTCGGCCGGCAGCCGCCCCACGACCAGAAGTCCGCCGCGGGCTTCTTCCGGCGTATCCACCTCGGCTTTACGCGGCAGTTCGAGCGGTTCCGGACGGCCTATGTCAACGGGCTGAAATGGTGCCTCGACCACCCCAGGCACGGGTTGGTCGCGATGGCCGTCGTGGCCCTGTTGACCCTGGTGCTCACACCGTTTCTCGGGCGCGACTTCTTCCCGCGGGTGGACGCCGGCTCGTTCCGCCTGCACGTGCGCGCCCCGGCGGGGACGCGGATTGAGGAGACGGAGCGGCTCTTCTCCAAGGTGGAGGACGACATCCGCGCGGTGATTCCGTCGGATGAACTCGAGACGATCCTCGACAATATCGGGCTGCCCAACAGCAGCCTTAACCTGGCCAACAGCGACATGGCGACCATCGGCCCCGCCGACGGCGACATCCTGGTCTCGTTAAACCCGGAGAACCACCACTCAACGTGGGGCTACGTCCGCCTCATCCGGTCCCGCCTAAACCGCGATTTTCCGCAGTGCCAGTTCTTCACCCAGTCGTCGGACATCGTCGGCCAGATCCTGAACTTCGGACTGCCGGCGCCCATCGACATCCAGATCGCGGGTGCCGTCCGGAATCGCACCGCCAACTACAACCTGGCGCGGGAACTGGCGGGCCGCGTGGCGAGGATCCCGGGCGCGGTCGACGTGCATGTGCACCAGGTGGTCAACGCCCCGTATTTCCAGGTCAATGTCGACCGCACGCGGGCCGAACAGCTCGGCCTGAGCCAGAGCATGGTCGCCAGCAATCTCCTTTTCTCCCTGGCCGGATCCGGGCAGGCGGCGCCCAATTTCTGGCTGAATCCGGACAACGGCGTGCAATACCTCGTCGCCACGCAAACGCCGCAGTTCCGGATCGATTCGCCCTCGGCCATCCTGGAAACGCCGGTCGGCGGCGCCCAGACGGGAGCTCCCCAGATTCTGGGCAACGTCGCCGATCTGACGCGCATCACCGCGCCCGCTGTCATCAGCCATTACAACGTCCAGCCGGTCTTCGACGTCTACGCCAATGTCGACGGCCGCGACCTCGGATCGGTCGCGAGCGCCGTGCGGCGCCTCCTGCCGGAGTTTGAGCAAAAGCTGCCGCGCGGCAGTTTCATCGGCCTGCGCGGCCAGGTGCAGAGCATGGACGATTCCTTCACCAGCCTGGGCATCGGCGTCGTCTTCGCCATCGTCGCTCGTCTACCTGCTCATGGTGATCAATTTCCAGTCGTGGCTCGACCCGCTCATCATCATCATGGCGCTGCCCGGGGCGCTTTGCGGCATCGTCTGGATGCTCTTCCTCACCCACACCACCCTGAGCGTTCCGTCCCTTATGGGCGCCATCATGAGCATCGGCGTGGCCACGGCGAATTCCGTCCTCGTGGTCACCTTCGCCAACGACCAGCGGAGGACGGGCAAGGACGCCCGCGCCGCGGCGGTGGCCGCCGGGCATACCCGGCTGCGTCCCGTCCTGATGACGGCGCTCGCCATGATCATCGGCATGCTCCCGATGGCCCTGGGCATGGGCGAAGGCGGCGAGCAAAACGCCCCGCTCGGCCGGGCCGTGATCGGCGGGCTGATCGTCGCCACGGTCGCCACCCTTTTTGTCGTCCCCGTCATCTACGCGTCCTGGCGCAAGCATGCGGGCCACCGTCCCGAGGAGCTGCTCGATGACGAGCTGCGCCACGACTCATCCGCTTCTTCGCCGTCATGAAATCCCGGACTTCGCTCATCCTCATCGTCCTCGCGGTCGGTGCCGCCATCTATTGCTTCGGCGTGCGGCCCCGGTTGCCGTCCGCCGCGGCGCCGGCCGCCGGCGCCGGCGAGAAGCCGCGCGTCAGCGTGATCGTCGCCCGGCACGCCAACGCGGTGGAGAACCTGCTCCTGCCGGGAACCCTCCAGGCCTTTGTCGACACCCCCATCCGCGCCCGGACCAACGGATACATTGCGAAATGGCTGGTCGACATCGGCGACCCGGTGAAGGCCGGCCAAACGCTCGCCGTCATCGAGTCGCCCGAGATCGACCGGCAGTTGAACCAGGCCCGGGCCGGCCTGGAGCAGGCCCAGGCCAACCTGGAACTGGCCCGCGTGACCGCGGAACGCTGGAAGACGCTGGGCCTGCAGAACGCCGTGGCCCAGCAGGAAATCGACGAAAAGAACGCCGACTACCAGGCGCGTCACGCGGACGTGGACGCCGCGAAGGCCAATGTCGAACGCCTCGAACAGCTCAAGGGATTCGAGACCGTGGAGGCGCCCTTCGACGGCGTCATCTCCGCACGCAACGTCGACATCGGAACGCTGATCGATGCCGGCACCGGCCCGGAGCTCTTCCATCTTTCCCAAAGCGATACGCTCCGCGCCTATCTCGCCGTGCCGCAGCACTACGTTCCTGACATCCGTCTGGGCCTGCCGGTCGACGTCGAGATTCGCGGAGTTTCCGCAGGAAAAATTCCCGGGCAAGGTGGCCCGCTTCGCCGGCGCCCTGGATGCCGCGTCCCGCACGCTGCAGGTCGAGGTCGAGATCCCGAACCATGAAGGCCGGCTCTTCGCCGGCATGTTCTGCGAAGTCCGGCTTCATCTCGCCACGGCTCATCCGCCGGTCCTGATCCCTTCCAACGACGCGATCATCCGCTCCGCCGGCACGCTGGTCGCCGTGGTCACCGACCACAACACGATCCATCTGCAAACCGTGAAACTGGGCCGGGATTTCGGCACCCAGATCGAAGTCCTCGACGGACTTTCCGAGAACGCCCGGATCGTTGACAACCCGGCGGACACCCTGGGCGAAGGCGAGGCCGTGGAGCCGGTTTCCGCTGACGCTGGCAATGGCGCGGCGCACTGACGGCGGCTCGAATGCCTCCTGAACCGGCTAACCCGTATCTATTCAGTAATCCCGGGTTTCATTCTGGGAAGACGTTGCGATCGGGTGACAGGTGTAGGAGCCTGCTTGCAGGCGACCTTCGCCCCGGAATCGCCTGCAAGCAGGCTCCTACAATTTGCATGGTCACGGCTAAGGCAGGACCGCGATGCGCAGTTCCGCCTCCGACAGGCGAAAGACCAGAATCGAATAGCCGATCATGGCGTCGGGCTTGCGGCCAATCAGATAATCCCTCAGCCGTTCGAACTGGAGGCTCGCCAAAGCCTTGAAGAAGGACTGCCACTGCCTGACGCTTTGCGCGTCATTCCGGCGAAGCGGGTTGGTTTGTTCCATCCCCCGGAACCTCGAAAGCAAATTCCGGTAAAGTTGCTCGCTCTCCCCGTCCCACGGAGGCCCCATGATCAGTGCCGTGGCGCCAAAACAGTAGGTCCCCGCCCCGCACGTGAGGGGATCAGCACTGGAAAACCGCCGGTTGCTGATGCCGGGCGAACGTCGCGCCTGGATCCCCCATCGCGGCGGCAGGTCAAGGCCGAAATAGCTGAGATAGAGCTCCCCGCCGTTGGCGGCATCCGGGTGTTCGCGCAGCCACCGGGCAAGGCCCGGCAGATCCTGGCCCCAGTTGACGTTGCTGTCGGAGAGATGGAGGTAGCCTTTCTCGGGACCTCCCGCCAGTTCATTGAAATACGCGAGGTAATGCGGGTGGATCCGCGCAATCACCCCAACCTGCAGCATGAGAAGCACCACGACTGCCGCCCGGAACCATCGGCTGCCCCGCGTGAGCCACCAGCCGGACGCCCCGGCCAGCATGAACAGCGGCGGGTAGACCGGCAGCAAATGGCGGTGCCCGATGTTCAGGTTTGTCGCGATCGCCGCCGCGCCATAGACCAGCAGCAGGCTCCAGATCAGCGACGTGCGGTTGACCAGGGCCCGGAAGGCGGCGCGCCGCCGGCCGCCCCGGCGCCGGAAGGCGCGCCAGGCCAGGGTCCCGGCCCCCAGCCCGATCAGCGCCAGCAGCGGCAGGGGGGTCTTGACCAGGAAGCAATCGGGGAAGTAATACCACCAGCCGGTCATGCTGTATTTGCCATTCAGATACGAAGGACGCTCGGCGGAGCGCGCGACGGTGTGCGCCAGACCGTAGAGATAGGCATCCGGCAGGAGCTTTAGTCGCTCCGCGACCGTGAAGCACACCCGCGACGCGCCCAGCGAGGCAAACACCTCTTCCCGGGGCTCGGGGTAGGAGTCGCGCCCCTCCTGCCAGTCGCCGCTGGGCTGATGCTGCCAGCCGTAGAAACACCAGATGACCGCCAGCGCCGCCGCGACGTGAATCAGTACCGCCGCGCCGCCAAGGAGCGCCCTGCCCCGCCACGTGCGGATCCGGCGCCAGCCGGACCCGCCCAGCCTCACCGCCCAGGGCCGCCCCAGGGCTATCCGCGAGAGGAGCATCAGCAGCGCCATCGGCACCGCCAGCGCTCCGGACATCTTTGAAACGAGCAACAGGCCGAAGCAGACCGCGCTCGCCGCGAGACGGAAACACGTGAAGCCGCGCAGCACGTTCCAGAAACATCCAACGGCCATCAGGAAGAAGAGCGCCGCCGTGACATCCGACGTCATCAGCCGGCCATGGGCCAGGATCGTCGGATCCAGTGCACAGAGAAAGCAGGCCACCAGTCCGGCCGCGGTTCCGAACACCCGGGCGGTCCATCCGTAGACGGCCGCCGCCAGCAGTAGCGCGATGACGACCGCCATCAGCCGGCCGCGGAGGATCATCGCCTCCGGATCGTTGCCGGAACTGAAGAGGAACTTGGAGCAGACCGGGATCGCCAGTTCGCCGGGTTTCCGCCAGTCGGCGTCGCTCCGGGACGGGAATTTGACCTTTGAAAAGAGCAAAGGGAGCGCGAACCAGCGTTGGGGGAGCGCCCCGTGGCTCTCCTGCAGCCGGTAGTCGCCGAAGGCCCAGAACGCGTAGCCGGCCGTCAGGTGGAGCGGTTCGTCAACCGTGACCGACTCCCGCCGCAGGCTGTCAAACGCCAGCAGGAACATCGCGGCCAGCAGCAGCCCAATCACGCCGGCCCGCAATATCCGGCCGCGCCCCGACGACTGAAGCATTGCACCTGGCATCGGAATGGTCTCAGGCAAAACCAAACCCGTTTCAACTTCATACAACCCATTTTTGCGGCTCGCGGTCCTCGCCACCGCTGTCACGCTCCCCGGCGGGCAGCGTTGGTTGCCGGCATCGATCGCGAGTCACCTTCAATCCGTCGCCACGAAGAATCCATGAAGCGCCAAATCCTTCTCCTCGCCCTGTCGTTGGCTGCGCCCGGCTCTTGCCTCGCCGGGAGCCTTACGCTCCCGCAGAATGTCATCATGCGGTGCGACCATACCCTGCTGTCGATCAAGGCGGGAACGGTCGTGGAGGTTGTCTCAAAGGACGCCACCACGACCACGATTCGTTACCAGAACCAGGTCGGCACGATTCCGACCAGCAGCCTGGCCGTGCCGCCAGCCGGGGCCGCCGCGGCGGCGACATTCTCCGGGAAACGGCCTGCGATCACGATCGGCCCGCTGACGTTGCTCCAGGCCTACGCCCCGGCTGACTCGCCGGTTCAGCTGCGCGAGTACATTCCCGCCGATGAGACCCTCGCCCACTGGGATCATCTCGCTTCCATCCGCGTCTTCAAGGACCTCACTGATCCCACGGCCTACTTGAACACCACGGCGGACGCGGTCGCGAAGAGCAACCCGTCGGCGCAATCCCGCTTCTTGCAGAACAGTCAGACCAAGCAGGTGATTCTGGACTTCCTCACGTTTGCCCCGGCCAACTCCCCGCAGCAGTTCGCCGAGTGGAATCTGATGCGGACCAAATTCGTGCCGGGAAAGGGACTGATCGTCTACCAGTATGCCACGCGCTACTACACTGGCGGCGCGGATGTCGGCGCGAAAATCAGCGCGGAACGAAACCGCATCCTGCCGCCATTCGAGACCGCAACGTTTGAGGAGCATTAGCCCGAATCCTTCACGCCGGCGCGAAGGATTCGGGCTACAGCGCCAGGAAACACGCGCAAACAATGACCGTCGGCAACAGCGCCGCCGCGGCGAGCTTGAGCGGGGCCACCCCGTTGGGAAAATAGCGTTGCAGGATTGCCTGTCCGGCCGGGTTGGGCGCGTTGGCAATGACCGTCAGGCCGCCGCCCGCGACCGCCCCGGCCACGACCGCGTACTTGAGCGGCTCGCTGAATCCCGGCACGAGCGAAGCCAGATAGGTGATGGCCGCGTTGTCGTTGAACGCGGTCAGCACGACCGATCCGAAGAACAATGATTTCTCGGACAGCCGGCTGAGGACCGGCTGCAGCCACCACGCCTGGAGTCCGCCGTGAATGACCAGGCCGGCCAAGAAGAAACCGACGAGAATCGGCGGCCGCAGGTCGATCGAATTCTGGTGGTGGGCCGTCGCCTGGGCAAACGCGAGGAAGAACAGGAACGCGCCGATGAAGAGCACTGGGTGATGCGCCTGCCAGACCGTAAAGACCAGAAACCCGATCTGCACGGCGGTGATCCAGACCGGAGCGGCCGGCCGCGCCGCCGGCAAACTGCGGCTGGACGCATCGGCGGCCAGTCCGCCGAGTTCACGGCGGAAGAGCGCGTAGTAGACAACCGTCGCCACCCCGATGCCGGCCATCGCGCGCCACCCGAAGTGCACCAGCATATACAGCAGGTTCCAATTCCAGGCCCGCGCAACCATGATGACCGGAGGCGCCGCAAAGTGCGTCAGCGTGCCGCCGACCGAAACGTTGACGAACAGCAGACCGAGCGTGGCGTAGCGCAGCCGGTCGCTCGGCTGGAGATCGTAGAACTGCCGGGCCAGCAGCAGGGCCGCGATCGTCATCGCCGCCGGCTCGGTGATGAGCGAACCGAGCAGGGGCGCGATAAGGAGAATTGCCAGCCACCAGGCCCCCGGGGTGCGGCGCCCTACTCCGGCAACCGCGCCCAAACCGCGCTCCGCCAGGCCCAATACCGGGCGGGTCGCCGCCAGCGCCATGATGACCACGACAAACAGCGGTTCAGTGTAACTGACCCGTTCGCCGATGTAGCTGACCACGGCCGGCCACCCCTTGAACCAGGTGATCGCGCCGGCCAGTACCACCACCCAGATTCCGAAGACCGCCTCGACTTCGCCGAAGAAATGCAGCACCTGGCCCAAGAAACTCGCCTCAACGGGTGCACCAGCGGCGACCGCATCATCGGCCCGATCCGGGCTGCCGCCCGCGCGCCGCGCGGCTTGGCGTTCCTCCACCACGTGCGCCCAATGCCGGATCTTCGCCGTCAGAAAGGCATGAACGATGGCGCAGACAAAAATCGCCAGGGCCGCCAGATTGAACGGGTTGACCGCTGCCCGGTGGGCGAGCACGTCCCAAAGACTTCCGCCGGCAGGATCATGATAGCCATCGAGCGGCGTCGGCAGGGCCGCCCCCGGGCTGCAGATCGCACCCGACGAACCGACAAGGGCCGCTGCCAATTGCGCATAGGGAAGGCAAACCATGGAGATCCCTCGATGGAACCAGTTGCCCGCCAGAAGGCAAACTGTAGCGCAAAGACCGGCCTCAGCGCGGCCGGCTACAGCGCGCAACTGGCACTGACAGCGCGGTTCGTATTGTAGCCGGGGGCGTTGACCCCGGCATTTCTGCCGGCCTGCCGCGCCGCAGTCTTGGCGATGGCCGGCCTCAGCGCGGCCGGCCACGCTCTTTTGAAACCTCGCTATCGCACCCTGCCGGCGGCGTTTTCCAGGACAACGTTGGAGAGCACCGCCGTGTCGGACTTGTCCGGCAGGTGCGAACAGAAGCCGATGCCGACATAAAAGGGCTCGTCGAAGTGGAGTTGCACCGGAGCGCCAACCTGATGCATCGGTTCGCCCGCCAGACTGACGAAGAGCGTGACGAAGCCGCCGCGCCTTTCGATGCCAATGCGCGCGGCCACGCTCCCGGCGGAACGTCCGGCACCGCGGCTGTCGATCCGTTCGTTTTCCTTGATGTTGGCGTTCTTCTCCGGCCGTTGCGCCAGGTGGATCAGTCCGGCTCCGTGCAGGGCGGTCATGATCTCTTTGGAGTCGTCATCAAGATCCTGGCGGATGACGAGGACGGCCTTGCGGTCGCCGTAGCCGCCCGGATTTGGGAAAGCGATGTCAGCCGCGAGCGATACGTCGCCCGACATCTTCTTCCAAAGATAACGGAACTCGTCGCGGTTGTACCAGATGTTGTATCCCGCCGAGTTGATCGTGTATCGGCCCGCGTTCGCGTCGTAACGGGCACCGCCCGGCACGACCGCACTGCCAATGTCAGACTGGCCCTCGAACAGGCCGAGCGGCGTAGCAAGATTCCTGCTCGGCCGGTGGAAATCCGCCGGCGGGGGCACCTGGACGTGGGTCGCAGAGCCCGGTTGCGCCCAGGCGGGCACCTCTGGCGCTTGGGCCAGGAGCAGAGTCGGCCCGGTGGGGAGCATCAGTGACAACAGCGAGATCAGGCGGCCATGTTTCATCATGAGGCGAAGCATAGCCGGTTGACGAATCGAAGGAACTCTTTTGTTGGGGGTGCGGCGTCCGGGATAGGCCCGCCCGGTCCGATAACCGGGCGAGGCCCCCCACAGAAACGGACGAGCGCAATTACGCATCCGGTTCCTCAAGCTGTGGATTCGATTGCAAGGAAGAGTGAACGATATGGGCAGCCTGCCTTGGGCGTCTCCGCTGTGGCACACATCTGCGTTCTCTGCGTGATCTGCGGTTCAAGATGAATCGCTGAGCGTTGCGAGGTGCCCGGATTGACCACGGAGGTCTTGAGTCCCTCAAAACCCCAACAAAAAACCTCCGATTTTCCCTGACAACGGACCGCCTTCCCCTCAATTCTCGATTGCCAAAATGCCGCGCAAGCACCGCCACCACCGGTTCCACGAACCCTCACCGATCCAGCCCGCGGCCTCTTTTGGGACACCCGCGGGAAAGATTTCCGCTCCGATCCACCCGCTCGAGAAGGCATTGCTGGCGGTAGTCGCGATTCATCTCGTCTTCCTGCCATGGGCCCTTGGCACGATGCACGTGTGGAGCCAGTCGGTCAGTTTCGCGTTGAGCCTCTTGAGCATTGGGCTGGCGCTGCGGACGCGCTACTATTCCGGGGAATTCACCGACGGGCATCCTTTCCATCTTCACACCCGCCCCAAGCTGTTCCGTTTCCCCATCTTCTGGATCGGGCTGGCCTTTCTCTTCTATATCCTGATCCAGGCCCTGAACCCGGCATGGGAATATGTCACGGACGGACGTTATTGGTGGATGCGGGGCATTTCCTGCATCGACTTGCTGCCGACCGGCATGCGCACGCCCTTCGCCGATGCGAGTCCCTGGCGGTCACTGATGATCTACTCGTCCGCCTGGATGACAACGTGCGCGGTCTGGATCGGTTTCACCCGGCGCCGAACCCTGCGAACCCTGCTGATCATCCTGGCTGTCAACGGCGCAATTCTGGCGCTGATTGGTCTGGCCCAACGCGCGATGGGGGCCACGGAGATCCTGGGGTTCTTGAAATCGCCTTACCCTGATTTTGCGGCAACATTTATCAATCGCAATCACGGAGCCGCCTATCTCAACCTGATGCTGGCCGTTTCGTCCGCGGTGGCGTTTTGGTATTACCGGCGGCAGCTCCGGCGGGGCGAGTACTCAAGTCCGGCTTTGCTGTTCGGGTTCTTCGCCTTGTTGATCGCGCTGATGGTGCTTTATACCTATTCCCGCGGAGGTGGTTTCTTGATGATCGGCTTCCTGGTGGTGGCCGTTGGTTTCGTTGGGCGCCGGCTGTTGTTCTCCACCGAACCGGGGCATTCACCAGTTGTCGCCATTGTGATTGCCGTTCTGGTTGTCGGGTTTATCGGGCAGGGCCTGTACTCTCTGAAGACCGACCAGATCAAGGAACGCATCGACGATATCAGCAAAGATCTCAAGGCCGGAGGAGATTACTCCCGCTGGGTGGCAGCAGGAGCGACCTGGGAGATGGCCCAGGACCAGCTGGTCGAGGGCTGGGGAGCCGGCAGCTTTCGTTTCTATTTTCCAGTCTACCAGAAGCGGCATCCGGACATCCTGGACGATCCGGACACCCACAAACGCCTCCTTTGGGAACACGCCCACGATGACTATCTCGAACTGCTGGCCGAGGTTGGAGCAATCGGCTGCGGAATTCTGGCGGTCGGCGTCCTGTTCTATGCCATCCAGCTGACGGGCCTGCGGATCTGGCGACATCAGCCGGCCACGCTTCTGCTGCTGGGTTGCGTGGCCACAGCGCTCCACGCGACCGTGGATTTTCCCTTCTTCTGCCCCGCCATTCTCATCACGTGGTGCGTGCTGTGGGCGCTGCTGACCCGATTGGGAGAACTTGAGCTGCAGAACCCCGACGGCGGCTGACAGCGTGTCGGCCTTCGCCCTCCACGCGCCTAAACAAACGGCGGCCGCCGTTTGGTGCGGAGGACGAAGTCAGAAATCGTCGCGCTCCATGGCTTGGGATCTGCGATCATCTGAGCTATCTGCGGTTGAAAGAGACCGGCATTGAACCGCAGATTCCGCAGAGAACGCAGATGAGATCCATCAGATTGGTCGGGTGTTCTGGAATGGAACTGCACGGTTTGGGATCTGCGACCATCTGAGTTATCTGCGGTTGAAATGGATCGGAACGGATCGGAGCTGAACCGCAGATCACGCAGAGAACGCAGATTCCGATCGGCCTTCCGCCTTCCCTTTGCGCTCCTTGCGGTTGCCTCGGAGATTTAACCGCAGAAAACGCAGAGAGCGCAGAGGAATCTGATCCGCGTGTCGTCTTTCCCTATGCGATCCTGGTGCTCCTTGCGGTTAAATCAGGGGTTCAACCGCAAAGAACGCAAGGAGCGCAGAGATCGCCGATATCATCGCTTGGGATCCGCCACGGCGCCCAGCTTCGGATCGCGCGAACTTTCGGATCTGAAACTTGTAGGAACCAAAGTTGATCAGGAGACCATGCCCGAGCCCTGTAGATTTCAAATACCCGAGAATCTGTGCTTCGTGTTCAGGCGCGAGCGCTTTGGCCGTCTTCAATTCCACGACGAGGACCCCGTTGACGACCAAGTCCGCGATGTAATCCCCGATCAGCGTTCCATCTTCATCGAAGACCTGGATGGGATGCTGTTGCCTGACGTCGAGACCAGCTTTCGTCAGCCGGTGCGCCAACGCGTTCTCATAGACTTTCTCAAGGTGCCCGTGTCCGTGAAATACGTGGATCGAATATGCAATTTCCCGTACCTGGTCGCATAGCGCATTTATCTCGCTCATCGAAGGTCCTTTTTTTGAGTTCTCACTACCCTTTGCGGTTGCGTGCGATTGAGAATTCAAATCGCTTTCTCGGGGGATTTTAAAGACAGAAATTTCCTATCTCAGCAAATTCTTGAGAGATAAATGGAACCCCATGCTTCTTCTTTGCGCTCTTTGCGATCCTTGCGGTTAATTCAGAGTTTCAACCGCAGATATCGCAGACGGCGTAGAGGAATCTGATCCGCGTTTCGTCTTTCCCTATGCGATCTTTGTGCTCCTTGCGGCTAAATCAGGGGTTTAACCGCAGAGAACGCAGGGACCGCAAAAATCGACCTTCATTCGTGGCGAGTATCCGGCGACGCCGGAAACTGCACCAGCGAGAAGTCATCCACGTCCACCCAGTCGCCGGGAACTTGGTGCTGCACGCGCACGCCGATGCCGACCCAATGCGCGCCCGGCGGCGCCACCCCGCCCTGCCGCAGCCGGACCCACCCGGCCCACTCTCCTTCCGGCAACCGCTCCACTGTGCAATCGCCAAGGTGCTGCTGCCCGGCGTCCAGCCAGCCCACCGTCAGCGCCACGCTATCCCCCGGTGAGACCCTGCCACGCACAAACACCGAGGCATCGTAAACCCGACCCGGCACAGCTTGGACCCATTGGAAAAGCGCTGCGTCGAGGGTCCCCTCGAAATGCAGCCCCGCTATTCCGCTGCGCGCCGCCGCCCGGGTGGTCGCCACCGACTGCGCCTGTGCCGGTTCACACGTGCTCGCCCACGAGGCCGGCAGGTCGAGGCTATAGGCCAGCCCGCCGATCCGGCGCCCCGGGACCACCGGATCTTCGAGCGACCCGTTGACCGCCATCTCCAGGTTTCCCGTTTCAGCCTTCAGCCCTTCAGCCTTCAGCCCTTCAGCCTTCAGCCCTTCAGCCTTCAGCCCTTCAGCCTTCAGCCTTTCAGCCTTCAGCCTTTCAGCCTTCAGCCCTTCAGCCTTCAGCCTTTCAGCCTTCAGCCCTTCAGCCTTCAGCCTTTCAGCCTTCAGCCCTTCAGCCTTCAGCCCTTCAGCCTTCAGCCCTTCAGCCTTCAGCCCTTCAGCCTTCAGCCCTTCAGCCTTCAGCCCTTCAGCCTTCAGCCTTTCAGCCTTCAGCCCTTCAGCCTTCAGCCCTTCAGCCTTCAGCCCTTCAGCCTTCAGCCCTTCAGCCTTCAGCCCTTCAGCCTTCAGCCCTTCAGTCCTCAATTCTTCAGCCGCCGCCCCGTAAAGCGGGTCATCCCGCAAAAAATCGTCGAGTTTCGTCGAGTAAATCGCAAGCGGCCGCGTGCGCCCCAGCCAGGCGGCGTAAACGGTGAGCCGGACCCGCTTTCTCACATACTCCTGGATCTCCTGCGCACCCGCGTCACCGGCCAACGTTCCCTCCAGCTGGTGTCGCACCAGGTTCGTCCGCGCCTCGCAGAAGTCCACAAAGCGCTCCGTCAGCGCGAACGCATCGGCGACCAGCGCGATCCGCGCCTTGACCTCCGGCGTCCCGCCGGCGCGTGCCGCCTCTTCGAGCAACCCGCGCAGTTCCCGGCAGACCGCCGACGGAAACAGATCCGCCTGGGATTGATCGCGGTAGTATTTCAGCCAGTACTGCGGCCCAGGCTGCCGCATCCATTGTTCCTCGCAGCGCTCGAAGAACCGACGCATCGGCACTGCGGCCGACCTAAAATAGCGCCGGTAGTATTCGTCGAGCAGCGCAGTCTCGGACTGTTCCGGATCCTGCAGCAATTGCGCCACCAGCCAGGACATTGGACCCTCCAGGCCCCAGTTGGGACTTGCCTCCCCGTAGTAGTCCGTGAATCCGGCCCGCCTTGCGTGGCGGATGTTCTCGGCGATCAGCCGCGTGTGCACGCGCGGGACCAGGAAGCCGAAGCCATCCAGGTAATCGTACATTCCCAGACGCCGCGCGCCCGACCTCGCCCAGCGGTCCTGCTGGGTCAGTTCCTCCTGCTTAAATGCCGGATCGTAGCCTTGTGACCGGTCCGCCGTGAGGAACGGCGCCACATTGGGCGCCACCGGAAATGATGGGATGTTTTCACACCAATAGTAGGCCAGACAGCCGAGGTATTTGTCCGGATGTGTGCGGGCAACGTCGGCCGCCGCCCGGTTCATGAAGGTGAACACCAGGTTTGAGTAATCTGGCCGCCCCCGAAACCAGCGCAAAGGCGTCACGAGTGCCAGAGTCTCCGGTGACTCGCCGAAGATCAGCGCGTCGTTGACCCCGAGGGAAAACGAGACGGCACCGGGATGTTGTTTGAAAGCTTCGCGCGCCACCGCGGCGGCATGCGCGGCGACCTCCGGATTGCCGAGGTCCGGATTCCAGTTGGTCGGTCGGGGCGGCGGTGCTGGCAGCATCCGCGCTCCGCCAACGAGCGGAAAGTAGTCCGGGTGGCTGGCGTAAAGCTCCAGCGGAAACACCCGGCTTAAATTGTGCATGAACTCCAGCGGCGCAGTGAGTTTGTTATGCCTGGCCCACGCGGTGCCGCCATCTGGACCGATTCCAGACATCGCGCGCGTGAGGAACGCCCGGGGCGAAGGCGCCGGCGGGGTCCTGCCCGGAACATGACCCAGCGGCCCCGGCACAAACCAGCGCTCCGGCTCCCTGGATGGTGGCGACCAGGAGACAAGCCACCACGCGCCGGTAGCGCCGAGCGCGGTCGCGAACACAGCGGCAGCTGCAAGAATCCGTGGTCTTGGTGGCACGATGATCGATCCTTTTTACAGGAGGTAACGGAGGAAACGGAGCATTTTCCATCTTCGCCGGAAAATACCTGCGGCCCCTCGGAGATTTAACCGCAGATTTCGCAGAGAGCGCAGAGGATTCCGATCGGCCTTCCGCCCTCCCTTTGCGCTCTTTGCGTTCCTTGCGGTTAAATCAGAGTTTCAACCGCAGAGAACATCGGGAACAGGATAAGCATACCTCGGAAATTCGACCGCAGAGAACGCAGAGAGCGCAGAGAATCCCACTCCGCTTCCGCCTTTCCTTTGCGTCCTTTGCGCTCCTTGCGGTTAAATTCAGAGTATCAACCGCAGAGAACATCGGAAACAGGATAAGCCATACCTCGGAAATTCAACCGCAGAGAACGCAGAGAGCGCAGAGAATCCCACTCCGCTTCCGCCTTTCCTTCGCGTCCTTTGCGCTCCTTGCGGTTAAATTCAGAGTTTCAACCGCAGAGAACATCGGGAACAGGATAAGCATACCTCGGAAATTCGACCGCAGAGAACGCAGAGAGCGCAGAGAATCCCACTCCGCTTCCGCCTTTCCTTTGCGTCCTTTGCGCTCCTTGCGGTTAAATTCAGAGTATCAACCGCAGAGAACATCGGGAACAGGATAAGCATACCTCGGAAATTCGACCGCAGAGAACGCAGAGAGCGCAGAGAATCCCACTCCGCTTCCGCCTTTCCTTCGCGTCCTTTGCGCTCCTTGCGGTTAAATTCAGAGTATCAACCGCAGAGAACATCGGAAACAGGATAAGCCATACCTCGGAAATTCAACCGCAGAGAACGCAGAGAGCGCAGAGAATCCCACTCCGCTTCCGCCTTTCCTTCGCGTCCTGTGAACTATCTCTCCAAACACGTTCTTTTTTGCACGGTTTCCCTATGCTGCGAGGCGGGTTGGACCCGTAGGGGCGCAGTCTTGCCCGTTCGACTTCGCTCATCCGTTCGACAGGCTCAGGATGACCCTGAGTCCCTCGACTCCGCTCGGGACCCTGAGCTTGTCGAACGGGCGGAGTCGAATGGGTCAGGGCCCCGAGCCTGTCGAGGGGCTGCGTCCCTATGAGGGCGCGACCAGCCTTCGCCCCGCCTTCGCCGAAGGCTTCGGACGGGCACAGCAAGGCTACGGCACGGCAGGCAAGATCGCGCCCCTACCTTCGGTTGCGGCGAAGCCGCGCTAGGCTCTTTGCGGTTAATTCAACGACCGGGATGCCGGAGCCTGCGTTTCCGCTCGAATAACTTTTCTGACCGCCGGTGGCAGATCGACGCTACACTTTCAGCGAAATTGGAAACTGCTCATGCAAAGCCCGCGACTATTGACTCCGGAAGACAGGGCCTCAGGCGTTGACGAACGGATTCCGAACGATGACTCCGCCGTAATCCTGACCAGGATTGAGATCCTCCGAGAAGAGCGTTTCGCAACCCAGTTTACGTGCTGCCGCGACGATCGCTGCATCCCAATAGGCGATCTGGTAGCGCTGCTGGACATTGAACGCCTCCAGCACGAGTTCGCCTGTCACAGGCAGGACCGGATATTCGAGCAGGCTGCGCAAAATGATCTCGGTTTCATCGGCCTTAAGCCCGAGTCGTTGCTTCGCAGTGGCATTGTGCGCGAACTCCTGCAGGACTTGCGCGGAGATGCCGATGTCCTCGCTTTCCAGCAATGTACGCGCAATGGCCTTTTTTCGGACATCCGCCGGGTCTTTCGACGCGGCGTAGAGAAGCAGGTTGGTGTCAGCGAAGCACCGGGCGGTCATAAATCTCGTCCCGGTTCAAGCGACCGACCGGCTGGGTGTTACGAGACCGATCAAGCGCACCGAAGAGTCGATTGGCGCGGGACCTTCTCGTATCGACGTCATTGGCAGGCGCCGCCAGATCGCGCTCCAGAGCGCGGGTGACAACGACTTTGAATGGCACGCCTTCATGAACCGCTCTGAGCTTGGCCCGTTTAAAGACAGCATCGGGAATATCGAGGGTGGTTCGCATAAAAGCACATTCGCATAAAAATGCCCGCCGTCAAGGAGATGTCCTCATGGGGCACTCCAGGGCGGATTCATTCTCGGATGGAACGTGCGATTCCCTCCTGTAGGGGCGCGATCTTGTCGCGCCCTCGGGTATGGGCGCAGCGAGCTCCGCCGCAGCGGCGCGAGCGAGACTGCGCCCCTACGACGGAGAAACGTGTGTTTGCGCTGCCGAGAATGAATACGACCTCTGATCTCAGACCTCCGACCTCTGCCTCCTGTAAACACTGATCTGGTTGCCCCGTTTCAGCTTTCAGCTTTTCAGCCCTTCAGCTTTTTCTTCGTCCCCATCCGCGCAATCCGTGAAATCCGCGGTCAAACTCCGATGCTTGGGTTTCGATCCCCAACCCAATCCTTTTTACCGCGGATTACGCGGATACCCGATCCGATCTATTTCACCACCAAGACACAGAGACCGCAGAGCAGTCCGGTTTCGAACTTCGGGTTTCAGGTCTCAAGTATCAGGCTTCAGATTGACATCAGCGCATCTGCGCTACAAATGTAGTGCATGATTTCCATGCCCACCTCCATCCGTCTGACCGCTGCCGAGAGGCGCCAAATCGCTGCGGCAGCCCGGAAACGCGGTCTTAGCACGACCACATTCATCAAGCGCGCCGCACTGGCCCAGTCCGCGAGTCCGGACGTGAAGCTGGAGGAATTGGGGCAGAAGGTTGCTGAATTGCAGGAAAAGATCGAGGATGAGATGGACTACCGGAATGCGACTGCTGCATGGGAGCGCCACGTGGGGAGTGGCAAACGATCATTGAAGCCGGAGGAGGTGTGGCGTGACCTGGGAGTATGAGATCACTCCGGAGGCAGTCCGCCAACTTCGTGAACTCGGCCCATCAGCCGCCGCAGAGATCAAGAGATTCCTGGAGACTCGGGTGAAGGGAACGCCGGATCCGGAGCAATTCGGCAAGCCGCTTTGCGGCGAGAAGCACGGCTTCTGGCGCTACCGCGTTCGCGACTGGAGAATCCTCTGCCGTCTGGAGAACCAGGTGATGATTGTGGTGGTGGTTTCCGTTGGACACAGAAGACAAATCTACGACTGAACAGCCATCGTAATCCTTGCGCCTTTTGCGCATCTTCGCGGCCAGCTGCTCCGACGAATAACGCGGGAGGTAGCACAGGCAATCTTTGAAGACCGGCTGGGCTTCGATGTTTTCGTCCACCATCGCCAGCCGGATTCGCTCGCGATTAACAATAGCTGCCTAAATCACTTCTACCAGACGACTGCCTTGCGTCACCAACTGTACCACTCCTGGCAGGCGCGGCGTCAGCCATGCCTGCAACGCCTCGTTGGAGCAGTTGCCAACGCGGAGCCAGACGATCACAGGCCCTCTCTGCCCTTTTTGGGCATGCACGGCGAAATCTTCGTCCTTGGTCACGATAATTGAATCGGTCTGCAATGCCCAGGCCCAGATTGCACTGTCTTCAGCCTCACGTAATCCCTCGTCACGCACCGCCCTCGCCTCGTGGCCCTGTTCCTGCAGCCAGCGGGCCAAGGACGGCGGCAGCTGCGCATCGAGCAAGAACTTCATCTCGCCAGCGACAGAACCGCATGATTCGCCTGCCGGGCCGCATATTCAAGGCATGCGCGAATATCCTCCGGTTCCAAATCAGGGAAATCGGTCAGAATCGTCTGCTCAGTCTCCCCTGCAGCGAGCATGTCGAGCACGTCCTTCACGCGGATGCGCATGCCCCGGATGCAGGGACGGCCTCCGCATTGGTTGGGGTTGAACGTGATTCGGTGCAGCTGGGTCATGATCTAATGTTATATGATTTTCCCGGCGTTCCGCAAGCCTAGCATCTGCTTCAGAGCAGAACCGTCGAAAACCTGAGACCTGAAACGGGAAGCCGGCCAACAATCCGCCGATCTTTTTACCGCGGATTACCCGGGTTTCACGGATGCAAACCCAAGCAGCCGATTCTTACAGGAGCTCGCGGAGGCAGCAGAGAGACGGCACCTGGCAAACGCTCAAACCAATCTCGGAGTGTTCACCACAAAGACACAAAGGCACAGAGGCGGCTGAAGAGAAATACTGAAAGGTGAAACGCTGAAAACTGAAATTGGATGGCTCCTCCGTGGATCTGCCTTTGTGTCTCCGTGTCTTGTGATTCAATGGATTGATAATCGACGCCTCCGATGATCTTTCGCCGCTAAAAAGCCCAGAATGCGCAAGGATCAAAACCCGAAGCTCCGTAAA
>CAWDQK010000022.1:0-36686 GCA_963804395.1 uncultured Verrucomicrobiae bacterium | reverse complement strand
ATACCTAACCCCAAACCCCCGTTGAATGTTGTAATGATCGTTGGATTTTCCGAGATCGAATTACGGCTGACTCCTATATTGATTGATTCGAAGTCGGGAACGGTCTGGACAGGGCCGGGAGCAGCCGTCAAAGTAGGGGGCTACCTCAGTTACTTGGGGGGCTGTGGGCATGAGCAATACTATGTATTCGTGGCGCGCAGGGCACCACCCTACGTATTGCTGAGGTCTTGGACCGGCTGTTGGAGGAGAATCCCCACTACTATCACTGCCGCCACCTCGGACAGCTGGCCGCCTGCCGGGTGTTTCTCCTCGACCCGGCCGGCCCGGACGGCGCAACCTGTTACCACGATGAGATGCTGTCCCGGGGGCTGAAGCTCGGTGAGATCGAGCTGGCGCCGCTCGATGCAGGCAGCGGCTGGAGAGCGCGGTTTTGGGGGGCACTATTCCCCATAGCGCCTGCGGGCATACAGGAGGACGCTCAAGCGGTCAAGATCGAACCATGGCCGGAAACGCGAACGTAGCTGCGATCGCCAGCCCTCGACCAGATGCCCCGGGGGTTGGAGCCCGTTGAATCGCGAATGGACGAACCTTCCGCTCGCTGGCGCTCGGGCTACACAGCGTGGAAAACCGCTCTAGCCGATTCCTTTTTCAATTCGGTATGCCATGACACAAACAATCCCTCTCAAGAAAGTCCCTTTTCTCAGCGATCTGCCTCGCCATGAGTTGGACCACCTGGCGACCAGCCTCAAGATCGGCGCTCCAGCCGGGTGAAGTGCTGTTCCGGGAGGGCGAGCCGGGAGAAAGCCTGTTCATCGTGCTGGAGGGCCAGCTGGATGTCCTGCTGGCCCTGGGCACGTCGGATGAGAAACCAATCGCGCGGCTCGGTGAGGGCGAGTTCATCGGTGAGATGAGTCTCTTAATCCCGGGCCGGGCACGAACGGCCTCCGTGCGGGCGGCCAAGGCGGCGCGGCTGTGGAGGATGACCCACGATGATTTTGACGCGCTGCTGGTCCGTCAGCCGACACTGGCCTATACGATGGTCTGTACGCTGACCAGACGGCTGGACGAAACCAACAGCGGCGCCTTCCGCGATTTGCAGGCCAAGAATCTCCAGCTGCAAGAAGCCTACGATGAACTCAAGGCAGCCCAGATTCAGATCGTCGAAAAAGAGCGCCTGGAGCGTGAATTGCAGCTGGCTGCCGAAATCCAGGTCAGCATTCTGCCACGGGTGCTGCCACCAGTCCCCGGCTACACGTTTGGAGCCGCAATGCATCCGGCTCGAATGGTCGGCGGCGATTTCTATGATGTCTTTCGCCTGGATCAGAACTCGCTGGGGGTGGTCATCGGTGACGTGGCGGACAAGGGCATTCCCTCCGCGATCTTCATGGCGCGGACCCATGCCCTGATCATGTCCGAAGCGGCTCATGGCGGCACTGCGGGTGAAACCCTGCGCCGCACCAACCACCACCTGATCCAGTTGGCGCAGTCCGACTTGTTTGTGACGGTCTTGTTCGGGCTCCTGGACCCAGCCAACGGCGTGTTTGCCTTTGCCCGGGCCGGGCACGAAGTTCCGATGTTATTGGGTGGAGACGGGAGGAGCAAAGCCATCCCGCATGGCACCGGCCAGCCGGTGGGTGTCCTGGAAGATTTTCGGTTGGATGAAACTACCGTGAAGCTGACGCCGGGTGACACCCTGCTCCTGTTTACCGATGGAGTGACAGACACCCGCAGTCCGCACGGGGAGGTTTTTGGATATGGACGATTGCAGAGCAGCCTGGAGAAGTTGAAGGTACACAGCGGGCAACAGGTCTGTGATGGCATTCTGCAAACATTAAGGGAATTCCAGTCGGACGCGCGGCAAGAGGATGACATCACCATGCTGGCGATTTCGCGGTCTTGGCCAGTCGGGCCTCGCCCTCCAGGGTCCTAAGCAAAGAATGGCTGGTGCCATTTGGGACGGACTTGTGCAACCTAAACCGTCCGGGTGGGGTGGGGACGATCGTCAATGCCAAAGGCCGGCCGGTTGCCTCGACGTATCGAGTGATTGTGAAGGGGCGGACGTCCTCGCCATGGTTCTAAAGGCGAGACAACGCCACCTTCGCCATTTCCGTCCGTTTGGCAGATTCCCCCAAGCTAAGACCCGCATTTTTGCGGTGCTCCGCCAAAAGCATCCCAATTGCATACCGTCGATACTTCTCTTCGAAGTTCGCCCAAGCCTGTGGATTCCGCGTCTTGCGTTCACTGATGAATTGTTCGATCTCGCTCATATTCGTATTCGTTGTTCGTTGTTTCCCAGCCTGCATTTCCGACGTGCCGTCGATGCGCCCATTGTCCCTCGTGCGATTCGTTACCTCACAGGACTCAGCCCCTGCTTTGTGGTCGCGAGCGCCAGCGAGTGGACGGTCAGCTGGACAAGAGACCTGACGCCTTCGGACGGTGGTACCGGTCAATCCAATCTATTCAATAACTATGCATAAATGATTGCATTAAATTCGGAAGATATTGATTGAAAGTCTGAAAAGAATAATCGTCGCATCCATTTATCAATTCATCATGTCCCGGCTACCTACACCGTCCGAAGCCTTGCGTCTCCGGTTGATGGCAGACGGCGTACAATCCGCCCAGGAGTTGGCGCGCGGGTTGGGGGTGAGCCAGCCGACCGTATCCGGGCAGATAGCGGCACTGGGCGGGGCGATTGAACGGATCGGCGGCGGTCCGTTCACTCGCTATGCGTTGCGTCGTGCCGTGCGCGGAGGAGGAGCGCAGTGGCCGGTTTACCGGGTGGATTGCAGTGGACGGATCGACCTGCTGGGCTCGCTGAGTTCCCTCTGCAGAGGTTTCCGCTTTCAATTCGAGGGAGGCGCTGTTCCGAAATGGATTCCTCGTGACTTCTCCCGTTTCGGAGTGTTTCCCGGTCTTCCAATTTTCCTTCAGGATATCCGCGACACCAGCTGCCGTGCCGGCGTAGTCGCCAATCATGCCAGAATCGGAATCCTGTCGTTCATCGCTTGCCTTCGCGCAGATCGTTGCATGGTTTTGAGAGAGAGCGTGCGACCATGGTCGCGGGCGAGATGCTCAATGCTTGGGTTTCTGGAGACACGATTTTAGGAGGAAGAACCGCGAAGAAAATGGGGTATTGCCCGGTGTCGAGGGAGGCCCTTTCGGCGGTCGCGGCCGTGATGACGGCAATGGGCGGTTGCCGACGCATCTCTCCCCATGCCCATGGTGCAACGCCAAGAGACCGGGAGGCCCGCACTCACCAGTATTCCTCGAAGTGAATCGTTCCGGGCTCCTTGTCCTGGTTAAGTTTGAAGCCGCGGGGGCCAAGCATTTCCTCCGCCGCCCGGATCATGTCCGGATTGCCGGAGAGAAAGATTTCGCACTTCGAGGGATCGAGCTGAACGCCGCTCAGTTTCTCAATGATGCCATTGGCCAGCAGGTTCTGAATGCGTCCGGTTTCTCCACGGAAATGCGGATCCTCGCCCGGTCGCGTGATGGAGGGAATGTACGTCAGATTGGGCCGCAGGCGGGCAAGGGTCTCCAGTTCCGCACGGTAGCCGAGGTCCCAGCTGTGCCGGGCGCCGTGCAGCACCACGTAGGGCCGCGATGTGTCAGTCACGAGCATTGTGCGCAACATCGACATATAGGGGGCAATTCCGGTGCCGGTCGCGACCAGCAACGCGGCTTTGCCCGGTGGCACCCGATCCAAGGTGAATATCCCGCCCGCCTTGCGACTGAGATACAGGCGGTGGCCATTTGACAGCGCGAATAGGCGCGGCGTGAGCTGGCCGCTCGTGATCAGGTTCACATAGAATTCGAGATATCGTTTCTCGACGCTGGAAGAAGCGATGCCATAAACGCGCCGGATCATCTGGTCCGGCCCGGATGCCGGTTCCTCGTCTTCTGCCTCCGGGACCCGGGCTTCGCGTCCCATCAGGCCAAGGATGGCAGATTGCCCCGGCTTGAAGTCGGAGAGAACGGTGTCGGGCTGAATGCGCATCACGAGCAATCGGGCATTGATTTCTTCCCTGCCCGCCAGGACGGCATTGTAGGCTGAGGAGTCTGCTGTACTCATATGTCTTCTTCAGGATAACGCTTCGCTGCGACCGCCACCATGGGGCCTTCACCCGCCTGGAATTCCCGCGTGCGTGGCCTTTCCCAAAGCGCGAAGTCTGCGACTGCTGAGAGGGCAACGTACCGCAGATTTCCACACTTTGGTTGAGATCGGGTTCGACTCCCACCAAATCCAGGAATCGTAGTCCCTCCTGACCATTTAGGTGAATACACGAATAGGTCGCCATGGATTGAAACTAGTGGGCTGCCGGGACTGGTCGACTTCTAGACTAGAGCTAGGCGGGGCGGCGGAGGGGGGCGGGTTCGGTGACTGTGCGTTGCGCCACATCAAACCACGGCGTTGACGCCCCCGGATTTCGCGGCCTGTTTCACGAGCCCCATCGCGACGTCGAGCTTCAGATCCTCGAGTTTCTTGAAGTTGATGCAACTGCGGCCGGTCTTCATCGTCGATGATGTCTGGGTATCGGTGGGCTCGACGAATTTCGACAATCGATCCTTCAGGTTGAACGACGAGGCCAACCTGAATGTCTACGATGCCGTCATTGCGGCGGAACAGGTCTCCATCTTCGATAAAGATTAGAGTGTCTCCCGGCTGATGACGCTGGCGGACTCCAAGAACCGGTCGATGTTCGGGAAGATGTTCGATGCGATCGCGGGGCTCCTGCGCCAGCAACTCTGACCGGATGGATTTTCCTGGCGCCGGCATACGGAGCCAGCATCGGGTGGAGGCCTTTTCGAAACGGCGGCTGCGGTGTTCGCCGTAGGGTGACATTCCCTGGTAGGGGAAGGCCCCATGGTTGCAGTCGCAGCGGGGTGCTATTCTGCAGGCATGGGCTTAATCTTACTTATCGTTGTCTTGTTTATTCTATTCGGCGGCGGCGGTTTTTACTTTGGAGGTCCGATCATCGGCGGCAGCGGACTCGGCCTGGTTCTGTTGATCTGCCTTATCATCTTTCTGATGGGCGGATTTCGTTCGAGAGCCTAGCGACATTACTCTACTCACTTCATGAAAACATCCATCCATTCATCGGTATTCGCTCTGCTGCTCGCCCTGACGGGCGCTTTCGCGATTGGCGGCTTCACCGGCGGCTGCAAGCCGGCAAACACCAGCGACACCCCCGGTCAATTCGTGGACGATTCGGTCATCACAACCAAAGTGAAAAGCGCGCTTTTGGGCGACAACGCCGTGAAGTCGTTCGAGATCAAGGTTGAGACCGTTAAAGGCGTCGTGCAGTTGAGCGGCATGGTGGACACTTCGGATCAGAAATCCGCCGCCGGCAAAGACGCCTCCGCCGTCGCCGGGGTGACGGACGTCAAGAACAACCTCACCGTCAAGTAGCCCGACCGGACCGAGACGGGCGAAACCCGTGAAGGGAACCCTTCTGCGTGCGCGCTCTCGTGACGAGCCCGGTGCGGGAACATCGCCCGCTGAGGGAACGGGGCTGATTCCGAACAAATCCGTCCCCGCGGTGCCGGTCAGGCCGCCCGCTTGCGGACGGTGAAGGTCAGAATGGAGCCCGAAACCCGGGGCTGGAAATCGCCAAAACCCGCTGAGGCCAGGCACTGATCCATCTCCGGTAGGGCGAACACGTGCAGTCCTTGATGCTTGCGGCCCCACTCACGCACCT
Source organism: uncultured Verrucomicrobiae bacterium (assembly GCA_963804395.1). Lineage (GTDB taxonomy): Bacteria > Verrucomicrobiota > Verrucomicrobiia > Opitutales > Opitutaceae > Fen-1467. The sequence continues at coordinate 30,984 of CAWDQK010000022.1, read as the reverse complement.
GGCGAAAACCTCAGGATGCCTCCGCGCCCGGCGGTAAACGTGAACACCGAAAGCATGGCGCCTGGTTTCATCACGCGGGCGATCTCGCGCAGGGCCGTCACAGTGTCGGTAAAAAGATGAAGCGATCCGCAACAAAGCGTGGCGTCGAAAACGTCGTCTGCGAAGGGCAGCGCTTCCACCCTCGCCCGGGCGAAATGAATCTGGGGAATGCCTTCCTGGGCGGCATAGGCGGCGCCTTGCCGCAGCATTCCCCACGATACGTCGATGCCGAAGAACTCTTTGGATGGCGAGGCTATCCGGCGGCCGTAGGTGCCGGGGCCGCAGGCGATGTCCAGCACGCGGCCGTTGGCCGATTCAACATTTTGCGCCATTTCCCTGACCAACTGGGCCAGCGAGGGACTGCGCCAGCCGCCGAAGAGACTAAGCACGATCGGATACCATAACCGGGTCTCGTAGATGCGGGCCATCCGATCAATCGTCGACATCCTCCGGAGTTCGGGGTCCGCACTCCGGGATAGCTCTTCAAAAATAAACTCGGGGATTCCATTCCGGATCGGGTAGGCCTGCTAGCAATTCGGACAGCGTAGGGTATCCATCTCACGGCTCAGGTGACGCCTGCACGCAGGGCAAGCGTAGATTTCGAATTCATCTGCGGTGGATCGGGCGGCATTCATGGTCAGACTTGGTTTAGGAAGGGACGTCAACCGCGGGGTTGCGCAGTGTCCGCTGCGCATAAAGCGGCCTGCATTTCCCCGATCAGCGGGAGGACGATGGCTCGTACGGCGTAGGGAGCGGGCGGACGGGCTGGTGCGAGTGCGCGATCGAGCAGCAGCCCTTGCGAGTGACGGCATCAAATACATCGAGTCAGCCAACCCGAGATTCTCCCGCGAAACAGCGAAGGCCATCGTTCGTTCATTTGGCTACGACCGCGAATCAAGATGGCCCGAAAGTGAACGATGGCCGGAACAAAACAAAATGCCGGTTCGCTGTTTGTAACGTGACGCAGAAGGATTGGGGTGATCATCGGGGTGCCTCCGTCGTAGCCACAGTTTGCGAACGTCGTATCGCTGTCAACGCACGGGCCATGGCCGCGCAACCTCACAACGGGGATTTGTTAGACAACCACCGCCACCAAGATGTCACAGAGTTTTCCATTGCGAACTTGGCAACGGCTGACTGAAAAAGCCCGCAACGCCCCCCATCGAATTTGAAAGCATGCTGAGAATCAAATGAACCCAGAACCTAATAACCAACTGACGCCATCTTCCCTGACTTGGAGTTGGCTTTTCGTCCTGCTGACGTTTGGCGCCGCAATACCTTCTGCGTTGGGAACGCACGGCATACTTCTGATCGCCGCCACCCTCGCATATGCCCTTATTGTGCTGGTGGCTGTAAGCTCCTACTTTGTCTTTCGCTATCGTTATTTCGCCAGGCATCGCGAAAGTCCCATGTGGCGGTTCCCGTGGGAATGCCGGACTTCTTCCTGATCAGCGTCGTTCTTCGGGTATAGCGGGAATTTTGGTCAAGCTGTGAGAAATGAATCAGGCGGAGCCTGATACTTGCACGAGAACCCGCTAGATGCGGAACAGCTGCGTCGAGAGGGGAGCATGCCTGTCGCCCCGACGCCGCCCCCTTCCAATCTCGACGAGATTCGAATGCTCCGTGTGGCGCGTCGCCGGCTTCGCCTCCGTTCCTTTCTTATGGCCCTGGCAATCTTCTTCTCGCTCGCTCCGCTGTCTTTCTTTTCCGGCAAGGGAGTCACATGGTGGATGGTGCGTGACGAACCCGTGGGCGCAGCAGTGTATGGCGCAATTGGCGGGCTCTGCTGGGCTGCCTACGCAGCGGTCCGGTATCGTTCGCGCAGTCTGTGAGAACCGCCTCATCGATGGCTCTGCAACCTCTCAATTCCATGAAAACCCCATACTTCCTTTCTCCCGAGAACTCGGTGAAGCGCTTTGCCTTGTGCGCCGCCTTGGCTCTTTCAATGGCAACCGGCCGGCTGTTCGCCGACAGCACCGCAACTTTCGATACAGCCTGGGTGACCGACCGGCCGGAGGTTCTCACTTATCGTACGACCGGCCCCGAGGGGGAAGGCCGATACGAGGTGACGTTGTTGCGCACTCCCGCCGGGCTCGAACAACACATCGCTATCATCACCAACGGATTTGTTAAGATCGTCTGCGGCCAGATGACCAGTGATTTGGTGCCAGAGGAGTCAAACGGCCAGATCTACGTACAAGGAGCCGTCGCGATGAAGACTGTTTGTACCTATCGCAAGGATCAGCTTCGCGTGACCACAACGATGCTGCCCGGCACGCAGGTCTTCGATCGGACGATTCCTTACAGCGGGCGCGTGTTTGACTTTTCGCAGCTACCACTCGTTGCTCGCGCATTGCCGTTGCAGCTCGGCAAAGACTACAGTTTCCAGTGGCTCATCCCGATTTGTGCGAGGACGTCGCCTTCTGCGCCCAGCGGGATTACGTCGTGCTGGTCGCGGGCTTGACGGAAGACGGTTCGGTGATCACTTGGTAAAACGTCGGATCAAACGTATTCCGTCCCTCGATCACAAGATGCCGGTCGATTATTGCCAGTGTAATCTCGGACTTCCCGCTGTTATCCGGGAAATCCATCCTGAGGATATTCCAGAACTGATCGAAGGTCTGGCTTCGCTTTCGTTTGAGAGCCGGACGACCCGTTTTTTTTATGATAAGAAGGCATTCACGCCTGAGGATTTAGTTCGGCTGACATTGCCTGGTGACGAGAATCACTTGACACGCGTGGCGGTGATATCGGACGGGAATAGCGATGCGCAGATCGTTGGGCATGCACGATGCGTTCGAGTGGCCGAGAAGGCGCCAATTGCCGATGTCGGCGTAGTCGTATCCGACAGCTGGCAACGGTGTGGGATTGGGACACGGTTGACAACCGAGCTACGGAATGCCGCGCTCCGAGCGGGCATCACGCATTGGCGGGCAGATTTTTTTCCGATCAACCTCGGCGCAGAGAAGCTCCTGAGGCTGATCGGACGCGAAGAGCAACGTGAATCCGTCGGGTGCGGGATTGTCAGAGTTACGCTCAAGTTGGCACCAGCGCTCTGTTGGAGCAGAGCTTGATCCAAGGATTCTTTTCCCAGCAGGTGCCACAGTGGTTTCGAAAGCCAAACCCGATGCGTTCACAAACCCTCGCTTGAAGAGATCCTGAGAAGCACCGGGATTCGCCATCTCGTGGTGCTCGGTGTCATGGCTGAAGGCTGTGTGCGCGCGACAGTCAACAATGCGATACGGAGAAGATTCTCCGTTACCGTGGTGTCTGACGGTGCCGCTTCCTCTCGCGAATTCTTGAGACGCGTCGGCTTGAAGAGCGTGCAGAATGCGGGAGCGCGCGTCAGGGAGTCCTCGGAGATTCTGACATGAACAGCGAGAGCACATTCCGGCTCGGCTGCTGCGCGTTGGTCGGGCTGATGATCTTGATGCAAACCTAGTTCGCAATCCATGTATGCCGGGCGGGCGAACCGTTGCCGGCGGATCGGGCCGCCATCTAGCGCGAGGCCTGGAAGCTATGCGGTGTCCGTCTCCTGGTTTTTCTGCTGCTCCTCGCCTTGAGGTTGCTGCTTGTTCGCAATCGCACCTGGTGGCCAAAGCTGGACCTGCGCCTGCCTTACCTCCATTGGGTCCTGAAGAATGTCAGGGATTCCAGGCGGAATAATCAGTGATCGTTTCGACCCAGCGCAGTGGGCGGCGGGCCTGGAGCCAAGAGACCATTCTCCGGCAAACGCTTGGCGTTTCCATGGCTTTTGGCTGGGAAAAGTCAGGGGTGATTGCTGGACGGACCGACCGGAAACGGCCGACACCTCGAGCGCAAGGCAACCGTCGTGCCGGCGCCATGTCATGAAACCTGACCAAGGCGTTCAACGGCCGGGAGTCGTGACGGATGGAGAGTGGTTTGAACGGACCGAATCTTTTCATGGGAGGAGATTAAACCCGCCGTCGCGTTGCCTTGTTGAGGACTGGCGTGCCGTGGAGGCCATTGTCTGCGCGGCGGCGGGATTGCTGTTCAACAGGGAAAGGATCAGCGATCGCCGTCACATATTGCAGAAGATCGCGTGACGTCTCCGAAAATGTTTCCGGGTCATTTGGCATCCGGAGAGATTCATGCCCTGTTCCGAGGCTCCCGGCACGCGATCGTCACAGACGCATCCTTGCATCCGACTGGAAGAGGAATAGGTCCCTATATTCTCCCGTCATGTGCCCAACGATCACCTTGGCCGGCCAGGTGGGCTATCTCTTCGAAAGCGACAGAGCCGGCTGCTTTTGCTTTGTCCCGCAGGAACTGGCGGAGATTTCTGACCATGGCGGCGTCCGCATCGACCAGGTTGCGTATTTCCGCAGCGGTTGGGCTCTCCGCAACATGCGCGGCACCCCCATTGAGTGGGCCGGCACCTTCCTTTTCCCCGACCCGGGCCGGATGATCACCGATTTCAGCCCCACCCCGATCAGTGGCTTCATGGCCCGAATTGAACAGCGCTCAAGTCACCCGTTTGATCCGTCGGTGTCCGCAGGCCGCTGAGGTGGACTCATGCAGCTGAACGCAGGGTCTCCGCTTGTCGGCGGCCATTTTCCTTGGTCGTTGCCTTTGACCCCAAAAGCGGCCATCGGTCCGCAGCTTAATTGCTTCGTCGTCCCGCCGTGGAGAGACATCTCGCAACGACGGTCTGCCGCCTCTCTCTGGCTCGACCTGTCTAATTGTCCTCCGCTTCCGAAATCAGCTCGGATGCGGCAAGCTGTTGGCTCAATGACCATTTTTGGGTCAAGGTTTCGCACAGCTGGATAACCTCAATGTTGTCGAAAGGCTTCTTGAGCACGATCAGGTTGCTACGCATGCCGAGTTTATGCAGGATCTCCTCCCACGAATAATCTGAATAGGCAGTGCAGATTACGATCTGCAGATTCGGATCGACCGTCCAAAGCTGCGCGATCGTTTCGACCCCGTCCCAGCCCGGGGGCATGCGCATGTCCACAAAAGCCACCGCGTACGGATTGCCGCATTCCACGGCTTCTTGCACCTTGGCCAGCCCTTCCTCGCCCTGAAACGCAGAATCCATTTCAAATCCCTCATGAGGGACCAACTCGAATCGGGTCTCGAGAATGGCGGATTCCAAATCTTCCAGGCGGTCGGCGGCCGCTAGTGCCTTCGTCAGGATCTTCCGAAAATCCTCATGGATGGTTGGATTGTCATCGACCACCAACACCCGGCGGTTGAGGAACGAGCGGGATGGGCTCATGCGGCGGGGCGAGCGGGTGCGACCGGCAATTCAAGGGTAAAGAGTGCGCCCTGACCCAGACCATCGCTGTGGACGTGCAGCGCTCCGCCCATTTCTTTGGCCGCGACGGCGGACGCATGAAGGCCAAAACCGTGGCCATCCTGCTTGGTCGTGAAACCGTGGACGAAGATGCGCTTGAGGTTCTCGGCGGCGATGCCAACCCCGTTGTCCTTGACCTGAATCCGGACCCGCTGCTTCGTCGGAGCCTTGATGAACACCGTCACCCGTTTGATGGGATCGGAGCTATGATCCACCGCGTATTTGGCGTTGCGGATCAGGTTGACCAGAATTTGCAGCACTTTGTGCTTGTCCACCATGACCGGCGGCACCGGCTCAAAGCGGCGCTCCAAATCCACCCCATGGCGTGTCAGTGCCTCGGCATTCAGGCGCAGTCCGTCCTCGACGATCTCTTCCACAGGCACCATTTCAACCATGCCGGATACTTTGGCGTAACGCTGCTGCATCGAGATGATGTTCTTGATATGGGCCACGTGCTTAACCAGCAGGTGTAGTTCCTCCAGCTGGCGGCCCTGCTCGGATCGCAACCGGCTCGAAACTTGAAAGAGGTATTCCGGAATCAACTTGCCCTTGGGGTCGTTTGTAATGAAGTCGCCCAGCTGTCCCCGATTCTGCTCCAAGATGGCTGCCACTTTCTCCAGGCTCGATATTTTGGATTCATGAATCATGTCCACCGCCAGCTGGGCGGAGACGTTCACGCTGTTGAGCACGTTGCCAACATTGTGCAAAACGCCGCTGGCCACCTCGGCCATGCCCGCTTGGCGCGAGACGTCCATCAGACGCCGGTGCAGAGATTCCTGAATGCGAAAGCGCTCCTCCACCAGCGCGGACTGAAGCCGCACAAGGGACGGAACCGAGATGATGCCCAAGTACTCGTCTTCCGCTCCGAGGAGGATCACATCCTCGTTGAACGCGCGGCTGCGACGTCCCAACGCGGATTCGAGAACCTGACGCACCGGAGTGCCCCGGCGCAGCATCAACGGTTGAGGGACCAGATGCCGCCGCACGGGGTCCTTGCAGCAGATGGCAAATCCGAAGCGGTGGCCGAGCAGGAAGCCCAGAAGCCCCCGGGAGAACAGCCCCACCACCCGGCCCGCATCCATCACGGCGCAATACTCCTGATTATGGATGCTAAACTGCTGATAGACCTCCTCCAACGTGGTGTCCGCATCGGTTTGCTCCCGATGCTTCACCAGGTTGACCAGGTCGGTTCCCTCGATGCTCGGTTCCTTCCCCACGTCGAACGGGGCTTTCTGGTTCAACTAGATCCATCTGCATATCGATAGCGTCTTGCCAATATCCAGATCGACCGGAGGCATGACTCCGACGTTACTTTCGGGTGACGAATCTGAAACGATGGCCGCCAGCGACATCGAGCATTTCACGGAGTATTGCACTAAACATATTCATTTCGAATGGCTGATTGAGTAATCTGGTCTGGGTTTACATAGGGAATCGTAGCACCACTTCGCGCTCGTTGAAGCTGCTCGCCAACAGGATGGGGATACGTGCGCGGCGACCCGGTGCGCCTCCGGCAGATTGTCCTCAACCTTCTCAGCAATCCCATGGTTCCGTCCACGCCAAAAGACTCCTGAGGGCTGATGACGCAGTTGAGAACGCATTCCAATGCGCCGAACGCCAGCCCACCACCGTCAACTCCGATCAATACCGGCGGCAATGATGCACACGTCGTCGGCAAAGGCACCGTTGGAAAAATGTGTCACCTCGCGCAGCACGGTATCCAAGACATTGCTCAAAGGAAGCTCCGCGACGCCCGCCAGAACGCTCTCGAGTCTTTGCAGACCGAATTCCTCCCCGGAGGGATTCGCCGCCTCGAACAGACCGTCGGTGAACAAGGCGAGCCGGTCGCCGGCCGCAAATGGTTCTTCCACTGTTTGGAACTCAAAATCGTCCATCAAACCAAGCGCCGGGCCGGCGCATTCGGACGGACACGCTACGGGACGCACTGCCTTCGTGTGCGCATCCCACCGAAGGGGTGTTGGATGACCGGCCTGCGCGTAGTTCAGCCGCCCAGATTCGAGGTGGATCACCATATAGGCCGCCGTGACGAAAATAAGGCCGCCCGCTTGCCGCAGAATGCGCGTGAGGTCACGATTCAAGCGCGTAAGCAAGACTCCGGGGTCAGCTGCCACCGGCCGCAGTTCCTCGATCATTGCGCGAACCATCGCCGTGATCAATGCGGATCGCACCCCGTGTCCCATCACGTCGCACACGAGAATGCCGGCTCCCTCGTCCGGGAGGCAGACCACGTCAAAAAAATCTCCGCTGACGCCGCCCGCGGGCCTGTAGCGGTGCTCCAGGCTTAGGGTCAGGCCCCTGACCGACAGCGGTGCCTGCGCCTGCGGCTGCATTGCAAGCTGCATCTCGCGTGCCATGAGGAGATCCTCCTCCATGGTCCGGTTCCTGGCCTCAATCTCCGCTCGCGAGGCCTCAAGCTGGGCATTGTTGCGAAGCAGGAACTCCGTTTGCAGACGGACAAGCGTCTGCATCGGAATCATGCCGAGGTAGCCGCCATCCTGATCCACGAGCATCACGTCATCGTAAAACTCCTGTGCCTCCCTCATGGCCGCGGTCTTGAACACGGATGTGATTGGCGTGTCCTCCGCAACCATCATCGGTTTCGCCATGAGGAATCCGCTCACCGGCTGGCGGGCGAGGAGCGCGAAACCGAAACGCGAGCTGAGTTGCTGGGTGAGCTGGCGGCGCGAACACAGACCGAGCAGTTTTTCGCCTTCGATCACCGCAAGAAAATCAACCCGCTTTCGGGCAAACACCGCCTGCAACGATTCCACCGTTGTTGTTGCCGACACCGATTCGGCATGCGCCACCAGCGACCGCAGGGCCGCGCGGTCAGGGTCGCCTTTCCAGGCAACGTCGTCCATGATCGCAGCAGCATGGCCGTGGGCACACAGCTTTCAATCTCTGCCGGTTGCGTAACTTATTTGTCACCGACGACTGCTTCGATCCGCAGCGCCAGGATCGGGACCGGCGGATTTAGGCGAACTGGAGCAGTCATGATACGAAACGGATCCGGTCTAGCTGGGGCCGAAGCGTCGGGCATGAAGGTCTGGCGCGGCCAGATCTGTTCCCTCAAGTTTTCGCTCGATCAGCTCAAGCAGCTTCTGCCCCGCCGCATCCGAATCAAACCGGTATCCCTCCAGCGACCGGCGGTAGCCGTCCAGATCTCCGAGGAATCGCTCCACCTCGTCCTTCGTTGGTTCCTCGGAAAAGTCCCCAAAACCCAACCGCTGGATCACCCTGGCGTTCCACAGCTGTTCGAATTCGTTCTTCAGCGGGATCCCGAAAAACGGCTTCTTCAACCAAACCGCCTCCGACGTCAGCGACATTCCGGTCGTGCCCATGACCGCCTTGCAGGCCCCCAACTCGTTGTGCATCCGATCGCTGAATACGCGATACGTGAGGTTGCCGTCGGTGGCCGCCCGATTGCAGCCATAAACCAGGAACGGCTGGTCAACCTGTTTCAGTACCTCCAGCAACCGTCCCGTCGGGTGTTTGAGATAAACCAGCACATGGGACCCGACCGTCGGCTTCAGCCGCCGGATCTCGTTCTGCACGACCGGCGGCACGACATGCACCGAGTGGCCGTCCGTCGGGACAGGATTGAGGGCCATGATCATGTAGTGTTCGGCCCGCCGGGCCACGAGGCGGATCGCGGTCTTCGTCACCCACGCCGACCATCCCCAGCCTTTGGGCACCAGAAGGTCGGAATAGAGCAGCGCATGCTGGTTGTCGAAGCTCACGACCGGAACCTTGAGCGAACGGGCGACGAGCGGCACGAAGGGTTCAAAGTTCACGATCAAGACGTCCGGGGAGAACTCCGCCAGTTGCCGCCGCAACGCCGGTCCGCCCCGGACGTAGTAAACCAGCACGCCGAGATTTCGGACCAGGGATTTCAGCAGGGAAAGCCGTCCCCGCCGGTCGTAGTGGTGCCTGATGCCCTGGATGCGGATCACATCGTAGCCCGCCAGCTGGTCGAACGGATTGTCCGTAGGTCACCACCTTCACCTTGTGACCGGCCCGCTGCAGCACGGGCAAGATGACCCTCGCCAGGGAACCGTGGCCCCGACCTTCGCCTGATAATGCGTAAACGATGTTCACGTCGGGGAATCGTCAAATCCTCTCCCCCGCGAACCGGCAGACCACCAGCCGGTAAAGATTCATGCCGGCAAGGAACAACCCAAAGGCGAGCGCCTGCGCAGCCAGCACCGCCAGGACTACCACCGCGCCCCCTCCGATCAGCCAGCGGGCCACGAGAAACAAGGTCGGTTGATACACCATCAAACCGACCACGAACGCCGCCGGAGTGAACCAAGCAATCTGGCCGGCCAGGCGCCAGACCGAGTGCGATCCCTGCTTCTTCTCATCGCCGATCTTCACCATCAGCCAAAAGAGCGAGCCGGTCACGAGTCCTCCCACGACCGCGCAAAACGAGATGACGGCCGGGTCGGCGGTCAGATGCGAAGCGACACAGGGAAACAGCGGCGTCCCCACCAGGGCGCCGATCTCGCCGAAGAGCAGCTGCTTGTTGTAATCGACGCACCGTTTTGACAGGTTCAAGTGATTGGGGGATTCGCCTTCGCCGTCCGATATTGCAGGCCGGCGACCGTCTGGGAAGTATGCCTGCGTTACTTCTATGTGAATATGGCGCCGTCGGAATTCGGTCCGTCGGCGGATCCAGCCACCCGCTGACGCGGGGCAACGGCCCCGCGCTGAGACACCACTCACGCTATCAGACCGTCACCTGTCTGACCATGTGGAGCGACGGACCGTCCTCTCCGACGGTAATGAATGAGCAAGGATCCTCCGTCCATGAACCGCTGTTCATGTAGCGGATTCCGTGAACCACCGTGTCCACCGGTTCGTGCGTGTGACCGCAAAAAACCGTCTGGACTCCCCGCTTGCGCGCGTATCGGACGGCGCCTTCTTGTACGCGCGTCAACTCCCGCCGCCAAGCGCTGACGCGCTTGAGCAGCCACGCAATGAGATGCCGGTTCTTTGGGTCGAGTGCCCGCAGCGGACGATGGACGATGCCCAACCAACGCGTGGCGGCTGGCGAACGGCCGACGGCCGAATCGAACTGGTCGCCGTGTATGGCGAGATAGGTGCGCCCCGCGTATTCCCAGCGGTATTCGCTGTACACGGGAACGCCGACGAGATGCGACATTACCTCGATGATACCGACGTCATGGTTGCCGCGTACCCAGGCCTCCGTCACCAGGCGGTCCGGATCAGAGAGTTTCCTGATGCGCGACAGCAGCTTCCAATGCCGCTTTGGCAACCGCGTGAAGTCCAGGTTTTCGAAGACGTCGCCGTTGAGGACAATCTGGTCGAACCAAAACGTGTTCAGCGTGGCGATCGCCGCTTCAGCGCGCGCCGCGTCGGTGCCAAGGTGCAGGTCCGACAGCAGCAACGTATGCACCCGGACGCGTTTGTCGCGGGGCAATCCTTCCGCGTCGTCGTCACTCGTCCCGTGGTGGAGCCAATGGGTTCTGCCCTGTTCAATTCCCGCAAGAACGAGGTGCTTCATGCGTCAGTAGCGTTTTGTTAAGATCGGCATCCAACCGCGACCGACCACCAGCGATCCCGGCCCTTGGCAGGAACTGATCACAGACCCACGCTGCGCGGGATTTGCATTTCCCTGGTCTTTCGTCCGCCGCAGGAGCTCGCTACTTTTGTTTCTGCTTCTTCGCGGATTTCGCTTTCACAAGGCGTTCGACTTCAGTTCTGCAATCAGCGGAATAGTCAAAGACCTGCTTTTCAATCGCGGCAAAACGTGTTCGCAGCACCTCGTTTTTCTTGAAATAGTGCTTCAATCTAATCCGCAGCTTCTTAATGCTTTTCTCCGTAGCGGCCAGATAATCGTCCAGGTCGTCCGCCGTATGGTCATCGATTCGATTCTTCTTTGGCATGTTGATCCTCGTTTGACGAAACACCAGTTGACTGTCAATGGCAGGTTGCCATTCAGCGTTCTGCAGAAACCGAAAAGGGGAATGGATGGTTTGAGCGCTCGACGAGGCGAGCTGGCGAGGACCCGTTCGAGGAGTGGCAGCATTCGAGCGACACATCCGCTGCGAATGACGAAATCCCACAGCGGCTCGAACTTCTTCCACCCGGCGGCATAGGCGAAGTGCCGCAGGCCCGGCAGCAACGCATGTTTGGTCGCTGCGCCTCGGACGATGGAGCGCCAGGCGTAGAACTGATTGTATGCCCTCCAATAACCTGATTCGAGTTCGGTCGGTGTCATTCTCGCCAGACGGAACACGGTGTGACGTGTATCGTATAGATCCCACTCGTGGTGGAGGATTCGGCCTTGGTCTGACAACTTCTTGTACAGGGTCGTACCTGGGTACGGAGTCAGAATGTGGAAAGTGGCTGTTTCGATGCCTTGGTTGACAGTCCAATCGACTGTCCGCTCGAATACAGTCGCATCGTCGTGGTCCATTCCGAATACGAAGCTGCCGTTCCGGGCGATAATTCACGTGGCTGGGATTGGCTTTCTTTGGCGGTCGTCAGAGAGATCGATCCGTACATCCGTACGTAACGCGCTCGCGCTGGCGACTTGCGAGGGGTTCCGCTCGATCGCATTCCCACTGATCGGCGCAGGGACCGGCGGCGGTCGGCCGGACCGGATTCAGGCGATCATGACGGACGAGATCAGGAAGTCCGGGGCGCCATACACGGGACGGCGCAGCGGGCGATTTTCCTGTCAGTGCCTGGTCGCTGCCGGAGACTGGCGGGTGTGCAGGAGGCGAATCGCCCGGAGAAGCGGGTTGAGGAAGACCACGAACGCTGCGACGAACAGGAACCGTCCGGCCAGACGCATCGCCGGGTTGACCTGGGGCAATCTGGGCGGGCCGTGCAGTTCGGAGCGCATGGCGATCAGGCACACGACCACGGTGGCCAGAAGACCGACCGCGACTTCGAGCCATCGGGTCAGCGGTGTCCACCGGCGCTGGCCGAGCACGACCAAATTGAGTCCGAGGCCCACGATGAGCCAGAGGTTGATCGCGAACAGAGGAAGCTGCACCCCGAACGCGGTGAGCGACACGAATTCCGGCGCGCTGCCATCGCGCACCATGAGAACTCCGATCCATTGGGGAATCGCATTTACCATCCAGAGGACGAAGCAAACGATGCAGATTCCCACGGTCAGTCCGGGTGCATTGACTCGATCCTCCTCGGTGCGCGGCACGGCCGGAAGGTCGCGGGCGTGCCACGGTCGAGCCGGCGGCGGACGACGCGATTGGATGCGTTCGATGATCGCTAGCACGAGTACCACCCAGGCGAACAGTCCGATGGCGATCTGGATATAGCACCCCACCATCGAGGCGAGGGTCGCCAGACCGAATTCCGGGGCCGCGCCGCTCGATCCGGCGGCCGAACTGAGCAGAGTGGTAAGCACGACCACGACAGCCACGACCCCCAGACCGGCTTTCACGATCCGGAGGAACACCGGATAGTAGCGGGGGCCGACGAGGTATTGCGGCCGGATGTCGTACCGCCGGGCTACGGCGGCCGGTTCACCGATCTCCTCGAGCACGACGGCGGTGAGCGAGGCATCGGGCATCTGTGCCTGGCCGTAGGATCGTTCTTCGAGTTTGTCCTCGATGAGCGTGCGCAGTTCCCGTGTGATGTCGTCCCGTTGCGCCCGGGGCAGTTCGTTGCCCACCGCGTATAGGTATCGATCGATTAGGTCGGTGGTCTCGTTTTGGTTCATGGCAGCAATCCTCCGATGTTCTTGGTGAAAGTCTTCCATTCCCGGGTGAGGTCGCGCAGCAGCGCCTCCCCGGCGGCGCTCCGTCGATAGTAGCGCCGCGGTCGCTGTTCCTCGATGGCCCAGCGGCTCGTGAGCAGCCCTTGGCTCTCGAGGCGCCGTAGCAGGGGGTAGAGCGTGCCCTCGTCAATTTCGACGCCATGGTCGGCGAGCCACCGCTTCAACGAATAGCCATATTCCTCCTGCTTCAGCCCTGCAAGGACTGCCAGGACGATCCCGCCGCGGCGAATCTCCGGGACGAGCGTATCGAGCAGAGACTGGTTGGTATTCGTCATACGGTGGAGCACGTTACTGTAGACCACACAGTATGCAAGCACATAATGACATCGCCCGGAGGGGAATATTGCCCGTGTATTGACCAAACGGGTCTATTTCGCGTGATTTGCTCGGTTCCGAATTCTTCGGACGAGAACTTCGTAAGTGGATTATCGCTAAGGGTTACCAACGGTCTTTGACCTTCGATGCAAAGACATCATACGGGGTTCGAATCCCCGTGGCTCTAAAGGGCGCCATGGGCGCGCTGCTCCATTAAAAGCTCGCCAGGTGTGGCGATGTGCAGGCCGTACACCACGCGACCGAGTTTTCCCTGGAAGTCGGTTCCGTCGAGCGTACGCAGCCAGGCCGCACGGGCGGCAACCCGAATAGTTATCATGAATGTCCGTTCATCCTTACTAAGGCACCTGCCGTTTTGCTTCCTTGTCGAGCTCATGTTGGCCTTTGTCGCCAGCATTTTCATGGCTGTGGCTGGTCGCGCTCAGTTGACCGTTCGCACCTTTGCCGGGACGGCTGAAATCAGCGGCCATGAGGATGGCGCCGGAATCAAAGCCCAATTTAATTCGCCCGCCGATGTCGCCGTTAACTCGGGGGAAAATCTCTTCGTCGCCGATACCAATAACAATACGATCCGGATGATCTCTCCAGGTGGCGTAGTCACAACGCTAGCGGGGCAGGTTGGCGTTGCCGGAAGCTCAGATGGGCTCGGCACCGCAGCAACCTTCAACGGGCCTTCTGGAATCGTCGCCTATTCTGAGCCGACGCCCATTCCCAACACCACTTTTGGTGAGATCGTGTTCGTCTCCGATACCCTGAATCACACGATTCGATCGCTAACGCCAATGAACGTGGACGAACCGGTTGGACATATGGTCCGCCCCAACAATGTAGTGACGACGATCGCTGGCACAGCTGGGGCGAGCGGCGCAGTTGATGGCACAGGGTCTGCGGCCCGGTTCAACGGGCCCCAGGGCTTGGTTCTGGATTCGTACGGAAATCTATTTATCGCCGACACCGTCAACAGCACGATCCGCGAGCTTGCGATTGCGGACAACTCGGTGACCACGGTTGCAGGCCAGGCTGGATTGACAGGGAACTCTGACGGGGCGAACTTGCTGGCGACGTTCCATTATCCAGCCTCGAGCCGATTGCCAGCAGGAGGCTCAGGCAACCTCCCAGGGGACACGTTTCGCGCAATAGCACGATGGTCCGAGCAATCTCCCGTTAGACACGCCGGTCCCGGAGTGATAGACTCCCTGCGACAAACCGCTCGATTGCGCCATCAAGATGCACCAGACCATTCTCACACCGGCTGCGGTCAAAAACCATGAAGAGCTTTTCCCGGGTCATGAATCCAGGCTGCAAAAGACCGACCCGGAGTTGATCGGGCTATTTGACAATTGGGCCTTCGATGAGGTGATTCGGCAGAGCAGGCTGGAGACGAAGACCCGGGTGATGATGATCCTGGCCTCGACGATCGCCAGCCAGGCCCTGGGCGAATACCCACGGACTCTGAACGCCCTGCGCTGCCTCAATGAGGTGCTGGCGGCATGAGCTTCGCGTCATCGCATCCGCAGGTCTCAATTTTCAGACATCCAACGAAAGAAGTACCTATATGAACAAACGATTTCTCGGGAAGAGCGGCCTGCAGGTTTCGGCCATCGGCTTCGGCTGCATGGGCCTCGATTATGCGTACAGCAACAAGCTAACGAAGCAGGACAGTATTGCACTGCTGCGCGCAGCATTCGACCGCGGGGTCACCTTCTTCGACACCGCAGAGATGTACGGCCCCTTCACCAACGAGGAGTTGGTCGGCGAAGCGTTCGCGCATTGCCGCGACAAAGTCGTGATCGCCACGAAATTCGGTATCAAGCTGATCGACGGCAAGCAGGCTCAGGACAGCAGGCCTGAGAGCATCAAACAATCGATCGAGGGCTCCCTTAAGCGACTCAAGACCGACTACATCGATCTTTATTACCAGCATCGGGTCGACACACAGACGCCAATCGAGGAAGTGGCCGGAGCGATCCAGACCCTGATTAATGCGGGCAAGGTCCGCCATTGGGGCCTTTCCGAGGCGGGCGTGAAGACCGTTCGCCGGGCTCACGCGGTACAACCAGTGACCGCAGTGGAGAGTGAGTACTCGCTTTGGTGGCGACGCCCCGAGGCAGAACTGATACCGACCCTTGAGGAACTCGGCATCGGTTTCGTTCCGTTTAGTCCGCTGGGGAAAGGGTTTCTCACCGGGGCGCTCAGCAAGGATGCAAAGTTTGAGAAGAACGACTTCCGCAGCATCGTTCCCCGCTTCACGAGCGAGAACCTCCAGGCCAATCAGGTGTTGGTCGATTTGCTGGGTCAAGTCGCCGGGAAAAAGAATGCCACCCCGGCGCAGATCGCCCTTGCCTGGATCCTCGCCCAGAAACCTTGGATCGTGCCGATCCCAGGCACCACCAAGCTGCACCGCCTGGAGGAGAACAACGGTGCGGCGGCGGTGGTTCTCACCGCTGCGGATTTGAATGAAATCAATTCCGCCCTGGAGAAGATCAAGATTGCGGGTGAACGTTATCCGGAGGAACTCGAAAAGCGCACCGGCCTGTGAAAAGGACTAGGCGCCGATCAGCGCGTCCGCGCTGCGCCAACCATCACATCAACCAAGAACAGGAGTCAGTCATGGATATCAAACGAGGCGGATCACAACCGTCCATCAAAGGACCGGCCGACTGGTTTACGGGCACGGTGCGAATCGACCCTCTGTTTCCGGTAACGCCTCCCGGGCGCGCGGCAGGCAACACGGTGACGTTCGAGCTGGGCGCGCGAACCGCCTGGCATACGCACCCTCTCGGTCAGACGTTGATCGTGATCGCCGGCTGCGGGCGCGTGCAACGCTGGGGCGGGCCCATCGAGGAAATTCGGCCGGGAGACGTGGTATGGTTTCCGCCGGGCGAGAAGCACTGGCATGGCGCCGCCCCCACAACGGCAATGACACACATTGCGATTCAGGAGCAGCTTGACGGCAAGGCCGTCGAATGGATGGAGAAGGTCACAGACGAACAATATCAGGCGCCAACAAGCGCCGGCCAAGAATCATGAGCAACAATATTGCAGGGAAGGTCATCGTCATCACCGGCGCGAGCAGCGGTCTCGGCGAAGCGGCAGCGCGGCACCTGTCGGCGCAGGGCGCAACCGTTGTACTCGGTGCCCGGCGCGCAGATCGCATTCAGGCATTGGCGGACGAGTTGGTCAGTCGCGGGGGCAAGGCGTTGGCCATCATGACCGACGTTACAAACCGTGACCAAGTGAAGCAACTGGTCGATACTGCCGTGCAGACATTCGGACGGATCGACGTTCTGATCAACAACGCCGGCCTGATGCCGCATTCCCCGCTGGAACGCCTCAAGACCGACGAGTGGGACCGGATGATTGACGTGAACATCAAGGGCGTTCTGTACGGTATCGCCGCTGCGTTGCCGCATATGAAGCAGCAAATGGCGGGACACATCATCAACGTCTCCTCGGTTGCCGGCCACAAGGTCACGCCCGCCGGCGCCGTCTATGCCGCCACCAAGCACGCCGTGCGCGCGCTGTCCGAGGGACTGCGCCAGGAAGTCAAGCCCTACAACATCCGCACGACGATCATCTCGCCGGGCGCGGTCGCCACGGAACTGCCGGACAGCATCACCGAGCCGGATGTCTCGGCGCGCATCCACCAATTCTACGCGGCGGTCGCGATCCCCGCCGACTCGTTTGCCCGGGTGGTCGCTTTTGCGATCAGCCAGCCGGACGAAGTTGACATCAACGAGATCTTGTTCCGGCCGACGCGCCAGGAACTGTGAGCGTTCCGACTCGGGATTTCGCACTGTTGGCAAAGGCGCTGGTCGCGTCGCTTTGAGTATTGCCACGCCCAAATGAGACCCTCGCGTCGATTTTTCCCTCCTGACAGACTACTTCGGTTCGAGCGGTTTCCACTGCGACCGCGGGCTTCCTGTTTTATTGGACGGAGGATCCGCAGAAGTTGTAATTTCCGGGCCAACCGCCTTACGCTCGCCCGCATGACGATTCCGGACACGACGTCCGCTGAAGCGATCGACCACTATGTCGTGGGAAAAAGAATCGCCGCAAGCAGGGGCGCCGCGTGGCGAGATGTCCGGCTTTCGGTCATCGCGCTTCCGCCCGTTGCCGAGGTATTCACGATGCCGACCGTGACTGAACCCTTCATT
Source organism: uncultured Verrucomicrobiae bacterium (assembly GCA_963804395.1). Taxonomy (GTDB): domain Bacteria; phylum Verrucomicrobiota; class Verrucomicrobiia; order Opitutales; family Opitutaceae; genus Fen-1467. The sequence continues at coordinate 13,340 of CAWDQK010000022.1, read as the reverse complement.
GCCTGGATTACGTCCGGCGAGGCTGAGGCGCAGGAACGGGAGCACAACGGACCGTGGGTCACGAGTCATTTGAAAAATGGTTCGTTGTTTGTCACAGCCGCAGGCGCACCCTATGAATTCCGTTGGAGAACCCTCACGCCCGAGCCATTCCAAGTGGTGCTCGTGTTGCTCAGTTTGCCGTTGTTCAACGAAGCATTGGAGGATGTTTTCGGCGCCGAGGCTGTGAATGCCCGTCTGCGTGACGTTTCCGGTTTCGAAGATCCACCGCTCACTTCACTGCTGCAACAGTTGAGGGAGGAGGCGAATCGGCGTTCGGCCAGCGGCCTCCTTGTGCGCGGCATTGCGCAGGCGATTGCCGTCCATCTTGCGCGAAACTACACGGCACTCACGGAACAATCGCGCGCGGAGTCATCGCTGCCGGGGTTTAAGTTGCGGCGTGTCACCGATTGGATTGCCGAACACATCGCCGAAGAATTCAGTCTCCCGCGACTCGCGGAACAGGCCGGTATGAGCGAGTTTCACTTCAACCGATTGTTCAGGCGCGCCACGGGCATGCCGCCATCGCAGTATCAAATCAAACTGCGGATGGATGCGGCCCGACGCCTCCTGCGTGAGACGAAAAAGAGCGTGATCACGATCGCGAACGAAGTTGGTTACTCGAATCCAAGCCACTTCGCCCAGGTCTTCCGGCGGGAAGCCGGCCTCTCACCGTCCAATTATCGGCGGCAAATATAGCACGATGAACCCGGTCAAAAAGGCCCTCGTCGCGTACTTCTCGCACAGTGGCAACACGCGCGAGATCGCCCGTCAGATCCAGGAAGCGACCGGAGCGGATGTTTTCGACATCGTGCCGGTGGATCCTTATCCGACCGACTACGATGCCGTCGTGGGTCAGGCCAAACAGGAACTGCGGACGGAATACAGGCCGCTCCTGAAGTCGAATGGACCAGACCTGAAGGCTTTTGACGTGATCTTCGTGGGCTCGCCAAATTGGTGGAGCACGATCGCCCCTCCGGTGATGACCTGGCTTTCGGCCCACGACCTCTCCGGGAAGACCATTGTGCCTTTCATTACCCATGAGGGCAGCCGGCAGGCGAAGAGCGTGCAGGACGTGAAAAGGCTGAGCCCTGGCGCAACCGTCCTCGCTGGCCGGGCATTCTGGGGAAGCGACGTGAAAAACGCCCGCGAGGACGTCCGGAGGTGGTTGCGCGAAATCGACCCGCTCAAATAAGGAAAACGGAGGAGGCGCATTTAATGCACGAGGCATTTGTTCGCTTCTGCGAAGCGACAGATCTGAGTTGCCAACGGCACCTGAGGATCCAAGGAATCCAAAGCAGGACTCGGTTTCCGGCTAAGGAATCGAGAGCATCTGGATTGGAATGATAATGCAAGTCGTTTTCAGTAAACGACTTATGAACTGGCTGCCCGGTCCGATTGTTAATACGAACCAGAACTGAAGCGAAAGGCGCTTTTCAGAGGGAGAGCGGCCGGGTGATTTGCTTCAGCGTTGCACCGGTGAAGCAAATCGCGCCGTCTGCTATGCCCGATGTGCCCCTTCAATTCGCTCCATTTGCTTCACCGACCGGCATAGGCCTGCGACAGGCGTCCCATCGAAAAGGCTTTCCGCAAAATTGCGCAAGAGAAATCCGACATTCACTAAAGAAATGCTCTTGTTGGCTGGTTGGGTCTAACCGGCGAGTAGGAAGTCGTCGGTTTCTGGCGGACAGGAAGGCACCTTTTCTTCGGTGGATCTTCTTCCTGGATTCTCAAGAAAAATATCTTCTTCCCGTGCGTGGTTTTTCTTCCCCGCTTGCCCCTGTGACCGTGGCCTGAGGGCAAGACGGGATTGAACGTGGAGCCCGCGTTCTGGATGCAGGGCGATGCATCCGAAGGGATCTTGCAAGTGCCTTTATTGTCCGGAGTTCTTCATTCCCGACGCCCGAAATCGGGGGCGTCAGGGTTCCTGCGGCAGGCCCGAATGCCGGAAGGCCAGCAAAGCGGAGAGCCAACGCGTCTGGCTCAACAAGCCCGAGAACAAGGAGCACTTCAGCGGCCCGGAAAATGTCGACCGCGTCCAGCGATGGCGGAAGGCGCACCCGGGTTACTGGAAACGCTCGAAGCAATCTCGTCCCGTTGCGTTACAAGAGACCTTAGAACCGCAACCCATTGAGCCACAACAAACCGCGATGCAAGACGCGCCCCCTGCGTTACAAGATCCCTTCGGTCTGCAATCGCCTGTGATGGTGGGACTTATCGCCCATCTCACAGGGGATGCGTTACAAGAGGACATCGCCCGGACCCTGCGAACGCTGCACTCCCGTGGTCAGGCCGTGATGGGCATCAACGTCCCCCGGCCTCACCATGAAAAAACACCTCCTCGATCCTCACCGGGTACGGCGTGTGCCGTCCCAGTTTAGCTGGTTGGACCACCGGTTGGTTCGCCAAAACCACCTGACGCGGGCCTCGGCCTGCGCCTGGGGTTTGTATCTGGTGCTCGTCACCGTGGGCGACGAACACGGGCTGAGCTATTATGCGGACCGGACGCTTGCGCGGCTGCTTTCACTCAGCGAGGAGGCCCTCGGGCAGGCCCGTCGTGAACTGCTGGCCGCGGGGCTGATCGCCTACGAGGCTCCGCTCTATCAGGTGCTCGGATTGGAGGTGAGCGCATGATCCCCTACGACACCTTTTGCCGTATGAAGCAGGCGCAGGCCGGCGGTCGCACGCCTGCGCAGATTGCCCGGGAACTGGGCCTGCATCTGCAGACCGTGCGCAAATGGCTCCCGCGGGAACGCTTCGAGCGCAGTCTCGGGGCGGGGCGCCCGCGACGCAGCAAACTTGACGAGCACCGCGGTGCGATCGCCCGCTGGCTCGACAGCCACCCGACCGATGTCGAGGAAGTCGCGGGTTAGGGGAGAAGGGGCTCCGGTCAATTGGGAGTAGATCTCGCACAGCCTTGCTGCGGTGTAGATGAGCGGCAGTGGCATTCGCCACGGCGGCGCTGATCCCCACTGCTGGCAGGCAAGGTCGAGAAACTCCTGCAAGGTGATCCTCTCCTCGTCGCCGACATGGTAGATCCCGGTGGCATGGTCGTTCGAGATCGCGCTGGCACACGCTACGCAGAAATCCTCCATTGAAATCAGGTGAATTTGGGTGGGCTCTTTCCAAACGCCGAGCAACCGACGCTTCGCGAGCCATTGGGCCGCATCAATCATCAAGACCCCGCGCCCGTAGACCATGCCGACCCGGAGCGACACGGGCGTCGGGATGTTCGCAAAGAGATATCGCTCTTCTTCCAGCCGGGTCTTGGCGTGCCACGAGATTGGATGGCCGTCCAGGCGACCTCGCGCCGGGTTGTCGAACGTCGTTGGCCCCTCGACGTGCGGGAAGCTGATCAGGATGAGTTTCCTGACGCGATGTTCGTTGGCGGCGTCAACCAGGTTGCGAAAATACGAGGTGTTTGTCGTCGGCAGGAACCGTTCCGGGTGCGCCTTGAACAGCACCCCGGCGAAGTGGACAATCACGTCGATACCCTTCACTGCCGGCCCGAGCGTTTCGCGCTTGCCCAGGTCGGCGTGAACGATCTCGGACCTGCCGGGAACTACGAGATCACCCGCCACAGCGCGGTGGAAGACCATCAATCGGAGTTGGTCGCTGCCCTGAAGCAGAAGGTACCGGGCCAGAATTGACCCGAGATTCCCTGCCGCGCCGGTGATCAGTACTTTCATCGACATTGAGTCGGTTCCTCACCGGTGTCACCCAACTGGGGGCGTCGCCAGAGTCGTGGTCTTGAGGCGTACCCGGACCAAAAGGTCATTGAGACCACCACGGGTATCGATGCTGGGAGACTCAATCAGGGCGCTGTGATCATGCGCCTCCTGGAGCATGCAACGCAGCCGTTCATACTCCTGGGCATGGAACGCCAGATCGGCATCGGTCAGTCTGGATTCTTCCGGGCCGGCCAGCTTGCGGGCGACCAAATCGGGCAAGTAGGGCAGGTGGAACGTCTCGTTGAGGGCAACAAGGTTGGCCTCGATCCGGCCAGTTCGCATCAACCAGATTCCAGTGAGCAGGACCCGGTAAACGTATAGCAACGGCTTTACGCGGCGCGGAGACTCCTTTTGGAAGAGCTTCCACTGGGTCTCGGCAAAACCGAAGTAGTGGTGACTATGGTTTCGGGTGATGCAGCCGTTGCCGATTGCTTTGAGTTCATCATGTTCGGGCGTGGTTCGCACGATCAGCGGCGAGTAGAGTTGCTCCAGAACGTAGCCGTTCTTTTTCAGCAACAGCCCGAAGAACTTCCTCACATCGTGGCTGACGATGTCCATTTCGAGGCCTTCGATGACACGCGAGTCCTCTACAGTTTCGTCTGGCACTGTGAGCCCGGCGATCTTCTCAACCGGGAGGATATGCGTCCCGCGGAGATCGAAATCCGAATCAGGAGAAGGGAAGCCATACAGATGGGCGCCACTGATCGTGGCAAAGAGCAGCGGGTAGGGTTGCGCGGCAACAATGCGGTGGAGACGGGGATCGACTTGCATGGCTCAGTGGTCGAGTGGCTTCATTGCACTATCTTGCGCCGGGCTGAAATCAGAAATCGATTTGCGGCCTCGTAGTCTGGGCGTTCTGGCAGCTTGGTCTCGGCCAGGGCGCATTCGAAATCGCGGTGCAGATCCAACCGCCACGTGCTCACTTCCGGCCAAGGCATTTCTCCGCGTTTTACGGCCAACAACCGTTCGCGGTGGGCTTCAACCCGGACCGGCACACGTCCCTCGCGTAGTGCCGTCGCCCCCGTGATCAAAAGACGGATCAAATGCATGGCGTGCTTCCATCGCACCTCTCCTTGGTTGCGCAGATCCTGCTCCAGTTTTCGGAATTGGCTCAGCGCATAGCCGTTGAATGTCTGAAAGATCATCTGCGAGAGAAACCGCTCGCGAAGAGCCAATAGCTCTTGGCCCAGGGGCGTTGCTATTTCCACCAGCGGGGAGTACAGGCACTCCAGGACGTTTGGGTTGGCCTTCAGCGAGAGGACGAGGAACTTCTGCAGCTCCCAAAAACACGATTGCGAGGTATTGTCCTCGAATTGCTCGGGAGCGCCGTAGAGTGACCACTGCAAGTCCGCTGGCGCCAGATAGACGCCTCGGCGGTCGACGTCGGAGGCATCGGTTTCGAGACCGTAGGCCTGCGAACCGGTGACACAGCGGTAGATCAGCAGCCGATCGAGATCGAAATCGGGAGCGGCCCCCACTTCGCCGAGCCGGTCCTTGAAATGCTTGAGCACCTCAAACTGCTCGATGGTCAAAGCCGCCTCGAAGCCATCGGGGAAGCGAACGGTATAGTTAACCTCTCCGGTGACAGGCGTCCGCGTGATCACGCCAACGGCGCCCCTGGGATGCACAATGGTGTCATGCGACCCATGGATCGCCAGGCGCGACACGACTTGGGTGCCGGCGGGAACGATGTTGGTGGTCGGGACCGCTGTCATCGGGCTTGCGGCGCTAAGATTGGCTCAACGGCTCAGAAAGCCGAAGCACTTTCGCCAGCCGCTCCGCCAGTTTCGCAGCGGCTGGGCGAACACGGATCGAGCGGGGATTCCAGGCGAGGACCAGTTCCCTGCGCAGGTTCTGAAGTTCGGCCGGGGCAATCTCCACAAACGTACCGGCTTGCAGGTCCGAGGTCGCAATCGCAGGCACTACAGCGCCGAAGCGGCCGGATCGGACTGCGGCGAGCGCCTGCGGGAATGACTCACAGGCGAGCGCTGGCTGCAGTTCCACGCCGCATGACCGGGCAATCTCCCGGAGCCTCTGTGTGAATTGCCCGTCGGCCTTTTGGGCAGCCAACGGCACTTTGGCGAAAACGTCCTTGAGCGTGAGCTTCGCACGCCCGGCGAGGCGCTTCGGAACCACGACACAATAGGTGAGAGTCCCGAGATCCGTAGACTTCAGCCCGGCTACGAGGGCATCCTTGCGGATCACGCCAAAATCCACCCGGCCTTCGCCCAACTGCTGCACGACATCGTTGGTGCGCAGGTTGGACGTCGCGAAACGAACCCCCTGCGTCGATTCCAGCAGGGCTCCAAGCCGCGGAACCACGAGCCATTGAATCAGGCTGTCTCCTGCCGCGATCGTGTAGTCCACGGTCTCAGCCCGGCACTCCGCCCGGAAATCCTCCAGCGACCGCAGGTGGGCGCGCGTGAGTTCGGCCAGGCGCACGCCCTGTGGCGTGAGCTTCAGGATCTTTCCGCGGCGCGTGGCGACCTCACAGCCGAAGAACTCCGCAATCTCTCGCAGCTGCCGGCTGTACTGGCTCTGGCGGATGGGATCACCAGGAGCAGCCTGGGCAATGCTACCGGCATCGTGGACTTCGATCAGCACCCGGAGCCGGTCGAATGAAAGGCCGCGTTCAGCGAAGAGTTTCTCAAACATGACGGACTAGTCAGGTATGCTGTAACCACAGCTATGGCAAGCCGTCACTGTTCCTGCTAATCTCGCCGCGTCACTGAAATTCACGGAGCCCAAGAAAAATATTTGGAACACCTCTTGATTTTCGTTGGTCGCAATCCGTTCTACACTACTGAACCCTCTTTCCTGCCTTCCTTCGCCATGAAATCCACACGGACCATATTGCCAGAAGCCCTCCATTCAATGGAGCGGCTATGGGCGTGCTCCGATTTCGTCGCGGGTACGACCAGGCGTAGCGGACCGGGTAATTCGCAACCCCAATACGCACGCTCCAAGGGAAGTGATGTAAGCTGACACTGAAGACAACTTCGCAGCCATACGCACCCACTTCCCGCCCGGAAGTGGGTTTTTTAATGCCCCAAGGGGGCCGCTTCCGGGAAGCCGAGTACCCAACTCGTTTTTCATATTCCCTAAGTGGCCTCACCGCTGAGCCCAGCCAATCAGCCAACGCCCGCACGCAAATCCCGCGGCCGTCCAAACCGCCCGAGCAGTCTCTGCTCAGGTGGCGAGAGGGACGACGGTGTGTGTTCTTTGTGAAAGGAATTCGCGACGCGAATTCCTATCATCTTCGAAGCAGTTCCGGGTCTCGATCCGAGGCCGGAGCCAACTGGACCCTATCGGATCTCCCATGAGCCAGCCGGCGGCCAAAGCCGGCAGGGGTTGATTTTAGATACCACGCGTCCGTGGCGTAGGAGCAACGCGCCGGCCCGCCATGCCGGAATCGGGAGTGCGAGTCTCCCCGGACGCACCATGGAGCTGTGGTGTCAACAGCAGCACAGCGGACTTTTAATCCGCACGGTGCGGGTGCAATTCCCGCCGGCTCCACCATGATTCACCCGCAGTCAATGAGGGCGGACGTCGGGAGAAATCTTCCGGCGCCGAGCGACCTGAGCTGCGGTTTAACGCGACGTGCCCGAGCAGCCAAGGGACCGGCCTGCAAAGCCGAGGCTCGCGGGTGCAAGTCCCGCCGTCGCGTCCATCTTCCACGGGGCCGTAGCTCAGAAAAGAAGAGCGGGTGACCTGCAATCACCAGGTCGCGGGTGCGAAACCCGCCGGTCTCCACCAATTACCATGGGGGCGCATGTTCCACAGGGGCGAGTTGCGTTCGCAGCGCGACTGGGCGGATGCAAGTTCCGTCGTCTCCACCAATTTGGGCCGGCATGTTCCGTAGAGGCGAGAATCCCTGGCAGGGATTCTGAGGAGGGCGCGACTCCCTTCCGGTCCACCAGTTTGCATGCCCGAGAGGTGTTGAGAGATGCATGGCTGTCTTCCAAACAGCGGGAGCCGGCGCGCTACCGGCCTCGGGCACCATACGGCGCAGATGTTCAAGGGGACGGGTTGGTCTCCAAAACCGACCGGCAGGGTGCGATTCCCTGGCGCCGTGCCAATCTTCCTCCTGTAGCTCAGACAGCAGAGCAGGCGATCGATAATCGCCAGAGGCCGGTGCAAGTCCGGACCGGAGGACCATTTTATTCCGCAGCCATTCGACGCGCCTCGTTCGGCTCGGCTTGCTCATGGCCCCGAGCCTGTCGAGGGGCGTGGGCGAAAGCCCATAGGCATCAGACCATTTCTGGCGTATCGGTCAAAAGGGCTGCGGATCCTTTCGGAGGTCAGGCCGATCTAGTGATGGCGCGTGCCTGAAGAGCACGAGAGCGCGGAGCGGAACCGCGGGCCTCCACCATTTTTCGCGTCCCGCGAAAAATGCCCGCCGTAGGCCTGGCGGAGGAGGGCTTCTTTCCAGCAGCGACTTGCGGCGTTGATTGTCTTCCGTTTCCCGGTCCGGTCCGCTGAATTGCTTAAGATTAAGGCCGGCCTCAAACCACATCGCTGAAACCTTCCATTGGTCTCCGCCTCAACTCTCCTTCGTCCACTCAAGGACGTGCCGCGTGGGAGTCTGGCGCTTAATCGAAAGGCCATGTCCTCATTTCTTCGCCGTCTTCGCGACTCGGACCGTTCTCTCCTCTCTGCGTATACCATCCGAGTAAGTCACGAGCGTTGTCTCGAAGATGTCGGTCGGGTCCACGATTGAGTGGACCAGTCTCCACGGATCGTCGATAAAGGTCCCGTCTCGGGGCCGACCGGCCGCATAGATCCCGTGGGCGACCTCCTCGCCATTGGCATCAAAGACTGCAACGGGACCGTCGAACTGATCCCCTTTGAAGTTCGCTTCAATAGCCCGTACTCCGTGCCGGTAGCAGAACAGCCAATGACCGCTCTTCACGCCGTTCTCCCAGGTTCCCTCGAAATTCAGACCATCACCAGGAAGGTAGGCGGTTGCCTTTCCATGCTTTCGGTCATGCAGGAAATTGGTCTCGGAACTTAGAACCCTCTTCCCGTCAACGGTTATGAAGACCCGGACGGGACCCTCGGTCTTCCCCTCGACAGCCCGTCCTTCGATCTCCACCGGCAGCCCAATTCCGCCAGCGAGCGTGACCTTGATAAAGCCAGTAGGGGATCGCATCTCGCCGAGTAGTGCCGGAAGCGCATTCTCGGCACGGTCCGTCAGGCTCATCTCCACCTTTCCCGATTTGACGGTGCCATCATCAGACACGAGTTCGTAACTAGCCGTTACCGTCTCTCTGGGGGAATTGTGTCGAGTGCAGCCCGCGCAGAAACATGCGAGCAAAACAGCTACCGATGTCAGAACGAAAACAATGTTCCTCTTCATAGCGCAATGGCGGGATAGAATGCTACACAGGATACGCCTTGCCCGGTTTGGCTGTCGAGCTACCAAGGCGCGCCATCCTCTGCGTCCAATCCCAACGTATTCACTCTTTCACCCTTCCTTGCGCCCGATATTGGCACCCTGATTCGATGTACGTGCAAATAATCTAGCGGATCGCTGTTCGTGTTGAAGCGACTGGGACTACTTCATCTTCATAGGAGACGTGGCAGAGCGCCTTATTGCACCGGTCCTGAAAACCGGCGCGGCCACTTGGCCGCCGTCCGTTGAAATCGGACCGTCTCCGCCACTTCTTACAGCAGGGTCGACTGGAGACGGTACCAGCTGGGTCTCATAAGCCCAACAACGTGGATTCGAGCGCCACCCCTGCTCCCAATTTCATCGGAGCGTAGCCTAGAAGTCAGGCACTCGGTCTGGAACCGAGATCACGCGTGTGCGGGAGCGCAGCAGCGGGACCGGGCCGCCGCAGGCGGAGTCCGTGAGGACCGAGCGCGATGAGCGCGAGCCAATCACGCCGTTGTTCGCAGCGCCGCCCGCCAGGCGGGCGCCCGCGCCGCTCACCCTGCGTCCGCGTGGCGGACTCTGGGCTGCGCCATCTCCGCGCTTCGCGCTTCGTCCGACCATTTCCATCAGGTGCGCGGCCCAGAGAGCGGGGCACCGGCCTGTGACGCCGGGGAACCGGGTGCAACTCCCGGCCACCTGACCAATGTGACCGAAGACAAACTAGCAGAGTCACCTGCCTGTCGAGCAGGAGATAGCGGGGGCAGCACCCGTCGGTCGCGCCAATTTCTCTCCGTCGTCCAAAAAGCTAGGACGCGAGTCCGCGAAGCTCGAAACCTGGGTGCAACTCCCGGCGGAGGGACCATTTTTCGGGAGATTAGCTCAGTCCAGTCAGAGCAGCTGTCCTACACACAGAAGCGCGCAGGAGCGAAGCCTGCATCCCCCACCATTTTGTTGCTCGGTAGGCTAACCAGTAAGCCGGCGGCCTGTTAAGCCGTGACGATGCAGGTGCGATCCCTGCCCGGGCAGCCATTCGACGCGCCTCGCTGCGCTCGGCTTGCTCATGGCCTGCGGCCACATCGAGAAATCGTCGTGGACATGCTGGTTGCCGAGGCGCGACGAATGGCCCCGAGCCAGTCGAGGGGCACGCTTTCGTGCGCCCTTCCTACTGCGTTTCCACGACACTCCACTCCGGGCTGGTGTAATTAGTAGCACGTCGAGCTCTGAACTCGAAGATTCAAGGTGCGAATCCTTGGCCCGGATGAAATCGCCGCCAACAGGTCCATTTTTCGGAGCGTAGCTCAGCCTAGTTCAAGAGCGCACCGTTCGGGGCGGTGAGGTCGCAGGTGCAAATCCTGTCGCTCCGACCACTTTCATTCCGGCCTGGTGTAACCGTAGCACGCGGGGCTTTGAACCCTGAGATGATGGTGCGACTCCATCGGCCGGAGCCATCTCCACTCGAAACTTTTCCATGGGTCGCAAGCTTTAATAGTGAAGCTCCCGGCTCTTACCCGGAGGAACTCGGAGCATTACCGAGGCGGCCCACCATGGCACGGTAGTTCAGCATGTAGAACGTCGCCCTCATAAGGCGAAGATCGCCGGCGCAAATCCGGCCCGTGCCCCCATTTCCCATCCAGGCGTGGCGGACGGAGCGCGACAGCGCGGAGATGGCGTAGCCCCGAGCTTGCGAGGGGTGAGTCGTGCGGGTGCCCGCAACGCGGGCGGCGCGGCGAACAACAGCAATCGCGACGCACTATAAATGCGGTTCTCGATTGGACTACGGAGGTGCCCCTCGACCTCGCTCGGGGCCTTGCCGAAACGGCAATTCCTTCCGCCTGGACCATGCCGCCGAAGCCTAGATAGCGAGGCGTCTCGTTGGTATCGAGAAGAGCTGGGCGCAGATCCCAGCGGTGGCCCCATTTTCCCGTCCAGTGCCTCGCGTGACTTCGTACGCGATTGGAATTCAACGCACCGACATGAGCCGGTGGTGGGAACATCGACGAGTGCGACTCGAAGCGCGTTCGTCGACAGACCCAGACGGGAAAGAATTTCCCCGGCGTGGTGAAACCAGCAGACACACTGCCGTCAGAAGGCAGCGGCTTGCCCTGCAAGCGTAGGCAGCGACGTCCCTGGCCTGTACCCAGGAGAGGCCGGCGCACATCCGGCGCGGGGCTCCATTCTATTTGCCCGCGTAGCTCAGTCATCAGAGCGCATCCCTCCGAAGGATGAGGCCGCAGGTGGGATTCCTGCCGCGGGCACCAACTTCAGCATTCTCTCCGTGTGCCGCGAACAGATCAGGGCGCCGTCTTCTAAACGGATGCATGCAGGTGCAATTCCTGTCACGGAGGCCACGCGCCCGTCGGCAACCAGACAGTCGGCCTCGGTCCTAACGAGGAATAGTCCCGGTGCAAATCCGGGCGGGCGCACCAATTTCTCCGCGTGAGGTAACAGACAGCCGGCGACGCTTCGAACGTCGTACGTGCGGGCCTGCCCGCCATAGCTCGGCGGCGCCGAGCGACGGCGGGTGCAATTGACTCGTTTCGCCAAGCGAAACTCGGGGCTGCGCCCCGCACCTGCGGTGCGCCGCTCCGCGTGCATGGCACGCTTCGCCCGCCGTGGGGGCCATTTTGGAGGACGAACTGGGCGAGGCCCAGCCCGCATTGGAAATGCGTGGGGTCGGTGAAAATCGACTGGCGAGCGTGACGTCCGTCCTCCGCCATTTTGGAGAGTGAACCGGACAAGCGTGCCGGCGTCGCCCCGACGGAGCGAAGCGGAGATGGATCGACCGCCAGGTTGACCCGCAGGGCGAGCGTAGCGAGTCAAAGCGAACGGGACCTCCGCTTTGTTCGGCGCGCCGCCCATAAAACGGGCACCCGCGCGCCTCACCCCTCGCGACGCTCGGGGCTGCGCCATCTACGCGCTGCCGCGCTTCGTCCGCCAATTTTGGAGGCAGGACACGGAAAGGGTTAGTGGCAAAGGAGGGGCGTCGAGTACCCAACAGAACCACACTTCGCAGCGTCACGGAACTCCGGGTCGCGTCAAATGGCGTTGCCGCGTGTGATACACAGTGACACCATTAAGCAAAGCTCAAAATCGCCGCGCTATGCCAGTCCGAATAGAACGCCCAGCTACTTTTCCGGAGATCGTCGAGATAATCGAAAGCCTGCGGAAGGAGGCTCGTCGTGCAAAGATCGACATGGACCCGCCATATCAACGCCGAGGGCGCCTCTGGTCGGACACCGACAAAGCATACCTTATTGATTCGATTTTGAACGGATACGATATTCCGAAGCTCTATATGGCGGACTTCACGTGGGGTGATTCGCAGTTAAACGGGAAGAAACTCCCATATGCGATAATTGACGGGAAGCAACGCCTCGAGGCGATATTCGATTTCTTTGATTCGAGGATCACGCTCAACGAAGATTTTGTTTATCTGCCAAACCCGGCCCTGCAATTGGCTGGCTTGAGCTATAAAGACCTCCAACAGAACTATGCGGAGGTTGCCGAAGAGTTCGATAATTACAATTTGTTCGTAATGAGCGTCGCCGCACAAACCTCTGGACCAATCAACGAGTTATTCGTTAGACTCAATCGGAGCAAAGCCCTCACGGGAGCAGAAGTGCGAAATGCCATGGCGGGTCCAGCCCCAAGAGTCATTCGTGAGATCGCTAAACATGAATTCTTCACCCAGAATGTTGGCTTTACGGTGACGCGCGGGCAAGATTTGAATGCAGCGGCGAAGATACTGCTTTTCGAATTTAAGGAGGATTTGACCGAAACCAAGAAGCGCAACCTCGATGGATTCGTTGCAGAAACGGCGAAGAGTCGAGCAACACTTGAGCTCTCTGCTCGCCGTGTGGTGGACACATTAGACAAGATGACTGAGATCTTCCTACCGAACGATAAGCTTTTGATCTCTGGGGGGACGTTTCCTGTATATTACTGGTTCGTTCGTGAGACTTCGGAAAAGAAATATCACCGCGTGCGAGATTTCTTGGTCCAGTTTGAGAAGCTGCGCCGTGCGAACCGCACACTCGTTGTCGACAATCCAAACGATTCAAAGATCGATCGCCAGCTCCTAGTGTAGTGTCTCACTATTAGAGTGACAACCCAAGAATCGGCTGTTTTTGTCGCGGGTATGCCCCGCATGACCGGATCGCTGGAGGTGAGTGAAGTTCAACATCGTGAGTTGGAGC
>CAWDQK010000021.1:0-157275 GCA_963804395.1 uncultured Verrucomicrobiae bacterium | reverse complement strand
GAAGGTTGTGTTGAACTCGCAGGGTAATTGGTTCGTGTTGATTTTGTGAGATAGGCTAACACCATACACCAATCTTCTGTTTGGCACCATGCTTTATGAAGCTACTATAACCTATAAACAAAACTAGCAGTCTTGAGTTTAGACCTTCTTGTCCTTTCTGATGGCCCTGTTATTAAGCCCCGCCCTTCTTTTTCGGTCACGAGGGGGAAACTAGCCAATGACTATGGCGCTTGATGACGTAATATCTAATAATAGCCCAGACGTGCTGCAGTGCAGCACCGAATTTTCCCGAAAACATGAGTCATCGCGTGACACGTGTACGTAAACAACCCATCGAAGCTAAAAAAGAGCTCGGCCGCTCTGAGATGGCCGAACGACCGTGGCTGTTCGCCACAGAATCAAAGCACTTTCAAACTCATAAAAGTGCATTAATTGCACACCAATTTTCATATTTCGATCGCCAGCTCAACTAGAAAACCCCTACGCATGACCCCATTCAATAACAGCACAAAATAAGCAATTATTGCATGCAAAATCTTCCGGGTCGAGTATGTGACACCGACGTGACGTTACATTACGTTACGTTACGTTACGTCACAGTACTGTGATAACCGTGAATGGGCACGGTCCACAGTCCAACTCCAACGATTTTTTGTCGACTGTGGAAATTCGCCATAAATCATATGAGCGTCGGACGACGTTCGCTCGTATGTCATCTGATAGTCCACCTGCAGGACTTTGACGACGTGTAATATTGTATGGAAATATGTAGAAATGTAGGCGCAACGATGTGTCGAAGTTGGCAAAAAAGTTGATTTTTGTCATTTCGACCGATTTTGAAAATTCGCCATAAATCGGCGGAACGTCGGACGGACGTCGACGACACGTCGTTGTAAACTACGTATGTCGTAGTCTTTGACGACATATAGACGGCGTCTAAATAGGGTGGCACCTAGGTGCAGTGATTTTTTGAAGTTGCGAAAAAAGTCAAAAACTGTCACTTTTTCGGAGGCGCGTTAGGGCCATTTGGAGTAAACTTTTCCGATTGTTTTTAATGACAGGAGTGTAGGGGGTCCCCTAGTGTCCACGTATGCAACCAGATCGAAAATTAAGCTCATGGGTCCCGAGTGCTAACGCCCCTAAGTTGGGCATCCCAAAAGATTTTGGACTTTCGAAACAAAATTCTCCAAAAACTCAGTTTTCGTCTGAGTCCTTTGCGGTTTGGAGGCGTGGTAGGGGTCGGCGAGGGCCACCTGTGGTAAAATTTTGGTGAGTCAAGGTCGACAGGAAGTATTTAAAAAAATTATCGATTTTTTTCTCGAAAAATCGTATGTCGGCCATCTTGAATTTTTTTTCGTCGGAGTTGGTCTGAAAAACGTATAAAAATGTCCTCTGTCGGTATCCCGAACGGCGTCGACGAAAGTCGAAAGACGTCGGAGTAGTGGTCCATTACGCATTTTTTTCTTTGACCTTCAAAACGAAGGTCACGCAGTTGCAATATCGCCATATGACCTGCGAGGCGTTTGTACGCAAGAGGTTGTACTAACGGAGAAACTTGACATCTCCTCAATATTTGCAAACATGGCTGGTCTAGATAAAAAAAATGTTTTAGGATGACCTTGAAATTTAAGGTCAACGAGTGCGAAAATGGGCATACAACCTGCTGGTCGTTAGTTGCCCCTCCCGGGGCACATTAGCCGGTAAGAACGAAATTTCCTAGTCTCAGACCGTTTCGATGCTGCGCGATGAGTTTTGTGGCAATTCGCGGACCGTCATGTGCAGACCGATTGACCTTGAAAATTTACCATGAAGGTCACCGTATTTCGCGACGCCGTTTACCCCACATGTAGCCCGCTTCAATACGAACCAGCGAAAAAAAATTCATCAAAATCCGACACTCGGTTCTACCGTTATCAGCGCTGACGTCTTGGTCGTTTATTACGGAACAACAAAGTCAAAGTCGACAGTCGGCAGCTACGACACCGACATCTACCTCATGCATATGCATTTTTTCTGATAATGTTCTCGATAAGCCTGTATGGAGTTGTACTACGTAGCAACAATCGTGACACTTCTTTGACCCAACCGTAAACCGATGGAAGTCAATGGTTTCGGCCAATCAATAGCAAAATCGAGAATGTTGCTGTCTTTATGATGCTTATCGATCTCGTTATCGATATGAATGTTTGGTTCGTCCCGCGAGGGGGTAGGGGGTGGGAGGGGTTCAGGTAGTGTCGAGTGAGGTAGACACTTCAATAACAGAGTGGACGGACATAAAGGCTAGAAAGCAGCGGACTGGGTGGAACGAGGTAATAGAGGCCGAGTCCCGTACCGACATATCACTAGATGATCGCTCAATCAAAATGCGCGCGGACTTCCCCCCCCCACCATCGCACTTGCACATTTGCAATCGCAGTCCGCATTGCTTTTTAGAAAGCCACGGATCGCAATAGATCGATCAACTTGCTCCGTTTGTTATACCATTTTGTTCTGCTTTTGTGTCCATCTTTTTTGCATTATTGTAAGCATTGGGCTCAAGAGTTGAAAACGTAAGTTATTATATTGCACTAATTATTTTGTTAATCGGTGCCGATTGTCGAAGTCACTTAATGTAACTTCACTCTGTAATTCTATGCCATGTGTCCAGTGCGTACGCGCCCCGTGGCACGGTGATGTTACCGACGACCTGAGGACAATAAATTGCCGACACACACGGTGGTTTGAAAAGAAGAAAAACATCGTCGTCGCGGAAGCAGCCTGCAAAACCATCGGAAAATGGAAATAACAAAATCCAATTTTCGGACTCTGCTGCGCCTGCCGCGGTTCGTGGTTGTCACCTGGTCCGTCTGCAACTGATGCTGATTGTCGTGCTACTGTGGCGCGTTTCGTCAGCAGCCCAACACCGCGACAGAGGTAGGTGTAGGCCTATGCTAGCCTATTTGCATGTAAGTTTGATCGCGCCTTGCCATTAATCTTTTTGACCTCTGCTCTATGCGTGGTAGTTTGTACGTTATGTTGCATCGGCTCATCGTGCAAGCACTCTTGTATACCTCCGTTATATGGCCCCTGGATTTCCCGTTATCTTCCCGCCAGCATGATATGGTCATCGTGGAAAATCCATTATAGCCATGCCGGAACGAAATTTCCAAAAGCCCCATGTAGCACGCTTGCCCTCCTCGCCTAAATGCGAATTAAGTTTCTGACGAACTCTGAGACGGAACGCCGCAGATCAAATCGAATCAGCATGGTGTTGTTGTCCGACAGACGATTAGGAGACAATCATGATATTTAGAATCAGGATGTTAATTAATAGCAGTTTACAAACTATGGACAAAAATTGAGGAGAATTGAAATGGCGATCAATCCGCACGGTGTTTCAGACCTGAAACAAGCTTAAAAGTCCGAGTCAACATAATATGTTTAAGCCCCGAAACTGTGACTTCTTCAGCTAACAGGATATCACAAAATGCAGATTAATCGATATAAATGTCGGAAATGTCATCATCTACATTATCAGACCAGTCACTGAATGACCTATACAGTACTATTGCATATGTTCTGATTCTGAGGGAGAAATTATCACAATCCCATATTACTTGATCGCTATGCTGAAATTTAGGCATAAACTGCTGTTATGAATAGTCCCTACATTCATGACATACTATTAGATATTGTTGTTCGAGTCCTAGCCGAAGCGATATGTACTGTTGTTCGCTACAGCGATCAAGTCGGGATGTCGTGACGGCAGCACGGAAGGCCTCAGGACCGACGCCACCCGGGTCTCGCGCGTGCGGCGGCCGCTGGTCGGGGCCCGTCGGCGACGGGACGCGTCGGCGGCCCTGTGCGCCGCCGGGTGGGCCGTCTGTGGCCCGGAGAGCCTCGACCTGATGCGGACGGTGACGTGGAAGGACGCGATGGCGCTGAGCGGATGCTACGCGCTGAACGCCGTGCAGGACGACGGCGGGCAGTGCGGGCCGTGCACCGCTGGCGCCGCGCGGAAGAAGTGTACACGTGTATATTGGTCGTATCGGAGCGAATCAGAGGGTCCATCCCATAAAAAATTCGGTTGGTGGCGTCGTGGTGCATAGCCTTTAATTGGTTGCAGTTGCACCACGAGGCAGACCAAGCCTGTCACGCTCCGTGCGTAGGCAAATTTGGTACCGGCTTAACGGCTGGGGAGTTCAAGGTGGATTCACCTCTGCTGGGTGCAGGTAACACTGTGTATGCTCAATTGAACGCAAGTGAATTCACCCCGCACCTAGAAGCGGCGTGGTGCTGGTCACGGAAGGTGTAAGTGCCACGGTAAATAAGACGTTAGTGAACTTTGAACTTTGTGACGACAGGCACGGCTGCATGGAAGCATGCCCCGCCGATATTGTTCCGACCCTGCTGAGTGACAAACGAAGATCGCGCATAGTTAGGCGGTGGAGCGGAGAGCTGCGAGTCCTAGCGAAACGATATTGTTTCATGTCAGTCGTGAGTGGGTTATTACATCGATGTAATAATACGTGCGATACAATAGTAAATATAGGCACATTATGCAGATTAAATAGTTGCCATCGAAATCAAAAGCACACAAAGTCGATCGCTTCGCTGGAATCCAGAGCAAAGCTCCGTCGCTGTTCTAGTTATGCGATCTCGTTTTGTTTGGAGCATCCTTCCAATAGCTTGCTGGACCCGTCTCTTCGCTGCGATAATTCTTGTATGGGGACGATACATGTGCATGGATACATCGACGGAACATTATTGTCATTTGCTGAATATGCTGAATCAATTGACCTGCCCAATGTCTACATAAACAATTGTTCCGCAATCTTCAAGACACCGATGTGCGAAGCGACTGATGTGGGAAAAGCCGGTTAATTCCTTTAACGGAATAGTTTTATAATCAAACGCTCGCCTAGGCCGAGGACGTCGTAAAGACTAACCTCTTCCGGGGTCCGTGCCGAGGCCATGCTACCTCATTTTATTCGCCTGATGCCCGAGGCGGGAATGGCGCATCTATAGACTTGACAATAATAATTTTCGACCTTATTAGACATTAAACTCGGCACATTTTCTCGTGGTCTTGTGCTAGAAGGATCCGACATTGATAGCCATTGCCCATTGGCAGAGGTAGGAGTAGGACACTGCTCAGCAGCTCTGGGTAACTCATTCTGAACATGGAATCCTAGCATTCTTCGAGTGGCTTGTCAAAAATTATTGCAACTTGAAATCGTTATAGGCTAATCGTTTACGACATTATAGTCCGAGGTGCTGTTTATAATTAACTTCATTAATCGCAACTGGTAAATGACATCAAATTTAGTATCAGATTCACACAAACTGATACGCGGGGTCGTCTAATAATGACCAAGTTTATTTCGTATTGCAGGTTATTATTTGACTTCCCCGCATATAGTCTGAGTCCTATAATGCTAATATTTGCAGGGTAACATGGCCGGAGTCGGGTCCGGGTGTCCGCACCGCAGCTACGGTCTGGACTCGTGCATAACGGGCGGACAGATGGACGTGACGTCGTCCGCCACGGACTCACCGGATCAGCGTCCTTGCGGGTTCCGGCCCGGACTGGTCGCCGGCGTACTGTGCTGCAGACAGCCAGGTACATCGACACTCTTAACTATTGTCTTCTGAATAGGCCTATGCACCCTTGTCCACTTTATGACTATTATTGGAACTCTCACGTATATCTGTTCTACATACTTAGACGTGCTTAGCATGGTCACCATTCTACCTTAAAATCGTGTTTGGCCGGCCTACATAACTTAGGTAATTAGGCAAGAACCGGCAAACTTATTGTAGGATGATACACATTTATTACTGGACAAATACTTTGCTGTTGGGTCGAAATTTCCAATCTCTGTCTGTTGGGTTTCTGCGTTCGGGAGACGGATGAGAACGATTCAGGGCTGTCTGCCTGCCAAATTATCTGACTTTACTTTTTGCGGAATTAATTGACTGTGCCGATGCTTCATGCCTCTATGCCAAATAGATAATGGCTGAAATGCAGACCGAATTTTAATTGTTAACATTTTCTGTGTCTCCCCTGCCAACAGGCGAGCCGCCGGAGTTGATCGTGTCGCCTGCGGCCGTGACGCACGTCCAGGTGGGCGGCCTGTTCGTTTGTCCTGCCAGGCCGTCGGGAACCCGGAGCCGCGGATTCTCTGGCTGCGGGACGGACGACGGCTGACCGCCGACTCGCGCCGGGTCGCCATCTTCGAGTCCGGTAAGTCCGGCTAAAATCCGACGGCCACGCTGCTGCGCCGTAGAAGTATATCGGGCAAATATATTTAGTGGTGGTGGTGGCCGTGCGGTATGTAGCTGGTCTCGATCAGTGAAGTTAAGCAACGGCGAGCCCGGTTACTACCTGGATGGGTGACCGTCCATCAGGTTCGAACCCGCCACCGAGCAAACCAAGCTTGTCATCTTCTAACTGGTGGACGAATCGGTACCGGCTCAGCCTCGGCTGTGTTCGGCCTGGTAACAATACACCTTGCGTGGGAAGCAAGGTTTACGGCCAGTGTGTCTGCATTGGCCGGGCGCTCTTGAATCGTGTTAACGGTCTGGGGAAAGACCTAGGTGTTACAGCGCTTAAGAAATCAGCAGGGTATTATTATTATTATTATTATTATATACTGCATTTCCTCGCCATCCGGTCTTTTCCCAACAGCGTCAGTCGTTTTCCGATGCCTGCACAGATTAGTCCATATAGTCAGCAGTGTGGATATACTTGAAAGCTTGTGTCGCAGTTTTATAAAAGTTTTATTGAGGCAATGAACGTTAAAGCGTCGAGTTAGCGAATGATGTTGATTAGTTCCATGGGCCACAGATTGTAAATTAAAAATCGTTATAGTATAATAGCCTATCGCGACTACTATCTGTTCGGGAGGGGGGGGCAAAAGTAAATGGGCTACCTATAGGAGATGAGATAAAGCACGATTAGACCTACAGTTTTATCTGTTCGACAGCAATACGTAGTGAGTTTAGTGGTACACATAAACATGGCAACGTATTGCTCGGCGAACCTTCGAACCGGAGAAGGATCCGGCGGACTACCTGGAGGAACTGGCCGCCAATCCGCCCAAGGTTGACGTCGCGATCTTGCGGCAGCGCCAGGTTGCCCCCCGCCGGTCCGGCCGGCCGAAGGTGCGCCATGCTGTTTGATACCACGTTCTTCATCGACCTGGCGGACGAACTGCATTCCGGCGGCCCGCCGGTCTGTCAGAATTTCCTGCGGCAACACCGGCACGAGACCAAGCAGGTCAGCGTCGTGACGATGGGTGAATTCGCCGTCGGGGCCAGTGCGGCCGAGACGCTCCGCTTCTTCCGCGGTTATGAGCGTTTGGCGCTCGGCCGGGATCTCGCAGTCTTTGCCGGCAGGATCCAGGCGCGCCTGCCGTTTGAACTCGGGGAAAACGATCTCTGGATCGCAGCAACGGCACTTTACCACCGGATCCCGCTCGTTTCGCGGGATATGGCTTTTGCGCGGGTTCCGGGTTTGCGCGTCGTAAGGTACTGAATGCGGCGTTCGAATGGGGTCCGGCGAAGATCACCTCTGCCGATGACCCATCATCGCCAAATTCAATTCCCTGGTCGAAAAGACTTGGAGCCACCGACGCTCAGCCGTTGCGCGCTTCTCCCGCAGGTGCATCGACGGCGGCAAGATCAACCCTTCAGCGCGCCGGCGGTGATGCCTTTGACGAGGTGCTTTTGCAGGCAGACGTACACGATGAGAATCGGGATGGTCACCAGCACCAGCCCGGCAAACAGCATGCCGTAGTCGGTCCGGTACTGCGAAGTGATGGCGAGGTTGGCCAGGCCGAGCGGGAGCGTGCGCGCGCCGCCGTCGCCGCCGTTGGCCAGCAGGAAGGCGAAGAAGTACTCCTTCCAGATGCCGATGAACTGGAAGATGGCGACGGTGACCAGTCCCGGCCGGGCGAGCGGCAGGAGCACGCGCCAGAACGCCGAGAACTCAGTGCAGCCGTCGACCACCGCCGCCTCGTAGAGCGAGCGGGGCAGGGACTTGAAGAAGCCCGCGAGGATGAAGATTGCAAACGGCAGGCCGTTGGCCGTGTAGACGAGCATCAGCCCGCAGCGTGAATTGAGCAGGCCGAGTCCGCGCAATTCAAAGAACAGCGGCACCATCGCCAGTTGGGCCGGGATCGTAAGGCCGGCCAGGAACAGCCAGTAGACCGCCCGGCCGGCGGGATGGTAAAAGCGGCTGAGCGCGTAACCGGCCATCGCGCCGAGGAGCACGATCGCGGTCACCGAGACCGCCGTTACCAGGACACTGTTCAGGAAGTAGTCGCCGAAATGCCCCTGGTGCCAGGCCCGCCCGTAATTCCCAAATTCCACGTGGCCGGCCGCCGGCAGGGCGAACGGGTCACGGAAGATCTCCGCGTCGGGTTTCAGGGAGGAATAGGCCATCCAGATCATCGGGAAGACGACCCAGGCGGTATAGCCAATCAACGCCGCGGCCATCAGCAGGCGGCTTACACGAACCGGTGGGCGGCGATGGGCGGAGGTCATTCCGGATCCTCCCGCCTCAATCCGCGCATCACACCCGCGCTGGCGGTCAACACCAGCACGAACATGACCACGGCGATGGCCGCGGCGCGCCCGATCTGAAACTCCTTGAACATCGAGGTGATCATCAGCGTGCCGAGGGTCTGACTGGCGCTGGCCGGATCCTGCGAGGTGAGCAGCCAGATCATCTCGAAGGCGTTGAGGCCGCTGATGACGAGAAACACCGCCGAAATGACGACCACCTCCCAGATCATCGGCAGCGTGATCGCGAAGAACTGCCGCCAGACCGGCGCGCCGTCGATTTCCGCCGCCTCGTAAAGCTGCGGGTCGATGCCCTCCATCGCCGCCAGGTAGAGCACCAGGTTGAATCCGCACGCCATCCACAGATAGATCGGAATCAGCGCCCCATACAGGTGGTGCTGCGCCAGCCAGGGAAATCCATCGAAGTTGCGCAGCCAGCCGATGTCGAGGCAGCGTCCGAGCGCGACCAGGCTGGCGTTGACAAGCCCGCCGTGCGGTTCATACGCGTTGAGCCAGAGCAGGGTGGCGGCGATCCCGCCGAGCAGGTTGGGAAACAGGAAGACCACCCGGAACAGACCCGCACCCCAGACCCCGCGGTGGATCAGCAGGGCGAACAACAGCGCCAGCGGCACCACCACGGCGGCCGGCACCAGCATGAGATAGAGATTGTTTCCCAGCGCCTGCCAGAAGACGTCGTTTTCAAAAAGCAGCGACCGGAAATTGAACCAGCCCGCCCAGCTGCGTGCTCCAATTCCGTCCCACCGCAGAAAGGCCCAGCTGAAGGCCGCCAGCCCCGGCAGGAGCACGAACCCGCCGTAAATGAGCAGCGCCGGCCCGACAAATCCCAGCCCGACCGAAGGGCGCAGCGGTGCGAACGCCGAATCCCGCTGCGCGGCGGACCGCGGGTCGAAGCCCGGGCGGCGCTGGCCGGCAACGACGAGCCATGCCGCCAGGCCTCCCACCAGCACCAGCAGCATCGATCCCGCGAGCCAGTGGCGGTAATCAACCTGGCCGGGATTCGCCGCCCGCGCCCGGTCCCGGCCGGCCGCGGCTTCGATCTTTTCCGCGAATTGCTGCGGGGTGATCCGGCCCGCCATCAATTCAATCCGGCTGTCGGTGAGCGCCTGGCGGACCGCCGGCGGTTCGAGCATGACCTGCGGCATGTTGAACGCCTCCCTGGCCTGCGCAATTAGGGCGGCGGTCGACCGCATCCGGGTGGAAAAGGCCTCGACGGGCACACCCCGCACCGCCACGGGGCTGTCGACCTCGCGGACGAACGCCGCGGCCCGCTCCCGCGAAGTGAGGAAACGGAGGAAATCAACCGTCAGCCGCTCGCGCTGCGGATCGCCCGTGGCGAACACAAAGAAGCTGTCGCTGCCGGTCTGGACGGTGGTCGGATCGGCGACTCCCTCTGGAAACACCGGAAAATTCATCACGCCGAGCTCGAAATCGTCCGGGATTTTCCCGGTCATCTCCTGGATCATCCACGATCCGGACACCGTCATGGCGGCGTTTCCCTCCAAAAAGGCCAGCTGCGCCGAGGTGTGCGTGGCTCCCTCCCAGCCCCGCAGCGCATCCTGCTGCATGATCCGCTGCAGGAGCGCGGCGCTCCGGACATACCTCGGATCGAGGCGCGCTCCGGGCCGCAGATCGTTGAGTTCTTTCCAGGCCTTCGCCCCGGCCAGGTTGTAATAGGCGGCGCGCAGGAATGCATCCGGATAGGTTCCATAGATGCCGGTCAGGCTGAGCGGCGCGACGCCGGCGGCCTTGATCCGGCCACACAGGGCAAAGAAATCGTCCCACGTCTGCGGCTGGATCCAGCGATGTTCCCGGAACATCCGCTGATTGTAGAAAATCGTCCAGCAGGCGTAGCTCAGCGGCACACCGTAAACCCGGCGGTCCAGGCGCCAGGAGTCCAGCGCCCCGGGGAGAAAGGTGTCCCCCCAACGGGCGTCGCCCTCCCAGTTCGTGCCGGCCAGATCCGCCGTCAAATCCCGCACCTTGCCCGCCTGGATGAGGGCCGGCCACAAAAGATAGGGTGCGAGGGCCGCATCCGGATAGTCGCCGCCCATGAGGCGGACGCGCACCTTGTCCTCGATCCGGGGATCGCCGTAGAGGTTGACCTTCACGCCTGGCCGCAGAGCCTCGAACCGCCGCGCCGTTTCCTCGTAGAAGGCCGTGCCGTAACCGCCGGAACGGACCGGGATTTCGATCTCCACCGGCGCCGCTCTTCCGGCGGCCGGGGCCACGAGGCTGAGGCCGAGCAGCAGAACTTGCACAACGAGGTTGGCGGCGGTTCTTTTCACCCGGCTGAACTTATGGCGCCATTTCGCCGCTCAAGACCATTCAATTGTTCGTGCGGCCGGCCGGAGGACCACCGGCATCTGTAGCCGGGGCGCCTGCCCTGAGTTTGTCGAATGTGCTAACCCTGGCCTTTCTGCCGGCCCCAACGCGGCCGGCGACAGGAAAACCTTCCCATTGACGCTCGTGAAGCTGTAGCCGGGGGCGCTGACCCCGGCAGCCTGCCTCAACGCGGCCGGCTACAACGCTGGCACCCGACGAACCCTGATTGTGATCTTGCTGAGAGAATGGAGAAATGGATATACCTGAATCACACTGCCGGTTGCTTTGGGTCAACAGGCCCGGCCGCGGTGCCGTCCGAAGCCATGTACCAAGTAACTTTCTCCGACCAGAGCATGCGCGAGCTCAACCGGCTCGACAAGCTGGAGCAGATGGCCGTCATTGACCCGATCAGCCGGCTGACCCCGGAGGATCTCGCCAACCCGCGCGAGCCGTTTGGACGCTTTACGAGGAGCGGCCGGGTGTTCTACCGGCTTCGATCAGGCGACTTCCGGTTCTACTTCGAAGTGACCGGGGACAACCTTCACACCCACTATATCCTGCACAAGGATTCACTGGAGGACTTTCTCTTCCGCACCAAACTCCCGGTATCCGAACAGCAGCTCTTTGAACAGCATTCCAAGTTTTGGAGGTATCTCGAGAGCCTGACGGCGAGCAAGAAATAGACTGCGCCATCAGAGTAATTTTCTCCTGCCGGCCCGCTTCCCCCCATGCTCGATCTCAAGTCGCGCGAGAATCCTTATAACGTCACCCAGGCCAGCCGCATCTATTTCCTGCCCAATCTGATGACGGCCGGAAACCTGTTTTGCGGTTTTGTCGCCGTGATCAAGTGCATCCAGGCGCGGCTGATTGCGGACGGCGGCGCTTTTGCCGAGGTGCACACCGGTCATCTGCCGCGGGAATATTACATCCAGGCGGTGTGGCTGATTCTTGCGGCAGTTCTGTTCGATTCATTGGACGGCCGGCTGGCACGAATGGGTGGCCGCACCTCCTTGTTCGGTGCGGAGTTCGATTCGCTCGCTGACATCGTCTCTTTCGGGATCGCGCCAGCACTAATGGTCTTCTTTTTAATCCTTGCGCCACAGGAAGGCTACCAGTGGTTTCGCGAGTTCGGCTGGTTTGTTGCCTTCATTTATCTGTTGTGCGCAGCCGTGCGCCTGGCGCGATTCAACGTCATTACGAATCCGTTGCTGCATCGTTCCGAACACGAATCGAACAAGGATTTCCTTGGACTGCCTGTTCCGGCTGCCGCCGGTGCGGTCGCCTCGCTCGTGCTGTTTCTTCTTCACCTGGCCGATAACGAGCGTTCCCTTCAGAAGACAACGTTCGCTTTGCCGATTCTGTTGCTGCTGATCTCAATGCTGATGGTGAGCACCATTCGCTACCCGACCTTTAAACAGGTTGACTGGCGGACCAAGACCCGTCTTTGGACCTTCATTTTGGTGCTTATCGTGGGCGCACTCGCCTGGAAGCTGCAGGAAATTGCGTTCCTGGTGCTCTTTCTCGGCTACATCTGTTTTGGCGTTGTCCGCCAGCTCCGACGTTCCCTCTCTATTTCCCACCTCCGTCTGCAACGGAAACAATCCGTCAAGAACCCTCCAGCTTCCAACCAATAACCTCCACCAACTACGCCTCTGATGAACAAAGCCTCTTTTCCATCCAGTTGTTGGTCTTTTGTTCACCGGCACTCCTTTTCCCTGCCGTCGAGTCAAAACGTCCCTTCCTCTGCCAGTTATTGGGCAAATTCACCGCACATAATAAGATGGAATAATTCCTTGTTGAACCTTCTCCTGAATATCCTTTGTTAATGACTCCAATTTCCCCTCCCTCATGAAGTTCAAAATCAACCGCGACCATTTCAGCAACGGATTGCAGCAGGTCCTCAACGTTGTCGGGTCAAAGGCGACAATGCCGATTCTCAGCAATGTCCTGATCGAAACGGAGAAGGACAACATTGCGCTGACCACGACGAATCTCGATCTGGGGACCCGCTGTAAAATCAAGGCGGAAGTGAAGGAGCCGGGCTCGGTGACGCTGCCGGTTAAACGTTTGGCGACAATCATCCGGGAATTGCCCAACATCGATGTCACCCTGGAGGCGGCGCCCAACCATCAGGTGAAACTCACCTCGGGCGGGTCGCAATTCCGGATCATGGGAATCGGCAAGGAGGAGTTTCCACCGCTCCCGGATTTTGGAGAGGACAAATGGTTTTCCCTCGAGCAGCTGGAGCTGGCCAACATGCTCCGAAGCGTGGCCTATGCGCAGTCGGCCGATGAAACGCGGTATATTCTCAATGGCGTGTATTTGAACTTCCGTGACGGCAAGCTTTCCCTCGTGGCCACAGACGGACGGCGGCTGGCGTTGATCAGCAAGGAGCTGGAATTTCCCGCCGCCAATGCCGGCAGCATCATCCTGCCCGCCAAGACGGTGGCCGAACTGCTGCGGCTGCTGGACAAAGGTTCGAAGCTGAAGATCTCGTTTAATGAACGACGGGCGTCGTTCCAGATCGCCACTGACAAGGACACGAGCGGTCTGATCGAGAACATCTATCTCTTTTCCAAAGTGGTGGAGGGCAATTATCCGAACTACCAGCAGGTCATTCCGAAGGAAACCCACCAGCGCATCAAACTGGAGCGCGAGCTGCTCCTCCAGTGTGTGCACCGCGCCGCCCTGGTCTGCAACGAGAAGGCCAACTCGGTCAAAATCAAGCTGAGCAGCAATCTGCTGGAAATCACCGCCGCCAGTCCGGACTTCGGCGAGGCCCATGAATCGATGGCCATTTCCTACAGCGGTCCCGATCTGCAGGTGGCTTTCAACCCGCAGTTCATGCTGGATCCGCTGCGGGCGCTGACCAAGGACGAGGTCTTCTTCGAATTGAAGGACGAGGTAAGTCCTGGGGTCTTCAAGACCCTGGAGAGTTTCATTTGTGTCATCATGCCGGTGCGGTTAAGTTAGGCCCAGCCTGCGGATGCTGCCCGGCGGCCGGTTTCGGCCGCGGGTTTTTGCAGATCCTGTCCTCGTGGAATTCGATCCCGTCTATTTTCTGTTGGCCATCGCCATTCTTTCGCTGGTGCTTTTTTCGTTGAACCAGCGGCTGGCCTCACCGGTGATTGCGATCTTTGTGCGCTGGTTGCGCTGGCTGCTGTTTGCGCTGGGCGGTGCGTTCCTGGCACTGGAGTGGGGTTTGAGCACCCGGCCGTTCTGGGTGGTCGCGACTGCTTTGTTCCTGGTTTGGTTCCTGATGGAGACGGTCTATAATTGGCTCGCGATCCTGGCATTGAGCGAAAGCCCTCTGCCGTTGTTTCCCAAATACGTGACCAACGCCAGCGGGGAGGAATGGCCGACCCACGCACGCCTGCTCAAGGTGCGCCAATGGCTGCGTGCGCAGCACTATGCCCAGGTGCAGTCGTTGAAGGCTGAGATCGGGGGCGGCATTTACCTGCGAGTGTCCGTTTATCAGGACCGGGCGGCGAAGATCCGCATCCAGATCACGTTTGTGCCGCAGGCCAGCGGCGCCATTTCAGTCTGCTGCACGTTGATGTCCCGCACGGAGGACGGGATGCGCTATGTCACGGACAATCTTTACCTGCCGTTTGGTGGATTCTATCCGGAGAACTGGCTGGTGGAGCGCAAACCGTGGCGGCGCAGCCTCGCGCGGCTCCTGGTCTACCACCAGCAGCGCCTCGCCGCAGTGCAGGGGCAGCTCGTCCCATGGACGGTGGATCCGGTCGAAGACCTCAATCAACAACAGTTCGAGCTGGAACGGCTCAACACGGAACTCGGCTTCCTGCTGCCGCATTTTCAGCGGGAAGAATTCGGCAAGATGACCTACGAAGGCCGTTACCGGGTGTGGCTGGAGGTGTGGATGCTCGATTACTTCGGACGGTCGGCGCGGTATTAGCCGCCGATATAGCTCATCTCGACCTTCCGGCGGATCTCGTGGCGGGCCAGCAGTTCGGCGCGCTCGTCGGAGTAACGATCGAGCCGGCCGCCCCAAACCCGGCAGAGATAGTCAAACAGCGCTTCATCGCTGACCCCGGCGCGCACCGCGGCCAGAACATCCCAGCCGGCCGTGGCAAAGAGACACGTGTAGAGCTTTCCGTCGGCGGAAAGCCGCGCCCGATGGCAGTCGCGGCAGAACGGCTCGGTGACACTGCCGATCAAGCCGACCTCGCCCCGGCCATCGGTGTAGCGATAGCGGACCGCAACCTCGCCCCGGCGGGTGGGCGCGCACGGCTCGAGCGGCCACCGGGCGGACAGCCGCGCAAGAATCTCCTGCACCGGGACCACCAGGTCGCGGCACCAGCCGTTGTGGTTGCCCACGTCCATGAACTCGATGAAGCGCAGGACCAGCCCCCGGTCGCGCGCCCAGGCAGCCATGGCCGGGATGTCATGATCGTTCACTCCACGCTGCACCACCATGTTGAGCTTGATGGGAAACCCGCATTGCGCCGCGGTTGAGATGCCCTCGATCACCCGCTCGACCCGCTGGCCGGCGGCCCCGCCGCTCATGCGGGCGAAAGTTGCCGGATCGAGGCTGTCGAGGCTGACATTGAGGCGGTCGAGCCCGGCCTGGCGCAGCGCGGCCGCCTGCCGCGCCAGCAGCAGGCCGTTGGTCGTCAGCGCCACGTCGCCGATCCGCAAGTCGTGCTTGAGTAGGTGAACCAACTCCGGGACGTCGGACCGGAGAAGAGGTTCGCCGCCGGTAATCCGCACCTTGTCCACGCCCAGGCGGACAAACTGCCGCACGATGCGGTGCAATTCGGCCAGCGACATCACCTGCGCTGGATGCAGAAATGCATAGCCCGGCCCAAAGACTTCCGCCGGCATGCAATAGGGGCAGCGGAAGTTGCAGCGGTCAGTCACCGAGATGCGGAGGTCGCGGAGCGGCCGGTTGAACTGGTCACGGAGTTCAGACATGAACGGGAACATCCAAACGCAAACCGCAGAAGCGCGAAAAGGCGAATCCAAGCAAGAAACTGGATCCAGCTGGTGGATGTGCTAGGCTCAGTCCATGCTTTCGGTTGCAGAGGCTGAGAAGCAGGTGCTGGGGGCGGTCGCGGTCCTGCCGGGTGAGGATTGTGCGATCGGGGAGGCGGACGGCCGGGTTCTCCGCCAGCCCTTGGTCGCCGACCGCGATCTGCCGCCGTTTGACCGGGTGGCAATGGACGGTTATGCGCTGCGGTGTGATCTTTGGGAGGCGGGCAGGCGGCGGTTTCGGGTGGCCGGCCTGCAGGCGGCGGGCGCGAGGCCGCTGCTCCTGCCCGCGCCGGATGCCTGCATCGAGGTCATGACCGGCGCCGTGCTGCCGGAGGGCGCCGAGGTCGTCGTACCCTATGAGAATGTGACCCGGGAGGACGGGTTCATACAGATTTCCGCCGGCACCACGCTCACGATCGGGCAGGCGATTCATCGCCGCGGTTCGGACCGCCGGGCAGGTTCGGTCGTCGTGCGGCCGGGCATCCGTCTTGGCGGCCGGGAGATTGCGGTGGCGGCCGCCTGCGGCTACGCGCAACTGCAGGTGAGCAGGCAGCCCAAGATCGCGGTGGTGACGACGGGGGACGAGCTGGTGGAGGTGGGAGCAGCGGTGGCGCCGCACCAGCTCCGCCGCTCGAATGACCTTGCCTTGCGCGCGGCGTTGATCGCCGCCGGACACCGCTGTGTGGAGCGATTCCATGTGCGCGACGTACCCACGGAAATCGAGCACCAGCTCTGGCAAATCGTGGCGGAACATGACGTTGTGGTTATCACCGGCGGTGTGTCGAAGGGGAAGCTGGATTTCGTCCCGCCGGCGCTCGAGGAGATTGGAGTCAAGAAGGTCTTCCACGGAGTAAGCCAGCGGCCCGGCCGGCCCTTCTGGTTCGGCCTCAGCCCGCGGGGAACCCCGGTCTTCGCGCTGCCCGGGAACCCTGCGTCCTCCTATATCTGTTTACACCGCTACGCCCTGCTGGCGTTGGCAGGAATGGCCGGGTTGATTCTGGAGGAACCGCAGTCCGCGGTGCTGACCGAGGCCGTGAAGTTGAAGGACGAACTGACGGGTTTTCTGCCGGTCGTGACAGCGCAGAGCCCTCGCGGCGAACAGCTGGCCCGACCCGCACCACTCAACACCTCCGGAGATTTTGCCGGGCTGACCGGCACCTCCGGTTTTGTCGAGCTGCCGGCGGACCGCCGGGACTTTCCAGCCGGCACGGCCGTGCGGTTCTGGCGGTGGATGTGAGAGAATCCCTTTGCGCCGCGCCGGCTTTGCGCAACATTGGTAGGCATGTTCTCCCATGTGGATGCCAGGAACCAGCCGAGCATGGTGGATGTCGGCCCCAAGCGGGTGACGAAGCGGACGGCCCACGCGGTGGCGGTCGTATCCTTGCCGGCGGAGCTGGCGCGACAGCTCAGCTCGGGCGACATCGCGACGGCCAAGGGGCCGATCTTTGCCACGGCGATTCTGGCAGGAGTGATGGGGGCCAAGAAGACCAGTGAACTCATTCCGCTCTGCCATCCGCTGGCGCTCGACGACTGCCAGGTCGAGATCGAGCTGCCTTCCGGTGGAGCGGATGCGGTCATCCATTGCCGGGTCCAGGCCCACGGGAAGACCGGCGTTGAAATGGAGGCGTTGACCGGGGCCAGCGTGGCGGCCCTGACGATCTATGACATGGGAAAGGCGGTCTCGCACGGAATCGTCATCCGGGACATCCGGCTCCGGGAAAAAACGGGCGGGAAATCGCACTATCGAGCGCCATGAAAGCCGTGCGGGTGCGGTATTACGCCATGCTGCGCGAGCAGGCGGGCTGTCAGGAGGAGAGGGTCACGACCGCGGCGGCCACGCCAGCGGCGCTTTTTGACGAGCTGGCGCGCCGGCATGGCTTCACGCTGGCGACCGGACAATTGCGGGTGGCGGTCAATGGAGCGTTCACCCGGTGGGGCGCTCCGCTGACCGAGGACGCCCTGGTGGTCTTCATCCCGCCGTTTGCCGGCGGCTAGAAACCTGTCAGGCTTCGCCCTCCAGGTTTCTGAGCAAATGGCTGGCGCCATTTGGGACGGACTTATGCGTAGCAGTGCGTGGGACCCAAGAAACGATTTCGTGGTGACGCAGGTCAGCCGCAAACCTGGAAATGATGTTTGTTTCACGCCACCGACCTTGTTTCGCGCGCGACGAGTGGTCTGGGTTGGAGCTTTGCGCCGCGCCGTGCACGCGCCTGAAGCCGTGCGCGAGAAACTCAGACTCTTCTGGCTTGCCAGCGGCAATCGGGATGGCCTGATCGAAATCCCCCCCAATCATGAAATCACGACTCAGACTTATCGGCATCGCCGGCGCCTGCTTCACCGTTCTGGCCTTCGCCCGCGGCGCCGGCATCGACGGCAAATGGGCTGCGGAATTCGACACCCAGGTGGGTCTGCAGAAATATTCCTATGAACTTAAGGCCGACGGCGGCACGCTCACGGGCAAGGCGGCGTGGGACCGGATGGGGGAGCAGGGGGTGACCGACCTGAAGGACGGAAGGATTGTCGGGGACGCCGTGTCCTTCGTGGAACAGCTGACCACGCAGGACATGGACGTTCTCATCACCTACCACGGCAAACTCGACGGCGACACGCTGAAGCTCACGCGCACGGTCGGCGAATTCGCGACGGAGGAGTTCGTGGCGAAACGCGTCTGCGCGCCCGTACCGGCGCCGGCGCCCGTCCCCGCTCCGGCGGCGGCAGCGGCGCACGGGATCGCGGCCGGTCCGTTTCAACCCACGTGGGAGTCGCTCGCCTCGGGCTACCAGTGCCCCGATTGGTTTCGCGACGCGAAGTTCGGCATCTGGGCGCATTGGTCGGCCCAGTGCGTGCCCGAGCATGGCGACTGGTATGCGCGGGAGATGTACATCCAGGGATCGGACGATTACAATTACCACGTCGAGCACTACGGACACCCCTCGAAGTTCGGCTTCATGGAGCTCGACAATTTGTGGAAGGCCGGGAACTGGGACCCGGAGAAACTGATGCAGCTTTATGTGCGGGCCGGGGCGAAATACTTCGTCGCGCTGGCCAACCACCACGACAATTTCGACGCCTACGACTCGAAGTACCAGCCATGGAACTCAGTCAACGTCGGCCCGAAGAAGGACATCGTCGGCACCTGGGCGAAGGTCGCCCGCGCGCACGGGCTGCGGTTCGGCGTGAGCAATCATTCGTCGCATGCCTGGCACTGGTTCCAGCCTGCCTACGGTCACGACGTCGAAGGGCCGCTGGCCGGGGTCCCCTATGACGCCGCAACCCTGACGAAGGCCGACGGCAAGGGCAAATGGTGGGACGGCCTTGATCCGCAGGATCTCTATTGCGGGCTGAGAATCCCGATGCCGGCCGATCTCAAGACCGCCAAGGACGCGGAAGCCTGGCATTGGAAGAACGACGGGCATTGGTATGAGAGCATTCCGCCGAGCGACAACGGCTACGCCGAGAAATGGTTCCTGCGCTGCCAGGACCTTGTTGACAAATACCAGCCCGACCTGCTCTATTTTGACGATACGGAGCTCCCGTTCGGACAGATCGGCATCGAGATCGCGGCGCATCTGTACAACGCCAGCGCCGCCCGTAACGGCGGGAAGACCCAGGCTGTGCTCAACAGCAAGGGCCTCCAGCCCGCGCACGCCCCGGCCATGGTGCCGGACATCGAGCGCGGAGTGGCCGAGGGCATCCGGCCGGCCCCGTGGCAGACCGACACCTGCATCGGTTCCTGGCATTACGACCGCCGGATCTTCTTCGAGCACAAATACAAGACCGTCGGCCAGGTGGTGCGCATGCTCGTCGACATCGTGAGCAAGAACGGCAACCTGCTGCTCAGCGTTCCCGTGCGCGGGAACGGCGAGATCGACGAGGACGAGGTCGCCTTCCTCGAAGGCATGGCGGGCTGGATGTCGGTGAACGGGGAGGCGATTTACGGCACCCGCCCGTGGCTTGTCTACGGCGAGGGACCCTCCGTGACCGAAAAGGCCGAAGGCGGCCAGTTCGGCGGTGCGCGCGACGTGCGCAGCAAGCCCTACACGGCCGAAGATGTGCGCTTCACAATCAAGGGCAACGTGGTCTATGCGATCCTGCTCGACTGGCCGGCCGGAAATGCGACGGTGATCAAGTCGTTCGCCGCCGGCGCGGAGGGGAAGCCGGCGCAACTCACGAAAGAGATTGCGGACGTGTCGCTGCTGGGCTCGACGACAAAGCTCGTCTGGTCGCGAGATGCGACCGGGCTGCACGTCGCTCTTCCGGCCACCCGGCCGTGCAGCGAGGCGTATTCGCTTAAGGTCGTCCTCAAATAACCGCTGGCCTCCTCAGCCGGTCCTTTTTCAACCTTGGTTCCTCAGCCGGATTTCACAGAAGGCAACAAAGCAAACGAAGAAAAGAAAGTTGGATATCCGAGGAAATACTGACTTCGT
Source organism: uncultured Verrucomicrobiae bacterium (assembly GCA_963804395.1). Taxonomy (GTDB): domain Bacteria; phylum Verrucomicrobiota; class Verrucomicrobiia; order Opitutales; family Opitutaceae; genus Fen-1467. Next base: position 136,960 of record CAWDQK010000021.1, on the reverse strand, counting down.
TCACCCGCTGGGCAGAGAGGGAATCCAAACCGAAATCGATTTCATCTTCGTGACCTTCCGGCCTTTGTTCCCTTCGTTGCCTTCTGTGAACTGCTCTTTTTGGGTTCAACCTCGCCGCTCGGAATGACGTTCAGGTTTTCATCCAGGCCAATCAACCCGGAAGTGCTTCGGCGTCGCTTGCAGGCCAAAGGCGCGGGTGGGTTCGTCTCCTTTGAAGGCCGGGTGCGGGATCGCAACCGGCGGCGGAAGGTGCGCAGGCTGGAATACGAGGCCTACGAGGAATTGGCCGTGCAGGAGGGAGCGCGCATCATGGCCGAGGCGGCCGGGAAGTTTTCCGTGCGTGCGGCATCGTGCGTTCACCGGGTCGGTCGGCTGGAGCCGGGGGAGATCGCAGTCTGGGTGGGAGTCATGGCTGAACATCGGGCCGGGGCATTCGATGCTTGTCGCTACATCATTGACGAAGTTAAAGCCCGGGTGCCCATCTGGAAGAAGGAGCACTACGCCGATGTTCCGGCGGAATGGGTTTCTCCGCCGGATCCGCGGCCCCCAAGAACGGCGCATCTGGCAAGAGAACGTAAAACCCGGCGCCAGTCAGATTCGACTGGAATCCCGGCGGCGCGAACCTAGAATGGTCGGCCATGCTGGTTCTGGCTGTCACGAATGCGGAGAAATTGCGGCAAATCTCAGGGAAGGAGCTGGCCTATCTCGGGCTCGGCATCCTGGTCCTGATCCTGGCGGTGTTGTTGCTTCAACGAGCGGCCAAGCTGAACGGCTTGGTCTTCTTCATGGTCGCGGCTGTCGCCGTGTTTGTGGTCGGAGTTACCTGGGTCTACCAGCGCAACGAGCCGAAATTCATGACGCCGTTCATCGACAAGGTTTCGCAATTCTTCCCGAGCGCGCCAACCCCGTATTCTCAGCGGCAGGTGGGAGTGCCCGGAGCGCCAAATAGCCCGCAGAAGCCGGGTGCTCCACCGGCGCAACAGAAACCAGGTACCCAGCCAGCGGACCAGAAGCCCGCTCCGCCTCCCCCGTCCAAGGTCTACTAACTGGGCGCCGCCTCACGCCGGGCTGGAGCTTTGGCCCAATTCCGCACTGTCATGCAAAAGCCTTACTCAGACGTCGGACTGGTCGGCCTCGCGGTGATGGGCCAGAATCTGGCTCTCAATATTGCTGATCACGGATTTCAAATCTCCGTCTTCAACCGGACGACGGAAAAGACCGTCAAGTTTGTCGCGGAAAACCCGAACACCCCCGGAGGCCTCGTCGGGGCGGCAACGCTGCAGGAGTTTGTGCGGTCGCTGGCGAAGCCCCGCAAGGTGATCATGCTGGTGCAGGCGGGAGCGCCGACCGATTCCGTGATCGAGAGCCTCGTGCCGCTGCTGGAGGCCGGAGACATCATCATCGACGGAGGCAATGCGAAATGGACGGATACGATCCGTCGCGAAAAGGCGCTGCGCGAAAAAGGGCTGCGGTTCATCGGATCCGGCGTTTCCGGAGGGGAAACCGGCGCCCGCTTCGGCCCGGCATTGATGCCCGGAGGCGATCCGGATGCCTACAAACAGCTGGAGCCGATCTGGAATGCGATCGCCGCCAAGGTCGACGCCGTGTCGGGCCGGCCGCTTCCTGGCGGCAAACCGGGCCAGCCGGTCGTGGGCGGCGTGCCCTGCGCGACCTATATCGGGCCCGATGGCGCCGGCCATTATGTGAAGATGGTCCACAATGGGATCGAGTACGGCGACATGCAGATGATCTGCGAAGCCTACGATCTCATGCGCGGACTGCTTGGGCTGAAGGCTGCGGAGATCGGGACGGTGTTTGCGGAATGGAACAAGGGTTCGCTGGATTCCTACCTGATCGAGATAACGGCCGACATCTTGCGGCAGATGGACCCGGTCACGAAGAAGAAGGCGCTGGTGGACGTCGTTCTCGATACTGCCGGGCAGAAGGGCACCGGCAAATGGACGAGTGTCAACGCGCTCGACATGGGCGTGCCCGCGCCGACGGTGGCGGAAGCCGTGTTTGCCCGGTGCCTCTCCGCGATCAAGGAAGAGCGGGTTGCGGCATCGAAGATCCTCAAGGGTCCGGGGGCGAAGAAGCACTCGGGCTCGAAGGCGGCGTTGATCCAGGCGATCCACGACGCCCTTTACTGCTCGAAGATCTGTTCGTATGCCCAGGGTTTCCAGCTCATGCGCGAGGCGCAGAAAGAATACGGCTGGAAACTCAATTTCGGCGCGATTGCGCAGATTTGGCGGGGCGGCTGCATCATTCGCGCGGTGTTCCTGCAGAAGATTACCGAGGCTTACGGCCGCAATGCCGAACTCGCGAATCTCCTGCTCGATCCCTATTTCAACAAGACCGATCAGGGATGCCCAGGCGAACTGGCGGAGGGTTGTGGCCGTCGCCGCGCAACACGGTATTCCGTCGCCGACCTTCAGCTCGGCCCTGAGCTACTATGACGGCTATCGGGCGGCGCGTCTTCCGGCCAATCTTCTGCAGGCCCAGCGCGACTATTTCGGGGCGCACACCTATGAGCGCGTCGACCAGCCGCGGGGAAAGTTCTTCCACATTGACTGGCCCGATGCCGCCCGGCCGCAGGTTGAACGCGTAGCGAACAAGCACGCCGTCAGATGATCGGTGTAGGAGCCTGCTTGCAGGCGATTTCGTCCTCTGTATCCTCCTTCGCCGGGCCTGCGGAGGACAGGTCGCGAGCACCTGTCCGCCGTAGCTTAAGCGAAGGCGGAAGCTCGCTCCTACAATTTGCATGGATACGGATCACCGGGAAATGTCGCGGCGCGTCAGCACCTTGAAACCGCGCTGGTTGAGCGCCTGCGCGCCGGTCTCCGGGTCCTCGAGGTGCAGCACGAACGCCGCGCGGCCCTCGGGGCGCTTGTTGAAGGCATACAGGTAATGAACATTGATCTCAGCCTCGAGCAAAGCGGCGAGCATTTGCCGAAGACTGGCCTCGCCGGGCAGCTCCACGGCGAGGACCACTCCCTCGACATAGGCAAAATCATTGCTGATGAGCAGCTCGCGGGTCTTGTCGGGATCGTCGACGACCAGGCGCACGATCGCGCTCTCGGTGGTGTCGAGGACATTGATCGCCATGACGTGCACGTGTTGCGTGGCCAGCAACGACGTGAGATCGAAGAGCCGGCCAAGACGGTTCTCGGTGAACACCGAGAATTGTCTCACGGGATCGGTCGAGAGCGTGGTGTCGGCCATGGAAAGGGCGCCAGTCTCGGCGAAAACGGGCCATGGGTCAATCCAACCCGGTACGGGCGGCAACTCAGTTTGCCTCGTCATCGCGAGCCCGGCTCCACCGGGCGGACTGTCCTCCGTTGGCCCGGCGAAGGAGGACGGCGATCCATCTCGCTGGACCGCCACGGCACGCGCAACGTGCCTCGCGATGACCGGGCAAATTAGGACGCTGCCCCGGTACGGCGCAGATTGACAATCATCCCGATTTCCTGAGAGGCTTCTCTAATTCGAGACTCAACTTCCGGCCCGGTGTGCCGTACGGAATTCGATACTGACATGGCTTCAACCCCCCCCGCAGCTTCGCCCGCGAACGGAATGCCCGTTGCAGCGCTGACGATCGCCGATGTACTGCGTTTGGGCCAGCGGCTTCCCTCGACCCCGCAGGTCTTCAGCCGCATCGGCCGGCTGTTGAGCGACCCGAATTCAAGCATTGATGAAATCGTGAAGCTGGTGAAGCTCGATGCGGCGCTGGCCCTGCGCGTGTTGCAGTTGAGCAACGGAGCCTACTACGGATTCAAGCAGCGCTGCGGCTCGCTCGACGAGGCAGTCAACCGGCTTGGGTTTCGGGAGGTTTACCGGCAGGTGGGGGTCATTGCGGCGCAGCAGCTTTTCTGCGGGGAACTGGTGGTGCACCGGGTGTCGGCCCAGCTCGCGTGGGAGAACTCGGTGACCTGTGCACTGGCGATGGAATGGCTGGCGCGGCACCGGCAGGGCGACGATGCGAATGCCTATGCGATCGGCCTGTTGCGGCCGGTGGGCAAGATCGTGTTGAATCGGGTGCTCATCGAGCGCCCGACGGTCTGGTGCGTCTATCCCGGCGAGGCCGTGGAGCCGGCCGTGCACATGTGGGAGCTCCGGATGTTCGGCCTGAGCGCGCCCGAGGTGGCGGCGATCCTCATGGAGAACTGGAAGTTCCCGCAGGCGATGTGCGATGCGGTGCGTCATCATCTGGAGCCGCTGCGGGTTCCGGGCGCGCCGATCGAGGCCTACTGGCTCAACCTTGCGGGATGGGTCGCGACGAAGATTGGCAAGGGTCTGCCCGGAGAATCCGGCTGCTGGCAGCTTTCGCCGGCAAAATTGCAGCGGGCGGGTGTCACCGAGGAAGGTTTGGCGAAATGTGCGGAGGCGGTGCAAGCCTCCCTGACGCAGATCCGGGTCTCGTTGCGGTGAGACCGTAACGACGGGAGGCGGAACGCCCGGCGCCGCGCCACGATTTCCACCGGGATGGAGCTTAGGTGGAAACCGGCCGGTTGACTCGGCACCAGGAAGAGCCATGGTGCAGGCATGCCCAGTCTGTCTGCGCGAATCCCGGAAATTGCTGAAGCATCGGTTGACGAGAAGTTGGCGTTGATCGATGAGCTTTGGGAGTCAGTTCGGCGTTCGGTCCTGGTGCAGGTCCGGGCCGATCACCTTCAGGAACTTGAGAAGCGGATGGCGGCGGTGGCCGCAGATCCATCCATTGCACTGTCGTCGGCCCAAGCCCGGGCGCTTCTGGAGAAATGACGAAGCCTCTGAAGATTGCACCGTGGGTCGTACCGGAGGACCTGCAGGCGATCTATGACTATCACCGGATGTTTTCCGTGGCCAAAGCTGAACGGATCATTGCGGAATACGACCGGATAATCGCCCTGATCGAAATCAATCCGCTGCTGTTTCACGAGCGGGAAGATGGCTGGAGGGTGTACCCATTCGATTCAGGAACCTACCTTCTCTACTACAGGGAGCTTGAAACCATGTGGCTGGTCGCCGGCCTGTTTCACGCACGCCGCCATCCGGGTTGGATTGGTGAACAACTTTCGGGCAGAGAGTAGCCGGCGGTCGGTCGGCTCTTCGCGATGGCGTGCTCCAGATGCGATCTATTGGACGGGCAGCCCATTGAGCGATTGCACCGCTGGAGAAACTGAACCATCGCATTCCAGCTGCCTGTGAAGACAAGGACAAAAGGCAAATTTTGACCCCTTCGGGAAGGGGCCCCTTATTGAAAGTCCGGGTGCGGCGAAGTAGCAAATCTCTTAACCTCGTCAGCAATCCTTTCTATGTTAGGAAAAAGAAACTCATGGCTACAACGACGGGATGCCAAATGCACCAAGCCATCCATCGCTAGCGACTCATTAAGAACGACACGGTAGTGTATGAGGTCGTCCGAAATCTTGGGAGATATTCGGCCAGGAAGCAGGAAGCATCCTTGCTGGGCAGCCAATCGGTCGTGGAGCTTCTCCGGCTCGAACACAGTCGCCCCATCGCTCGATGTCGCCGTGACATAACTGACTTCCTTGCGCCTCTTCAGAATGTGGTCAGGCCCGGTGTAATCGGGGACATGATCAATCTCCCGAATCTCATCCAGAAGATCGCGATCGACCACCCAAACAACGCTATCTCCTTTGGCATCCCGTAGAGCGAAGTAGGCCGCGACAAAAGGTGAAAATGAAAAATCAATCAGGCGCGTTGGAATACCGTGGTGCTGCATCAACGACAGGAGCTCCCTTGCCTTCCAACCATCGTACAAACCCGGACAGGTCATGAGCATCCGTTCGCGAAACATGCGATACATCTTGAGCTCGCGTCAACGCCATTCATTCTGTTTAACGCTGGGCTCCTGAAGGAAATATCGCGCGAGGCTAGTCCGCAAAGGCCACTTGCTATCACTTTGGCCACGGAAAATGAATCGAGTCTGGCGAACAGGAAACCCTTTCGCCCATTTCAAAAACTCACCCCAGCTAGCGATGGTTTCATCTATCATCTTATGCGCCGCGTTTGTTTAATATCGAGCGCCGAGCTTACCGGCGCCAAGATGGACCGTGTTGTGGGTAACCGGATCTGTCCAGTCCGCCCTATTCCTCCTCCGGCGGGGTGAAGCCGCGGCGGAGGGTGTTCTCCGCGATGGCGCGCGGGAAGAGGAAGTTCTGCAGGTATTCCTTGCCGCCGGCCTTGGTGCCGCCGCCGGACATCTTGAAGCCGCCGAACGGGTGGCGCTCCACCATGGCGCCGGTGATTCCGCGATTGAGGTAGATGTTGCCGACGAACAGCTCCTGCCGGGCGCGCTCCAGGGTTCGCGGGCTCCGTGAGAAGACCCCGCCGGTAAGCGCGTAGTCCGCGCCGTTTGCGAGCGCGAATGCCTCGTCCAAGTCCTTTGCCTTCAGGATTGCCAGCACCGGTCCGAAGATCTCCTCGCGGACGATGCGATGGTCCGGCCGGCAGTCGACGAATACCGTCGGCGGAACATAGTAGCCGCCGGTCGCGATGAGTTCCGGTGACAGCGTGGCCTGCCAGGCGAGCCTGGCTTCACGTTTCCCCTGCTCGATATAGTTGAGGATGCTCTTTTGCGCCGCCTCATCGATCACGGGACCCACCACCGTGCCGGGCAGGGCGGGGTCGCCAACTGGGATCGTCGGGCAGGCGGCGAGGAAGCGGTCCACGAAACGGTCATATACGCCGGCGAGCACGATGAGCCGGGAGAGGGCCGAGCATTTCTGGCCGGCGTAGCCGAAGGCGCTGTAGAGCGCGGCCGGGATCGCTTCGTCGAGGTCGGCATCGTTGTCGATGATGAGCGCATTCTTGCCGCCCATTTCGCAAACGACCTTCTTGAGGTTGGCCTGCCCTGAAGGGGTCTTTCCCGCAGCCTCCCAGATTCCACAACCGACGGCGCGCGAACCGGTGAAGGCGATGAAATCAATCTTGGGATGGGAGACCAGGCGGGCGCCGACGTCCGCGCCATTGCAGGGCAGGTAATCCAGCACGCCCGCGGGCACGCCGGCCTGGGTCAGCACCTCCATCAGCTGCGCGCCGATGATCGGGGTCTGCCGCGCAGGCTTGATGATCACGCAGTTTCCCGCGACCAGCGGTGCCACGGTCAGGCCGGTGAGGATGGCGAGCGGGAAGTTCCACGGCGCGATGGCCACGCCGACGCCGCGCGGGGTCCAGCCTTGCACGCAATGCTCGCCGGCCACGGATTGCGTCACAACCGGGCCGCCGAGACGGCGCATCTCGACCGCGTAGAAGCGGCAGAAGTCGATCGCCTCGGAGACATCGGCGTCGGCTTCGATCCACGGTTTTCCCGCTTCAAGCACCAGGAGGGCGTTGAGGTCAAAACGCCGCGACTCCATCAGGTCGGCCGCGCGCTCGATCATCCGCGCCCGTTCCGCGGCCGGGGTGATTCTCCAGGACGGAAACGCCGCGACCCCGGCCGCAACCGCCGCATCGGCATCCTCGACCGTGCCACGGGCCCAATAGCCGACCACCTGGGAGGGGTGGGCCGGATTGACCGACGAGACGTACTCGCGGGCGGCGATCTTCTTTCCGCCGATCACGAGGGGCCATTTCTTTCCGAGCAGGTTTGACGCGCAGGCCTGCAACGCAGCGCGCTGTTTCGCGCGATTCGCCGCAATCGTAAAATCGGTGTTGGCCGAGTTTCGGAAACGGCGCTCCGGCAGATCGCCGGATTTGGGCGGCAGAGGCGGACTGGACGCCTTCGCGGCAGCCGGCAGCTCCTCCACCGGGTTCCGGAGGAGTTGCTCCGCGGTGGCCGCTCCGGTGTTCCGGGCGCGCAGGAAACCTTCGTTCGACGTGTTTTCGAGGAGCCGTCGCACGAGGTAGGCCATGCCGGGCAACAGAGCCCCGATGGCGCAATACTCGCGAACCCGGTGACCCCGCTGGATGAGGGCCGATTTCAATTCGTCGGCCATGCCGTAAAGCGCCTGGAACTCATAGGCCCGCGGGTCGATGCCCCGGCGCCCGGCCTGGACGATGGCGTGGGCGCACGAGCGGACGTTGTGCGAGGCAAATGCCGGCGTGACCACGTCGACGTTATCGAACAGGAGGCAGGTCAGCTTCTCATAATTCGCGTCCGTCTCGGCCTTGTGCGACCAGACTGGCACGGGCCAGCCTCGCTGCCGGGCCAGCACCGTCTCGAAATCCCAATAGGCTCCCTTGACGAGCCGGACGGAGAATGGCCTTCCAGCGCCCCGTCCCCAGGCGATGAGTTCCCGCAGGTCGCGCTCGCAATCCTTCAGGTAGGCCTGCAGCGCGATGCCAACCTGCGGCTGCCAGGCGAATTCCGGTTCCTCCAGGATCGATTTGAACAACGCGAGAGTAAGGTCCTTGAGCTTGTAGCTCTCCATGTCGAAGTTGATGAACGCGCCGGATTCCGCCGCGCGGCGGAGAATCGGGCGCAGCCGGAGTTTCAACGCAACGATGCTGTTCTCCGGATCCGCGGGATGGACCTCCGGCGTCAGCGCGGAGATCTTGACCGAGAGGTTGAGGCGCGGGATCGGGCCGGCCGGGCCAAGATCGCTGAAGGCCGGCGCAGCATCCCGCGCGAGCGCCGCGGAAACGAAGTCCAGCACCTCCAGGTTGCGCTGAAGAAAACTGTCGGCCTCCGCTTCGCTGACCACCGCCTCGCCCAGCAGATCGATGGTCGTGGCGAGGCCGGCGCCGGCGTTCTTCTTGAGTTGTTTGACGAGGTCTTCAACCCCATCGCCCGCGACGAACTGGCGCGCCATGTCGAGCACCTGCGCCTTGACGGGGTTGGCCACCAGGGCCGGAGCCAGCGCGGCGGCGGCGAGGCCGGTTCGGAGGGCCGGATGGAGCTCGACGGCCTTGTCCCCCAGGTATTCCTGGAGATGCCCCACGATCTCGCCCGACGAGTGGAGGGAGGGCAGAACGTCGACGAAGCGGAAGAGCTGGGTCTTGAAAGCCGGGTCCTTCATGGACCATTCCATCAGGCGCGCGTAAGCGCCCTTCTTGGAGAAAATGCCGGGCGACGGATGGGCGTCCATCAGCGCGAACAACCTGCTGCCTTCCGCGCGGACCGCCGCCTCGACCTCGGGATCACCCGGGAGAAATCCAGACGAGGCAGTGACACTGGTACCAGAATCGACGGGAGTGGCCATGGTGACGGGTGGCTCTGGACGGCGTGGCGCCGTTCCTGTGACTCATTGTGTCCGGTTTTGGGCGGCAGGCAAGCAGCAGCGAGGCGGTTGCAGGAGCGAGCTTCCACCTTCGCTGAAGCTACGGCGGACACGTGCTCGCGACCTGCGTTCCCGGGCTTGGCAAAAAGGAATGCCGGGCAAAAACTGCCGGGATCGCGAGCCAGCTCGCTCCTGCAATTCGCCCCGACGCAAAACCGAGTTGGGCGCCAAATCCCCTTGGCAGTCTGCGGGGTCTCCGGCAACGATCGCCAGCGCGTTCTAGCTTGAACTGTCGCCGAGAACGCGCTCCGGTCCCGGATTGCGTAGATTTGTGCGACTTTCCGCCCCCGGGATGTGTATTGCGCATGAACGAAGACATTCCAGTGCAAGCCACAGAAGAGGCCACCGCCGCCCCGAGTGATTTCACAACGTTTATGCGCAATTATCAGGACATGGTCTATACGACTGCAGTGCGTCTCCTGGGAAACGAGGCGCAGGCCGAGGATATCTCGCAGGACGTGTTTCTGAAGGCGTTCGAGCATTGGGACAACCTGCAGACCAGCGACACCGCCGGCGGCTGGCTCAAGACGGTTACCACGAACCTGAGCATCAACCATCTGCAGCGCTATCGGAAACGCTGGCGTTTCTTTTCCGAGTTTATCCGCCACGACGACGACGAGGGCGAAGAACGGGAAGTGGAGTTTGCCTCGCCGGAAGATTTCCTCGAAGGTCTCGGGCTGGCGGACCGCCGGGCGTGGGTGGAGCGGGCGCTCGAGAGGCTCCCGGAACACCAGCGTGTACCGCTCGTGCTGTTCCACTTTGAAGACATGCCCTACGAGGACATCGCCAAACGGCTTGGCGTGTCACTCAGCAAGGTGAAGACCGACATCCTGCGCGGCCGCGAAGCGCTGGCGCAGGTGTTGCGGCACAGCGGCGCGAGCCATGAACAATTCGAACTTTGATTTCCACCATGAAAGACCGCATGAATCCTGACGAGCTCGAGAAATTCATCCACCGGACGCTGCGCTCGTTACCCGACCGTCACGCGCCGGCCACTCTCGAGGCGCGCGTGCTCGCTGCACTCGAATCCCGCGCGGCAATCCCGTGGTGGCACCAATCCTGGTCCTACTGGCCGCTCTGGGCCCGCACGGTCTTTGTCCTGTTCTGTGGCAGCGTGGCCGGCCTGCTCGTTTATCTCGGGGTGGCGCTGCGGACCAACGTCAATGCCATGCCGCTCAACGCGACCTTCGCGTCCGTTCTTCACCTCGTTCAGTCCATTGTCGGGCTGGGGCGCGGTCTCGCCGACTGCGTCGCGGCGATCGGGCGGAACATTCCCTCGGTCTGGCTCTACGGCCTGATCCTGTTTGTGGCCGGCCTTTATGCGATGCTCTTCGGTCTTGGCACCGCTGCGTACCGCACCCTTTGGGCGGATCGATAAACCTTTTTCTCCAACCTCCAACCGATTCTCCTTCGATGAAATACCGTCCGACAGATATCTTCCTGAGCCTTGCTGCCGTCCTGGTCTTGAGCATGGTGCCGGCCGCTCGCAGCGATGATTCTCCGCCGGCGCCTGTTGCCGACAAATCAGCCCCGGCCCCTGCGGTCCAACCGGCGCAGCCTGAAACCACGCTTGCTCCGACCGCAGCCGAGACCCCGTCGATTTCGGTGGTGGCGACCACCGCCGGGGAGAAACCCGCGGATGCTTCCACCCCGGCAATCGGAGCGACTACGGCGCCGCCAGCCGGAACGGTGGCGACCGCTGATGCGTCGGCTTCCGCACTTCGCCGTCTCGACAATGGGGTCGCGGAGAGCACCGTGCGGAACCAGCCAAAGCTGAAGGATGTCATCCGGGAATCCGTGCGGAAACATGCGCACGGGCACCACGGGGGCGATAGCGGCAACGCGCGGGTGTCAATCGGCCACGACACTTATGTGGGCGAGGATGAGAATGCCGATGCAGCCGTTTCGATCCTGGGCAGTACGACGGTCAACGGGCAGGCCGGTGATGCCGCCGTGTCCGTTTTCGGAAACACGACGGTGAATGGTTCAGTGGGAGATGCTGCCGTGGCAGTCATGGGCAGCGTCCGCGTCAACGGCCATGTGGGCGATGATGTCGTGGCCGTCGGCGGGAACGTTGATCTTGGACCCAATGCCGAGGTGAACGGCGATGTCGTCGTGGTCGGAGGGTCCCTGCAACGGGATCCGGCCGCCGTTGTTCACGGAGAGATCCAGCAGGTTTCGATCATGCAGCACTTCCCGAAATTCGACTGGCTGTATGCCTGGGTCAGGTCCGCGCTCCTCAAGGGCCGCCTGCTCTCCTTTGCGAGCGGCACGGGCTGGGCATGGATGGTGGCCGGAGCATTTCTTGGCTTCTATGTGCTGTGCGCGCTGATCTTCCCCCGCGGAATCGACAAATGCGCTGAGACGCTTGAGCAGCAGCCGGGATTCACGATTCTGACCGCCCTGTTGATGGTGCTGGCAATGCCGCTGGTCTTCCTCCTGCTCGCGATCACCGGCATCGGGCTGCTGGTCATTCCGTTCCTTAGCATCGGCCTGTTCCTGGCCAAACTCTTCGGACGCGCCGCCATGCTCGCCTGGTTCGGCCGGCGGTTTACCGGATTGTTCGGCGGCGGCCTGTTCGCACATGCGGCCATGAACGTACTGCTCGGTGGCATACTCGTCATGCTGCTCTACACCGTGCCCATCCTGGCGTTCATCGTCTCAATGCTGATCGGCTTCCTCGGTCTGGCCACGGTGATCTACACCTTGATTCTCACCATGCGGCGCAGCCCGAAGCCGGCTCCCCCGGCGCCACCGATTCCACCGCTGGCGGCCGGTGTTCCTCCGGCGCTCCCGCTGGGTGCCCCAGGAACGAGTGGCGTCCAGTCGGCCTCCGGTACCAATGATGGGCCGCCTGCCGCCGTGCCGCCGGCCGCGCCGCCGCCGGTCGTTTCGGCGATGACGCTTCCGCGGGCCGGCTTTGTAATCCGGACTGCGGCCCTCTGCATCGACCTCGTCCTCTGCATCCTGGTCATCGAGGTGATCCCGTGGGTCCATTTCCACTGCGGCCTGATTCTGCTCGTCCTGGCTGCGTACGGCGCTGTCATGTGGAAGCTGCGCGGAACCACGGTGGGCGGCAGCATCTGCCACCTGAAGGTTGTCCGGGTCAACGACCGCCCGCTGGACTGGACCGTCGCAATCGTGCGGTCGCTCAGCTGTTTTCTTTCGCTGTTCGTCGTTGGACTGGGGTTCCTCTGGGTGGCCATCGATGACGAGAAGCAGGCGTGGCACGACAAGATTGCCGGCACCACCGTGGTGAGGGTCCCGAAAAGCGTGGCGCTGATTTGAAGGCGCCCACGCAAGAATTGGCGTAGGAAGCGCGCTTGCGCGCGATCCATATCTACCATAACCAACTTGGCTCGGGCAGATTGTCAGGAAATAGGTAAAACCGGGGACGGAACAACGCCCGCGGCGAAGAGCCGAATAGCCTTTCAAGTGGGGCATGGTGGAAGTCGCCCATCAGACTGCAAAGAGCGTTTTCGCGCGCAGGCGCGCTTCCTGCGCCAAACACTTTTCGCGTTGCCGCGCTTCACGCTTACCGCTTATCGCTTACTACCTATGACCGTCCCACTTGTCGGCATCATCATGGGCAGCACGTCGGACTGGGAGACGATGCAGCACACCGCACAGACGCTGGAAAACCTCGGCATCGCGTACGAAAAACGGGTGATCAGCGCCCATCGCACGCCGAAACTGATGTATGAATGGGGAATTTCGGCTCGCGATCGTGGCTTAAAGGTGGTTATTGCCGGGGCGGGCGGGGCGGCCCATCTCGCGGGCGTGGCGGCGGCTTTGACTCCGGTGCCGGTGCTCGGCGTGCCGATGGAGTCGGCATCGCTGAAGGGGCTGGATTCACTTTTGTCGATGGTGCAGATGCCCGGCGGCGTTCCGGTGGCAACCTTTGCCATCGGCAAGCCGGGGGCGGTCAACGCCGCGCTTTTTGCGGCTGCCATCCTCGCATTGAATGACGCCGGGATCAGGCAGGCGCTCGACGATTATCGGGCGGCGCAGGCGAGGAAGGTGGAAGAGTCAAAGCTGCCATAAGCCGTGGCACGGGTCTCCCGACCCGTGATAAAGACCTAACCCGACTTCCGCTACTGGGGCATCAAAAAAGCACAAGTTATTGATCGATAGTCTAGATTCTCAAAAGGTCGGGACTACACGCACTTTGGAAAATACTGTCACTGCAGTTCAATGACTTACATCACTGCGACCCCTGAAAATAGCCATTTTTCGCTTCCAGCAGCGGAAGATAGGCCAACATGGGTCAGGAGACCCATGCCACGAAGGCGCGCAGATCAATTCTTCGTTGGCTCGTTGCCTTTCGGCGCAGGCGCGGGAGCCGGCCGGTCCGGAGCACCGTTGTCTGGGACGTAGCGCCAGGTGCCGTCCAGCTGGCGCTTCCAAATCGTGAGGAAGAAACCGGTTTGGACGTGTTCGTGACCGTCAGGTTCGTCGCTGGTCGCGAATCGACGAAGGCGAATCATCAGTTTCCAGCGTCCGCTGGAAACTGGCAAAATCCTCAGGGGTGTCGAGATCAGTGGCCAGTTCCGGGAGGTCGACCAGGGCGAGCGCGTCGGGGTGGCGGTCCAGCAGCAGCCTGGCGCCCCCGGCACCCCGCAGTTCCAGAAGTTCGGGAAAATGGCGCCGGGCAAACAGGACCGGCGGACCGGCATGGCTGTCATAACGGGCCGCCACGATCGATTTCTGTCCGTTGGAGGCGGAGCCAACCAAAAGCGCAATGGCTGCGGGAGACAGGTTTGGCTGGTCGCAGGGAACTAGAAGGGCCGCGTCCAGCGACAGGGAAAACGAGTCAAGCACAAGCGCGCCCGTCCGGATCGACGACGCAAGTCCCTCGGGCCAATCGGAATTCCCGGCGACGAGCACCGGCAGGCGCGCGATCTCGGGCCGGATCAATTCCTGGTTGGCTCCGAGGACGACGACGACCGGCCACGCGTCCGAGGCGAGGACCGCGTCCACCGCGCGGCGCAGCAGCGTGCGACCGCCGAGCCGCAGCAATTGTTTCGGCTTGTCCATCCGGCTCGAAGCGCCGGCGGCGAGAATAACGGCACCGAAATGAAACGAGGTCATTTCAATGTCCACTCCCCTCTATCGCCGAGTGGAAATACGAGCGACTGCCCGCCGGGGGTGTTTCGGCGGCTTGCAACTGGGTGATTCTTGGCCACAAAGAGGCACGAAAAACCACAAAAAAGAAATTCGTATGAGATTTGAACGCATCAATGAAATATGTGACCTGGTCAGAGAAACCAGTTTTGCGATCCATCACTATCATCGGCACGGACATGTGGAGAAGATCTACGAGAATGCGCTGGCGCATCGACTCCTGATTTCTGTGCATTCTTGTACTACAGCAATGCAGAATCCTCGCGAGCCGCATTGAAATCAGAATCTGCCTGACCACGAAGAGGCGAAAATGCCCCAAAAGAACAAAAGTCATGCGGGGATGACCGGAATACCGTTCTCGATGGCATGGAATCGGCGACAATCTGAGTCATCTGCGGCAAAAACGGATCAGCATTGAACCGCAGATTACGCAGATGACGCAGATGCAAGAAACGGCCCCAATTCGTCAAGTTGATCGGGGTATCCATGGCTTGGGATCTGCGATTATCTGGGTTATCTGCGGTTAAAACGGATCGGAATCGAACCGAGGATGGCACAGATGGATGGCCGCAAGACATCAAGTTAATCGCGATGCGGGGTCCGTTGTGCCCTGTAGCGACGATTGACGCCCTGGATTGAGTTTGGTTGCGGCTCCGCCGCGCTGGGCCTTTCTGTGGCTATCTGATCCCCGGTTTGAGTGGAACTGCGGCGGAGGCGCACTTGAAACTCTGTGCGATCTTCGTGTTCTCTGTGGCTCATAATCTGGTTGGTGGGAATTGGAGGATTATTCCGCATGGATGGGCCGCTGACGTTCGCGCAGGGGCCGGGCATCACGGCCGGCCAGCGCTGCCTTCGCTTCGGCCAGAATCGCGAGCGCGACTTCGTCGGGGCCGTCGGCGCCCAGATCCAGACCGACAGGAGCATGCAGGCGCAGGCGCATCCCGGACGTGATCGCAAGCCCGCCGGCCTCCACCTCCGCCAGAATCCTATCCGCGCGTTTCCTGGGGCCGAGCAAGCCGAGGTAGGCGAGGGGGCGTGGCAGCAAGCTGCGGAGCAGGGGAACATCATGGAGGTAATGGTGCGTCATGACGATCGCCACGGAATCAGGCTCCGGGTTGATCCGGGCGACCGCTTCTTCGGCGCGGGCAACCAGGGTGACATCGGCTTCCGGAAACCGCTCCGGAGTTGCAGAAGCCGGGCGCGGATCGACGACGCACACGTACCAGCCGAGGGCTTTTGCGAATCGTACCAGCGGCCGGGCGTCGTCGCCTGCCCCGAAGATCACAAGTGAGACTGGCGGTGCGATCACTTGATGAAACACCTTGTTGTCTGACGCACCCTGCGGCTCTGTGCGTAGCGCAGGCATACCTGCCTGCCCGCCGGAAACTGATGCAGGCTGGAAGCCTGCGCTGTCCCGATTTGGCCAAACTCCAGGTGCGGGCTGGAAGCCTGCGCTACTTGGGCACGCCTGTTTGCCGGCCAATGGAGGCGCTGGAATCAGTTCTGCTGCCAACCGGGTTCCAAGCAGGGAGCAATCGGATGACCCCCACAGGACCGCAAGCTCGGTCGGCTTCCTGTAACGGAGGTTCTCCCGGAGCTTGGCAGCCCAGACCGGTTGCGGCGGCAGCCTCTCCACCAACAGGTGAACGACCCCGTGGCAGCCCAAGCCCACGCCCCATACGAGATCATTCTCGGAAGTGGTGTCATAAGTGATCATTTCCGGTTTGCCAGAAGTTCGAACCCGCCGCGCGCGAGCCATTACGTCGTCCTCAAGACAGCCGCCACTGATCGATCCGATCCGCTGATTCCCGGCAGTCAGCAAAAGTCGTGCTCCTGGACGTCGATAGGATGAGCCCTCAACTTTCACCAGAGTGACGAGGACGGCATGGTCAGCGGATGTGGCCTCGAGCGCGGCAACAATCTGTTGTAGTTCATTCATGACTGGCGACTAGAGCGGTTTCACAAAAGGTGTGGCCCCGAGCGTGAGCCCCTTGGCGTCGCTCGGGGCCTTGAGCTTGTCGAAACGGCTCAGAGCCCCGAACGAAGCCGACGGGCTCACGACCGCAGCCACGTTTGCGTTCTCGACTACAGTTCAAATTGAAACGCTCTAACAACGTAACAAAGAACGAGATCTCTCCACCAGCAAATCAAATGCAACCTGGCTTGGCGCCCGGTCCAGCGGTTTCGGGCATCCGCAAGAAGATGGGCCGCGCCCTTTTTTTCAGCATTTTGACAAAACAATTGCATTATGGCCAGAGACATGCTCACTTTTCGATCAAAGAGAACCTCGAGTGGACCTAGTCCACAGCTCTTACCAACCAAAGCACAGCTGATAAACCAATGAACCTGAATTCCGTAAGGATATTGCGGGCATCGCTTGCGTTAGTCTCGGGCCTTGCCCTTTCGCTCTGCGCGGTCGCGCAAGAAGCGCCAGCCACGACCGCTGCGCCAAATACAACTGAGCCGGAGGTGAAAATGGAAAAGTTTGTGGTTACGGGATCGTATCTGCCCGTATCCGCGATCGTCACCGCCAGTCCGGTGGTAACGATTGAAAACAGCGACATCGGCCAGTCAGGTGCCACCGATCCGTTGCGTTTGCTGCGGCAGGTGACGCCGTTCTTTGCCGGCAGTAGCAACATCGGCACCGAGGCAAACAATGGTCTCGCCGGCGAGTCGGAAGTCGCATTGCGGAATCTCGCCACCTTGGTATTGATCGACGGTCAGCGCATCACCGGGTCGCCTTATTCCTCTGGCACTGCAGTGGACTTGAATACGATCCCGACCGCAATGATTGACCGTATTGAGATCCTCAAGGACGGTGCATCGACTATATACGGAACGGATGCCATCGGAGGTGTGGTCAATGTCATCTTGAAAAAGGACTATAATGGCTTCGAGGCCGGAATGCGGTATGGCTCTACAGGTAATGGCGACTACAAGACACGCGAAGGTTATGTGATCGGTGGTGCTACCGGGAACGGATACTCACTGACTGTGGCGGCCCAACATTTTGAAAACATTCCTTTGCTCACAACCTCCCGCTCAATTGCGACCTTGACCCCGACCGAAGAGGAGGCGATGGGCTTTTATCCGACCAGCGCCGTTTTTAGCGGCACCTACCCGGGCCGTGTCGGCAAATACGTCCTTGCGGGTTCGACCCTCATTGCAGAGGGAGCCCCTGGCTTTAATGCCTCAACGACCTCGCCGGGCATCAGGAGCAGCCCATCGGATCTGCCTTATGGCACCGGCGCGACAGCGCTCGCCAACATGGTGGCGAAAGGAATCTACATACCCGTCAGCAGTACGCCGGCTGGCATTGCGGCGGGCAGCGCAACGGCGTTGAATACCACGCTCTTTGGCAATCCGCTTATGGAGAATACAAAGCGCAATCAATTTATCGCCAACGGCAGCAAGGAACTTATCAATAAACACTTGGAAGTTTTTGGCGATTTCTTATTCGCACAAACAACCAACGGCGGCAGCGCCCTGGCACCTTCTCCAATCGCCGGAGTTGGCCCCGGTGGTGGGAATACTCTTTTCATTCCGGCAGACAATCCGTACAATATGTTCGGCGTTGATTTCCCCGGACCCCTTGCGGCCCGGCAGCGGACAATCGAGCTCGGAAAACGCACGAGCATCAACGAGACTAACACTTTTCGCATTGTCACTGGCCTGAAAGGTGAGATCAACGATCAATATAGTTGGGAAGCCACCTATAATTATTCGCGAGCCAGCCTCCTTTCGCGCATCTTGGGAGGAGTCAACGGAGCCAACATGAATGCAGCCATGGTTCCGCTGCTCAATTCCTCCGGTGGCTACGTCTACAACGCCAAAGGCGAGCCTCTTTCCACGTTGACCGACTCGTCCGGGAATAACCTCCCGGTCTACAACTTCTTCGCATTGCCCGGGTTCAACGACCCGGCTACGCTTGCTGCCTTGGGAACGACGCTTTTCAATAGTGGCGATGCTTCCTTGCGAAACGTCCAGGTCATCCTTCATGGCAAGCCCTTCGATCTTCCTGCTGGCGACGTCAATTTTGCGCTCGGTGCCGAAGCCCGTCATGAAGATGTGAGTGCCTCGGTGGATGCGCTCTTTGCCAACGGTCTTGCGCTCGGCTACAACCCGGCGAACACCTTCGCCGGAGGATCCCGCGACAGCAAGGGAGCCTTCGTCGAGGTCGGAGTGCCGCTGTTCTCGTCCAAAGCAAATTTTCCCGGCGTCTATTCGCTGGATTTGAATCTGGCTGATCGCTACGAGAAGATTCAACCAGGTGGCAATGCCAACTCGCCGAAGATTGGCATCCGCTGGCAGCCAATCAATGACAGTTTTGTGATTCGTGCTACGTATGCGGAGGGCTTTATTGCTCCCTCGATCGTGAGCCTTTTTGGGCCTGCGGTTGGGAACTCCCCGGCGTTCCAGATCCTTGAAGGCGATGGTCGAGCTGGTCCAGGCGGATCCCTTGGTGATCTTGTCACTATCCAGGGCAGTTCGAATCAGCTCAGCAACCCGAACCTGCCAGCGTCCAAGTCCAAGTCCTATACTGCTGGCTTCGTCTATTCGCCCAAGCAAATCAAGGGTTTGTCGGTTTCGGTTAACTACTACAAGATCAAACAGGACAAGGTCGGCAGTCTCGACTATACTTCGATTGTTTCGGACCTGAATGCCAAGGGCTCCGGGTCGATTTATGCTCCCGGATACATCTTTGCTGACGGAAGCACGCTCACCAGCACCGCGCCGAATCAGGTTACCTCGACCAATTTCGGCTTCATTAATGTCGCCAACAATCCAGCGGGCGACCAATGGACCAACGGACTGGACATTGCCGTGGACTATCGGTTCCAGACCGCGGGCTTTGGGCGTTTTGACGTCGGGGCTCAGGCGAATGTCTTGTTCAACTATTATTTCCGCCCAACTCCGGAATCTCCCTATTACCAGTACGCTCGGAACTATACTGATGGCACCAACGGCCTTGGCGGCACCAATGGCCTGCTTCCCGGCTACATGATCAAGCCATACATCAATCATGTGTATGGTTCGTTCACGACATCATTGTATCTCACATTTGTCCCTGCGACCCATGCCAGTGGTTCGATGTTCGGAGGCGCGAACAAGATTAATACTGATCTTATCGGGCCTTATGACCTTGATGCCAATGGCAATGTCATAAATGTTGGGGCCGGGAATGGATATGCGGTTACTCCGTATAAGATTCCGAGTTACATCACGGCTGATCTGGCCATCACTTATACGTTGCCGAACCTCGGCAAGTCGTGGATGCGCAATGCAACGATCACGCTCGGTGCGAATAACGTCCTCAACAAGAAACCCCCATACGTTCCGGTTGACGGCAATCCGCCGGGTGAGAATAACACGGTGGAAAGCACCTACGATATAATCGGTCGGTTTATATTCGTGGAAGTGAAGAAGGCTTTCTGAGAACTTCTGACGTTTTCTAGGAAGACGCTCTGCTTGCAACGGCAGCCCCCGCGGGCTGCCGTTTTCTTTCCTGAGAAACCCGTTGCCCGCTTGATCGGTTTGGATTCGACTGTAACCGAGTACGCGAACGTAACTGCGAGCGCCAGCCCCTCGACTTCGGTCGGGGCCCAGAGCCTGTCGAGGGGCTTGTCGAACGGGCGAGCGGTAAGTTTGTCCACTCGCTGGCGCTCGCGGCTACACTTTTTCTGAAGCCGCTCTAGAACATGCGTATTTTCTGGCGGCTTCGTAATCTCGTTGCGGCGAAGCCGGGATCAGGGAAGGATTCTGGCCGTGAAGAAACGCATGATCGTTTTGGGGTTGCTGGTGATCGCCGTATTGGCGCGGGCTGACACAGGGTTTCTGAAATCCTTGTCGGCCGGTGAGCGGATGGGGGCCGGGCTGCAGAACCTGACACCCGAGCAACAGGTCCGGCTGGAAGCGCTGGTGCAGCGATACAAGACAGGCGAAGTGACCGGGGTGCCGCATTCGGTGGAATCCAGGGAGCCGGTGGCTCCGCAGGAGTCAGCAAGAACTGATGCGGTTGACGTTGCGAAAGCCAGGGATGTCGGGGTGGAGGCCAGTGGGGCCGCGACCGCGGTCCGGATGGGCGAGACAAAGGCAGCGGCGGGGCCGGCCGAGAAACCACCCGGCTGGTATGCAGCACTGGTTGCCCTCAACTCTGCCAAGGAGAAGCAGGAGCCTCTTGTGAGTCGCCTGGCGGGCGACTTTGAAGGCTGGAACGGCCGTTCGATTTTCAGCCTCGAGAATGGAACGCGGTGGGTGCAGCAGAACAAGACTGACAGCTATGTCTACTCACCGCTGCTTCATTCGCCCAAGGCGAAGATCACGCCTGCGGCGATCGGGGGTTTCTGGCTGGAAATCGAGGGAGTCAACCGCTCGGTTCGAGTGATTCCGCTGGAGTTGGCTGGACAGAAATAGGACCAGGACCCGGATGGTTTCATTGGATCTCGTTGGTTTAAGTCTCGGAACAATCCCGGTTGCCTGCTGCGGGGCGCTGCCGAGCGTAAGGTTCGTTCACGCGCGGCGTTGGTGGCTACACTTTCCTTGATATCATTCCACCGGGGTCGGCGCGGACGAAACTCTCAAACCCGGCATTTCGGTTGACCAGAGTCGTGATCTTGCCGTCGGTCGCCAGGAAGATCCCGGACTCGCCCGTTTTGAGGGTGGCCGAGAACACCACCACGCCGTCGTTGTTGATGGAGGCGACATGAGGACTGAAGTCGATAAACCGGTCGCTGGTGTCAGCGATCGAAGCGAAACTCAATCGCAGCGGCATCCGTCTCAAATTCCACTGATGGGAATCCCCGGCGCGATGCCGGTCGCCCGAGAATGTGCCGCGCGTTCCACGGTTTGCCAACCGGGCGGAGCCGGAGCACACCGTCAGTCAATTCCACCCGGCTGATTCCGACCTGCCCAAGGCCGCGCACGGCGATGCGGAGCGGTGGCATCGAATCGCCCTGGCCGTCGGCGGGCGGCAATGGCAGGATTGGGTGGCCGCGAGCGCCAGCGAGCGGGGAATCCTCCGGCTTCCGCTCGCTGGCGCTCGCAGCTACGGGGATCGGCACGCTGATCTCCCTGCACAGCTTGCTCCGAGGCCTTGCCGCCGCTGCCTGGAATTCGATGGTGTGCAGGCTATGGATCATCTCCCAGGTGCCGTCGGGCTTCTGCTGCTCAACGACGACCTTCTGCATCGCTGGCGCGAAGTTGTGGACGGTGAACTGCAACTGCCACGCGCCACACACCGGCGTGGCCCCCCGGATCAAGTCCGGATTCCGGGCGGCGTCCTTCAGCCATCGTGTCCACTGGCGCAAACGATCCAAATCGCGATCCAGCATGAGCTCATTGGGTCCGCGTTGGCGGTGGCTGCGGGAGAGATTCCACATCGCGCGCGCGGCCGCCTGGCCGGCGCGGATCGCAGCGGCAAAGGCGGAAGCTTCGGTGCGCAACAACGCAAGAGTAGCGCCGGTCTCCGACCGACGGCTCGGGTCGAACGCCGGTCGGAGACCGGCGCCGTCCCGAATAGGCCAAGAACCAGACGCCGGTCGGGGACCGGCGCTACTCATCCGCCGCAGCTGAAACACGGCTTGCGCATTGCGGCGCACAAAAACATCGCGCCGCGCGAGATAGAGTCTGAAGGCCACACTCGCGCGCAGCGCCGGCGGGGGGGTCATGTAGGAGCCTGCTTGCAGGCGATTATTACTGGGATCGCCTGCAAGCAGGCTCCTACAGATTCGTTCCAACGCACGCAGTTCCCTTTCATATTGCGCAACTCCGTCGCGCCCGGCGCAGACGTCCCATCGATCGTTGATCTGCCAGCGGTGGTAGCCGGCAAACGCATGTTCATCGCACGCCAACGCCGCGCGGGCCCAGCGGCGGGCTGCGGTTGGGCATGATGCCATCGGTCGTGGCGCATGGCTTGGAGGACGAGGCACCTGCCGAGCCGCGCCGACGGGCACGTGGTTCGGCCCGTCTGGAGCCTCGCCCTCCACCAACCCTCGGCCTCCGGGAGCATTTGACGAAATGTCTCGATTCGCGCCGGTCCTTCCAAACGTCCGCGCAAATCCGCGCGCCAGCATTTCTTTCGGGTCTTCGATTCCCGGCTCGAGCCAAAGGCACGCAGCGGCGGCGTTGACTGCGGTCGTGAGCTCGAATGCGAGCCGGTTCGCCTCCCACGAAGTCACGAGAAAGCCCGTGGCGCCGACCCGGCGGCAGCGCTTCCACCACGACAGGATGTTCGCCAGGCGGTCGCTGAAGGCTGGCATTGGCTCGTAGCGAAACGCCCCGTTCATCGGGCAGCCCCAATACTCAATGCCGCGGGCTTGCAGCGGCGCGGCCAGATCAATCTCGGCGAAATTGCGGAGCTCGACGCGTGGATGGCGGGCAAAAGGATAATAGCACCAGTCGTAGGCGGCCAGGTCCCGCGGCAGCAGCGGAATTGCGGCCGGCAGCAGTGCCAGCATGTCCGCCCACAGACCCATCCTCAATCCCATCCCCGCCGCCAGCCGGTGCAGTTGCTGCGCGTGTCCGGCGAAGTGTGCCGCGAGCCCGCGGCGGCTGACGTCCGCGCGGCAGCGCGGGCATTGTCCGAGCAGAAACGATTCATCGAGTCCGACATGCACCTTCCCGGCCGTGCAGAACGGCGCCATGTCGCCCAGAAGTTTCCCGGCGATCTCCAGGGTGCGCGGATGCAACGGGCAGATTTGTCCACGGTCGAGCGGCTGCCCCGAGGCGTCGCGCAGTTCGTTGAGGTCGCGCAGCTCCGGCACCTTGATTAGATACTGCGTATGGCCGAGCAGGTTGACGATCGGCACAACGCTGATCCCGACGCGCGTCGCGGCATCCACCAGCCGCGCGAATTGCCGGTAGCTGTAGGCATCGCGGCGCGCAACGCCGGGCAGGCTCGGATACTCGACCGCGTTTTCGAGATGGAGATAGAGCTCCTGGTAGCCCCACCCGGCATACCGTGGCAGCAACCGCAACAGAACATCGAGCCGCTCCACCTGACGGGCAAGATCCCATTGAAAGGCCTTGGTAATGTTATCCAGGTGCACGATGTCTTCCTAGCCTTTGTTTGCAGGACACAGAGATCACAGGGTTGACACGGAGCTGGCACTTTGGTTGCGGCTCCGCCGCGCCAGGCCTTTTCGTGGCCAACCAGATTCTGATTTCATCGCTGCACGCGAGACCTTTGCTCCGTGAACTCTGTGCTTGCTCTGTGTGTTCGGTGACCGGACTGCTTCTGCAAGGTTGAACGCTTGCAGGCAAGCTCCTACTCCTCCGCGATCTCCGCGGCCTCCTGTCAAACAAAGGTTCGAATTGCCACCTGAGCACGCAGAGGGCGCGGAGAAGTCACTAGCCGGGAAGCGCTCTTTGTCACGTATTACGTTACATCGGGATTTAGATAATGCGGAGAAATCGCCTGCAGGCAGGCGTACTTTGTAACGTAATGCGTGACATCGCGGGCCGGGCGGCGAGGGGCATGGGAAGATCGTCCGTCACCAGGCGTTTTTTGTCACGTAATACGTTACGTCATGCCCGGTCGGCGGGAAGAATGCGCACGGGCTGGCTTCAGCTACAATGCGCCGCCAATCTGGGCTCGCTGACCGGGGAGGTGCTCCGCAAGCCATTTCCGGCCGCCGGCTTCATCGAAGAACGCGCCATCAAGCTGGGCTTCGAATCCGGCAGCGAGGATCGGCTTGAACTGCGGACCCGGCGTCAGACCGAGCTCCACCAGGTGCCGGCCGAGAATCAGCGGGCGGGGCGCGCTGTTCTGCAGGGCGAGCGCCCGCGCCTTCTCGCGCAGGGCCTGGATGCGGGTCTCCGTCCCGGGCGAAACAAGCGGCCTGCGGCCGAGATGATCCGCCCACATGACAAGGCACAGGTCATCAATGGTGGCGGGAGCGAGTTTCCTCGCCAGCCGGCGCACGGCGCTGTCGCTGAGCTCAGTTTGGCCGTGGTGGTGGGCGAGGTGATGCAGGACGAGGGGCCGCACCCAGTCGGCCAGCCCGGGCGGCGCCCCGATCCGACGCAGAAACGTCTCGGCCAGCGGTCCACCGGCCGCTTCATGAACGGGACTCATCCAGCGCAGCACGCCGCGGTGTTCGATGTGGACGGTCGTGGACGGCTTGCCGAAGTCGTGGGCCAGCACCGCAAACATCAGGCACCGCCGCCGGGCCGCATCCATCGGGAGCCATTCCGGCAGGAGCACGAGTGCATCCAGGCAATGCTTGACGTGGGTCAGCACATCGCCTTCCGGGTGCCATGCGGGTTCCTGATTGACACCGGACATCGCGGCAATTTCAGGGAACTTTCCCAGCCAGCCGGTCTGTTCCAGAACGGAGATTCCGCGTGATGGGACCTTTGATTTCACCGCCCATTTGTCCCATTCGCCCCAGATTCGCTCGACCGGCAGTTCGCCGAAGGCGCCGACGATGGTCTGGCAGAGCGCCGCCGTTTCGGGGGCCAGCGTGAGGTCAAATCGCGCCGCCAGCTGCATCCCACGCAACACGCGCAAGGGGTCCTCTGCGAATGCCGCGCTGGTGTGGCGGAGCATCTTTCCCTGAAGGTCGGCCTGGCCGTGATGCGGATCGATCACGGTTCCGGTCGTTGGATCGTAGGCGATCGCGTTGATCGTGAAATCGCGGCGGGCGGCCGCCGCGGTGGCAGACAGGTCTGAATCAGGCTCGACCAAGAAGCCGCGGTGGCCCGCACCGGTTTTGGACTCACGTCGCGGCAGGCTGAAATCATACTCCACGCCGTTGCGTCGCAGTTTGACAACGCCGAAGCTGCGTCCCACCAGGTCGGCGTCGCCGAACGGGGTGAGAACGCGGACCAGCGATTCATAGTCCGCGCCTGCGACCTCGATGTCGAAATCCTTCTGTTCCAGCCCGAGCAGCCAGTCGCGCACGCAGCCGCCCACGAGGCGGGGACGCCCCACGGTGCTCACAGCCCGCAGAATTGCGAGCAACTCATCCGGCAGCCGCATGATATTCCCTGTTCGTCTCGTCGCGCCGCGCGACAGTTTTGTTGGAGAGCAGGCCCCGGAGGATCTCCGGATGACAGAATTGACGCATGACCTGGGCGGATGTTAAATGGGTACCGTGGCTGAGCCCGGCGGAGGTGGTTTGACTTTGAGACGGTAGCCATGGCGAAATCGGTTAACCAGAACAACCTTCCAGTGATGAGATTTAACGCTCTTTGGAGGCGAGTCACCGAGTGGGCGCTGAATCGCTTCACTCACCCGCCCTCGCGGGGCAAGTGGGCCGCGGTCGCTGCCATCGGAGGGCTGGTGCTCATGATTGGCGTGGTTGACTTTGCGACCGGGATCTACATTTCCGTCGGGGTTTTTTATCTCATCCCGGTGGCGCTGGCGGTTGTCTGGCTGGGGTGGCAGGGAGGCGTCATTACGGCCTTCATCAGCATTGCCGTGCGGCTGGTCAGCGACTTGCTCGTGATGCATGGGCGACCCCTGCCCTTTTGGTCCTGTTGGAATCTGTCGGCGGCCACGGTGACCTACCTGATCATGGTGTGGATTCTCCACGCTTTGATGGCGCTTCATCGCCAGCTAGAACGCCGGGTGGAAGAACGAACGCTGGCCCTCCGGGAAGCCGCGGCGGCACATCAGCGTCTGGTGAATGAACTGGCCGAGATGAGCTTGAGGGAACGCAATGCCATCGGACGAGAATTGCATGACGATCTTTGCCAGCACCTTGTTGGCACGGCGCTGGCTGCCCAGGTCCTGACGCAACGCCTGGCCGGAAAGGATGCCGCGGCGACGGAAGACGCCCGGGCCATTGTTGCCTGGATTGGGGAAGGCATCGCGAAGACCCGCCAGCTCGCACGCGGCCTGCTGCTCCTGTCGATCGAGCCCGAGCAGCTTCCGGGCGAACTGGCCGAGCTGGCTGCATCAAGCAGCACGGCCGGCGTATCCTGCCGTTTCCGACAGGATGGCAAATGGCTGGCCGAAAATGGCACTGTGTCGGTCCAGCTGTTTCGTGTCGCGCAGGAGGCGGTCCGCAACGCCCTGCGCCACGCCGGAGCCCGCCATGTGAACCTGACCTTGGCCGGGGATGATCACGCCGTCTGTCTCGTTGTTGAAGACGACGGCCGGGGGATGCCGCCGGTCTCGGAGCGGGGTGCCGGCATGGGGCTGCGCGTCATGGAGCAGCGGGCGATGTCGGTCGGGGGCTCGCTCTCGGTGGTCACTGCTCCCGGTGAGGGCACCCGCATCATCTGTTATCTGCCCCGGAATCCCGCCGTCTTTTCGGTCCAGTCATGAGCGCTCGAATCCGGATCTTTCTGGTGGACGATCATCCGTTGGTGCGAGAATGGCTGGGCAACCTGCTCCGCCTGCAGGCGGATCTGGAAGTCTGCGGGGAAGCGGACACACCAGCCGCCGCCTTGAGTTCCATGGCGCAGCTGCGTCCGGACGTGGCCATCGTGGATTTGTCGCTGCAACACGGTTCCGGGCTGGATTTGATCAAGGACCTGCAGGCAGGGCTGCCTGCCATCCAGGTCATTGTGCTGTCGATGCACGAGGAAATCGGCGACATCGAGCGCGCCCTGCGTGCGGGGGCGCGCGGATACGTGATGAAACGCGAATCCACGGGCCAGATTGTGAATGCCATTCGGGAGGTGCTGGCGGGGCGGGTCTATGCCAATGCCGAGGTGCTTGCCCAGTTGACGGAACGATTGATCGCCCGCCCGACGGATGGGCCGCAATCAACCCCGGAAACTCTCAGCGATCGGGAACTGGATGTCTTTCGCCGGCTGGGCGCGGGGCACTCCACCCGGCGCATCGCCGACGACCTCGGGGTCAGCCCCAAGACCGTCCAAACCTATTGCGCACGGATCAAGGAAAAGCTTGGCCTTGTTGACGCGCCCGAACTCGTCCGCGCCGCGGTGCGCTGGCGCGAGGCCGGGCGGCCCTGACCCGGGTTGTTCCTAGCGCGGCGTTGTCGGACGTTCGCCGACAGAAGATTCCGGTCCTGCCGGACAGACAGGCGACCGGGTACATGGCTAGACTGGTGCAATGCCCCGATCGACGTTCTCGTCATTTGGCGTAAGCCTGCTTGTCCTGAATTATCACCGGGCATCCAGGGGCGGTTATGGCAACACCGCGGAAATGTTCGATGCCCATTTCGGGTACATCGCCCGGAACTATCATTGTGTGCTGCCCGGAGAGTCGTTGGATCGGAACCGCCTCAATGTCTGCCTGAGCTTCGATGATGGATATTTCGAGTTCTGCGCCGTCATCGACCCGTTGTTGGAAGAACATGGTTTGCGAGCACTGCTCGCAATCGCGCCGGTGGCCGTTCGGGAAGGCATCGACCAGCCGGGGGAGGGGCAACTGAAAACACCGGGCCGAATGAACCCGGTCCATCTCAACCACGGGGGATTTTGCACGTGGTCGGACCTGCACGAACTGACCCAGAGCGGCCGGGTGGCGATCGCGGCGCATGGTTACACGCACCGTCGCCTGGACCAGCCGGGAGTGGACCTGCAAGCGGAGATCGATGTTCCGCAAACCTTGCTGACCGCGCGTCTCGGCCGGCCAGTCAATTGTTTCGTGTTCCCTTACGGCCGATTTTCGCCGCCCGCCCTCCAGCGGGCCATCGAGGTCTATCGATATGTGTTCTGCAATGGAAACGCGGCCAACGAAAGCTGGGATGGCCGCCTGTTCCATCGCATCGACGCGGGAGGCTTGAGCTCGCCCGGCGAGCTTTTCAAACCGGTCCGCATGGCTGGTTACCAAATCCGGGCGTTCTGGAACCGCGTTGGCGGTCAGCCAGGCAGGCTTTCCGGTGAAGGAGCCCGTGGCGAGCTGGCAACCGCTGTGCTGCACAGTTGATGCGGGAGACCGCAAATTGCAGGGCAATCCGCGGCTGGCTCAGTCTTTCATTGCGACTTTGCCGGCCGGCCGAGTGCGATGGCGGGGTAAATGCGACCGGGGCCGAAAGCCCGCAGTTGGGCGTCAATCCGACTGGATCACCCGCCCGGCGGGGCAGGTATACGATGACGATGCAGGCCATATCAGTCGAGTGATCTAAAGGATTGACACCCCAGCCTGAAATCCTCCCTATGACCCCCTTTCTGCACATGAAAACCTTTGTCGCCAAGAAGGGGACGGTCACACCCCAGTGGCATTTGATCGATGCCGACGGAGTCGTGTTGGGCCGCCTCGCTGTAAAAGCCGCCACCCTGTTGCGTGGCCGCCACAAGGCCACCTATACTCCGAATGCCGATACCGGGGACTTTGTGGTCGTCATCAATGCCGCGAAGGTCGCGCTTACGGGCAAGAAGGAGGAGCAGAACCGGTATATGTCGTTCTCCGGCTATGTCGGAGGCGAGATCTATCGTACGGTTCCCGAGATGCGTGAACGGAATCCTGAGTTCATCATCGAACACGCGGTCAAGGGGATGCTGCCGAAGAACCGGCTCGCGAAGAAGATACTGACCAAGCTTAAGGTATTTCCCGGCCCGACTCACACCCACGAGGCCCAGAATCCCGTCAAGATTTCCATCTGACCCATCCAATGAGTGCTGAAACCGCCGTGTTTTCCGCCACCGGCCGCCGCAAGTCGGCCACCGCCCGCATCCGCCTCGTTGAAGGCACGGGCAAACTGGTTGCCAACGGTCGCGACTTCGAGAGTTATTTTAGTCACGAGAATTTTGCCAAGCAGGCTTATTCCCCCTTGCTGACCGTTGAGCTGCGCGACAAGTTCGACGTGACGGCCAATGTGACGGGCGGCGGGATCAGCGGCCAGGCCGGCGCCGTGGCGCATGGCATTGCCCGCGCCCTGCAGAAGTTTAATCCCGAGCTGCGCATCCCGTTGAAGAAGGCCGGACACTTGAGACGCGATCCGCGCGAAAAGGAACGCAAGAAGGCCGGCCAGCCGGGTGCCCGCAAGCGGTTCCAGTTCTCGAAGCGCTAGGTTTCCGCCTGCGGCGGAAACCTGAGGGCTTTGATTCGCAAAGCCTGGGTGATTATTCTTGCTGGCTGGTCCGCCTCTGGCGGAAATTCCGTCATGGCATCTGCCACAGCGTGGTTGAGCCAAAACTTTTATATGAAAGTCGGCGTCGTTGGTGCGTCCGGTTATTCCGGCGAAACGCTCGTCAAGCTGCTCCTTGACCATCCCCACGTCACACTGGGAGCGGTCACCTCGCGCCAGCACGCGGGCAAGCCGCTGGCCCAGGTGATTCCCGCGCTGCGCGGATTCGATCGCGAGTTGCGGTTTGTCGACTCCGATGCCGCCGCCCTGGCTGCGACTGACATCGACCTGTTTTTTCTTGCGCTGCCGCACGGTGCGGCCGCTACGTACGCCCGCTCCTTTATCGCTGCGGGCAAGAAGGTCATTGACCTGAGCGCCGATTTCCGGATCGCGGACCTCGCGACCTACACCCGGTATTACGGCGAGCATCATGCGCCGGAACTGCTGCCGCAGGCGCGATTTGTCCTGCCTGAGCTCGCCCCCGCCGATTGGAGGCGGTTTTCGCTCATCGCCGCGCCTGGTTGCTATCCGACCAGCATCCTGGTGCCGCTCGCACCGCTGCTGCACGCCGGGGTCGTTTCGCGCGAACACATCGTCGTCGATGCCTTCAGCGCGGTGAGCGGTGCCGGCCGGAAGCTCGACGAAATGTACCTGTTTGTCGAGCGGGCTGAGAGCGCCAAGGCCTACGGCCTGACGAAGCACCGGCACCTGGCGGAAATCGAGGAACAGCTTGCGCTCCATTCCGGGGCGAAGACGGTCATCCAGTTCAATCCGCACCTTGCTCCGATGCGGCGCGGCATCGCCACCACGATCACGGTGCCCGCTGCCCCGGGGGCGGGCCTGG
Source organism: uncultured Verrucomicrobiae bacterium (assembly GCA_963804395.1). Lineage (GTDB taxonomy): Bacteria > Verrucomicrobiota > Verrucomicrobiia > Opitutales > Opitutaceae > Fen-1467. Next base: position 106,781 of record CAWDQK010000021.1, on the reverse strand, counting down.
AGGCGCTCTATGGCACCTGGCGCAGGGTCTATGCCGACCGGCCGTTCATCCAGCTTCTTCCCAGCGGCGAGACGCCCGACACCGCCTACGTCGTCGGAACAAACCGGGTCGACATGTCCGCGGTGCTGGACTCGCGCACCGGGAATTTCGTGATCACCTCCGCCATCGACAATCTGGTGAAAGGCGCCAGCGGCCAGGCGGTGCAGATCATGAACCTCTGGTGTGGGTTCCCTGAGACTGCGGGGCTGGTGTAGGCCGGAAGCCCCTGGCGTGGGATTCTTGGGTGGCGTTTTGTAGGAGCCTGCTTGCAGGCGAACCTGCCGCCAGCCTGCGAGCACCGGCCCGAATCGCCTGCGAGCAGGCTCCTACAGATGCCGTGCTGCGCGCCGCTCCTGAAAACTCTTGCACTCGCGCGCGAATCAAACTGGCTTCATGCGGCAACTGTTGCGAAGGGGACGTGGCCCGGACCCCCGGTCTTCCCGCCAGCTCCGAACTTCGCGACCCAACCGACCGACATCATGATTGAATTTAAGAACAAGATCCTCTTCGTGGGCTATGGCGCCGTGGCCGAGTGCACGCTCCCGATTATCTTCAAGCACATCAAGGTGCCGGCGAAGAACATCACGGTGATGGATTTCGAGAACCGGGCGGAAAAGCTCCGGAAGTGGACGGCGAAGGGCGTGAATTTCGTCCAGGACCGGGTCACCCGTGAAAACCTGGGATCATTGCTCGGCCAATACGTGTCCGCCGGCGACATCCTGATCGACCTGGCCTGGAACATCGACGCGCTCGAGATCCTCCAGTGGTGCCATGACCGCGGCGTGCGCTACATCAACACGTCTACGGAGCTGTGGGATCCGTACGAGGGGCTGCCCAACAACAAGCCGACGACCAAGACGCTCTACTGGCGCCAGATGAATCTGCGCCGCCTGCTCGCGACGTGGAAGGTCAAGGGCCCGACCGCGGTCATCGAACATGGCGCCAATCCCGGCCTCATTTCGCATTTCACGAAGCAGGGCCTGGTTGACATCGGCCAGAGCCTGCTGGCCGACGGGAAGCTCAAGGGCCGGAAGGCGGAGGAGGTCACGCAGCTCATCGCCGACCGCAAGTTCAACGTTCTGGCCCAGAAGATCGGGGTCAAGGTCATCCACTGCAGCGAGCGAGACACCCAGATTTCCGACGTGCCGAAACAGGTTGACGAGTTCGTCAACACCTGGAGCATCGAGGGCTTCCGCGAGGAGGGCACCACCACGTCCGAGATGGGATGGGGCACGCACGAGAAGGAGCTGCCGGCGTTTGCCTATCAGCACCAGGAGGGTCCGAAGAACCAGATTTGCCTCGCCCGCATGGGCATCAACACGTGGGTCCGGTCGTGGGTTCCCGACTACACGATTCACGGCATGGTCGTCCGCCACGGCGAATCCTTCTCCATCTCCGACAAGCTCACGGTCTGGGAGGACGGCAGGGCGGTCTACCGCCCGACGATGCACTATGCCTACTGCCCCTGCGACAACGCGATCATCTCGCTGCAGGAGCTGCGCGGCTACGACTACAAGCTGCAGGTCAACCAGCGCATCATGAACGACGAGATCACCAGCGGCTCCGACATCCTCGGGGCGCTGCTGATGGGTCACGCGTACAATTCCTGGTGGATCGGCAGCGACCTCAGCATCGAGGAATCCCGCCGCCTCGTGCCGCACCAGAACGCCACGACCATGCAGGTCGCCATCTCGGTCGTCGCCGCGACCATGTGGATGATCGACAATCCCGAGTCCGGCGTGGTCGTTCCCGACGACCTGCCGCACGACTACGTGCTCGACATCTCCAAGCCCTATCTGGGCCGGTGGATCTCGAAGTCCTCCGACTGGACGCCGCTGCGCGACTACAAGAATGCCTTCAAGGGATTCAACCAGCCCGACCTCGACCTCAAGGATCCGTGGCAGTTCAAAAACTTCCTGGTCAAGGATGGTCGCTGAGCCGGATCCATGCAGTCAGAGCGTGCCTTGCGATTGTTGCCGGCAACCACCGGATGGTGTGTAGGGCCGCCGCTTGTCGGCGGGCCGTTTCTCCAGTGGACGGTGGCTCGCCGCGATGAAATGGGGCCTGATGGATACGGCAAGAAAACCGTGGCGCTTTCCCTCGCCATGTAGGAGCCTGCTTGCAGGCGATTGAGCTCGAACTTCGCGAGTAAACTCGCTCCCACAGAAGCACGATTCCCGCACCACCTCCCGCGCGAAAGGATAATCATGATCTCACCGACCCGGCTGCAGAAACTGGCGAAGGAACACGGCACGCCGCTGTTCGTCATCGATCATGACGCGCTCCGGAAGAACTACCGCCAGTTCCGGCGCTACCTGCCGCGCGTCCAGGCCTACTATGCAGTCAAGGCCAACCCGGATCCTGCCATCGTCCGGACGCTTTACCAGGAGGGCGCCAGCTTTGATGTCGCCTCCATGCCCGAGTTCATGATCGTGCACGAGAACATCAAGGACCTGCCCGCCAAGGAGCGCCAGGACTGGATCTGGGACAAGGTCATCTACGCCAACCCGACGAAGGCCACCGAGACCCTCGAGCAACTCAACCAGTACAAGCCGCTGGTCACCTTCGACAACTTCGAGGAGATCCGGAAGATCAAGCAGCACGCGCCCAATGCCGGCCTGGCGCTGCGCCTCAAGGTGCCCAACACAGGCGCGATGGTCGAGTTATCCTCGAAGTTTGGCGCCTCGCCGGGCGAGGCCGTTGATCTGATTCTCGCCGCCGACAAGGCCGGCTTGGTGGTCGAGGGCATCAGCTTCCATGTCGGCAGCCAGACCACCAATTTCGAGAACTACGTGCAGGCTCTGAGCCTGACTGCCTCGGTCTTCAAGGAGGCGCAGGATCGCGGCTACACCAAGATGAACCTGGTCGACATCGGTGGCGGATTCCCGGCGCCCTACGATGCCAGCGTCCGGCCGTTTCGCGAACTGGCCAAGGTGATCAACACCGAGCTCGACCGCCTCTTTCCGAAAAACATCCAGATCCTCGCCGAGCCCGGCCGCTTCATGGTGGCAACCGCCGGCATTGCCGTGTCGAAGGTCATCGGCAAGGCCGTCCGCGACGGCAAGATGTGCTATTACATCAACGACGGCGTCTACCATACCTATTCCGGCGTCATCTTCGATCACTGCAAATATCCCATCAAGGCGTTCAAGAAAGGTCCGACGAGCCTGTGCTCGGTCTTTGGGCCGACCTGCGATGCGCTCGATGTCGTCTCGATGGCGGAGAACCTGCCGGAGCTTGAGCGGGACGATTTCGTCTACAGTGAGAACATCGGCGCCTACAGCCACGCTTCGTCCACCTACTTCAACGGCTTTCCGCCCGCCACCGTGGTGCAGGTGAACCAGGTTTCGCCTGCGGCGAAACCTTGATTTCCGGCTGCGCCGGAAATGGGCGGTTCGCCGTCGGGGCGCGACTTCGACGGGTCCGCCTCAGCCTCCGGCGGCCGGCTTGCGCAGCGCGACCCAGGCGCCGGCTGCGATCAACGCGCCTCCGCCGGCGTAATAGTAGAGGTAATCCGGCTGGCGGGTCCGGCCGTCAAACGCATTGGCGATGTCCTTGCCGGTCCTTTCCGCGAGACCTCTGATTGAGCCGGAGCGGCGGTGGCCGTGATAGATCAGGGCGGCGCCGACGACGAGGAGAATGGCGGCGATGATATATTTCATGTGGGCAATCATTCTTCCTGCCGACCGCGACGGCCAGCCGAATATCGCCGGCAAAGACCGGCAGCCAGGTGAATAGTTCAGGCGCAGTTTTTTTGGGACGCGACGCCCCTCGCGTCGTCGAGGTCTCGACCCGGCGGCGTGGGCGCCGCCGCCCCAGGGACGACGCGTCTCCAAAACATCGCCTGTGCCCAGGGCCGTTCTCAGGACAAAACCCGCACATTCAACTGCGGTAATCCGCGTTCTCGCTCACGTATTCGTGCGTGAGATCGCCGCCCAGCACCGTGGCATTGGCGCCGCCCAGCCCGAGATCGACCTCGATCTCCACGCACCGCTCGTGGGTGGGATAATCCACCGGTGGCGTAAAAACGCCGTTGCGCGGCGGCCGGCTGCTGTAGAGCTCCGCCTCCTCGAGGTGCTGGGCCAGCGCCCGTTCTTTTTCGTGGTCCAGCCGAAACGTGCCGCGCGCAAAAATCTCGATCCCGCCGATGCGGGCCCACATCCGGGAAAGATCGAGGCCCGGCTCATTCGCCCCGACGTGCCGGCCGATGGCCTGGACAAGCCGGCCGACATTCGGATCGTTGCCCGCCACGGCGCATTTGAAAAGGGGCGCATTCACGATCGCCTTGCCCAGCGATCGGGCCGCCGCGAAGTTGGGCGCGCCGGTCACCCGCACGCGCATCACGTGGTGCACGCCTTCGCCGTTGCGGACGACGTCTTCCGCGAGATTCCGGCAGACGGTCGTCAGCGCCGACTCGAACTCCGCCAGATCCGGGCAGGGGACGCGCCCTGACGAGACCGCCACCACGGTGTCGGACGTGCTGGTGTCGCTGTTGACGGAGATGCAATTGAACGAAACGTCCACGGCGCGGGCCAGCATCGCGCGCAACGCCTCGCGCGGAACGAGCACGTCGGTCAGCAGGAAGACCAGCATCGTGGCAAGGTTGGGCTCGATCATGCCCGCGCCTTTGGCAATCCCCACCACGCGTCCGTCCCCGACCAGGGCGCTGCGGACCTTGGGAAAGAGATCCGTCGTAACGATGCTTTCGGCGGCGGGCAGGATCGAGTCGGCGTCGAGGGCCTTCACGACCCGGGGCAGGGCGGACAGCATGGCGACCACCGGCAGCTGCCAGCCGATCACCCCCGTCGAACTCGGCAGGATCTCGGTCGGCTGCTGGTGAAGGAGGCGCGCGGCCTCCGCGCAGACCCGTTCCGCATCCTCCACCCCGCCCGGCGCACAAACATTGGAAATCTTGGTGTTCACCAGAATCGCGCCCAGGGCCGGTTCCGCCAGCCGCCGGCGTCCGATGATGACGGGCGCGCCGGGAAACGCGTTGCGCGTAAACGCCGCGGCGAAATCCGGCGACGGCCGGTCAAGGGCGATCAGGGTCAGCTTCATCTCCGCAGGCTTTGACACCTCGCGGGGGGTAAAACCGAAGCGCGTGGTGCCGACGCGGAATCCGGCCGGCAGTCCTGCCTGGGTGGCGAGCCAGGCGCGATGAACCGAGCGGGAGGAAAAGACGTTGGCTGAACTTGGCACCATCGACAAGTGGTGTGGACACGCCGCAGTGTGAAGCCGAATCTGCGGCGTCCGCGGATTCCGGGCGGGGCGGATTCATTCTCGGCCACGTTGAAGCGTGTTCCTCCATCGTCGTTGCCTGCCGTGCCGTAGCCTTGGCGAAGGCTGGTCGCTCCTGCAGAGACAGGCGTAGGGGCGGTCTCGTCGCGCCCTCGGAAGTGGGCGCACCGCGACCCTCTCGCCGGTCGAAAAACCGGGCCGGTATCGTTAAAAAGCGTTCTCAACTGAACCTTCGTCCGGCCTCCGCCCCCACGAAACCATTTTTCAAGTCTCACGCAACGGGGTGCACAAGTCCGTCCCAAATGGCGCCAGCCATTTGAATAGGAGCGCGGAGGACGCAAGCCCGACGGGCTCCTGAGAGTTACCGAATGAAGGGACAACCGCTCTGGCGGACACGGCGGTCCGCCCTCCACGCAAGCGTATCGCTCCGCCTGGAGGACGCTGCTCCGTCAGCGCCAAGGCCCAGCGAGGCAGGAAAGCCCGCGTCCCTGCCACAAGTGCGGGTTCGGCGTTCTCGGTAGTCCCGTCACTGCAATAGGTAATCCTCAGTAGATCCCCGAGAACCCTTTCTTGATCGCGTACCGCATCAGGTCGGCCTGGCTGTGGACGTCGAGCTTTCGCATGATCTGCTGCCGTTGATGGGCGACGGATGACACCTGCAGGCCCAGGATCGCGGCTGCTTCCTCGTTGGTCATGCCCATGCCGAGATATTTCAGCATCTCCTGCTCTGCGGTGGAGAGGATTTTGTTGTAGAAATCGGGGCTGGATTGCATTCGCATTCGCATCCGCTGGACCGTGGGGGAGAAGAACGTGCCTCCGCCGAGCACGGTCGTGATGGCCACGTGGAGAAACTCCGCGGAGTCGTTCTTGTGGACGAAGCCCGGGATCGCGGAATGCAGCGCCCGGTAGAGTATGTAGTCCTGGTCGCGCGAACTGAGGATCACGATCCTGGGGCAGTCTTTTCGTGCCGCCCACTCCTGAACCCAATCGAGGCAGTTTCCGTCGGGCAGTTCCAAGTCGACAATCACCAGATCAAATGTGCCGGCGGACTGGGCCCTGGCTTCGGCAAAGGTCGCGGCCTCGGAGATCCCGCAGCCGGGATAGGCCTCCCCCAGGTGATGGCGCAGGAGTTCGCGCAGAATCGTCTCGTCTTCGATCAGAAGAAAATTTGGGCAACGCGTGGCCACGGAAACGACCATAGTGGCGGGCGACGGGTCGGCAAGCCGCGGCGGGGCGGACCTTCGGTCTCATGCAGTCCCAGCTGCAGAACGGGTCTTGCTTCGTACCGCAAGAGATCTGTAGCCGGGGGCGTCCTGGCCCGCCGTAGCCTCGCGCGAAGGCGGCCCACCCCGGCGATTTCCTTCGAGAAGCATGGCCGGCCTGCCGCGCCGCAGCCTTGCTGTGCCCGTCCGAAGCCTTTGGCGAAGGTGGGGCGAAGGCGGGCCTCAACGCGGCCGGCTACAGCGCGATTCTGAATTGATTGCACAATTCCGACCTCACGCGGCGAGCGCGCGACAACGGGAGGCAAGCTGGCGGTCCGTCATCGGCCCGGCCCGCGCCAGCAACCAAATGCCCTCCGGTTCCCACAGGCTGGTGCGCAGCGGTTCGAGCAGCCGCCGGGGCACGTCCGGGTCGGTGATTTGCTGCAGGATCCCGAGGGTCTGGCGCGATGCCGGCAGCCCGAGCCATTCGAGCACGCCGAAGATCCCGTTGCGATCGTGAATGGCCGCGATCTCCTCCCATCGCGGAGGGGTGCCGCGCAGGCTGGCGTGGTTGGCGAGAAACGCGGTGAGCGCGGGGGTCGCCGCCAGATCCGGCAGCAGTCCGGGGCAGCGCAGGATGACCTGCAGGGCGCCGAGCCGCCCCAAATGAAACCTTCCGAGAAAAGCCCGCACCTCGGCGGGCACGAATTCGAGATAGCGCCGCCAGCCGGCATCATCGAGCAGGACCGCCCCGGACGCCACGGCCTCCGCGGATGGGGCGTCCGGCATCCAGGCGTTTCCGGGGGTCTCCCGTTCGAAGCGTACGTCCGGCCAGAGGGTGGCCCGCCAGCGCGCGCCGAAATGGGACCACGTAAGCTCGATCGGGGAGTCGATTCTGAAGGAAGCGATGGTTTTCATTGAACCTATCCTAGCCATCGACTGAGACATTGCTTGTCCCAGTCCAGAAAATATGCAGGATTTCTGCGCATGCCCTCCCGCGCCTCGCTTTCCCGGCCGCCGCTTGAACGCATGCTCCGGATCCACGAGGAGTTGCGCCGCGATGCGCTGGTCAACTGCACCAAGCTCGTGAAAGCCCTCGAAGTGTGCCGCAAGACGGTCGTGCGGGACATCGCGTTCATGCGCGACCGGCTGGACCTGCCGATCGAGTACGATCCCCGGATCCAGGCCTACCGGTACACCCAGCCGGTCACGGCCTTTCCAACGGTGCAGGTGACGGAAGGGGAGCTGCTCGCCCTGCTGGTCGCGCGGCGCGCCCTGGAACAATACCGCGGTACGCCGTTTCACCGGCAGCTCGAGATTGCGTTTGAAAAGCTGGCTGGCGGGCTGAAGGACCGGATTTCGTTCGCCCCGGCCGACGAGCTGAGCGCCGTTTCGTTCAAGAACATTGGCCTCGGCCGGGCCGACCTCACGGTATTCAACACCCTGAGCGCCGCGGTGCTCCGGCAGGTGGAGGTGGAATTCGACTACCGCAAGCCGGGGGAGCGAAGTTCAAGCCGCCGGCATGTGCAACCCTACCACCTGGCCCACCGCGAGAATCTCTGGTACCTGGTGGGCTTCGATGTCGGCCGGGCGGCTTTGCGCACTTTTGCCCTGCCGCGCATCACCGCCGCGACCGCGAAACGGGGGCACTTTGTCCGGCCCGGCAATTTCTCGCCGGAGAAGTTCTTTGCCAGCGCCCTGGGCATCCTCGGTGGTGAGGGCAACTACCGGGTGGTCATCCGGTTCAACGCCGAGGTTGCAGACCGGGTCCGGGAAAGGGACTGGCATGAATCGCAGCAGCTGCGCGACCTGCCCGGCGACGGGCTGGAACTGGCGCTGCGGCTCGGGGCTCTCGCGGAGGTCGAACGCTGGGTGCTCGGGTGGGGTGCGGCGGCCGAGGTGCTGGAGCCGGTCGAGCTCCGGGACCAGATCGCCCGCACGGTGACTTCCCTGGCGGCAGTCTACCGCGCCGGCTGAGGGCAACAAGAATGGAGGACGCCGCTCGTTCGGTTGTAGCCGGCCGCGTTGAGGCCGGAAAAAAGACGGGCCGGGGTCGCCGCCCCCGGCTACAGAACTGGTCGCGGCCCCGCTCGTTCGGTTGTAGCCGGCCGCGTCGAGGCCGGCAAAAGCAATTCCACTTTGCCTTCGGCGGGAAAACCCGCCAAGCAAGACCCGCACCATGAACCCCAAATCCGAAGTATTCATCGGCACCGACAGCGGCGCGACGACCTCAAAAACCTGTGGCGTCTGGGCGGACGGCACCACGGTCACCACCAAGCTCCTGCAGAGTTCCACCAATGCCCAGTCCGGGACCGACGCCGTGGTCCGTGGCTGGGTTCAGGGGGCGAAGGATTTTCTGGCCGAACATCACCTTTCTTGGGACCAGGTGCGGGGTGTCGGTCTGGCCATTCCCGGGCCTTATCTGCGTTACGGCGTTCTGGGGCGCGCGGCCAACCTGCCGGCGAGTTTCGAGGGCTGGAATTTCCGGGCGGATTACGCGCGGGCGCTCGCGGCGGCGGCCGCCCGGCCGGTCGAGGTGACGGTTGGAAACGATGGGAAGCTGGGCGGCGTCGCGGAGGCCCGGGTGGTGCGCGGCGACAAGCGGGCTTCCGTGCTCATGCTTGCGCCGGGTTCAGGACTGGGCTGCGCCTATATCGGACAGGACGGGCGTCCCCTGGACGGCGACAACCTGGTGGCGATGGAGGCGGCGCATATTCCGGCTCCCCTCCACCTCCTCGGCGCCCCTGCGTACCCCTGTGGCTGCGGGCGGGCCTGGGGCTGCGCCGAGGTCTACACGACACTCTCCGGATTGTCCTATTTGCTGGCGGACAAACTGAAGGAACACCCGGAGCATGAACTGGCCCGATCGTCGCAATCGGCCCGGGAGAAGGCCCTGTCGCTGCGTGGCCGGGCGCAGGCGGGAGACCCGCTCGCGATCGAACTCTTCGATTTTCAGGCCCGGGCGCTCGGGCTGCACGCCGCCGCCCTGGCGGTCACCCTCGACCCGAGCTTCGTCGTCATCGGAGGCGGGCTGATGGATCCGGAATCCACCACTCCGGAATTCCGCGAGCGTTACCTGGGCATTCTGCGCGATGCCGCCATGCCTTACCTTTGGCCGACGCAGCGGGCGACACTGCAGTTCGTGCCGGCGTCGCTCGGGGAGCTGTCGCAGGCCGTCGGGGCCGCGCTCATTGCGCTCTACGCGGCGAAATCGTAGTCCGGACGCACCCGCTGCAGCCGGGACGGGCCGTCGTCGAGCACTGATGCTGCTTTGCGGTTGGGGAAGCTCACTTTTCAGCCGCTGCTTGCTCGACACGTTCATCATGGCGAATGAGTCTGTTGCGAGAAGTCAGCTGCCAAACGCTCCATCTGTCCGCCGGGGGCGATGTGGGCGAACCAGACTTCGTCGGCGAGGGCGGCGACGAGTTCATTGCGACGGGCGGCGAGCTCGGCGGTGGCGCGGCGTTGAGATGCGGGGAAACAGGATATAATCAAAAGGCGACCGCCTGCCAGCGGTGCTTTCCAGTCGGACGGCAGACGCAGGTTCTCCAGGCTGCGGGCGGGGCAGATGATGATGGGTTGCGGACCGCGCAGGAGGATGCGCAGACACTCCTTCTCCACTGGCGAATGAAAGCCGCTGATTACGCACCGCCCGGTGTCGCGCCAATGGGCGGCCTGATCATAGGCGGCGAGAATGGCACTGCCCGGGCAGCGGGCGGAGCAGAAGAGCGCGACCTTCGGCTGGGCGAGCAGGTCCAGATTGCCAAGGGCGGAAAGTTGCGCTGGCGCGCCAGCACCCAACCGCTCGCGAAATCGCATCGGAAATCGGGTGTCCGTGGCAGCCAGCAGGGCAGGGTTCATGTCTCGACAATGATCTCTGCCGGAACCGAATCCGGAGGCGGATACGGTTGCAAGCTGCTCTTTTCATCATGTCTGCCTCGGCCTCCAGCCGGACGATGAGGCGGTGCTTCATGACTTGAGCCGGGCGCGGATGCGAGCCTCAACCTCCTCCCAAGAACTGCCCGCATCCGGGTCCTTTTCATAAGACGCTAGCCGGGCCTCGAGCAGCGCTTTTTCCGCTTCGGTCAGGGGTTCCTCTTCGACGAGCCAGCCGTCGCCGTCGAGCTCGGTCAAGCGGCGGCGGATTTCCTGGCGTTCCGAGCGGGAAGGGCGGGGAAGCGCGGCAAGGATTTCAGCTTTGCTCATGGGAGGAAACTCGCCCGATGACGCCAGTTTGCCAGAAAGAAACCTCCTCCTGCGGGGCTGTACCAGGATTTGCCGCCTGGACGAACCAGTTCGGCGGGAGCTAAACTTTGCCGCCACCCTATCGTATGGATCTTCAGTCGCGAAGCCGGCCGGCCCAGTGGTCTGGTTTCCGGGCACAATGCGTGATTACCAGGATGCGCACCGTTTCCCGATCAGGCATGTCGAAATACACCGCGTAGGGAAATCGTCTTAGCAATGCCCGGCGGGAGCCGTCGCGCAAAATGCGAAACTGGAGCGGACTTTCGAGTACGACACGCACTGTCCTTTCTGCTTCGGCAACCAAAGCGCCTCCTAAACCAACGCATCTTGCCTCAAGGAATTCCGCCGCTTCCGCAAGATCGCCGGAGACCTCGGGATGGTAGATCAGTTGCACCCGAAACGCTTCTTCAGTGGTCCAAAAACATCCTCGTGCGAAGCAGGTGTGACGCTGCCATTATCCAGTTCGGCCGCCCGTCGTGCAGCTTCGTCCAGCGCCGAGGACTCCTCGCGTCTTTCGACCTCAAACGTCACGCGTCTGAAATCCGCATCCGACATGTGTTGAATCTCAGCAATGACCTGATCGATGGACATGCGCGTAATTTAGCCAATGCCCGGGTCGAGGCAAGTCCGGCCTGTCCGGCCGGCACCGCCGGCAATGGCTTGGATCGGCTTTCAATCCGAACCCGAGGTGCTTGCCGGTGCAAGCAGATATTTTCATTTTGCGCGAATCCCTATTCCTCAGCGGTTTCGGCGTCGCGGCCGAGGCGGTATTTAATGTCGTAGTTGATGATGAAATCCAACTCCTCCGCCGTGAACCCGTAGTGCCGCGCCAGCACCCGGTCGATCTCGTCGAGGATGGGCTTGCTGACCTTCGGATTTCGACACCGGACTTCACTGCGGGATCGACGACGGGAATAAACCGGGCAGCGTGGAACCCGATTGGCCAGATACTCCATCTGTCCGCCGGGGGCGATCAGTTCGACGATTGAGCTGCCTCAAGCCGAGACGTTGACGACGAGCCCGGCCAGCATTCCGCCCAGTTGCTGCGGATCACGGCAGACCAAGAAGCCCCAAGGGCCACGTTTTCCCCAGTGGTTTACGGCGCTGACCCAGCGCTGGGCTGCTTGATGTTTCATCTCCGTGTCTTCGAGAAATTGCCCCTTGATCTCAAGCACCAGCGTCACGCCGTTGGTGAGCCGCACGACGAAATCGGGCTCATAGACATGGGCGATGCTGTGGAATTCGTAGGGTATGTTGAACTCCAGTCGGTCGTTTCTGACATAGCAGACCACGTGCGGTGAGTCCTCGAGTTGGAACATCGCGGCTTGTTCCCAAGTGCCGGTGTCGCAAGCGACGAAGTTGATATGGCTCTTCTGCGTCGCCTGCACGGGCTTCACCGTCTTGAAATGGACCCCCGCTGTGCTGCCGACCGGCTTGTAACGGTTCAGCCGCGGCAGGAGCGGTGCTTCGCCCTGGCATTCATCAGGCTCGATAGCGGAAATGAGCAGATCGCGCACCCGCTGGGCATATTCGTCGAGGCCGAGTTCGCACGGATGCTGCCCGTTGAAGTCGATCCTGGTCCGCACGTATTCCTGCACGATCCGAAGCACCTGTGGAAACAACTGGCTGCGCGCCACCTTTTTCAGGCTATGCTTTCCTGACACGCCCGTCACGGTGAGCTCGCGGACGATTTCCCGCGCAATTTCGAACTCGATCGTCTGGAGATGCGTCGAGGCATAGAACTCGTGCCGGTCCATCTTCTCGTAGCCAAAACCGCCGTAGGCGCTGACGTGTCCGATCTGGATGCCGACCTGCGGACGCACAAACGTCGCCACCGGCGTGGTCCACGGATCGATGCGTGTCCTTTCCGTCCTGGCCACATCACAGCGGATGACGTTGTTCTTCAACGCGACAACATAGCCTTCGACAACCGGGAAGCGCAGTTCAAAACCCTTCCGCTCGGGCAATGCCATAACTTCGTTCCTCGGTTTGTCCTCTGGCGGCGGACCGCCCTTCGGCTTGCGGCCTTTGAACGGGATCAGCGAGAACGGCACGCCAAAGATGTCCACGTATTCCGGCGTCAGCAATCCAGTGGCGGGATCGGGTGTGTAGTCCATCCGGCGCAGCCCGCGCCCCACCACTTGTTCGCAAAGCAGTTGCGAACCAAACGCCCGCAGACCGAGGATGTGGGTGACGTTGTTGGCGTCCCAACCCTCTGACAGCATGTTGACCGACACAACGCAGCGCACCTTCTCGCCGGGCAGGCCCGGCTTGCCGACCGTGGAAACAATGCGTCGCAGATCCTCCGCGGCTTCTTTCCGCGTAGCGTTTGGGTCCTCGCTCTCGGCCTGCGCTAGCAGATTCGAATCGATGCGGATGGTGACCTCCGCGCCCTTCTGGTTGGAAAGTAGATTGGGGAAAACCTGCCCCTTGCCGTAGTGCTTCACCGCCTTCGGCTTCTTCTTGCTCCGACTGTGTGCGTCCTCCTCGTTATCCTCAACCGCCACCTCCGCTTCGACGACTTCCTCGCCGGAAATCTGCCGGTGGAAATGGTCTGCGATCTGCGTGCTGTCGCAGACGATGATGATGACCGGAGGCACCCGCTCCTGGCCCGGGGCGCCGGCGCTCAGTTGATCGAGACGCTCCTTCCACTCGCCCGCAAGCGTCTGCACGGCGTCCTCCGCCTTGCGCCAGACCACCTCGGGTTTGGGTTTTCCGCCGGGCAGTTTTTCACCGGGCTGTAACTGGCGGGTGATATGCTCCCAGAGCCTGAAATACTTCGGATCGGGCCGGCCGGTGTTGTCGATGGCCGGAAGCCGCGGAATCTTGGTGATGCCGCTCTCGATGGCGTCTACGAGACCGAAATCGGAGACGATCCACGGAAACGGTGAACCCTCCGCGTAGCCGCTGCCGCCAATGTAGAACGGCGTCGCTGACAGATCGACGCAGAACGCCACGCCGCAAGCGAGGTTCAGCCGGTCGATGCCGCTGATCCACACTGTCGCCTCCTCGCGGTCCTGCCTCTGCTCGGCAGTGAGTTTCTCGTCCTCGCCGACCGGCGCGGGCCGGTAGGCGTGGTGGCCCTCGTCGTTGAGTACCATCAGCGGTTCGTCGTCCCACAAATCCCCCAGCCGGTTCCGGGCGAACGCCTCCGGGCTTTCCTTGCCTTTGTTGACAACGACGTAGCTCCGGCCGCCCTCGCTCTTCTCGCTCGCCTCACCAAACCAATGCCAGTTTGTCACCAGCACCTTGCCCTTGGCCAGTTCAGGCCGCAGCGTCGATGGCACCACGTCGAAACCGTCGTAGTAGTTGTCCGGATTTTCCGGCCGCAGCACCTGCAGTCGCTCCTTGATCGTGAGGTTGGGGCATGCCACGACAGCCCGGCGCGGATAACGCGGGTCGCCGGGCACCCGGCCGCGGTTGCAGAACGCCCACGCGACGAGCATCGCCATGACCACAGTCTTGCCGCTGCCCGTCGCCATCTTGCAGGCGTAGCGCCGGAGCGGCTTCAATCCCTCCTCATTGGGGAAATCCACGAGCCGGGGTTTCTGGGCCACCTTGGGCTGCCATTCGCCTGGTCGCACATCCTCGCCCCTGGTCAGTTTCCCGAAATCATCGACCGAAATGGCCGCCTTGCCGCGGCGGGTTTTCCCGCGGGCGAGAATCTCATTGAGGTAGATGATCGTTTCGACCGCCTCGACCTGGCAGAAGAACAATCGCCGCGCGCGATCCTCCCTCCACCAGTGCCGCAGCAGGGTCTTCGTCACTTCGCTGGCATTTTCCCAGCCCAGTTCGCGCCAGCGTTTCACATCTTCGCGCAGTTCGTTGACGAGCGGCAGGTCGTCGCGCTCCTCCTCCGCGAACAGTCCCATCTGCCCCGAGGCGGTGCGCTCGGTCTTGAACCAGTAGCTCGCCGGACGGCGGTCGGGAAACTTCGTCGGAATGCCGGTCTTGGTATCATAGAGCCAGTACGCCGTCGGCTCCGTGTAGGGCGAACACAGGATCGGATTGTTCGACCGGCTGGATGGGAATGGCGTCGTCCTTGCTCATAGCATCTGAGCTCTTGACCCAAGCCCGAAGGCGGCAGACATTACGTCCGAACTACTGAAACCGCGTATGCGGCGTAGGTGGTGTCCAATGAAGCGGCAATTCCTTACGGGTTGCCGCTTTGGTTTTTCTGGATTCCCGCTTTCGGATAGCAAACGATCCCGAAAGGGTTCTTCGAAGCTTGCAGGTTGAGGACTGGCTGCAGGCTCTCCAACCACCGTCTGGGCTGTTCGGAAGGCAGATACGCCATTCGCCTGGGCACGACTCCGACCCCCTGCCATGACACACACCAGAGACTCGCGACGCAGGCGACCATGTCCGCGAGCTGGATGAAATAGGAGTCGCGTGAATTCTTCGGCAGCGGATCCTCGATCAGGTTCTTCAGATCCTGCCGATGGCTGTCGACACCGCCAACCGACGGCACGAAATTGACCCGCTGCAGCCGGCGCACAGTGGACCGCATCTTTGCTACCCGCCCCTCGTCGGTGATAACCAGGAAGTGCCCGTTGTCCGCCTGCAGATCGTTGTGCACCCTCTGGACCGAATACGTCAGAGCGGTGTCGAGCACATCGTAGTCCGGCCTCTGGATTTTGCGCTTGTTGATGGCCACCGTGATCACCTTTGCCTCCAGAGTCGCCAACGTCGCACAGAGTCCAGTTACTATCGCCAGGCGTTCCTGTGTCGAGTAGTTGGCTGAGCGGTAGGGATCCTTGTCGAGCAGCAGTTCCCGGGTGTGAAGCTCCCAATCGAATCTGAACCGATGCGTGCTGGTCATCCCGCGGCGCATCGTCTGTACTTTCTCGAAGTTGGCCCGCCAGCGACCGTGGTGCATGTAGATGCATGCGAGCACGAATAGGTCGCTGCTTGTATCCGGATAGCCGTCGTCGCCACTCTCGTCGTAGTAGGCCAGAAACATCCATCGGCATCATGTGTGAATTTCCAAAACCCGCAATCCTTCGTTGCCGCGCGGGTCGATGACCTTCACCGCCACGCGCCATACCTCGCCCTGCTTGAATTCGCGCGCTGGCTTCGGAAATGACAGGCTGGTCAAATCGCTGAGCGCTTCGAATCGCTCCTCTTCCACCGCACCGACATCGCCCAGGGCTTTTGCCAGCTTCGCCCACTTGGTCTTGTCGGGGAAGAAAGCCTGGCAGATGCAGAACGTCCGCCCGTCGTAGTCGGTGTCGAGGAACCACGCGGCGATGCGCTCGCGGTCGGTCGGATGCAGCGTGTTCGTCACCGGATCGTAGACGTCCATGCCCTCCACCGACAGAATCCACTGGCCATCTTTCTGCCTCGCCGGGGCCGTGACGCGCGGAGCCGTGAACACCGTGAAGATCTGGCTGCCCGGCTGCGTCTTCAACAAATCGCCCATCGCCACGTCGGGCCGGATCAGCGCCATGTGCAGGCGAAGCGATGGATGCGACGCCTCTTGAATCGCGGCCTGCGCCGCGGCATCGAAAGCGAAGGCAGCGAACACCACATCGTCGTAGCCCTTGCGGTTGGCTGCCCGCACCGCCTGCTCAACCTGCCACGCGGAAAGGTTGCCGATTTCCGGGCCGATGGAAACCGCCACCCGGCGGTCCTTACCGTCGCCGTTTTTCCACTCGCCCTCGGCGTGAACGAGACTGGCTCCGGTGACGGGTTCCAGCCGGGTAAACGTCATCCGTTTCCCGCCGGCGAAATCCACGCCCGCGGCCTTCAGCAACCGCAAGACCTTGTCGAGGTGGGCCTCGGCGTTGGCAGGCTCACCGGAGCCTGGCCCTCCGAAAGATTCGAGCTCTCCATCCGGCGCGCCGCCAATCGGCGAATCGACGCCGTCTTCAATGGCGATCACGCCTTCCATCGTGAATGGACCAGCCACGCGCACCACACCGCGCACCTCGTCCGGTTTGTCCACGAGTTCCTCCATCTCGGCGTTGGCCTGGATGGCGGCATTGACCTCGTCCATCTTCGCCCGCCACGCGGTACGGTAGGCCGTCAGTGCGTCCTGCAACGCCTGCGGCCAGTCGGGGTCGGTGTCGAACGGCACCTCCCACTCTTCCCATCTTGGAACTTCGGTTTTCGATTTTGGATGGGGCAGCAGCCAGCGTCGTCGGTCGGCCTCGGTGACCGCTTTCTTCCCTTCCTCGCGTTCCTTGCGGCGGAGCTTGTCATTCAGCCGGTCGCGCAGATCGGCGTTGGCGTGTTTGGCGAGGGCCTTGTTCAGCGCGGCGAGTTTCTCCGCCAGGATCGGCTCGTGGCTGGCGAAGATCGGATCGAGCGACGTGTTTCGCGCGATGCTTTTCAGGGTGATGTGCGGCACCGTCTTGCACTTGAACGTGACCCGCCGCCCCGTGGGTTTGCCGTCATCACCGATCTCGGCGATCCAGTGGCCTCGCGGATTGCGGTCCACGTCGTTGGCCGAAAGCTCGAGGAGCTGGTAGGCGGTGAATCGCGCCGTCATCAACCGCTGCCGGGCAAGCGCTAGCGCGACGCGGCTCGTGTCGCAGGTGATCCACCGCCGGCCCCATTGCTCCGCCACGAACGCCGTCGTCCCGCTCCCACACGTCGGGTCGAGCACAAGGTCGCCCGGATCGGTGGTCATCAGGAGGCAGCGCTCGATGACTTTGGCTGCAGTCTGGACTACATAGATCCGGTCGGATGCTCCTCCGGTATCCTCCCAGTTGTTTGTCAGAGTCGACATACCGAAATCAGATGCGTAACGCCGGTATCGAATCTGTGCCTCACTGCGTTTGATCCGTTCAGCGCCCTTCAACCGTAAAATCCCTTCCAAGCTGGTCTTCCACGAGTTGCCAGCCGCTGGTTTGAAAATCCTGCCGGCGAACTCGATGTCGAAGATCTGTGTTCTGAACACGCCGCCGCCCGTTAGGTCGGAACTGAACTCCTCCTCTTCTCCGGCGTCTATTGGAGTGAACAAGTGACGATACTTCGCCCGCGACTTGTCCTTCGCATAGAAAAGAATGTAGTCGGTGATCGACTCGAGAAGCTCTCCCTTCTGGTTCGCTTTCTTCTTCAGGTTGATCACACACACGGAATTCGTGGGCCCGAACACCTCATCCATCACGCACCGCACCCGGTGCAGGTTCTCGTCGGAGATCTGGACGAAGATGCTTCCGGTGTCGGCGAGGAGTTCTTTCGCCATCGTCAACCGGTCGCGAAGGTAGGCGAGATACGAGTGGACGCCGAGTGTCCAGGTGTCGCGGTAGGCGCGCACCATCTCCGGTTCGCGCGTGAGGTCCTGCTCCTTGTCCTTCACGTCGCGCTGGCCGAGTTGCGGCTGGAAATTGCTGGCGAACTTGATGCCGTAGGGCGGGTCGAGGTAGATCATCTGCACCTTGCCCGCGAGATCCTCGCGCCGCGCCAGGCTGGCCATGACGGCGAGCGAGTCGCCGAGGATCATCCGGTTGCTCCAATCGACGTCGTGCTGGTAGAACTGGACGGCTTTGGCATAGTCCTGCTGCGGATCGGCGAAGAGGTCGCGCTGCACGTCCTCGCGCGCCAGCACGCGCAGAATCCCTCGCGTCGAGACCCGCTCGTGGATGTGCAGCGCCACTGGATCGATCTCGAACCACGGCTTCTCGCGCTTGCCGCTCCACTCCAGCCACGGCTCGTGCCGGCGGAGGGCCGCAACCAGCAACTTCAGCTCGTCCTCATTGAGCGGCAGCTTGGCCGCCAGCTTCCTCACCAGCTCAGGTAGCTCGTCGGTGCTCCCCGGATCGTTGGAAAACCGCAACGACGGCGGGAGGTGCGGGTTGTACTCGAACCGGAGCTTCTGCGGTTCCTCGATCTTCCAATTCGATTCGAGGCCCGCCAGCGGGATATTCTTCCTCTTGGCGGTATGGCTGACCGATGTGACGACGTCGGAAGCCGCCGACGAAGCCGGACCTTTCTTGCGCGGCATGGGGCTGATGCTCGCGTATGCATCAGCCCTGTCAGAGGGATGGTTTTGCTCCCGTGAGGATTCTACCGAGGTGCCTGGCGTATAAAAACGCGAAAGGGGCGTGTCTACATCACGCCCCGAATCAGGCACCTTGGAGAGCCTACACGAGAGCGCTTTCGACACGCCCCCAGTCGGGGGCATGCGTCGAGCGCCGTCTCGTGAACGAAGTTTCCAAGGTTTCGATTCGGACAGCAGCCGAAGCTACGCGAAATGGATTGTTATTGGGTTACGGGTCTGGGGCGGTGAGTTTTCGGTGAGGTGGGTTGACCTCAGAAGTCAGAGAACTGCTTGATGCCAGAATCGACCGGCTGGCGCAAGCGCCGGCTGAACGGCAGGTTGACCCGCACCCCCGGGGGCAACCAGCAGCTGGACGGCGGCTCATTGGGGAAACGGCCCGCCGATCCTCCGTCGCCAGGCCTATTGAGGACATGCGGAGCGGCGGCTCTACATATGGCTCCTCGGAAACAGCACCTTTGTTGTGGCCACGAGCGCCAGCGAGTGGATCCGACGTCGGCTGCCCGCTCGCTGGCGCTCGCAGCTACTCCAAGATCAGTCTCCAGCCGTCGCCGGCAGGACGCGTTTTGCGTGTTCCGCAAGAGTGGAAGAGCCGATCCAGCCCGAGGTAAAAGGGTTGCCCGGAACGGCCACCCGTCGTAGCCTGCGGACTTCTCCATGTCGGAAATCTCCACCGAACTGTTCGTCCTGGGCCTGTTGCTGCTGGCCAACGGGCTGTTCGCGATGGCGGAGATCGCCATTGTTTCCGCCCGGAAGGCCCGGCTCAAACAGCTGGCCGATGACGGCGACCCGGGTGCGCGGGCGGCCCTCGAGATCGGGGCCGAGCCGACCCGGTTCCTTTCCACGGTGCAGTTGGGGATCTCGCTCTGCGGCATTCTGGCGGGCGCCGTTGGCGGCTCGACCCTGGCGGCCCAGGTCGCAACCTGGCTGGCGCAGTTTCCGAAGATTGCCGCCTGGGCGAACTCGATCGCGTTTGGCGGGGTGATCGGTCTCATCACGTTTTTCTCCCTGATTCTGGGCGAGCTCGTTCCGAAGCGCATCGCGCTGAGCAGTCCGGAGCGCATTGCCCGATTCGTGGCCGGACCTCTCCAGGCGATGTCCCGGGTGGTCTCGCCGGTCATCAGCCTCCTCAGCGCAGCCACCGATTTCCTGCTCAAGCCGTTCGGGCTCACGCAGCGCCGCGAGCTGCCGGTGACCGACGAAGAGGTCAACATCCTCGTCGAGCAGGGGCTCCAGGCCGGCGTGTTCCACAAGGCCGAGAAGGACATGATCCAGGGCGTGCTGCGGCTGGATCAGCTGCCCGTGACGGCGATCATGACGCCGCGGCCGAAGATCGTGTTTCTGAACATCGACGACGCCGAGGAGGTCAACTGGCGCAAAATTGTGGCCAGCGGCCATTCGCATTTCCCGGTTTACCAGGATAACCGCGACCAGGTCATGGGCATGGTAGCCGTGAAGGCCCTCTGGGCGCACTCCGCCATCGGCATCCAGACGAGCCTCAAGAACCTCCTCACGACGCCGCAGGTCGTGCCGGAAACGATGAATTGCGTCCAGTTGCTCGAATCATTCAAGAAATCGGGCCGCCACACCGCCCTCATCGCCGATGAATTCGGCAGCATTCAGGGCATGGTCACGCTGATCGATGTGCTTGAGGCGATCGTGGGCGACCTGCCGGCGCTGGGCCAGCGCGACCAGCCCCAGGCCAAGCAGCGCGAGGACGGTTCGTGGCTGATCGATGCGACGCTCTCCATCAACGAGCTCAAGACGATTCTTCACCTGAGCGAGCTGCCCCAGGAGTCGGAAGCCGACTACCAGACCCTGGGCGGACTGGTCATGACCCAGTTTGGACGCATCCCCGCAGTCGGCGACCGGTTCGAATGGGAGGGCTGGCGTTTCGAGGTGACCGACATGGACCGCCACCGCGTTGACAAGGTGGTCGTCACCCGGGTGACTCTCCCGGCGGTTGAACAGAAGACCGCGGTGTAAGGCGCATATTTCCCAATGCCGCGGAGCCACGACCAACCCCAAACCATTTTACAGAAGGCAACGGAGGGAACGGAGAACATGGACGGAAGAGGGAAAGCCTCGCTCAGCTTCCTCCGTTCTCTCCTGTAAAAAATCAGGGGCGCCCGCGCCGCGTCACCCAGAGACTCCGGGCCCGGCAGACGCCGGCGCTGACGTCAGCCCCCGAGTTCCTTCAGGGCCTTGAGCACGTCGGCGGCCTGTTGCTTCGTCGAGGCGTTCAAGTCGCGCCAGACGATCTTGCCGTCCTTGTTGATCAGGAAGGACTGCCGGGACGCAATCGCACCGAGCATCGGAATCTCGCGCACCGGGACGCCAAACGCATTGATGACGGTGCGGTCCGGGTCGGCGAGCAGCGTGAAGGGGAAGTGATATTTGTCCCGAAATGACTTCTGCGCCGCCACTTCGTCGGTGCTTACGCCGATGACCGTGATGCCTTTGTCCGAGAGATCCTGATACGCGTCGCGCAGGCTGCAGCCCTCCGCCGTGCAGCCGGGCGTGTCTGCCTTCGGGAAGAAGTACACCAAGGTGTATCCCTTGGCGTAGACCGGGCCGAGGGCGAGCTTCTCGCCGGAATCGGTGAGCGCGGTGACCGTCGGAGCCTGCGCTCCAACCGCCAGCGGTTTCGGCCCGGGCCGTCGTCAACTGTGAAATGAGCCCCATGATGATCAACACACCCCTGAAAGTGCGCATTGCGTACGGATATCCGGGAAGCGCGGTTTCGCAAGCGGGGCGGCCCTTCGGTGGGCGCGCCCGGGCGGCAGTTTTGCATATAGCCTTGAGAAAACCGGGTCGCGTTGTAGCCGGCCGCGTTGAGGCCGGCCCTGCCTGTCGAGGGAAATTGCCGGGGTCGGCCCGTTCGGCGGGTTCGACAGGCTCCCATTCGACAGGCTCAGGGTCTGCGACACCGCAAGCAGGCTCAGGGCAGGCGCCCCCGGCCACAGGAGACAAGACCATTCCAGCCGGCCGCGTTGGGGCCGGTTCCGCCATCGCCGAGGTTTCGGTGGGCAGGCCGGGGTCGCCGCCCCCGGCTACAGGATTCCAGCCGTCCGGCAAAAGAGGCCTCGGGCCGCCGGGGCTACCCGAGCCCGGCCACCAGGGCGGGCAGTTCGCCAAGCGATGAAAGCTGGAAAAAGCGGCCTGCGGCGCTCGGTGGCGTCGTCGCGACCTCCTCGCCCTGCCAGAGCAGATGATAGGGAATCAACACGGCGGACGCGCCCAGGTCGAGCGCGGGCAGGATGTCCGACTTGAGCGAGTTGCCGACCATCAGGAACTGCTCCGGGCGCACCTGCAGGCGGTGGAGCAGGCGCGCATAGGTCGCGGCGTCTTTCTCGGACACGATCTCCCAATGGGCGAAATGGCCGGCGAGGCCTGATTTCGCGAGCTTGCGCTCCTGGTCGCGCAGGTCGCCCTTGGTGATAAGCCACAGGGCATGCGTTTGGGCGAGCCGGCGGACCACCTCCGCGGCGCCGTCGAGCAGCTCGACCGGATGATCCAGCATCTCCTTCGCCCGCGCAATGATCTCACGGATCTCCGCCGGACGGATGTCGCCTTCCGTCAGCTCGATGGCGGTCTCGATGCACGAGAGCGCGTGCGACTTGATGCCGTATCCATAAAGCTCAAGATTCCGCATTTCGGTGGCGAACAAATGGCGGTTGACCGTCGCCGCATCGTGCCACCGGCTGAGGAGCGTGCGATACTTCTCATGCGCCGCTTCGAAGATTGACTCGTTGTGCCAGAGCGTGTCGTCCGCATCGAAGCCGATGGTCGTGATCATGCGACGAACAAAAGCCGCCGGCGCCGGTCCGGGCAAGGCGCAACCTTGCGGAGCTGAATTGTTCCCGCAGCCCGTGAATTATTAGGCGGATTTTGCGGCAGCCCGGTTGGCCTTCTGTCGCACCTTCTGCGGGTGCCTCGACCGGGAACTTTCCCGGTGATGAGAGTCAAACCCACATGGTCAACGATTCGATCGATGACCTTGATCTGAAACTACCATGAACAAGAAAATCACCATTAGAATCCTGCTCCTCGCGGCCGGCCTGGCTTTGGGCCTGGCGGCGCCGGGCGTTGCGCAGACCACGGGCGGCAGCAATTCTGCGCCCGCCTCTGCCATTGGAACAGGCCTCCTCGGCCAGTCCTATGCCAGTCTCGGCTTCAGCTACACCGATGCGCACAAAAAGCCGTTCGACCTTCAGGGTCTGGACTTCCAGTACAACCAGCCGCTGAACACCGGCTTCGATTTCAATCTCGCGCTGGGAGATGATTGGAGCACGCGCCATCTCGGCACGCGCAACCACGAGCAGTCCGCGATCGCCAATGCGATTGCCTTTCTGCCCGACCTGTCCTGGGGTCGTCCGTTCCTCGGCGTCGGCGCCGGCTGGATCTGGGAGAAGAATGCACGCGTGAAAGACAATTCCATTGCCGGAGACCTTACGGCCGGCGTGGAGTTCCAGGCGACCAAGGAGCTCTCGATCACGCCCTTTGGAACCTACACTGCCACGACCTCGTCGCGGATCAACGAGGACAACAAGTGGGTGTATGGCGTGAAGGCCAATTATTGGATCACAAGGCAGTGGGCCCTCAATGCCCAGGTGAGCCGCGACAACAAGGTTGATACGACCTACTCAATCGGCACGACCTGGAAGTTCTAGCGAGGCGCCGCCCCAGACCATGCTGGGGTCTTGACGCGGCAAGGCCGAAGCGGAGCTCCTCCGGTCATCGAACCCCGGCTTTGCGAGCCCTGGCGTGCAGCGTGCGCGCCAGGGCTTTTTGATTTTCCTTCGACGTATTCGTGGGGAGCGCTACGATGGCGCTCATGAGTTCACTGGCTGACCAGGTGGTCATTGTTACCGGAGCGTCATCGGGCATCGGCGAAGCCACCGTCCGACGGCTCGCCCGCGGCGGGGCGAAGCTGGTCATCGCGGCCCGGCGGATGGACCGGCTCGTGGCCCTGGCGCGCGAACTCGATCCCGCGGGCGGGCGCATCCACGCGGTCGCGGCCGACATCACCAATGAAGCCGACCGGCGGCGGCTGGTCGAGGAGGCGCTGGCCAAATTTGGGCGGATCAATGCGCTCGTGAACAATGCGGGTTACGGCACCCGCGGGCCGTTGGAGCAGGTGCCGGTCGAGCTGATCCGCCGCAACTTCGAAACAAACGTGTTCTCGCTCATCGCGCTCACCCAGCTTGTGATTCCGCATCTTCGCGCGCGCGGTACCGGGCGGATTGTCAACATCGGTTCGGTGGCGGGCCGGATCGCGCGGCCCCTGTCGTCGGTGTATGATTCGACCAAGCACGCGCTCGAGGCGATCACCGACGGTCTGCGCGGCGAGCTGGCGCCGTTCGGGATCCAGGTGGTGTTGATCCGTCCCGGCTTCATCCGGACGGAATTCGTCGAGGCCGCCAACGCGGTGTCGGTGCCGGTGATCGAGAAACCCGGGCCCTATGGGCCTTATCTCGACGACTTCCAGAAGACCTACCGGCTGGCGCAGCGCATTGCGGGGCGGCCCGATGACATCGCGCGGCTGGTCGAGCGCGCCCTCACCGCACGCAAACCTGCGCCGCGCTATGCCGCGCCGTTGCACGCGAAGCTGCTGCTGCTTCTCAAATGGCTTCTGCCCGCCCGCGTCATCGATCGCATGGTGCGGCTGCGAAAAACGTGAGCCGGGGTATGGCGACCCCAAGGCGGCCTCCCATCTGTCGGGTCGTCCCTTGCAGACGGACCCTCGAGGGCGGTTTGGTTCGAACGTGACCGAAAACGCGAACGTAGCTGCGAGCGCCAGCCCCTCGACTTCGCTCGGGGCCCTGAGCTTGTCGAACGGGCGAGCGGAAGGGTCGTCCACTCGCTGGCGCTCGTGGCCACACTTCGTCTGGAACACGTCCAGTCGCATCAGAGATCGGTCCGTCGACAAGTCCCTCGACTTCGGGGCCTTGCGCCCGCCTGCGGGGTCGTAGACCCTGAGCCCGTCGAATGGGAGCCGGTCCGATCCGTCGAAACGGCGCCGATCCGACAAGACTACGGCGGTGTGGTCATCTGCCGTCCTTGCAGGAACTGGTGCAGTTCTCGGGCGAGCTTGGGCCCGAAACCGTCGATTTCCTGGATCTCCGCCGCCGAAGAGGCGCGCAGCTTGTCGATCGATCCGTAATGCTCCAGCAGCGCGGCGCGGCGCGCCGGTCCGAGCCCGGGGAAGTCGTCGAGCATCGATTCGCGGATCTTCTTCGAGCGGAGATCGGCGTTGTAGGTGTTGGCGAAACGATGGGCCTCGTCGCGCAGGCGCTGGAGCAGCTGCAGTCCGGGGTGGTTGAGCGGCAGGTTGAGCGGCGGCCGCTCGTCGGCGAAGACAATGGTTTCGTGTTCCTTCGCCAGCCCGATCAGGGGCGGCGACGCGAGCTCGAGCGCGGCAAAGGCCTTGAGCGCGGCGCCAACCTGGCCCGGTCCGCCGTCGATGACCACCAGATCCGGAAACGGCTTCTTTTCCTCGGACAGCCGGCGATAGCGGCGGCCGACGACTTCCATCATGGCGCGAAAGTCGTCGTTGCCGACGAAGCTCTTGATCCGGAAACGCCGGTATTGCGCCTTGTCCGGCCGGCCGGACGTAAAATGAACCATGGAGGCGACGACGTACGTGCCCGAGATGTGCGAGATGTCGAAGCACTCGAGGTGAAGGGGAGGTGCGGGCAGGCGCAGCACTTCGGCGAGCAGCCGCACCGCGACTTCATCGGGGCGCGGCAGCGCCGGGGCACGCTCGAAGCGGCGCGTCTTGGCCAGCGTTTCCTCCAGCGCGAACACGACGTCGCGCAAGCCCGCCGCGCGCTCAAATTCCTGGCGCGCCGCAGCCGCCAGCATCTCGGCGCGCAGGGTGGCGAGCCATTCGCGGCTCTTGCCCTCCAGAAAATCGCAGGCGGCCTCGACCCGCTGGCGATAGTCGGCGGCGCTTACCTCGTTGGCATGACCATAGAGCTCGGCGCGCACGTCATCGTAGAGGCGGTAGACGTCTTCGGCCATCTTGGCTGGATGGGCGTCGCCCAACAGCACGCCGAACTGCCGGCGCATCTCGGTGAGCGTCTTCCGGACGAGGCTGCTGTAGGCAAACGGTCCGAAATAGCGCGAGCGGTCGTCCTTGCGCAGGCGCGTGAGCACGAAGCGCGGCAGCTCCGCCTCTAGGGTGACGCGCACGAGCAGGAACCGCTTGTCGTCGGTAAACTCGGTGTTGTAACGCGGCTTGTACTGTTTGATCAGCCGGCCTTCGAGGAGCAGCGCCTCGGGCTCCGAGCGGACCTCGATGATGTCGAAGTCGGCGATCAATCCGACCAGCGCCCGGATCTTTGGCTGTTGAATGAAATTCTTCGACGGCTGAAAATACGAGGACACGCGCCGCTTAAGGCTTTTCGCCTTGCCGACGTAAAGGATGCGCCCCAGCCGGTCTTTCATGAGGTAGACCCCGGGGCCGTCAGGCAGGCGGCGGACCTTTCCCTTGAGGCTGGCCTGCATGTTTCCTGACACGGCGTCTGCCGCCACCAGGAGTGGAGGGCGCTGCGCGGTCAGCGCCTCTTTCCCCGGCGGCGGTTCTGGCGAGGGGGCTGGCATTTTGCCCAGAATACACTAGCTTGGGGTCGCACGGCAAAGCATCTATGGCACCCAGCAGCACTCCAGCCTCGAATCCGGCTCCTGATCAGAGCCAGCCACCGGCTTGGCGGCGCTTCGAGCTCCTCACGCTGGGGGATGAACTGCTCCTCGGCCTGACTGCCAACGGCCATCTGACCTGGATTGGGCAGCAGCTCGGCCGCCGAGGGGTGCAGCTGGCACGCAATGTCACCACGACCGACGAAGCTGGCGCCATCGTGAGCGAGTTGCGTGAGAGCTGGGCACGCTCCGCCGTCGTGATCACCACCGGCGGCCTCGGGCCAACCTGCGACGACCGCACGCGCGAGGCCGTGGCCGAGGTCATCGGGCAGAAGCTGGTGTTCGACCCGGCGATTGAGGAGGCCATTGCCGAGCGCTTTGTGCGCCTGGGCCGGAAGATGACGCCGAACAATTTGAAACAGGCCTACCGCTTCGAGCGGGGCGATGTGTTGCCCAACGCCAATGGCACGGCGCCCGGTTTGTGGGTGGAGCAGGAAGGAAAGGTTCTGGTGATGCTTCCCGGCCCGCCGAACGAGCTGCATCCGCTGTTCACCGAACAGGTGCTGCCACGGCTGGCGAAGCTCGGGCTGGTCCGCGAGGGCGAGGCCTACATCCAGCTGCGGACGGCCGGGGTGGGCGAATCGTCGCTCGAGACGAAGCTGCAGCCGATCTTCGACCGCGCCGGCAGCGGGCTGAGCGTGGCCTATTGCGCGCACCAATGGCAGGTTGACGTGCGGTTGAGTTCGCCGGACGGCCGGCTCTCAATGCTGGAGCTGCAGGCGATCGCGGACGAATGCACGACCCTGCTCGGGGAGGATTTCGTGTGTTATGGCCACGATTCGCTGGCCAAGGTGGCGTCGGATCTGCTCCGGGCGCAGGAGAAGAACCTGGCCGTCGCGGAATCCTGTACCGGCGGCCGGCTCGCCAGCGTGTTCACGGATGTCTGCGGTGCGGCCAAGTTCTTCCGCGGGGCGATCATCTGTTATGGCAACGACGTGAAGAGCCAGATCCTCGGCGTGCCGGAGAGCCTGATTGCGCAACATGGGGCGGTGAGCGACGAATGCGTGGTCGCGCTGGCCACCGGCGTGGCCGAGACCCTGGAAGCGGATTACGGGCTCGCGATCACCGGCTATGCCGGATCAGGCGACGGTCCGGGCACCGGTACTCCCGGCACCGTCTACCTCGGCCTGTATTCGCCGCAGGGCGTGTGGTCGAAGAAACTCCACTACGCGGCCGCGCGAACCATGGTCAACGAACGCGCGGTGACAGTCGCGCTCGACTGGTTGCGGCGCGAGCTGCTCCGGGCTGCGAGCGGAGCCAGCACGCCACCGGGCCGGGCGCCGCTCGTCGGATAGGTTTTCGCGTCCCGCGAGAACCTCAGCCGAGCAGATTTTTCAACGCAGCGAGATATTTTTCCTGCGTGCGCGCAATCACGTCCGCGGGCAGGCGCGGAGCCGGTGGCTTCTGGTCCCACTTGAGTGCCAGAAGGTAATCGCGCACGAACTGCTTGTCGTAGCTCGGGGGCGACTGGTTGACCGCATAGGTTTCCTTCGGCCAGTACCGCGAGGAGTCGGGCGTCAGGATTTCGTCGATCAGGTACAGCCGGCCCGCGGCATCGGCGCCGAATTCGAATTTCGTATCCGCCAGGATCATCCCGGCCCGCGCGGCGCGGTCATGGCCGAAGCGGTAAAGCTCGAGGCTGACGGATTTGACCTGCTCGTAAAGCGCAGCACCGATCAGCGCAGCGCCCTCCGCGTCATCGATCGGGGCGTCGTGCTGCCCCTTCGGAGCCTTGGTGGTCGGCGTGAAAATGGCGTCCTGCAGGCGGTCGGCCTGGCGCAAACCGGCAGGCAGGCGGATGCCGCAGACTTCGCCGGTCTTCTGGTAGGAACTCCATCCGCTGCCGACCAGGTAGCCGCGCACCACGCATTCGATGGGCAACGGCTTCAGCTTCTTCACCACCATGCTGCGAAGCTGAAGGTCGCGGGAGAGCCCGTATTTGCCCGCCAGCAGGCCGGCCTGGTCCGGCAGAAGGTGGTTGGGGATGAGACTGCGCGCCTGATCGAACCACCACAGGCTGATCTGGGTGAGGACGATTCCCTTTCCCGGAATGCCGTCGGGCAGGATCACGTCGAAGGCGGACAGCCGGTCGGTGGCGGCGATCAGCAACGCATCGCCGAGGTCGAAGATCTCGCGCACCTTGCCGGAGGCGAGCTTGGGAAACGGAAGGCCTTCAATTTGCGTGACGGCCATCGGCTGAATAAGGCTGGCGATGTCGGAGAAGGTCATGACGGTGAGTGCCCGGTCTGCTCTGAGCGGTTGCGTATCTATTTTAAGAACAGATAGTTACAATTTTTGTAGGATTGATCGGCGCGGGTGATTGCTAGCGGAGGATCGCGAGGGAAAGCAAGGGAAATTCCCGCTGGATAAGCAACCGTGCGAAAATCGCCCGGGCGCCGTCAGGCCTGCCGGGCCGGTGCCACCAAGTGCGCCAGCCGCAGGTCAAAGGAAAAGGATTCGGCCGGATGAATGACAATCCTTGGAAAATCCGGATGCAGCGGATTGAGCAGGTAATTCTCCTCTTCGGGGATCAAGGCGCTCGGGACGGCGAGGATGGCGGTTGCGCCGGAGAGAACCCAGCGGTCCCCGATTTGCTGCGTGGCGATTGTTGGGGGCGAATCCTGCCAGCCGGCAGGCAGCGACGCCGGGTTCAGCCGATTTACACGAACACTTCCAAAATCGATCCGAAACTTTACGAAGGTCATGGCGGCCGGCACGGGCTTCGGCAGGTGGACATATTTCTCCTGCGCCGCCATCGCGAGGTGCGCGCTCGCATAAACGACGCGGATGCCGGCGGAGTTCCAGCGGCCGCCCTCCACCGCCGCGCCAGCTCCGTCAAACGACGTGGCCTGCCACTTCGCACGGTCGATCCGCCAAGCCGACGGATTGTCAGGCATAGACGCCAAGATCGATGCGCGTCAGAAGCCTTTCGACCTCCCGATAACCGACCGTGGTCCGCGCGAATTCAAGCGGCACCTGGCTGCCCAGTCCCGGTTGGGACGTGTGGAGCCAGGTGCGGGCCGCCCCTTCATCGCCGGCGAACACCTCCCGGGCCTTGCCGAGCAGGCTCGCGTAGCGTGCGAGCGTGTCAGATTCGATCCCGGTCAGTCGCGTGCGCTTCTGCTGCAGCCTTCGATTAAAGGTCGAACGGCTGAGCCCGCAGCGCCCGGCGAGGTCGTCGGCGGAGAGGCCGAGCAGGCCGGCCAGCCGCTTCACGTCTGCCGGAAGGAGGCCCCGCAAAATCGCGGCGTGCGCCGCGGCTGGGGTCGGCGCGGCGGCGCAACCGGCCATCGCCGGCTCGGCGACGGCGGCGATTCCGATGTCCGCGGAAGCACCGCCGGCCTTCATCGGGTGGTGCACGGAAGCCGGCTGCTTGCGTGCGGCATGCCGCAGGTTCGAATTGTTCATTTGGGATTAATGTTATCTCAAATGACACAAAGTCAAATCTTAATCTCCCTCTCCCGGAAAACGAGGCGCTCACCAACCAAACGGCGGACGCCGTTTGGTGCGGAGGGGAAGGTTTCTTCTGATTCTGGGGATAAGTTTTGAACTTTGGCGTGGGCCTTGCGTCAGAGAGGCATGCCCGCCCGTGATGGGACCGTGGACCGCGAGACCCAATGCTGCTGCCGCCCGATCTGCGGGACTGGGTGCCGGCGGCTCCACACCCTCGGAGCAGTGCTCAAAGCGGCCTGAAGACCTCGGCGGAGGCAGTCCCGGGATTGAAGGTCGCCTCCGGATCAAGAATACGGCGCCTTCGTCCACCGCCGAGCGGAAAAACCAGAAATCACTCCGCCCTTCCGGGCTCCGCCAAAATGGCGCAGCCATTTTATTCTAGCAGCGCGGAGGACGCAGTCCGACACGCTGCTAGTCGGCGCGCAGGGCGACCAGCGGGTTCATCCGCGCCGCGTGATGCGCGGGCACCCAGCAGGCCGCCAGGGCGGCCAGACCAACGGCGCCGGCGGCCAGCACAAGCGGCAGCACCGGCAGGCGGCCCATGCCGTAGACGGTCGCGTGCAGGGCTGAAGACAACGCGAGGGTGCCGGCAAGGCCGATCGAGATTCCCAGCACGACCCAAAGCGAGGCCTGCCCCAGGACCAGGCGGAAAATGTCGCGATAAACCGCGCCCATCGCCATGCGCACGCCGATCTCCCGCGTGCGCTGCAGCACATGGTACGAGAGCGTCCCGTAGATTCCGACGGCGACCAGGCCCAGCGCCGTCAGCATGAAAACGTTGACCATTCCCGCGACGGCGCGGCTGCTCTTCGTGGCATCGTGAACCACGTCGTTCATGGTGCGCACGTTCGTCAGCGCGAGCTCGCCGTCAAGCGCGGCAATCTCGCGGCGCACCAACGGCGTGAGCTGGCTGGCGGACCGGGTGGAACGGACGATGACAAAGGCCCGCGCGCCCCAGATGTCCCTCGGCAACCCGTACATCTCCGGTTGCGCCTCGGTTTCCGCACCCCACTGGCGGACGTCTTCCACGACGCCGACCACCCGCGACTGGTACCAGGGTTTTCCAGGATTGTTTCCGCGGATCAGTTCGCCGATCGGATCCTTGTTCGGCCAGGCCTTCTCCACCATCTTCCGATTCACCACAACGCCGGTGATCTCCCCCTCGCCATCCAGCGGCTGAAGATCGCGGCCTTTCACGATCGCCAGGCCCATCGCCCGGAGGTAACCGGACGTGACCGACGAGCGCTCCACCAGAAACCGCTGTTGCGCGGGATCGTAGACCTCGTCATTGACCAGCGCGTTCGTGTTGCTGCCGCCCTCGAGCGGCAGTTTCGACGTAAGGCCGACAGCGGAGACGCCGGGCAGAACCTCGAGCCGCTCCGCGAGCTGCTTCCAGAAACGCGCCCGGTCCTCGGACTTGTCGTAGCGCACTCCGTTCAGATTCAGCGCGCCCGAGAGCACATTCTCCGAGGCGATGGGGTTGTTTTCCGCGAGCAGCCTCAGGTAGCTCGAGGAAAACAGCGCGGCGACGTTGGCCAGGACAAAGGCGACGGTGACCTGCGCAATGATCAGGCCGCGGAGGAGACGATGCCGGGCGCGCGAGCCCGCGGCGCTCCGGCCGCCGTCGCGGACAATCGCGGCCGTGGACGTGCGGTTCGCCGCCCAGGCTGGCGGCAGGCCCGCCAGCAGCGAGACGAGCAACGTTGCCGCCAGGGCAAAAAGCAGCGTCGGCGGGTCGAATGCGATCGCCGCGCGCCGCGCCGCACTGATTGGTTCGATCACGCGCAACAGGTGCATTCCGCCGATGGCAAACGCCAGCCCGGCCCCGGCGCCCCCGAGCGCGAGGACGCCGCTCTCCGCCAGCGCGAGCCGGGTGATCGCGCCCCGCGTGGCGCCGAGGGCGACGCGCAGGCTGAATTCACCCTGGCGCTGGGCGTTGCGCGCCAGGAGCATGCTCGCGACGTTGGCACACGCCACGAGCAGGACCAGCGAGACGGCGCCGAACAGCATCCAGACCCTGGAGGCCAGATCCCGGGTCATGAAATGGTGCAGCGATCCCACCAGAAACTTCTTGTTCGTGTTGCTGTCGGGATATTGCTTCGAAAGCTGCACGCCCAGGGCCTTGATCTCCGCATCCGCGGCGCCGACGGAAACGCCGCGGCGCAGGCGGGCGATGCCGCACAGCCAGTGGTTGTCCCGGCCGGTGTCATCCTGGAGCGACAACGGCAGGAAGACATCGATCGTGTCGGTGCGGACCCACGGGCCGGAGAACTCGAAACCTGCCGGAAGGATGCCCACCACGGTCACGTTGGCGCCGTCGATCCGCACCGCGCGTCCGATCAAGCCGGGATCGCCTCCGAACGATTTTTGCCAGAGGCCATGGCTGATCACGGCCACCGGGGCCGCGCCTTTTTCGTCGTCGGTGGTTTCGAGCCACCGTCCGAGTTCCGGGCGCACGCCGAACGCGCGCAGCACGCCCGAGGTGCCCACGATGCTCGACACCGCCTCCGGTTTCTCGCTGCCGACGTTCGCGGTGCGCGGCGCGTAGGCGCCGAAATCGGTGAACGCGGTGGACTTGTCATGCAGGTCCTTGAAGTCCGCGGATGACAGCGGCCAGTAATCCCCGGACCAGACCATCACGAGCTGATCCGGATCGGGATATTGGAACGGCACCATGACGAGCGCGCGCAGGGCGCTGAACATCGCGGTGGTGCCGCCGATTCCAGTGGCCAGCGTGAGGATCGCGATCGCCGCGAAGCCGCGGGATTTGTTCAGGGTGCGGAAAGCCAGTCGAAGATCGGGGAGCATGGCGGATGGGGTGCTTGGACGCTCCGGCGCGGAGCCTGTTGTGCGGGTGTGTCGGCGTTCCAAGAATAGAACCTGCCGACCCTGGAAAAGTTACAGAATTATCGCCCGCTGCTTCCAACCCGACGGCCAGGCGCGACAGAGTCGGCCCCTACGGGGCGGACATTTCACGCCTCCGTGAAATGTTCGGGCCACGCACGTTTTGCGCAGGCGAGCGCCAGCTGGCCGGGCCGGATCACCGCCAGCTTCCTCTCAGATGCGATGAAAGAGCGCTACATCGCCCTGCTGGCCCGCCGCCGCAAGCGGCTGGAGTTTCTTAGCCCGCGATGTTTTGACGATATCCTTCTTGCTTGGAGACCGTCCGTCTCAGAATCCGAAGAGTCTCGGCAATTCTCATCCCCGACCCGGAGCCCATCGGATACGCCGGCAGGAAGAAAAGATGTCTTCCTCAAGCCATGGCCACTTTAGCCTGGCCGATAAGACACCGGAGCGGGGTTGTCAGACCGCGGAAGTGCCGCGAAGCGGTCTCTTCATGACCATGGCGACAGAACCGTAATAGCCTCCCTCAAGTGCATTCAAGGTGTGTGAAATATCGCGATCCTTGCCAAGCTTGCTTGTCCACAAGCCAGTCGGAAGTTGTCGCGCCGCATGCGTTACTTGATTCAATCTGTTGTCCGGATTAGTAGGAGAATGTACGGCCCAAATACCAACACGCCTACGACCACGGCTGCTATGGCCGTGATGAGCACCGCTCCGGCTGCAACGTCTTTCGCCTGTCCAATGATGGGATGAAACTCCTTCGTGGTGGCGTCGGCCAGGTGTTCAAACGCTGTGTTCAGCGCCTCGGCGGTCCAGACTGCCGCGCAAGCAAGAACGATAATGCACCACTCCTGCCTCGAAATGCCGAGTAGGTTGCTCGCGATAAAGGCGATGATCGTTGCCGCAGCATGAATCCACGCATTGTGCTGCGACTTGAGAATCAGCCCAATCCCCTGACCTGCGTACCGGAAGCTGCGGATCCGTCCCGTGAACTCGAATGGTCTTCTCATGCCCATGGATACTGCTGAAATTGATCAAAGTATTCCCAGAGGCTGGCCCAAAAGCGATATCGCAGTTAGCCGCTCGGAATGGATGGGATCCGCTTCAGGTCCCCTATGTTGCCGTGAAGCAACATTCTGGGGTTGATTTCGTCAACGGCCACGCGAGGGTTCCTCAAGCACGCGCCCCACCACCTCCATGGACAAGCCAATCTTGACCGGCAGCCAGAAGTCGCACCTTCGCGGACTCGGACAGCAGCTGGAAGCCTCTCTGAAACTCGGCAAGGCGGGTTTGACTCCCGCCTTCCTCGAGGAACTGCAGCGCCTGCTGCACGCCCGCGAGCTCGTCAAGCTGCGGTTCCTGGGATTCGACCGCGATGAACGGGCCGCCTTTTGCGAGCGGATCGCCGGCGAAGGCCGGTGCGAATGCGTGGGCGCCGTGGGCACACCGCGCTCTTTTATCGCCCGAACCCGGACCCTGCGTTGCGGCGGATCACCGTGCCGGAATGAATCTGGCGTCCTCACGGGGATTCGAATCCCCGTACGGTGGTCAGGCGGGCGCGAACTCGAATGGGCCCAAATGATCCTCGGTCGCCTGGTTTTGACGGAAGAATCAATTTTGCCAAACCATTCGCATGGCACGCTTGAATTCAGCCCATCAACTCCGGTTTTGGGACAGGCTCTGCCGATTGCAGGGACAGACCATCGCTCAACCGGCTCGCTGCATTCAACAAGGCGACAGCCATCTCGTTGCGCGGCGTCGCGATCCGGTGCTTTCTGCCTAAACGCACAATCGCTCCGTTGCGCGCATCCACCTCGGTAGGGCGTCCGGCGAGGACATCCGCGTGCAGCGAGTTCACGCTATCGCCCGGTGCCGCGCGATAGTTCTCGACGATTGCGTCCGGCAGATCATCCGGCAACACCGCCCCCTCGGCGCGGCCAACCTCAAGACATTCCCGGACCATTGCGCGTGCGAGTTCGGCAATGGCCTCGTCGCGCATTACGTGAGACGGCTGCCTCAGCAGCGCCGAGAGGATCCCCGGCGTGTTGAGGCAAAGCTTGCGCCAGGCCGCAGTAACAAAATCGTTCGTTGGGTTGACGAGCACCGTTGAGCCTTCGAACAGCGCAGCGAATGCGCGCCCGCGCGGGTCGTCAGAAACCGTCAGGCGGGCCGGTCCTCGCTGCCGCACCTCGCCGGCAGACGAGCGTTCCGCCGGGCAGTTGACGACGACGGGAACCAAGTCGGCTTTCGTGACGTGCCCGGCGAAACGCTCCCGATGCTCCACGCCGTTCTGCAGGATCGCCGCGGGCGCGCCCTGCGCGCACAAGGCGTTGATCCAGGCCGCGGCGCCCGCGGCATCATAGGCCTTGGTGCTCACGAGCACCCAGTTGACCGGTACGGACTGCGCCGGGTCTGTCAGCACCAGCGGCGCGAACGAAACCTCCGTCTCGAGCATCTGCACCCGAAGTCCGGGGACCGGGCGGCGGCTGCAGAGGATGATCTCATGCCGGCCGCTCGCGTGGAGCCGGGCTGCAATGACGCTCCCTACGGCGCCGGGGCCGACGATGGCAATGCGAGGCATGGTCGATGGATGATTGGAGGAACAGCACTCTCAGTTGAATGACCGGCGGAGGGCAACCGTGAAGGGTGACCGTAAAGGGGTGATCCAGTGATAGGCGCTGATGCACTTCATCTGGCCGCAGCAGCCTGTCAGGGCTTCAAGGTCGTCGATTCTCACGGCCAGCACTTGCTGTCGGCCGCCCCCCACTTCGGGCTCGACGGTCGCGACATCATCATGCGGACCGGAGGCATCTGAGCCGTCGGGATCGGCTGAGGCAGCCTCCGCCGCCGCCCGCACGGCTATCTCTGTCAGGAGTCAAGAGAGAGAGACCTGAAGTCTTCAGATCGCCCTTTCAATCGGTCACAGGCTATACGCCAGCGGATGCTTGGGCTCGTAAAGCATGATGTCGTCCGCGCCAGGTACGGCCATCATGATCACGAGTCCGTACCCGTGATCCTGAACTTCGCCGCGGAACTCCGCTCCTTTGCCCTTCAGTTCAGCGACCGTGTGTGAGATGTCGTCACACATCAGGGAGATCAGATGGTGCCGCGGCGAATCGTACGTCTGGCCATCGTAGACGCTGTGGGTCGGATGCACGCCCATCTCGCTCCGCCCGGTCTTGAAAATCAGCCAACCCGCGCCTCCACCCAGCGCATCCTCGACGTAGGGCCAGCCGAGGAGGTCGCGAAGGAATGCGCGCGTAGCGGGGGCATCGTCGGAATAGATCAGGGTGTGGATGCTGGTGATCATCAGACAGAGCTACTGAAATTGCCTAAGATAGTGCGATTTCCGCCTATTGCCACTCACAAAGCCGTTCGGCGCGCCGGAGATCGGAATTAGGACACTGCCATGAAGGGGCGGGTTGGGCGATGGCTGGCGTAACCACGGGGATTGGCTGCCTGCGGCAGGTGCTACGCACTCGCGCTGCGCGCGCCCCTTCTCCGCTTCGCTCCGTCAAACCCCTGCGGGATTCGAACTGCTTCGCAGTGCCCCGCCTACGGCGGTGGCGTCCCCACGGGGAAACTACCGACGGCGATTTTTGCGTGCCTCTGAGAGGAGAGCGAATTCAGCGAACACACCGAAACAAGCGGGCTGTGTAGAGTTCTGTGTAGAGTTGCCGCGAATATGTTTTCGCGTTCTCACTTGCTCAAACTCGAAGCGCACCCAGTTGTTGACGAGGAGACATGCCATGAAGCCGTTGGTACATTTCCGCCGCTTCACTGTCGCTCATTCCGGCGACAAAATCAGCAATGCAACGAATGACATGACCTTCATCCCCGGGAGGACCGCTGAGTCGCTCGACTAGGCTTCGCGGGAAGAAGCGCATTTCAGATGGCTTCTTTGTCATCGCCGCCCGCTTGAAGAAATCGAACAGGCCCCGCACGATTTCCTTTTCACTTTCTTGCTGAAGGGCGAGGGAGGGCCGGTTGATGACGTAGTGCCAAGTCAGTTGTTTGAGTAGCGCGATCTCCAACTCAGTCTGACGCGAAATTGTCACGTACCCCTTGGCCTCTGAGTTCGCATCTAGTTTCGCATCCTTAATGTAGACGTTCATTAAACCGCCCGTGATTCTTCTCAGTCGCGCGCGATCTGCATCCGTGCCGAGGTATTGTTTCCCGATTGGGAGCATTCCAAGAAGTTTGTTAAAGGCACTTGCGATTTCGCTAGATGTAGCAACGTGCAGTTTGCCGCTGATATCTTCTGTGGCAGCCTTAAGAAACTGCTTCCGCTCGTCGCTCTCGAATGGCAAAGATGCGCTTTGAGTCTTCACTTCTGTCGAGGAGTAGACGGAAGACATGGCGAGAGCATCAAATGGAATTCGGCCTGCCCTCACAAAGTCCTCGAGGTCGCTGACGGAGTACGCAATGTCGTCGGCGAGATCCATTATGCGCGCTTCAACAGTTTGTGCTTCCGAATTTGGCACCAGTTCTCTCGCGAACGTGAAATCATCGATCTCCGTTCCGTAGTAGCCGAATTTATGGTGTTTTGGCCCGTCTGTTTGCCGGCGCCATGGATATTTGAGGATCGCAGCAAGAGTTGCGCGACTAAGGTCGAGGCCAGGCTTATCCTCGCGACGCACCGCCAGCCTTGTCACAACCCGGAATGATTGCGCGTTCCCCTCATAGCCGTCGGGCAAGCCTGCGGCAACGACAAGGCGGTCCAGTTCAGCTTCCGCAACGTGTCCAAATGGCGGGTGGCCCAGATCATGGGCGAGGGCGGCGGCCTCGGCGACGTTCGGATCCAACCCCCCGATTTCGGCTGCCTCCTTGTTGAAGTCTCTAAGTAGCCGTTCGGATAGGCGTTTTGCGATGTGCGCGACCTCCAGGACATGCGTGAGGCGATTATGCACAACATGCCCTTCCTCTGGGGCGACCACCTGCGTGACCCCCGCCAATCGCCTCAGGGCTGTCGTATAAAGAATGCGATCGCGGTCTCTTTCAGCGACAGTACGACCGCTCTCGCACTTATCCTCCGGAATGTGGCGACGCGCAGTTCTCGGCGTCGCCGTAGGGGCCTGCATCGCTCAATTCCCGGCGAAGACCAATTCGCGCTCAGTCGTCAACGATGCACAATGATCATCTAGGAGCGACCAAATCGCATCTTTGATCTCAAAAGACGAGAATTGGGGATGCTCGGCTTGTACTCCAGAGACCACCGCGTCGAAATCAACGGGGCGGCCGATCTTCTTCAGAAAGTCAGCAGT
This sequence comes from uncultured Verrucomicrobiae bacterium, assembly GCA_963804395.1. Lineage (GTDB taxonomy): Bacteria > Verrucomicrobiota > Verrucomicrobiia > Opitutales > Opitutaceae > Fen-1467. Next base: position 68,787 of record CAWDQK010000021.1, on the reverse strand, counting down.
CACAATGTAGAGTTCTGAGGAGTTTGGCATGGGATGGGCACAAACCAGTGGTTTGGGCGAAGTATCGGCACTTTCCGACCAGAATGAACCGAGGGTTTAGCGGGCTATTGAAAGGTTAAGATCGCGGCGCGCAAGCCAATTGAAGGGGGCGCCTGCGCAAACGCGCATCGTCGAGCCGAGATATGCATCGAGCGCAGGGCCACCGGCCTAAGAGTAGGCGAATGAGCATAACTCGTGCCTGTGGGGCATTTGCAGCGATAGCCCATCCCCCGGGAAATGTCACGCAAGGTCAAACGGCTCGGATTCTGGCAAATTCGGCGGCCGTCTGCACAATATCTCGATGGCTATCGATCTGCCTAGGGAAACGCTGTACGAACGTGTCTGGACCACTCCAGTAACGACGCTTGCCCAGGAATTTGGGATGTCAGATGCCGGAGTCGCGAAAGTCTGCCGGAAAATGGGAGTGCCAGTACCGTCCCGCGGCTATTGGGCCAAAATCCAGGCCGGAAAGAACCCGCCCAAGACGCCGCTCCCCAACATCGGGGGCAATCGAACCATCAGTCCCGAGGAAATCGTCGAACAGCAAAAAGAAAAACGCCTTGAGCTGCCGGGAGGGAATTCTGCGTTGCATCCGATGGTGCGGAAATTCGGGACTGCCCTTAGGGCTGCGGAGCCAGGTTACCACAAGCTTCACCAGGTTGGCTCGTACCATGAAGGGATCTCGGTTTCCGAGCCCCACATCACTCGGGCAATCCGTTCGCTGCATGCGATCGCCGTCCGACTTGAAACGCGCGGAGTGGAATTCCGCCCATCAACCTGGGCAATGAAATCCGCAAGGCCGACCTTTCGCAAAGGGCACAATAGCGTCGCACTCGGCATTCGGGAATCGCTCGAACCCGTTAAATCGGCATTCCCGCTGCCGTACAATCAGCGCGAGAGGCCGTCGGGTCGCCTAGAATTCTCAGTTGTGACGGGCTGCGGCAACGAGGGCCGCGTGACGTTCGTCGAGGAACCGGATACGAAGCTCGAAGAGTTGCTCCACAGAGTTGCGGAGCGAATCTGGCGGCATTTTTGCGAATGTGAGGAGCAGGCTCGCCAGTGGGCCAAGGAACACGCGCTCTGGCTGGTTGCAGAAAAAGCCCGTCGGGAGGCGAAACAGAAGCAGGACCACGACGATGCACTCGCGAAGATCAAGGCAACCCGCAGCAGGAATATCCGACTGGCGGGGTCACTTTGGCGGATTCATCGCGATGCCCTGGAATTCATCGACGAGTGTGAGAAAAGATGGCGGGCCGATTCAGCTGCTCTTTCGCCCGAACAAACGCAGTGGCTCGCCTGGGCGCGAGCAGAGGTAAGAGACCTATCGCCTTTCGAAGCTGGGTATCCCTCTCCAGCTGATGACGGGGCATTCGACGCAGCCCAGGTCCCGCTCGGCGGACCGTATCCTTTCGCGCGCGTATTGTCCGATCCCAAATAGTTGTGTCGAGACCGGCTGGAACCCGGTTCTCTGCAATGCTTCCGTCAACCAACTGGCACCCTGTGCTAAACCGAAGGCACCTTGGCCATTTCGGTGGCTGATTGCTGCATTTCGCTATGCGTGTAACCGCGACTGACGTCTTCATCTTCGTGACCGACAAGACGCATTCTCATCATCTCGGGAACGCCAGCGTCATTTAGCCAGGTCGAGAGCGAGTGCCGCAACGAATGAACGCTATACTCGGCCAATTTCCGCCCAGCGCCTTTGCCGTTTGTTTCGGCTCTATTCTCGTAAGGTTGGCTGATGCCGATCCGCGGCAAAATGGTCTCGCGGAAATGGCGGGAGATCTTCCGCTCCCCCAGAGCGGAAATATGCAGCATCACAAATGATCCCTCCTTGGCGCCATCCGGGATGGCATAAAGTTTCCGGAGGTGTTTTTCGAGGGCGACGTGCATCGGCATCCAGTGGATGTCTCCGTTCTTGGTCCGGCGCAATCCAATCGTGTGTGCGTCGAACTTCACGTTTTGCCACTCTAACTGCGCCACTTCCTGCTGCCGCCCCCCTGTGTATCCAGCGACCATCACGAACGTCTGCCAGTCCGCGTGGACAAGATTGCCCCGCCTGGACTCCACATCAGGGGCAGTCGCCTTTACGAGAGCGCGAAACTGATCGAACGTGAAGGCCAGCCGCTGCTGCGCCCTTCTGTCTGCTCCCTTGATTCGCAGTCCGCGAGCAGGGTTCACCGTCATGACCTGTGTTGTGACGGCTTCCTCGAAGATCTGGCCGAGGATGCTCAGCGCCTTGTTCACTGTGGTCGCTGCTTTTCCAGCAGCCAACTCAGCATCGCGGAAAGCGGCCACTACGCGAGAGGTGACTTCGAGGAGCGGTGCCGTCTTCCGGGACCCGAGGTACTCAAGAAAATCCGCAGTAATCCCACGAAAATTGAGATGCGACCGATCGGCAACAGTGTGTTTCTTTCCAGCGAGCCAGCGCAGGATAAAAGCCTCGGTCGGCTCCACCTCGGCCACCTGGACCCCCGCAACCGTGCTGATCTCCTGCAAAAACTGCCGCGCGGCTTGTTCATTCCAGCGTCGTTCGCCGGCCAGGAGTGCAGCCCTCTCGTAGGAGATCGCCAACTGATACGCTCGCGTCCGGTCAATTAGCCCAGTGCTGCGCTGCATGCGCCGGAAGACTGCTCGACCACGGGCGTCCACCTGCCCGGTCGGCATCTTAAAGCATGCATACCAAAACTTGCTTCCGGAAAATCTCTTTGCTGAGGCCATAGGACGGTTTGGAGGCTCGTAGGCGCATGCGGCGTTCAGGCGGCCTGTCCACCCGGGGCCTGACGCCATTTCGCCAGCCAGACCCGGAATTCGGCGTGATCAATCAGCCTCATCCCCCTGTGACCACTCCGGCCAGGAATCTTTGTTCAACGGGAGCCGCTTCTCCAGATCCGGGTGCTCGCACAATTCGCAAACCGTACTACTCGGAAGGCCATAAAGCTCGTATACCTCCCGCGGCCGGAGCGTGATGGCTCGCGAAAGGTCGCGACACTTGCGGCGACGTAGCGGACGCGAGTGAGATTGAGGCTGAGTGGATCCATCGTCTCGGTCTGGAATATGATCGCTGTTGAACTTCATGAGCAGAGTATGGCGGCCTTGTCGGAGGGAGGGTGACAGCCCATTCGCCTTCTTCTGCTGCGCTAGAATCTCGGAGCGATTTTGCATCTTTTCGGATCAAGATGGTGGGCGCGCAACGGCTCTCACCTTGCCCGTCCTCCAGGCGAAGAGGCCGATTTCCGAGTGAAAACCTGGGATACCGTTCCTGTCGGCGTCGGTGTTGGCTGGCCTTGTACCTGCGGGATGCCTCTTCTTTGAGGGCTGATGGAACGCGGGATAAGGCGCCGGGGGCGGACCCCCGGGGGGGTAGCCGTTTTTCTATCCCGAAGGCGGTTGGCGCCGGGGGCCGGTGCGACTTGAGGGCTGACGATGCGCAGACGGCGCCGCTCCACTGGCATCAGGGAAGCCTCAAGCTCGTGAGTTTCCCGTCCCGGCCGGATGTGATGACGCGGACAGACACGGCTGCGGCGAGGCAGAAGAAACGCCAGGAAAACGACTGTTCCGGAGGGAAACCCAACCCCCGGGGGGGTAGCCGTTTTTCTGTCCCGAAGGCTGTTGGCGCCGGGGGCCGGGGGACTTGAGGGCTGACGACGCGCAGACGGAGCCGCTCCACTGGCATCAGGGAAGCCTCAAGCTCGTGAGTTTCTCCTCCCGGCCGGATGTGATGACGCGGACGGACACGTCTGCGGCGAGGCAGAAGGAACGCCAAGAAAACGACTGTCCTGGAAGGAGACCCGACCCCCGGGGGGGTAGCCGTTCTTCTTTCCGGGAGGAGAAGGAGGCGCGTTAGCATACAGCAAGGCTCCGAGGTGGAGAGCTATTCACGAATAAGGGTGCGGTCGGTTCGTGAGACAAAATCAAGCCAAGGGATCCGGATCCCATGCAGGGTGCGACAGAGTGAGCGTCGGGTCCTCCATAATAGCCTCGGGCACATCGCGCCCACCGAATCGGAAGTTCGGAGAACACTACAATGAATCCGTCTCCATCTAATCCCAACCCGCAACACACGCCGGCCTCAGCTGGCAATAAGATCAATGGCCAGCAGCTGGCGGTCTCAAACACCTCAGCCGGGCCCAACCCGACCGAGAAACGTACGCAATCCAAGAAATCAGGCGCGGCCGATGGGAAGAAATGCGGTGCCCACATACTGCGGATTCATGCGTTTGTGCAATGCATCGCGAAACTGTTCTCCGAAATCGGCCGGGTGAACTCCATCCGCTGCGTCGCCATCCTCCACGGGTATCCAGCTTGGAGACTCCATCTCCCGAAACAAGACCACAAAGCCCTCGCAACGATCGCGGCTGACCTCGCCGCCGCCGCTCGACTCGTGCCGGAGGTCGCGGAGCGCTATGCGGATCGTGACCGAACCAACCAGTCTGAATCAAAGCGGTTGCGAGTAACAGTCCTTCGCTTGAAGGCGCTTCTGGAGCGGATACATGTGCTCTGCCTGGATCCAGATTTTCCTCGCAGGGTCCGCTTGTTCAGTGTCGAGCAGCTCGCTGAATTCGCCAGCGAACACAAGTTGGTCGCAGATCAGCTGCCCCCGATAAAGGTGAAGTCCGCGGAAGACTCGAGTGGCAAGCGGACTGCCGCCAACGCCCTCGGCGAGGCGAAAAAGCGGGCGGCCAACTCGGACGATCCGAGCCACTCTCTCCTTACCGAGATCGAAGCCGTCCACGCGAAGGCCCAAGCCCTCAGTTCTCTGAAAAAGTAACTCTCCCGCGGGGTAGTGCCATACCGATATCAGTAGCGATTCTTCAAGACCGAGCGGTGTTTGAGTAACAAAGCTGAACGGCGTCCTTGAAGCCGGACGCGCGGCTTAGCACGGCGGTGCCGGCCTGCAGGTTGACAGCGATATGGGCCGGAGCCTCGGAGTTGTTGCCGTCAGGACCGAGCGGATTGAGCGACCACGTGCGGCCGATCTTCGCTCGCCAGGATTGCGGATCGTGTACGTGACCGGAGAGCGCGAGTAGCGGTCCCAATCCGGCCCTGCATGTCTCGCCCAAAATCGAGTCGCCAAATCCGGCTCCGCCGCGGGTGATTCCGGTAGGGGCACGATCCGGCGGCGAATGGATCAGCCAGATCTCATCCGGCGACGCATTCGGCAAGAGGTCCTGCCACGGGATGCAGCAAAAAGTGAATCCGCCGAATTCAAAGCGGTCACCATCGATCCAAAGGTTTTCGCGCCGCAGCGCTTGTAGCCAGGCAGCGTGATGAAATCGCAGGTCGGAGCCGGCCATGCTATCATGATTTCCAGAGGAAATAGCCAGAGGGGTCTCGATCTTTTGCAGATGCGCCATCACTCGCTCCAACTGCCCGTCCGCGGAGCGGTACAGATTGAGATCGAGCAGATCCCCGGTAAGGCACACCAAATCGAAACGCGCACTCTCTTCCGCGAGCCAGCGATACCAGCGGTCATTCGCGTGTAGGTCAGTGCAGTGGAGTATGCGCATCGAGGTGGTTCAAATATCGCGATCCGTCGGCGGTTTCACCATTTCCCGAGGGCAACTACATGACCGGAACGGTTTCGTGCGCCGCGAAGAGACCCTGAGCGACAAATTAGCCTGCTGTCGTATAACGGAAATGCAGTGATCGGGTTCTGCTGTCGCAGCTGGCCGAGACCGGCGCCAGCGCAAGGCCGAGGCTACCACAGCGGCCCAGAGAGCGAAGTTGAATCTTTTCTGAGCTGGCGCGAATTTCGCGATTGCCATCGAGTCGGCTAAGGGGATGGAATGACCAAGATTCCCCTTTGGGCGTCGGTTGTGCGTCTTTCAAATTGAGCCGATCCCGGCTGGAGCCATGAAAGTTTTCCTCAGTTGGTCTGGTCCACGTAGCCATGCAGTTGCAGAGCTATTCAACAGCTGGTTGCCTACTTTCATCCAAACGTTGAAACCATGGATATCGAGCGAGGCAGGGAAAGGCGCTCTTTGGCTCAATGAGATCAATAGCGAGCTGAAAGGCGCGGCCGCAGGAATCATATTTGTAACGAATGCCAACAGGACTGAGCCATGGCTGCTCTTCGAGACTGGAGCGTTGGCAAAGGGCCTCACAAAGACGCGTGTCTGTCCGTTCCTCATTGATCTGAAAACAGAGGATCTCAGCGAGCCTTTGACCCTCTTCCAAGCGACAAGCTTCACAGCAGATGAAGTGTACAAGCTCCTAAAGTCGCTTAATTCGTATCAGCCGCCCGATACCCAAGTCCCCGATGCGAGCCTAAGAAAGACGTTCGACAAATTCTGGCCTGATTTTGAAGGGGAAATCAAGAAGGCGGTGGCGGAAAATGGACGAATGACTGTACCCCCAAAGAAGACCGTTGAAGATTTGCTGCCGGAGATCCTAAATGCCATTCGAAGCCTTGAGCGGAGATTCGACACGTTCCAGTCTGCCAACGATCTCGAAGCCAATCAGAACTGGCATCCGCCGCAATGGATGGTACCCCCCCAATTCGCTGTGAATTGGTTGCCCGGTCAGGAAGGCCCCCAAGGTCCAAAGGGGCCAATAGGGCCAACCGGATCGTTTATTCCCCGCGCGCCTGTCCAATCTCCCAATGAAAAACACGAATAGGTGTCCGAAATGCGATTGCGTTGTCACCGACGTCTGCGTTGAGGACGTGAGCATCAGCGTAGGGTCCCAGCCAAAGTGGAAGGGCTTCAGCTATGCGTGCCCTCATTGTCGGGCAATACTCGGCGTGCAGATGAATCCATTGACCTTGAATGATGACCTCGCTCACAAAGTTAAGAAATTGCTGCGCGCCCCCTAACCAATGCCGTCGTTCTGTGGGCCTGCGCCGTTAAGAAGATCTCCGGGCAAAGGCTCGACAGCCGCGAAAAATCGAAGCCGCTGAAGTGCGCAAGAAAAACCCCAGCTCTAGCAGTTTGGATTCTCGTGCAATGTTTTTTTGGACTCGTCTAGGCAGGAATTATGGATTAGTTCTAATTCCCGGCTTCGCTTATCCCCATTGATGCTCCATCGAAAGCTTGCCCCGGTTCGCCTTCTCTGGCTCTGGATTGCTCGGATTCTGTTTGGAACGGCCTCCGCTGTAAACATTATCGCCGCCTCCCTCGGCAGCCTCAAGGTAAAGCCTACCGAGGGGTTAATCCATTTTACGCTTCGATCCTTCGCCGAGGATCACTGCTGGTGGATCATACTCGCGGCGACGTCGATCATTGCGGTTACGTCTGGATTCTTGCGCTTGGCTGGAGCTCCAAAGGCAACGAAGATGGTTCAAGACATGCTGGATGAACTCCAGGGAGCGATTTTTAGCGGCAAAGGTTATGAGGTTCCGACCGATCACAAAGTAACGCTCTTCAAAGTTAGTTCGTACTCATGTCTGGAAGGAAGATTCTGGCGCATTTGCCATCAATTCGGTCGAAAGCCTCGGTGGCTAGTTCCTGTAGCCCGTTCGGGTCATATGAATCAGAATACGCGGACGGCGTTTCGCGTAACAGATGACGGGCGAACTTGTGAAGGATTGGCGGGGCAGGCCTGGGCACGGCAGAAGATGATGGAGGTATGCGCGTTGCCAAATATGAGGGGAAATCCATACCAACATTTGATCGACCTATATGCGGCTCGGACTTTCGTGACCAAGGAAGTGGTCAAAGAAAAGAAGGCGGGTGCTTGCGCACTCCTCGCAGTGCCGTTACTGGTGAGGGGCGAGCATTGGGGCGTCTTGGTATTTGATAGCACCAATCCTGCTCAAATCAGCCGGGATGGCGCCGATAGGGTGATCAAGCTTGGCGCCGGATATTTTGCTAATGTAATTGAAAGGTACCTATGAGCACAGAATGGGTTAGATTGACGCCGGACAGCTACCAGCGGCAGGAAACCGATACTGGGTCAACGGTTGGCATCCGTTCATCATTGTTTGAGATTCCCCAGTCTTTCCGCCATTGTTATGACGATAGAAAGTCTTGTTATGTGATCGAGTTTCGCTACTTAGATTGTGGGGAGCCAACGAGGATTGTTGAGCTTCCTGACGAGGTAAAAGTTGTGATTGGTCAGCGGAGCCGAAGGATTTTCGGGATCTCTGTTCCAAAGGAGCAAATCCTGCAAGGCGCTTGGGGAGGCATCGATTCACCGTTGGTCCGCGGTCTTAAGGCGTTGGCTCCGGGCGCCGATTTCCAACACAGCGATAATTTTTCGGCCGCTGAGATGATACTCTCCGAGAGGCACGAAGCGATATTCCATGCAGCTTAGCGTCCTCCTCGCCGTTTAAAAGCTGTGCTTCCACTGTTGAGGAACCGCATTTCAAGCGTTCTGAATCGCCCCTGCGGCATAGCTGCAAGGCCTTCATTTTGACCAAACCTTTTTCACTTCGGCCATTTTCCGCCGATTTTTGATCAAACATGCTCCCGTGCCGGCCGCTGCATCTTCCCTGCAGGGCCATTGCTGGGACCTGCAAAGATTCCTAAGCTCGCCGGAATCCGGGGTTTCATGCCGATTTTCTTCCAGAATCGGATCTTGCTGACCGCGCCTTCGTAAATGTCTGATCCTCACGCTCCTTTAGCTTTCTTTGCGCTGCTTTAGGTCTTTCTCAAACTCCGCCGGAATCCTCAAAATGAGGTCTGCCACAGGAACGTGTTGGCTGCTACACCCCGCGGGGAGCCGGTGCTCGAGAAGCACTCCGGAGTACCCGCAATAGAATGCTGCAAATCGCTTCAGTTGCCGGTTGAGCATACCCAGATCGCAGTAAGCCCCGGCGCCATGGTAATCGAACATGCCACAGCCAAAGTTCATGCCGCAGCATCTCAGGTGCCGGAGTTCAGCAATGCACGAGTAAGTGCCGGCGCCGACCCGGAAGCCACACCCGTTGAGGATTAATGTCAGAGGGGCGCAATCATACTGGTAACACACGACGTCCGCCCCGGTCCGATCGAAAGAGAACATCCAGTTGTACTGCTTGCGCGTCCGAAGTAATGCTGCGGTGGAGCAGCCGGCTTCCTCGTCAGTCGTTAGGAGCAGATCCACGTTGAGTCCCATAGCTGGCAGTACTTCCAGGCCCAGATATACTCCGAGACGATTATCGAGCCCGGTGTGGTACAAGCGATTCCCCCGAATCTCTGCCGCGCAGTGCGGTTCGAGGACAGTATCAACGTGTGCCACCATAAGGACCGGGCTGCCGCGCGGGATGAGGCAGGCCGTGCGGGAAGCCGTTCCGAACACCCTGCATATCGCCTCATGCCCGTCGGGCCGTTGGCGATGCAGCTGGGCAAGTACTTCCGGGTGTCGGGAGCGCTGGCCGGCGATCCTTTGGTATTTCTGCACGGAAAACCACCCCAAGGGCTCCCGATTCGCGATTGGTCGCATGGCAGGGGTCCGGGATTTAAAACGGCGGCTTCTCCGCGTGCGGCTCGGCTCCGCGGTCGAGGGAAAGGCTCGTTGGGTTTGGTTGTTTGCTCCGATATAGCGCCACTGTCAGGCGTGTGGCCAACGTCTCCAAGACCCTGAGTCCACCCAGATTCCAATTAATCTGGTCCGCCGAGACCGAGATCCCCGCCTCCTCGGCCAGACTCGCGATCCCGGTGGATTCGAGCAATTGCGCGGTTTCTTCGCGCGATGGGTAGTCGATAAAGATCGGCTCCCCGAATCGATGCAGCAATTCAGGGCTGATCATTTCACTGCCGGCGATCTTCGCCATGTCTACGCTCTCAGCGGGAGGTCGGCCACTTTGGAAACCCATCGTCGGACGCCCACGGCTGTTGGAGTAAACATCCTGCCAAGTTCCGGAACCGACAATCCAAAGCGACGTCCGGACCCGATGTGCCAGCGCCTGCTCGCTGGGTTTATTCCCCTCAGGAAACATCGTTTCACGGAGGTATTCACCCAACTGAAATTTCCCATCGAGAATGTTCCAGAGATCGGAGGCAATGGCCGCAGACCATTCTCTTTCTTGTAACGACCCAAATTTGTCTAGTTCGTCGATGTGGAGCACCACGCGATCGAAGGTCACAACCTCACTCAGGATCGAAAATAACGTGGACCTTGGCCCCTTCGCCCCATACGGAATCCAGTCACCACGAGTAATTCGAAGGTATTTCGCCTGGAGCCGACGCGCGGCATTTTCAACGAGAAATGATTTTCCGCATCCGGTGGCGCCGATTATGAGAGGCTGTAGCCTCAATTTGATCTTGGGCAGCGTCCGTCGGCCCGAGAAATAGAGATTCCCCATTGCGAGGAGAGTTTCAAATGCGGCGCGTTGACTCTTCGTTGCGATCATGGAGGTGGATGAATGGCTGTTAGGAGCTGGGACAAACTCTCCATCAAAGATGGGAGGGCGGGGGCGCGGGGGATAAGAATCAGTCCTCTGGTTCCTGGAGCTCGGGGAAACGCTTTGGATCCGTGGCGATCAAGGTACCGGCCATCACGGCCTCTTCGCATGCGCGCTCGCACCGCTGAAGAAGAATCATGCCGGCAAGGCGTATGAGCGTGAGGAGGGTTTCCCATTCGCTCTTTTCGAGGCCACTCGCTTCAGCAGACGGAAATCCGCAAAGCCAGGGCATTGTGCGCGGCATGTAACCCGGCGCGTTAAATGACCTCAGCGGCGGGGCAATTGCGGCGTGGTGAAGATAGTGTCGCATGATATGGCGCCAGGCAATGGGCGCTGTCGGCAGATGGCAGGCGACCACTGCCGCATACATGAACGTGTCGGTCGGTACGCGCCCGCCACCAAGGGGATTCCTCGTCGCGAGAGAGAAAGCCGCATTGCCATGTTCGTGCCTGGCGGTGCTGGCCAAAATCGCGAAAAGTGTGTTGTCGATCCTCACCACTCCCTCCTCCCGCAGCGAAATCTCGATCGCAATTGCGACCGGCCCCTGGAGTGGGTGCCCGAACGGGCGGGCGATCCGGTTCAAGGAGCCATTGCGCAGATTGTGATGGCAGAGTGGGGGAGGAACGGGATCCCGGTTCATATTCAAAAGATGGCGTTAGCTGCAGCGAGGAAGCGTGGAAAGGATGGTCTCATTTGCCTGCGGGATCCTGGAATTCCTCCATGCCCTTATTGCTCGGCACTACAGTGCAAAAACCGGTGGCCCGTTCGTAGCGGATCGCCCACCAACCATGGCGGCGATCGGGCCCTGGGTTCATCCCAAGCTTGGGATAAAGCATCGCCTGCGCCTTTGAATGCTGGTGTCCGCGCGATACGCAGAACTGCACGGCACGAGCGACGACAAAATCGTAAAGTCCCCCGAGCTCACAACACACGCTCCACCCACGCTCGTCAGTAAGGACATTTTGGATGTAGTCGTAACCAGGAAAGATTGCGGGCTTGAGAAGATAGTGAGCGGTCGGTTGGTACGCTTGCCGGATGGCCTGCGCGATCGAGGCGAAGGGCACCCGGTCAGCTGACAAACTCCACATCGCGAGCCAGCGAGCATGCTCCTCCGGCGTCCGAGGAAGCGTCCGGGCGAATGCCTCGGGGATACATAACTCTTCGATGAGATCGATTCTCATCCTGTAATGGGCGGGCCAAGGGGCGGTCAGATGGAACGGTCCCTTGGGGTTCTGGGATTTCATTTCGCTCATGCCCTCAAGATGGAGCTGCCGCAGTCGTCGCCTGAGCGCCTTCCGCGGCGATGCGTCGGCAGGAACCTCGATCATCAAGAAGGACTCGTCCGATTCTATGCCTACTGCCTAGGCGACGGTCCCGTTGGTCCAGGAGGCGGGAGCCCGCCGCCCTGAGGTTCTGGCAATCGCCTCAGTCGTCGCAGCGGAGGTTCCTGCGTCGCTTCGGGCACCCCCGGAGGGGGAGCATCGGTGTCAACTGGCCCCGCAGTCGCCAGATCGGACGCCGCTATCTCATGGACGGTGCCTGACGGTTCCTGCTTCGGCTCCGGCAGGCGCCGCAGGCCGCGCCCTGCAGTCGGTTGGGGAGCGATTTCGGATTCCGGTACATCTTTCACCGGCGCGGCGGCAGCAGCCGGTGCCGTGTCCGCCGGTACGGGTGCCTCCGTTGTTTGGGCCAGTACCGACGGTTGAAACTTCGGCTCCGGTAGCGGTCGCAAGCCGGGCACTGCAATCGGCCCCGAAGCCACTTCGAGCTCCGGTGCGCCTTGCACCGCCGCCGCGGCGGCAGTCGGTGCCATACCCGCCGGTACGGGTGCCTGCGTTGGTTGAGCCCCTGGCTGACGTTTCGGTTCCGGCAGGCGCCGCAGGCCACGCCCTGTAGTCGGCTGGCGAGCGATTTCGGATTCCTGTACATCTTTCACCGGCGCGGCGGCAGCAGCTGGTGCCGTGTCCGCCGTTACGGGTGCCTCCGTTGTTTGGGCCAGTACCGACGGTTGAAACTTCGGCTCCGGTAGCGGTCGCAGGCCGGGGCCTGCAATCGGACCCGAAGCCACTTCGGGCTCCGGTATGTCGTCCACCGGCGCGGCAGCGGTAATCGGCGCCGCGTCCGCCGGTACGGGTGCCTCCGTTGTCTGGGCCGCGACCGACGGTTTGAGCTCTGGCTCCGACAAACGCATGAAATTGCCGCTCAGGGAATGTGAAGCGTGGAATTCGTTGACCATTTTACGCTCACGACGCCGGATCGCCGTCCGAACGATGCCATCGTGCTTTGGCTCCTCTTTGGGATCCCGCTTGATTCCCAGTTGGGCATGGCTCCGGAGCTCGACGTTGGGCTCGACCCCGGCCTTCTCCAAGGCGGCGTTCAGGGTGGCAGACCACCACGCCCGCAAATCCTTGATGCACTGCGGGCCGTCCTTTTTGGAGTCCCATTGGCGCGTCTTTTTTCCTAGCGATTTCCCGTTTTCTCCGACCTCGCGGCTGGAATAGATCAGGTGCCCGTGCTTGTTCCGGGGATCACCGCCAGGGTCGGGTTCGTGCAGCGCGAATAACACGCCCACCTTGTATTTCTTCACAAGGTGCTGCGCCAGGTTCCCCAAGAGTCCAAGGCAGGTCTTATCGTCCAGTTCGCTGGGCAACGCGGCGATAGCGAGACGGCCCTCGACGGCGTCGCACCGCTTCTCCGCCCGACGTGCCGTCGAGGCGAATTCCTCAACGGTCCCTTTCCAGCCGACCATTCCCAGGCCGAGCAGGCCGCCTTTCTTGCTATGGTCATGTATTCTCCCGGTTCCCGTGTTAACCAATCGCGTCCGCGAAATGTACGCGGCCTCGCGCGCAAAGGACTTCTTCTTGGCACGGCTTAGCTTGGACACGGAAAACGACAGGAAGCGCGGAGAACGTGAAGAGGGCATGCCTCCATTTTAGGGCCAAGAGACGTGCCCGCCGGACAGACGGGGGATGCCGATGCGTAAGTGCGGGCTAACACTATGGAAATCACGACCCACCCGACCAAACCACCGACTGGACTCCTCGCCGACCTGCCCTTTTCCCAACCGCCCGAAAGAGTACCCCTGGTCTGTCACCCTGCCTCGCCGGACGCCTCTAAAATAGAGATGCATGAGCACAAACACGTCCGAAAATGCCCCGCAACCCGAACCTTCAAAGGCGACCCGCTCGCTCGAGAACATTAACCAAAGGATCGCACGCGTGCGCGAAGACATCCTCGCGCAAATCAGGCGTCTGGAAAAATCTAGGTCCTTCGCCCGCTACACCGTCGGTGAACTTGTCCTGGATAATCCGAACGCATGGGCAGCCGTCGTTCCCCTGATCAAAGATGAACTCGCGAAGCGTGGCCGGGCCGCCGAGCACGTCAGCAAGTACCACACGGCGAAAGACGAAATCGACAAGCTGCGCGAACTTATGCCCTGAACGCCCACGGCAGGATAACGACAGGCGCGTCAGCACTCATCTTGCCGACGCGCCTGTTTTTCACCCGTGGCACCTTCACCCGAAATCTGATTTCTAGCCACAAAGCCCCGGCAACAGCACCGCAGCAAGATGGCCACTGCACCTTCGGGAACCCTCATTCGGCCGCGCCATTCCCCACCTAAGCAGCTGCAATCTCAGAAGTGTCCGACCAACCATCTCACCCCTCCGGCTACAAACCCGACCAATCGAAAACGACCATGCGACCGCAAAAACTCCCACGGCTATCCGCGACATTGCGCACGACAAACCCAGGATCGCCGATAGTGAAAAACACACGCAAGTGCTGCAGCCGCTCGATGGCAATCTGGACGTTCCCGATGAGATAAGCTTCAGCAGCAGCACTACAATTTCCGTCCAGGTTCCCAATCACAAGCCCGACCGGCCGCTGCCTGGATCTCGCATCGCGCATCCCAACCTTCGGCTCCGCAGTATCCCGGGTGGTCAGTCCTGCTGAGGCTCGCCAATACTCTCCAGATATCCTGCTCGGTCTTCACCCCTGCCATGTCCGCGACAACAAAATCGGCGCCAATCGCGCTTAGGGAATCTGTGACAAGGGCAAGGCTCAAAGCGCCGTCAGGCCCAAGGACCATCGTACGCATCCTCCGCCGGAAAGCAGACAGGATCATCGGAACCCGAGCGGCGCGATTCAGCTGATACCGGCCAAGCATGTGATCATTCATGAGAACTCAAGATGGCCCCGTGGGTCACCGCCCTCGGAAAACGAAGGATACACTTTACCCGAATGTCGGCCTTCGCACTTCGCCCACGGCCAGCGCTGCCGGAACGGCCACCGCCGGCGCCGCATCCATCCCCAGCACCAGCGCGTCCAATTCGTCCTGGGAAGTTTCGATGTACCTAGCTGTTGTGGACACGTATCGGTGGCCCAAAATTCGTTGGGTCTTAACGATATCGAACTGCGCCGCCCGGTGTGCCCGCATCGCGAAAGTCTTCCTCGTCGAGTGGCATCCCACCCTTGCGGCATCAATGCCGACTTCACGCGCCAAGCGCTTCAGCAGCCGATACGCCTGACCCCGCGTGATCGCCTGATCATCACCGGTCCGCGACTTGAACACTACCCCCCCGGGGATGGCCTGAAACGTCCCGAGGTAATCCGCGATGGCGCCCCGGACCCGCTCCGTGAGTGGCACCCGCCGACTCCGGACCGACTTGCGCCGCGCGCCCGCACCTCCCTTCAACATGGCGCGTTCAACGATCACCTCACGGGCCACCTCTCCGCCGGCGGTAAGCAATTGGCGCCAATCTATCGAGACGATTTCGCTCACGCGGAAACCAGTGCCCAGCGCAAACAGAAGAAATAATCTGTCCCGGTACCGGCGGCGGTCGATGAGGGCAGATTCGAGGAGAAGGATTTCGGCGTCGGTCAGAGCGCGGGTTGTCATGGCCCCACAAGCTGGGTGTTCTAAGAATCGATCCGCTTCGGCCACGCATCATCCACTTCCCATAATGGCGCGCTCATGCACTCGTTGTCTGGTGCGAACGCTCACTTTGATCTGCAACTGAGGGCACTCCGCAGTAGGCACATTGAGACGTGACCGACTGTTGGTGGCCCCCGGTTGTGATTGGCACCTCGCACGGGCTTACCACTATCAACCGGGAATGGCAAAAATCCTCTCTGACGAAGATGTCGAATTGGTCGCACAGCGCGTTGTAAAACTGATGGCTGAGCGGCTGGCCGCTCAGGTGCCGCAGCCGATCGTTGCCAGTCCTCCGTCTTCCAATCCGGAACCTGAGAAGCCGCAGATTTCCGGCCGGCTTGCCTATACGTTAAAACAGCTCAGCTCTGAATTGGGCTTGTCCCCCGCGTCTATCTACCGACTTGACGCGCGCGGACTGATCAAGTCGCTGCCAGGAATACGGCACAAGATCTACAGCCACGCAGAAGTTCAGCGTTTCTTAGCGGGCGACAGAGAAGAGTGGACGGTGCATCGGCGGATCCGTTGACGATCGCCGCGCTGACCAGGTATTTGTATTTTCTTAAGGACGGGGAGAGCGATGAAACGGAGTTGTCTGCGGATTGGATTAAGCGACAGGCACGCTAGTCGATTCGAAAGAATCGGGCCGCCACGCCACGATCGGCCGCCAATGCAGCGGCCACTGTGAGACCGGAGCACCACTGGCCAAGGTGGCGGCCGGGATGCCGGGAACAAGGCTGTAGTGCTCCGAGCGAATGGTTCTCTGCGGTACGCTCTCGCTGCTGGCACTCGGACGGCGGAAATTCAAGGCGCGTTGAGGCACGGAACTGACCTCAGCTTTGCGACAAGCCCGGCCCGAATGGCCGGGCTTTTTTCCCTCAACGAGCAAGTGCTGCCGCTGCGAATCCCGGGCGGATCTCATAGCGCTGTGAGGCAGGAGGTAAACAGAAGATCACGGAGTCCTGATTCACCGCGATGGTGTGGATAAGGATGCTCAAGCCATCGAGGTTCAGTCGCGTATCTCCACCATCTCGCAGCTTCACGCGATTCAGTATGGCGACCCGTTGTCCGCCCATTGTAGCCAGCCCCTCCAGTTTCAGTAGAGGCAGGGTAAGCTGCGTCCGGATGAGATCCGCTGTGCCCCCAGGCTGAAAGGCAGCCGCGCGCCGTTCTCCTTCCTCGACGCCTTCCAGAGGCATTTCTTTCAGAAGCCGGTCTCGGAGCTGACTTGCCGAGATATTTGCCGTCAAGTCGCCAGTCTGCGCGAGCTTCAGCCACATATACGCCTCAGCAATATCTTGATTGAGAAGGTATCCGTTTGCATAGGCCATTCCGAGCAGGAGCCTGGATCGGCCAAATCCTTTGTCGGCGGCCGAGCTGGCCAGGACGAGAGCTTCGCGCATTCGCGACCGGTTGGACTTGAGATGCGACGCGCGCATCGTGGGATTCGGGAAATTGACAGCGAAATAGCTCCAGTTGAGCGCCCATGCCAGTTCATCTTCCGCACGGCCATCGCCTTGGGCGACGCCAGCATCAAGCCATTTGTGCCATTCAGCACTGCCGGCCGGGAAATGCTGTGCGAATTCATATTCTGCATCTATGTTGCCGGCTTCGGCAGCAGCTTTGAGTTTCGCGAGGTCGGGGATGTCCGATCTCGCGAACGGAAGAAAGGGAGCCAACGCAAAAACGAACAGCGCTCGTACAATTTTGGTTCGCATATGATCGCGTTTACGGGCGCTAGCGGTCAGCGCTTCGTTGCGGTCATCGCGCACCTTGTCAGTTTGTATCCGCTCGGTCGATGGCAGCGCGAAGAACCGGCAGAATGTCACCCGTTTGGGCGGCAGCGCGGAGATCGTCACCTATCAACAGCGCCACCTGAACTTCCCCGCGAGATCCGCGCAATAACTCCTTAGAAACCGTCTGGGCGAATCCCTGCCACGACACGAGGAAGCCGAGCTTCGCGCGCCCACGGCGATTCTCCAGCTTGCGCTCGAAGAGCACGACCTCGTCCTTCCCGCATGCTTTGGACCAATTCTTGCATTCGAAGAGAATCATGGCGTCGTTCCGCCACCTTGGGTCGGGATGGGAATTGAGGACTTTCAGGTCGATTTCTTCGGTCGCCGTGCGGACGCGGTTAGCCACCTCGAAACCCGGGACCGCGCTTAGGAGCGTCGACACCAAATCCTCTAAGGCCTGTCCTTTGGCCGCGGCACTCGTCGTGCGTTCGACCTGGGCGAGAATCGCGCTGGCTTTCATGGTTGCAGTGGCGGTCAGCGCCCCGGACGAGCGGTTGATTTTGTAGGCAGTCAGAAATCCTTTGCGGCGCAAGGCCTCAAGGACCCGGTCGGTGGAACGTTGGATTGCCTCGGGCGAAGTGGCTTCCATTTCGATTTCCAGCTTGGCCGTCACCTTCTCAACCTCCTTGGTCACGGCGTCCTTAGGTGCCTGCTTCAAGGTGGTCTGACCACGCTGCACCGCCTTGGTGAGTTCGTCCCAGAATTGCCGGCGTTCCGACTCGTTCCATTGCTCCGGATCAAGCCACTTGGGCCGTGGGGCCTGATTGGCCGGCAGCGGCTCTTCCGAAGTGATCATGACGCCGACCGTTATCGGGAAGTAGGTCCGCTTGGACCGGTCTTCGATGGTCAGCGGAAAGACTTGGAAGATGATCCGGATAGCGATTGGGTGTCCGTCAGAGGACGCACGGTAGACAAGCTCCGGCACATTGATGGCTCTGGTCTTCCTTGCGAGTTGTTCGGCAAGCTTGCGCGGGATCTTCTGCCCCGGTTCCAAACCTTCTGGCAGTTCGATTTCGGTCGCTCCGATAGAGAACGGAAAGAACAACTCTTCGAGTGTCTCGATCTGCTTTTTCCGCCCTTTCAAGCTCCGCACCGCTTCGGCCATAGGCTCCGGCACCATCGGGTGCTGGTAGTGGCCGCGTTTGAAGGTGGATACCTCGTGCGTCAAATATTGCAGCGTCGAATAGATTTGTTGCCGTACCATCATCTGCGCGAGCGTGCGCAAGGCGCTCTTGCGCGTTCGCGTGTTCCGGCTCGTAAGCTGACCATATTGGACTGCGAGTTCGTATTTGTTCCGACGCCACTGCTCCCAATCCCATTGCACAGGGTATTGGAACGCCCAGAAGGGGGAGCTCCACCGGACGCGTTTGCCGTTGCGCAAGGCCCGTTGCAACCCCCGCAGAGAACTCTCGAGCACCCAGAGCAAGGCGCGCACGCGCCAATCAGGGTTCTCCTGCTCACGTTCGCCGACCACGCGATTGAAGAGATCGACGTAACGATGGATGCGCGCAAGGTCCCGCTCGTAGGCGGCGGTAAGGCGGGACTGGTTGCGCTGGTGCATGATGGGAGGCAGTATCTAAGCAGATTGTCAGTTGTAGGAAAGCTGGAAGCAGCCCCGCTTTCTGCTATGTCTCGGACGCGAGATGGACACCTACATCGACGAGTCGGGAAATATCCTGTTGCCTCTGGGTGCGGCAATGAAACGGTCGTGCGTCGGTGCACTCATCGTGCGAGAGGCCTCCTGGGGCCAACGCACCGTAATCGCATTGCGTGCCCCCGTCGATCGCGCGCCTACGATCTGCACAGGCGCGAAGCCCCCGCTCTGATCGTCGGCCCCCGCGGGTTTATAGATCCAGTTGCGTACCTGCAACGGTGAGCGATAGTCAACGGCGGCGCCCAATTTGATTCGGCCGGACGAACGCCCGGCGAGCGGCCAGCACCCGGAGCGGGTGCGAGGCAAGGCCGCGAGACCGGAGGACGCGCCCACCAGCACACTAGACACCACCCCTTCCACAGACCTGTTTGTATCCGGGTTTCCGGACGGAACAGCTAGCCTCAAGAGCTGGACTTGCAAAGGAGCCAGGCCCACACTCCTCACAATGTCCGCCGGAAAAGAAGACCGCCCCAACCCGCACCGCTACTCCGCGGACCGCCCGCTGGACACGGTGGGCGACGACCAACTCGAGCGGGGTGGATTTGCGGAGCGGTTAGCGGACGACATCACCGGCTGGCATGGCACAGACAGTCTGGTTGTAAGCCTGAACGGCGATTGGGGTTCGGGAAAGACCACCCTCAAGAATTTCGTAAGAGAGAAACTGCGCGCTCGCGGAAACCCCATCATCGTCGAATTCAATCCGTGGGCCTGGAGCGGGCAGGACAAGCTCGTGGAGGGGTTCTTCGGCTCGCTCCACGCCGAGTTCCGGATGACGGACAAGGCCGCCGCGACGCAGCGCCTGGCCGAACGATGGGAGGCGTTGGAGACCTGGACGAAGCTCGGGGCCGAAATCTCGGACAGTGTCAATCACGCCCTGGCACCGCTCTTCGGCGGCTCGGTGGTCGTGGCGCTGCTCACCAACGATGCGAAGGAAGGCTGGCTGCGGATGGGCGGCCTGGCCCTCGGAATCGCCGGGGTGCTGGTCACCAGCTTTCTCGCCACCTTTCCCGGCATCGCGACTCGGATGGTCGCCTACGCGAAGCGAAAGGCGGGCAAGGCGAAGCTGTCGCTGCCGGAACTGCGCCGGGCGATCACCGAACAGCTGCAACGGTTGCGCAGCGAGAAACGGCCGGTGGTGGTGATCATTGACGACATCGACCGCTTGGATGCGGAGGAAATCCGGCTGCTCTTTCAACTGGTGAAAGTGAACTGCGACTTTCCCAACTTGGTCTATCTGCTGCTGTTCCAGTCAAACATCGTGACCAAGGCGCTGGCCAAGGTCTCGGC
Organism: uncultured Verrucomicrobiae bacterium; assembly: GCA_963804395.1. Taxonomy (GTDB): domain Bacteria; phylum Verrucomicrobiota; class Verrucomicrobiia; order Opitutales; family Opitutaceae; genus Fen-1467. The sequence continues at coordinate 48,751 of CAWDQK010000021.1, read as the reverse complement.
GGACAGTGGGGAGGAATACCTGAAGAAGATCGTGCAGGTTCCGATGGACGTGCCGCTCGCGTCACGCCCGTTGATGCAGTCGATCCTGATCAAGGGCCTGAATCAGATCGTCAACGACGAGAAGGTGAAATCCCGGTGGGACCGCCAGCGATTTTTCGACCTGTTTGAGGACCAGCTCTGGCCGTATTTCAAAACGCTGCGGGACGTGAAGCGGTTTCTGGGCACGTTTGATTTCTACTATCACGGGCAGGTGCGGGACGGCGTGCTGCAGGTGAACCCGGTGGATTTGCTCGTGGTGGAGATCCTGCGGACCTTCGACCACGACGCCTATCTCGGGGTGCGCGATTCGCTGGGTTTCAACCTGCCGAAGAAGTTCATGCGCCTGCTGATCGGCGACAAGGAGCGGCGGAAGGAAATCACGGTGGAGATCGACGCCATCGTGAACCGCGGTGGACTCGACGAGGCGCAAAAGTCGCGCTTGCGCACGATCCTGACCGCCCTCTTCCCCGACCACTTCGGGGAGGAGGAGCGCAGCCACGCGGAGCGCGACCTCCGGGTTTGTCATCCCGACCACTTCCCCCGCTATTTCGAACAGAGCCTGGACAAGGGGGCCACCTCGGCAGCAGGCATGGATGCCCTGTTCGGCCTGTTTGGCGACCGGCAGCAGCTGGCGAACCGGCTCCGCGAACTCGCCGCCAGCAAGGAAATCGAAAAGGTCTTCGGCAAGGTGGCACTCTACTTTTACGAGATTCCGGCCACCGCCGCGGAAAACTTCATCGGCGCCATGTTCGACACCGGCGACGGATACCCGGAAGCCAGCCTCGGGTGGTTCAACCGGGACCCGTTCCTCGAAGCCGGCCGCATGGCCTATCATTTCATGGGCCGGCTGCCGGACAGCCGCACTCGGGCGCAGACCTTGGAGCGCTGCCTGACAACGACCGCCGGGCGTGTGGTGCCGACGGTTGTCATCGGCCTGCTAACCGGCGCCGTGGAAAAGAAGGGAGCGGACGCATTCATCGAGGCGGCGGACCTCGCCCCGCTGCGCCAGCTGATGCTGGAGCGAATCAGGGCTTGCGCCCGGTCGGGCGAAATCTGGCAGAGCGAGCATTTCGCCATGTTTCTCTACCGCTGGCGCGACTGGGCGGACCAAGAGGAGGTCAATGCCTGGCTGAAGCCGGCGCTGGCCACCCCCGCCCGGTCGGCGGACTTTCTTGGCAAGATGACGATGCGCTCGGTCATCAACGGTTCGCGGGTAGAACACTACCTGGACGGGACCAGCCTTGAGAAGTTTGTCGAGCTGTCCGAACTGGCCACAACCGTGGCGGGAATCCCTGACGGGGAGTTGACCGAGCACCGAATCCGGGCGCGGCGCCTGCTGCAACGCGCGGTCAAACTGAAGGCCGGGGGCAAAGGCTACGGTGAGGTGCGAGAACACGGGGATTTCGGGCCGGACGAGTGAATGGCCGCGCCCACGCTGCGGGTGAACAATCCATGCTCAGGCGGCACACCGGAGCCTTCACCGACGGTTATCCTTTATGGCGATACTGCGCCGGACGGAAGGATTATCAGTTGACCGTGGTCTCCAACTCACCGGCGAGGTCCAACCGATAGGATTGTTCATTCTTCCGCGCCCGCAACACCGTGACCTTTGGTTCGGTGCGAAGAAGCCGGAGAATGTCATTGGCAATCAAGCGGCACCGGACGCCCAGGACGACCTGGATGAAGGCGATCTGCGGCATGGGCAAGAAGTAGTGCTCCCCGTTCATCTCGCAGTGATCAAGATTGATGAACATCCGGTGTTCCTGCTCGTAGCTCCAACTGGTTGCCTTCCGGGTGAAGCCTTGCTCCAGCGCAACGGAATTCATCCCTGCTGCGAGCGCCGCATAATCCAGTTCTGCGCGTTCCGCCTGATACTTCACTGGCAACAGTCGCTCACCGTGCTCAAAGGCAAAACCCAGAGCGATGCCCCGGTGGGCGTCGGCATAGTGACTCCACACCACCGGATCATGCACCGCCGCGCTGAAGCAAAGGAGTCCAACCGTGGCGGCGGCGCCCGAGAGGATGCGTTGCTCAAATTGCTCGTTCAACACGTCCACATGGCGCGCCGGATAGTTGATGATCCTCGGTGCGCAATCCATCGGATCGTTCAGCTCCCCCAAGCGTCCCACCTTCAATCGCCGGGTCTGGAGAGCTTGAAGACCATGCTGCGGCTGAAGAAAGCGATATACGATCATCGGCATCAGCGCTAGGCGGACTGGCGGACTTCAATGCCGCTGCGTGGGTCCCCGACCAGTTCCAGAATCCGGAGCATCGGAGCATCGCCGTTCGTCCGCACATGGAGAAACTTGGCCTTCAAATGCCGGACGAGCGACCAGCTCGCCGTGGTGACAACCAACCGGAACGGCTGGGGCTGGGTTCTCGATTGGATGAGCATGGCCCGGAGTGAGTCAAAGAAGGCGACCCGGTTGAGGTCGTCGAGGTGCGCGAAAGGCTCATCGAGGATGAAAGTGCCGCGCTCCTGGCGGGCCCGGGCGAGGAAGATCGACAGCGCCAAGTCCTGGCGCTGCCCTTGGCTCATTTCACCCGCACTGAGGGGCCGGGCATCGGCCAGTTGGCCGAGCCAGCGGAGCACATTGGTGTTCGCGCTTTCATCCACGCCAATCCGATCGATGAACGGGTTTCCTTGGGTCCGCAGATAGAAAGACGAAATCGATCTTAGCAATGGCTGGATTTGCGTGCAGAGGAGGCGAGTCAAATGCCGCTCTGATTCCTCGATCGCCGAATCGAGCTTGGTGCGGAGCGATTCGACCCGGAGCAGGGCCGCATGCTCCTGTCGGCTGGCCGCCAACGCCTTGCCCGCCTCGCTTCGCGCCGCCTCTTCGCGCATCGCCTGTTCCGCCAGACCGAGATGCTGTTCCGCCTGGGCCAGCTGTCCGCCGCTGAGCTCAAGTTGCTGGCCGCGTTCCTGTTGGAAGACGGCCATCCGCTCAATGGCGGCGGCTTCGAGCGCTTCGCCCGACACACCACGCCACGCCTCCTCGACCCCGGCAATTAGCTTCTTGGCCTCCTCGGCCGCCTGGCTCAAAGGCAGCGCCGCCTCCCGCGCTTGCTGGATCGCGGTGTCCATCGCCACCAGCTTTTCCCGGGCGGTCTCCGCAGCGCGCACCGCCTGGTCGTATTGCACCCGCAATGCCTCGATCTGGCGTTGGCCTGCCGCAACCAACTGCTCGACCTCGCGAAAGCGGTCTTGCAGTGACGGATCGGACGACTTTTCCCCGACCGGCTGAACAGGTAGCGCGTTCCGGAGCGCCTGCGCGGCTTCCTGTAGCCCGGCATGGACCCGTTCAATCTGAACCGCGCGTTGGGCGACTTGTGCGGCAGTCTGGGTCGCCGCCGCATGGGTCTCCTCGGCCGCGCGCAACCGGCTCGCGACGATCTCGGCCGCATCGAGCCGGTCCAAAATGTCCTCGCCGAGCCCACGCTCCCGGGCGAAGGCCAGAAAGCGAACGTGGGCGTCCTTCAGTTCGGCGACCTGGGCTTCAATCGCCGTCAGTTGCCGCCGGCGTTCGGTCATGGTGGCGGATTGGGTGCGGAGTTCCGCCACTTCGGCTTCCAGCCGGGCGAATTGGGCAGCGGTTTCCCGGTCGGCGGCGGGCTGCCGGGCCAATACCTCGTCAATGGCATGGCGCAGTGCGGCGGGTTCCCGGTGGTCATGACCGCAGAGCGGACAAGCCGACTCCGTCGCCCAGTTCGGGGACTGCGCCCGCACTTCCGCACCCCACCGCTGCCAGCGGTCGGTGCTAGCCTTGAGTTGCGTCCGCAATTGGGTGAGCCGGAGCGTGGAATTCCGGAGGCGGCGCTCGGCAGCCTCCAGGTCTTCCGCGGAAGGTATGGTCTGGGACAGCTCCAGCCGGTGCTTTTCGAGCAGATCGAGCTGGCGGTAGGTTCGGAGCGCAGCCGGAATCTGATCGGCCAAACGTTTCCATTCCGTCCGTTGTTCTTCGGCGACCTTGGTGAGTTTGCGCGCCTCCTCGCTGGTGGCGCGGGCTTGGGCCACCGACTGTTGACCGGGAGCTTCGGCGGCGGGTGCTTCCAATCGCGCCAGCGCGATGGCTCCTTGGGTCTGACCGAGCAGGACGTTGGCTTGCCCCATTCGCTTGGTGGACTCAGAGGTAACGGAAGACAACTGCTGCAGCTCCTTTTGCACGGTGTCGCGTTGCCGGATAAATTCCGCAAGCTTGCGCTCCAGGGCCGGCTGATCCACGTCCCGCCATTTTTTGACGGTCTGGCGAGCAGCCTCGTAAGCCGTGAAAGCGGCGCGGACCTGGGCGAAAGCGGCGCGCTGGCTGGCAAAGCCGCGTTCGCTCGCCGCCAGCCGTTCCCGCAGCGACAGCAGGACCTCGCGCCGATGCGCCAAGGTCTCCGGCAGGGTGACGCCGCCCGCTGCGGCGATATCCCGGAGCAAGGCATCGACCCGGGTCAGATACGGCGCCGAAACCGACGACTGTTCCTCCCGGAGCTGTCGGTCCAGCGCGGCGATCCGCTCAGTGATCGCGGATAATGCCGTGCGCGGCGAGTCAATCTGCACGCGCACCCCTTTGAGGCCCTCGATCCGCCGCCCGACCGGGCCCACCCCGAGGAGTTCGGCAAAAGCGATGCCGCGCACGCGTTCCGCGACTTCACCATCATCCAGGAGGAGTTCAAGCCCATCGCTGGTGAAAAAGCGAACCGCCCGCAGCCATTCGGCTCGCGGTTCCTCGACATTGCGCGTGCGCGAGGTCTGGCCGACATATTCCGGCGTCAGCTGCTCCAGCAGCTTGCCGGTGGTGCTCGTCTTTCGCACGGTGCCGCGAGCGGCCGGCACCGTGAGGGAGCCGGGGTCGGTCCGCGCAATCTCACCAACCGTCGTGCGCCATCGCGCCGTGGCCCAAACGCGGGGCGGCACCGCTTGGGCATAGAGATTTCGGACGGTGTCCGCCGCTACCAATCCCGGCTGCAACCGCCGAATGCGTCCCGTCAACAGCCATTCCGCGCCATCACATACGGTGGTCTTCGCCGTGCCGTTTGTGGCGAGGAGGATCGTCAACGGGGCATCGAGCGGCAGGTCGATGACGTTCCGGATGCCCCGAAAGGCTTGAATCTGTAGGCGGTCAAGGAGCAAGGAAGTCCTCCTTTTCCCTCGCTGCACGGACCAACTCGTCCGCGACCAGTTTGTAGGAAGCGCCGCCCTTCAGCCGCGTATGGATGTCCTCGAGAAAGGCCGGCCCGGCCGGCTGTTGATCACCGAGCGCGACCGGTGCCTCCGCCTCGGGCAATGTGAGCACGGTGACGCGATCCAGCCGCGCGGTCCAAGATCCGGTGACCGGCTCGGGCCAGATGACGTGGCGTCGGCAAATCGCCCGGCCCTGCTCAAAGACCCGCAGGCCAGCACTGACTTCATCCGATTCGGGCGGATTCGGAATCGCCGCAAGCACATAGCCGTCGCAGCTCCAGTCGTTGGCGGCCGCCTTGGCGAGCGTCCGCCGCATGGCGTCGCAAGCAAAGTCGGTGGCTAGGGTGATGATCTTCACGTCCGACACAGGAATCTTCACGCAATACAGGACGCCGTAAGCGCTCTGAAAGGCGCCAAAGGTCACTCCGTCCAGGGCCGGGGCACCTTCCAGCGGAAATTCCGCAGGACGGAAACCCACGCCTTCCAGCCGCGGCAGAAGTTCGTGTTCCAAGTTCTCCCAAGGTTGAAGGACTGTGCTCATGCAGCGTTACGGTTGAGCAAATCCGCCAAGGCCTGGCCGAAAGCCCCGGCCCGCTGGGCTTCTGGTAACCTGACCCACGCGGGTCGTGCCAAGAGCGACTGAAGATCCCCCAAGGGCATCCAAAATACCGGAGCAACCGGCGGCTGGGTGATATCGCCTTCGTCGCCCAGCGGGCCGCTGCTGAAATCGGTGGTCGAAGTCGGAAGGACCGGGGTGAACGCAGCCGCGTGCCCCCCGGCTGCGCGTCCAAGCACGACGACGGTGCCTCCATAGCGACCGTTCAGGGCCGCCTCCTCTAGTTTTTGCATCTGGCGTTCGTAAAGCCAGTCGGGCGATGACCAGACAATGACATCGCGGGAAGCCTTCTCAGCCGCCGCGGGTCGGTGAAAATGTCCCAGATCGGTTTGTGGCTCGAATCGGTACCCGGTGGCGTGCATCAGCGCGCCGAGCGAAAGGTAGGCTTCGTCCATCGCTTGGCGCAGGACGGGCGTGCTCCCCGCACTGTCCAGCCGGTAGCCAAACTTCTCGTCGATGCCACGACCGGTGAGCGCACCGGGCCATACGGCCGGACCCTTGCTTCCCTCCTTGAGGGCATGGCGGACGCCCGCATACCCGGTACGGAGAAATATGTCGCCGGGCGAATTGGCCGCCAGCCATGGCGGCAAGCACACGCGGTCGCACCAGCGCAGAGTTTCGACCTGCACGGGGGATTCAATGGCGGCGTTCCAGCTGGTGCCATCGAGCATCCCGCGCGTATTCGGCAGCCAGATGAACCGGTTGACCAAGCCGACTTCCCGCCAGATGAAATCCCCGGTTGCAATACCGGGTGCGGTCGAACGCAGGACATAGCCCGCGACAGAGCCAAACCTTACCGGTCTTACCGGATGAGGCGTCTCCCGGTGATCCGGAGAATACTGGGATTGATTGACCAATGCGCCGGACAGGCAACGCATCTGATCATCGTCCTCCAGGCAAAGGGGTGCCACCGAAACATGATTGCAGGTCACCACGGCGACTCTCAGTGGAGCGGCGGATATGAGGTCCGCGATCCGGGAACGCCAAGCCCCGTGGGAGGGCTTGGTGTCCAGCATCATCACGGTGACCAAAACCACCTTCTGGGAAACCGCTGCGCTCGCCCGGATGCTGGCGGCGATCCGCTCGTGCGGCCCGTCGGCCGCGACGCAGAGCACGTCCGCGCAGATCACTGGGAAGATAATGCAGTCATCGGCCACCAGCCGGGCCGTGGCGGTGCCTTGAGCGATATCCGGGATATTGATTCGTTCCTCCCGTTGGTCGGGCCAGTTCTTCAGAATCACAAAGCAGCGATGGGCCTCGGCGCCATTCCGTCGCGGATCGTGAATCCAGCACCATGCGGCGTTGTAGCGTTTCGCCGTTTCGATCGCCGGCAGTCCGTTTGCCCAGCCGCACTGGACATGCCCGGTTTGGATCTGGGCTCGCAGCCCATCGCCCCGCACCGCACCGAAACCGGCGACCGTGATGACCGGTTCCGTCTGCTGGCGGATCAGGGCATCCAGCGCCGCAAAGTCTGCCGAGCCGAAGGCAAACTCCGGAAAAAGAACGACCGCGGTCTTGCCCGCCGCTCCGACGGAAATGGGGTACTGTCCTTCCGGATTGCGCGCGAACAGACGTTGAGCGACGGCCAGCGCCTTGGGCCGGCTGGCGTCGTCGAGGATTGGCTGCTGGCCCTCAAGCGGCGGTTTGGCCAGCGCCAGCCAAACCTGATTGTCCGGCAGTACCCAGTTGCCCGGAATCGGGATGTCGAAGATACCGGCCAGCGGGTCTTGGGGTGCGGGGGGCGGCATAGCTAGGATAGGTTTAATAGGGACGTGCCGGCCCTTGCAACGCTGGCGAATTCTTTAGGGCGAACACGGATTAGGGCAAGATTCATACGTCATTTGTTGAAGGATCGTAAATGTTTAACCTGGACGGGTGGCGGGCAGGGTTTTTCGAGAGGGTGACGGCAGGAATAGCGCGGGCCGCATTTTTGTCTGGACTCCTTTCGAACCGGCGGCCAGCGTGGCCGGCATGGAAGCAGTGCAACGGATCCAGGGACGCTGGGTCGGTTCCGGGGAAATGGAATGGCTGCGGGAGTGGATGGCGGCGAATCCGTCGTGGAGTCGCAAGCGGATCGCGCGGGAACTTTGCGCGGTGTGGGATTGGCGCGACCGCGCCGGACGACTGAAAGATTTTGCGGCACGCAGCTTCCTGCTGAAGCTGGCGGGCCAGGGGCAGATCACGCTGCCGGCATTGCGGCCGCGAAGCCTGACGGGGTTTCGCCGGCCGGTCCGGGAGCCGGAGGGCTGGAACGAGCCGGCGGCATGGACGGGGGATCTGGCGGCGCTACGTCCGCTGAGCTTCGCGGTGGTGCAGACGGGCACACCGGAGCAGGATGCGTGGAACTTTTATCTGGCCCGCTATCATTACCTCGGGCTGCGGGTTGTGGGTGAAAACCTGGGTTATCTGGTTCGGAGCCATGAGGGGCGCGATGTCGCCTGTCTGCTGTTCGGGGCGGCGGCGTGGCGGTGTGCGCCGAGGGATCGGTTTCTGGATTGGAGTCCGGCCGAGCGGGCCGCCGGATTGTCGGAGGTCACGAACAACACCCGGTTCTTGATTTTGCCGTGGCTACGGGTACCGCATCTGGCGAGCCATGTGCTTGGGACGGCGGCGCGGCGAATCAATGCGGACTGGCAGGCGAAGTACGGCCACGGGCTTAAGTGGCTGGAGACTTTTGTGGAGCGGGAGCGATTCCTGGGGACTTGTTACCGGGCGGCGAACTGGCAGCTGGTCGGGCAGACGAAGGGGCGCAGCCGGCAGGATCGGGAAAAGAAACTGCGGGTGCCGGTGAAAGATATTTACCTGTACCGGCTGGCGGGCCGATGAGCCAGCGCGGCGGCGAACTGAAGCGGGAGAATCGCCGGCTGAGAAGGGAGAACGCCACCCTGCGGCGGCAACTGCGCGCGGAGCGGCGCAAAGGCGCCGCCGATCGGGCGAGGCTGCAAGCGGAGAACCTGCAGCTCCAGCAGCGGGTGCGGGGCCTGCGGCGGCAGGTGTGGGGGAAAAAGTCCGAGCGCTCCCGGGGGCGAAAAAAGCCTCCGACGCCGCCGAGCTCAAAGCCGCCGCAGAAAACCAGCGACCAGCCACGGCACGAGCGCAAACACGGCCCCAAGCCGCTCGACCCGAATCTGCCACGGGTGACGATCAAGCTGCCCGATCCCGATCCGCAGATGCTGATTTGCCCGGTGACGGGCGAACGGATGCGACCGGGCTTTACCGAGACGATCGAGGTGTTGGCGATCATCCCGGCCTCGGCGCTCGTCCAGCGGTTCGAGCGGACGGTGTTTGTGAGCGAGGCCAAGTCGGCGCCGGTCTGCACGCCGTGGCCGGAGAACGTGTTCGCCCGCCACCGGGTCGAGGCGAGCGTGTTTGGCCACATCGCCGCGGAGCACTACTGCGAACACGCCCCGTTCAATCGTGTGGAGAAGCGACTGGCGCGTGCGGGGGTTCGGCTGCCCCGCGCGACGCAGGTGGCGCTCATGAAGAAGCTGGACCAACTGGTGAAGCCGGCGGTCGACACGCTCAAGGACCAGCTGATGAAGAAAGACTACCTCCATCTGGACGCCACGCCGATTCCCTTGTGCGATCCGGCCCGCCCCGGCGGGACGGTCGAATCGACGGTGTGGGGCTACCGGGCCAACGACGAGCCACTGGCGTGGTACCACTTTGAGTCTGCGCGCGGCAAATCCCCGGACCATCCCGACCGGGAGTTGAAAGCCGCCAACTATGAAGGCCTGCTCCAAGTTGACGGCGCCAATGGCCTGAGTGAGATTGGCGTCAAAGGCCAGGTGATTGCCCTGGGCTGTTTTTCGCACGCGCGCCGGTACGCCTACAAGGCCGTCGAAGACGGCGACCGCAACGCCGAGGTCTACCTGGAAGGTTTTAATCGGATCTTCCGGATCGACCGGCTCGCCAAGCACTTCAAGCTGGGCGAGGCGAAGCGGCAGACTCTGCGCCTGACGCACAGCCTGGCGATCTTCGATCTGTTGAGCGCCATGGCCCAAACTGAACTGCCTGAAGCGACGCCCAAGACACTGTACTGGGACTGCCTTCACTACCTGGTTGAACAGGAGGAATACCTGCGGCGCTGCATCACAACGCCCGGGGCTGAGCTCACGAACAACGCCGCGGAGCGCAACCTTCGCCCGCTCAAGACCGGCGTGCGCAATTGGTTTTGGGTCGGCCACCCCACAGCCGGCCCCCGGCTGGCCAATCTGTTCACCCTGATCGAAAACTGCCGGCAGGTAGGGGTGAACGTCGAAGCCTATGTGACCGACCTGGTCACCCGGTTGCCCGGTCATCCCGCGCGAAAGATCGCCGAACTGCTCCCGGCCGCTTGGAAAAATGCCCGCGAAAAGGCCAAGGCTGCAGCCGATCCGCCCGCGGCCTAAATGAGGGCCGGTGCGCTCGGCTGGCGCCACCACTTCCGCGCGCGGGTTTGTTTCAGATCGATCCCGCTCAACAGCAGCTGCAGTTGAGCCGACGTCATCGGCACGGTCTTCTCGCCCGCCTGGGGCCATCGGTAGGTCCCGGTCTGAAGCCGCTTTGCGCAGACGTACATCCCTCCCTCCGAAAACCAGAACAGCTTCACCAGATCGCGGCGCCGGTTCATGAAGACGAAAACGTCGCCGTTTAACGGCCGCTCGAATCCGAGCTGGTGCTCGATCAGGGTATACAGACTGAATCCACGGCGTAAATCCGTCGTGCCCGTCGCCAGAAAGATCTTGGCTCCACCTCCGAGCGTAAACATCGGCGTTCAGCTCGAAACGCTCGCTTTGATCAATTGCCCCATCCATGCGGGATCGGTCCCGACCGCAGCCTCCAGGATTCGCGCCCCCGGGTAAATAGATCGTCACGGTCGGCCCGGGCATCGGCTCGCTCACCCGCACTTCTGCAAAACCCGTTTCGCTGGGATCCCCGAAAGCCCCGTGTTCTTTGCCCTCCTGCGCCTGCCGACACCACAGCGAAAGACTCGACCCACACAGGCCCATCTTCCGGCTGAACTCGACCTGCGAAAGCCCGCTTTCGGAAAACAACGCCACATACTCGGCCTTCTTCTCAGCCGTCCAACGGCGGCGGCGCCGGAGCGCTTCTTCAAGGCCGGACGTCGGAGACGCCGGCACCGTTATCGCCGATCGGTGAACCCCTGGCAATACGCGCTTCATCGCCCGCCACTCTACCAGCTCACCCGCGCCGTGTCTTCACGTCCAAGTTAGACACATACCCACATTCTGCATCAGGGCGAGGGCCACCCAGGCGCCAATCGCCCAGCCCTGTTTTTGGGAGAAGATCGACGCCGAAAAGATGAGACCCGTGGCGCGGCGGCCTCTCTTCCATTCTGCGTAGTCCGCCGTGTCGGCGTACATGGCCCAAAGCAGGGCACTGAGCGGACCGCTGGTGATGGAGCCGATCAGATTGATTCCGTAGATCAGCGGGAGCTGGTCCGGCCGAAGGAAATAGAACGAGGCGGTCGACAGGATCGCAATGACCAGCAAGATCACAACCGCTTGCTTGCGGCCCACGATTCTGGCGAAGAATGGAATCATCATGACTCCGACCAGGGATGCGACCTGATTGCTGGTGTTAAACACCGAGGCGAGGCTTTCCCAGCCCCAAATCTGGGTGCCGGCGGCCGATTTGGGCAAGAACGTGGGCAGGGTCAGCGTTTGCGGACCGACATAATACTTGAAATAATGCGCTGTGACGCTGGTCCTGAGCGCCACGAACAAGATGAAGGTGATCGTCGTCGCGAGCACGATCAGCCACGGCCCGTTGGTGACCAGGTCCCCAAGATCGCGCCGCACCGAGGTCTGCTGTGTCCTGGGAGGGCTGACACGCTCGCGGGTGTTGAAGAATGTGGTGAGGAAGAAGACCACCGCGGCGATTCCATAGAGCACGAATGCCATCTGCCATCCGCGCTCCACGGTCGATGCGCCCAGCCATCCGCCCACCTTCGACATCGGAAGCAGCGTCGCGGAGACAATGGTGCCTCCGGCAAAGGCGCCCACGAATTGGACCGAGGCCAACGCGGTCCGCTCGTTCGGGTCAGGCGAAATGACACCGAGCAGGGCCGTATACGGGATGTTGATGGCGGTGTAGAGCAGCATCAACGCATTGTAAGTGACGTAGGCCCAGATCAGCTTCCCAGAGGCGCCGAGGCTGGGCACCGTAAACGTCAACACGCCCATGACCGCCAATGGCACGCAGAACCAAAGCAGGAACGGCCGGAATTTGCCCCAGCGAGTCTTGGTGCGGTCGGCGAGCATCCCCATGACCGGATCGAAAAACGCGTCCAGGCTCCGGCTCAAGCCGATCATTGTGCCAGCCGCCGCGGCTCCGATTCCGAAGATGTCGGTGTAGAAGATCGTGAGGTACACCATGAACGTCTGCCAGTAGAGGCAGGACGCCATGTTGCCAAAGCCATATGAGCCTCTCTCACAATACCCCAACTTGTAAGGGGTCAGTCCGCTAATCTTGTACTCCATTGTTTGATCTCGTTGTTCATCTCACCGTTTCGAACTCTGGACACAAAGGCGCTCACTGAACTGGCCTGGCCCATGTTCAAGTTTTCGGCAATCCATGCGTTGCTCGCTTGGGTCGCAGATCGAAGGTGGACCGCAAGAGCGATCTTCCACGGAGCCGATTTTCGGTCGGCCATCAGGTCAGCCGATGTCTTTCCCAGGCGTTTCATTCCATCGTTGAGCCGCCGTTTCCACTGCTGCTTCCGCAACTGCTCTCCGCCCTCCGCTTCCCAACCCTTGGCAAGACCGGCCACCTCCCTGTCCCGCAACAGTTCCTCCTTGAAGTCCTCCCCGGCCAACGCCCAACCCCGGCTCAGGCACTCATAGAGCGCGGTTCGCCCGGCCGGCCCTTCCCGCACCTGCCAATCAAGGAAACTCTGATATGCAGCCAAGCCCCCATTCCCTTCGTCCATGATTCCCTCCTGCTTGGGGCCGGTCATCGGTCGGAGAAACTCCGGCCTGCCTTCTCGATGCCAAAGCCACCAATAGCTGCCGTAGCGCCAGTCCTTGAGTCCCGCGACGTCGACCAATCCGGCCCGCACTGGATTGAGATGAATGTAGTGGCACAGCCGTCCAAGATACGCTCCCGGCTCCACCGACAACGCCTTGTAACGTCCTTGAAATACATGCCCGTTTTCCTTTCTGAACCGATTGAAACGCGTGCTGAAAGTTCAACAACATCCATTGCATTCCCGCCGTCAGGTTCCCTTCAGGCGTCTCCAGCGCCAGGTGGAAATGGTTGCTCATGATCACATGGGCATGGAGCCGCCAGTGCGATTTCTCACACGCCTCGAAGAGGCACTTCTCGAAGGCGTTCTTCGATCCGTCGTCCTCAAACACGTTCAGCCGGTAATTGCCGCGGTTGATCACATGATAAATCGCGCCCGGGAATTCCAGCCGCAGCTTTCTTGGCATGCCCTATCTCCACCGCCAACCCGTCCACTGTCAAACTATAATATTAGCGGACTGACCCCTTAAGTTTCCTTCGATCCGTCGTCCTCAAACACGTTCAGCCGGTAATTGCCGCGGTTGATCACATGATAGATCGCGCCCGGGAATTCCAGCCGCAGCTTTCTTGGCATGCCCTAGCTCCATCGCCAACCCGTCCACTGTCAAATCATAAGATTAGCGGACTGACCCCTTCGAATTTCCTCCTTCGAATTTCCTCTCTCGAAGGCGCTCTTCGATCCGTCGTCCTCAAACACGTTCAGCCGGTAATTGCCGCGGTTGATCACATGATAGATCGCGCCCGGGAATTCCAGCCGCAGCTTTCTTGGCATGCCCTAGCTCCATCGCCAACCCGTCCACTGTCAAATCATAAGATTAGCGGACTGACCCCTTCGAATTTCCTTCGCAAGCGCGGAGGGCGACAGGTCGTGAGGACCGCAAGGGGCGGCGACAGAGGACGGCGCCATCCATGCCAGGGCGGACGCCCGCCGCCCCAAGGACCGACACGTCCTGGAGCCGGTGGCATTGGCAAACGTAAACCCCAAACCCCAAAGCCTGACCCCTTCCGGATCTCCCATTCGCTAAGCGCCGGGCGACAGGTCGTGCGGACCGTACGGGGCGGCGAGCCGGACGGCGCCATCCATGCCAGGGCGGACGCCCGCCGCCCCAAGGACCGCCACGTCCTGGAGCCGGTGGCATTGGCTCCCGTCAACCCCAAACCCCAAAGCCTGACCCCGTACGGATCGGCCTGTCGCGTTCGCTGAAATGAAATCATTTTGCCTATCTAAGCGACATTCAGACATGACCCCTTTTGCCCGACTCTAGGCTTAACCCGGATCGGACCTGTTCATGGCTTCCCATTCAGAGGAGAACCGTCGATCGGCGGGCTCAACACATATTCACCCAACTGGAACTCGCTTTTCCCCATCGAGCCGATCAGCAACCAACCTCCGTCGTTATAAACAATCAACAAAGGTCTTCCAGAAGAATCCGTAACGTTACCGACTTTATCGGTTCGCCGAGGCTTGTAGTGGAGTTGCGACACTGAAAGCTCCAAGACAATCGCTGCATTATCCCCATGAGGATAATGGCCATAAATACCTCGATAGTCCCCTAATACGTCCGCCAGTTCTTCCATCGTTCGCATCGTCTCGGTCTTAGTAGAGCCAAGTGGGCTACCTCCTCTGGATATTGCACAAGAGAATATTGCGAGAATTGTTAGCCATTTATGCATACGTTTCATGTTTCAATCTCCAAATTTGAATGGATTATTCATTCTTTCCCTATCCATACTTCTCCAAACCCTTCGAGCCATTGCCCTTACGTCGTCTTCTGAGGCATCTGGATTATCTAGGTGGAAATTCTCATGAAACACCGTATCAACTAGGTCCTTTAATATCTTATCTCTCCTCCAGAATGCATCGTCGCGACGAAATTGATTATCCGAAAAACAAATAGGATTCAACAAAATAACATTCCCATAACCCGGTACTTCGGGAAAAGTTTCTCCATAGGTTGTTTTTGTGTCGCCTGGTACAGGCTCGTCGGTTGGCAAGGTTGTATCAACTAGGATTTCTCTTCCAAGCACATGCGCGAGATTCTGCGATGTATAACTATTCTTGAATTCACCAACGATCTGCAGTTGATTCTGCAACTTCTTCTGTTCAGCTTCCGAAAGGCTTCTTATCTTTCCTGATGATCTTTTTTCATCGAGCTCTTTTTTCCATTGCGAGGTTGTTTTCTTTTTTATAGATTCTAGGTCTGGGGAGTCGCCGTTCGCCTTCCTGGCGCTCACTTGGGTGTCAGATTTCGCTTCGTCTGCGGCGGGCTTTGCGGAAATCTTTGAACCATCGGTGGATCTGACGTCGCCGCTTGGCAGTTTGGAGTCGGAGTGAGGCGTGCTTTCTGGCTGTGCCCCTTGCGCCGCGCCAGTCGCGACATCTCCCGCCGCCTTCGAATTCGAGCCCCCATGGCCGCCAATGCCGACGGATTGTTCCATCGCTTGGTTGCTCGCCTGGCGTTTCTCATTGGCGGCAGCCTTCTTCGCAATATTTGCATCGAGAATAGCATTGAGATCGTCCCCGAGAGCATCGAATCCCGTTGGATCGGTATACCGAAGCGGATTATTGTCTACGTAGCTGTATCGATTAAAGCTCTGCAGATCACCGGGGAACTGGACATGAACGTCCGCGCTGAGGAACCGTCCCAGTAGGGGGTCATAGATGCGGCCGTTCATGTGAACCAGGCCTAGGTCGTCGAGCATTTCGTGCCCGGTGAATCCGCGGGGGGTGAGGCTGCCGGATCCGCCGGGGTCGCTGGCGTTGCCGCCGGTCGTAACTGGCGGACCCGACCAAGTGAATGGATTGCGACGCTGGCCCCAGGGATCTTCATTGTATTTTCCGGGAAGACCGGTGGTGATGGTGGTGGCGATGAGCCCGGTCGGCGGCGGGACAAAGGTCGTAATGCAATCAATCGAACCGAGATGGTCGTAATGGTAGATGAACGCATCCTCCTGCGGGGATTGGGGCGGATGGAACTCGCGGGCGCCGATGACGCCATCGGGTCCGGGGACGTAGATGCGCACGTCGTCGAGACTCCAGTTCGGCGGGGCACCCTGGCCGGCCAAGTTCGTGTAATTGATCTCGAGGGTCTGGCCCATCGCGTAGATGCGCTTGCGCACGTAGTGGTCCGGCACCAAGTTCGGGGCGGTCCCAGTCATGCTGCTGAACTCAAGCTGCATCGTGCGCGAGCGGTTGGCATTGTAGAGGAATTCGCTGCCAACGGTGTTGCCGCTGGTGATCTTCGCCATCCACCGCGGTTTGTCGAAGCCGGTCCACTTCAGATTCCAATTTTCGCCGCTCTTGGTGCGGCCAAGCAGATTCCCGTTCGCGTCATAGTTCATCGAGTACCCGAATGCCAAGGTCACCGCATGGAGGCGCGTCGGATCGTAAGTGTAGGCGCCGCTTGTCTGGCCCCCGACAGAGTCCTTTCCGGTGATGTTCCCCAACGGATCGTAGGTGATGGTTCGTGTGGCGTTGCCAATAGTCGAGGTCGAAAGCCGGTTGAGATTGTCATAGGTGCAGGACTCCGTTCCGCCAGTTCCGCTCCGCGACTTCAGGTCGCCCAACCCGTCATAAACGTAAGAAAGGTTCTGGAAGGTCGTTCCGCCCGCGGTGGTCTGGATGCCGGTCAGGGTGCCGGCCGTCGCATCGTAGGTGCGAACTGTTGTGTAGCCGCCGCTGCCAGCCTTGCGGACTGTGGTCACGCGGTCCATGTAGTCGTAGGTTGGCTGGTCCCACCAGGTGCGCCCCAGGGTATCGGCCAGCGAGAGCAAATAGCCGTTGGCACCGTAGGTGTAGGTGTAACCGAAATCCTGCCAGCGGTACGGAAGCTTGCTCTCGTCCTGGCTGTCGGCCGGACGCCAGTAATGGCGAACGTGATTGACGCGGCTGTAGTCGCTCGTTCCGTCCGGCTCAAGATAGTCGGTGCACGTGTAGAAATACTTTCCGTCGAGCGTCGCAAGATCGATGAAGGGGCGGCCCATGGAGTCGTAATAGTGGACGGTCGACGTCGCAGAATTTGCCCCTAAATTCCCTCCGGCGTAGCCAGGGGCGTTGCTGAAGCTCGTTGACTCGCGCTCGGGTGCGAGGAGCCAGCCCTGGGTGCCCTTGGCTACCGTGTGGAGCGAGGCGCTGTCGGTATTGTCGTAGTAGTACCAGTTGGCGTTTTCAGTCGGGCCGGCGGCCTCGGTGGTGGTGCGCCAGAGCTGGCGGCCCAATTGGTCGAAGGCAGACTTGGTGACGTTGCCCACTGCATCGGTCTGACGGAGCACGTGCCCCAAGGCGCTGTTCTTGTAACTCCAGGCGCCCTTGTCCGGATCGCTCAGGCTGACCTGCCGGCCAAGAGCGTCGTAGGTGGCGATGACCAGATGCTGTGCATCTTTGTTGAGCGTGGTTGTGCGCATGCGTCCGAAGCCATCAAGCGCGTAGGCAACCGATGCCGTTCTTACGTCTGCGGTGCAGGCAGAATCGCTGCCGTTGATGTAGCTGATGGCGGGTTGATTATCGTTGTTCCAGACCGCGACCGTCCGGCCCTTGGCGTCGACGAGCGTCGTGTTGATCTGCGCATCCCGGTCAGTGGCCTTCACGCTCACCGACGTAATGCAGCCCTTGTAGGTGTTGGTTGTGGTCGTGAGGTTGGGAGCCGTGACCTGTGAAACGCGGCCCAAGGGATCGTAGGTGGTCGTCGTCCAGTAGGTCGGGCCACCGGAGGGGTACGGCAGCGAAACAGCAACGACCTGGCCGAGGCTATTGTAGGCGGTATCGGTATAGATCTGCAGGTTGTTGAAACCAGTCTTGATGGTACGGATGACGCGGCCAAGCCGGTCATAGTAGGTCGTGACGGGCGGCTGCAAATAGGTCGTTGACGCTGAGGCCGGGTGGGCCACGGAGGTGACCGAATAGGCGGAGGTAAGCGTGAGACCGTTGACGTTCTTGATTGGCGCTCCCGTTGCGACGCCATTGAAAGGAACGCCGCCGACCGTGGGGCTTGCGACAGTCTGGGACGAATCCCAGGCAAACTTGGTGTCCGATTCCAGGTTCTTCAGCTGGTCGAGCACCACAATCTTTCGGCCTAGAGCATCGTATTTGGTGGTGACCTGTACGCCGTTGCAGTCAGTGACAGAGTTGGCCAAGCCCAACAACTTATCGTACTGAATCGTTGTCTGGTGGCCGTAGGCATCCAGCACAATCGCGGGCAGGTCGAGATCGTCATCGAAAGCCGAAACCGACGACACCGTGTAGCTGACCGGACCCTGCCCTTCGAATTGGAGGTCAGTTCCCGCGATGCTCGTGGCAGTGACGCGACCGCGGCCATCGTACGCGTGGGTAGTCGTGGTGCTCAGATTCGGGTCTGTAGCCGTGACCGTCTCGGTGGCCACCAGCGGAGTCTGCTTTGAATTGATGACCGCGTAGGTGTAGGTTTTCACCGGGGCAGTCGTGTCAGGTCCCGTGTTGTAGGGAGCGGGCGCAGTGACGGTCGTGGTGACCGTGCCCGGAAGGCCCATGGAGGCCACACCACCGCCACCGTAATTGTTGTTGACCGTTTCGGTGTATCCACCGCCGTAATTCGTGGAGAGCTGCACGAGGTTGCCGTAGGTGATCTTGCGCGGCAGGTTGTCGAAGACGGAGAAACTCAGGGTGCCGGCGACCCAGTTCTGGTTGAACGGAGTCGTGTCGCTCGGATCAAAACCCTGGGAGGTGAGCTGGCTGGGCAGCGTGGTCTGGACGGCGGACTGGCCGTCGAAGAGCGACTGCGCCGTGATCGTGATGTAAGGACTCGGCGGCGGATTGGACAGATAGCTGGAGAAGAGCAGCTCGGGGCTGGAGCGATGGCTGTCGGCGCCGGGAATGCTCGGCTCGGGCGAGGCCGCAAGGGGCGTCGCTTGAGTGGCCAGGTTCCAGGTGTAGTGCGGCACGGTTGAATCCTCCCAGCGATTCTCCGTCGCCGAGGAGATGAACGGATACACGGTGCCGTATCCGCCGAGGCCGTCCGCGACCTCATCGAAGACAACGGTGTTGTCGTGGGAGCTGATGGTGCGGAAGTTGACGTTGCCGCCCGACTCCCAGTACCGGTACGTCTGCTCGCGAGCGGTGAGCCCGGTCATCGGGAACGACTGCGTCAGGAACTGGTATTTGAAGAGATTGGTCTGGCGGTCGAGGGTGACGAAACTGTGGAAGCCCAGGGAGCCGCGACCGGAGAGATCGAGGCGGTTGCCGGAGTACTGGTAGCTGAAATGGGCGTTGTCGGCCGGATTGCCGCTGCCGGCGTCCTTGTAGAGTTCGGCAACGACCGGGTTGGAGCCACGCATTTCGCGGATGGGATAGCTCACCGGCGCACCGGGCGTGTAGACCGAATTGTTCTTGGCGGCCTTGTAGGCGATGGTGGTGGTGCTGCCAAGGCCGTCGGTGACCGCGGACACGATGTCAGCAACCGGATCGATCGTGGCGCCGGAGATCACATCCGCTCCACAGGTTGGAAGGCCGCTGGCATGGAGCTCGACGCAATAATCCGGCTCGCCGTCGCCATTGGTGTCGATCCCACGGCTGACCGAGGAATAGACCATGCCGGCCGCATTCGCGCTGCCACTGTAGGGCTGGCCTCCAGTTACACCGCCCAGGAATGGAACGCTCACCGGGCCAATGAAGCCCGTCGAGCTCGTGGCGGGACCGCCGGTGGAATTGCTGGTAAACCGGCCGGTCGAAAGCATGGCGGACCAACCCGTGCCGTCGAACCAGACAAAATCCGCAATCCCATCATGATTGATATCCATGACGAAATTGTTGGCCGAGCCGGCGGCACCCTCGAAGCTCGTGAAGAACGCCCGCACCGCGGGGTCTGGCGAGTTGTAAAAGTTGAGCGGATCCAGCGTCGAACCCGCCCCATTCAGGACCGGGCAGTAACCCACATTCGCCGGCATGACACCATTGTACTGCGTGAATGTTGGCAGGGGTATGGCCGAGGGATTGGCCGGATCGCTGCGGCATCCGTTGTTGAGGTAAAGCACCCAGCGCTGGTTGCCATACAAACCCTGATGAAAGACGCCATTGCTGTCAGTATAACCGGCAACATTCGGATCGTTGCCGTTCACCAGGACAAGGAAATCGGTCAGCCCATCCCCGTTGAAATCCCCGGGGAAGATGCCGCTGTTGATCGTGTCGATCGGAACCTGCTGGTTGGTGCCGTACGTGATCTCCGGTGGCAGGAACAGGTCCGGGATCGACTGGGGCGCCGTGAACGTGCCGTCGCCATTGGAGAGCACATAGCTGATCGTCCGCATACTGAAATAGGAGGTCTTCATCCCGTTGGCGGTTCCAATGGTGCGCGCGTACGTCATGCACACGTAGTCCGTGATTCCGTCGCCGTTGAGGTCGCACGGCATGGCTTTCACGAAGAAATGGTCGTTGATCCACAAGGGCACTCCTATGCAAACGTCGGTCGTGACATCGCTTTGAACCCCAACCATCGGGGTGTAGGTCACGCCAGTCGGAAGTCCTGTATCCACGGTCTTGGGTTCCGCGAAACTGGTCCCCTTGGAGACAAAGAGGTACAGCTTTCCATCATAACCCAGAACGGCAATGTCGTCGCGGCCATCCCCCGTGAAGTCGGCCACGGAAATCCGGCTGACGGCGCCGCCGCCCTCCGCTGCGAGCAATTGGAAACTGTTGGGGATAAGCGTCCCATCCTTCGCTTTGCGATCGGTGAAGCACTGCTGGAAGATCGTGGCTCCCTGCCCTTCGAACGTCATGGGTGTGCCGTTGGCCAAGGTTACGACGATCGAGATGCCGGCGCTCGACGAAGTGTTCACGACGCAAGTGACGAGCGCCTGGTCTTTCTTCCCATCGCCATCGAAATCGCCCACGAGAATTGTCTGGTGCGACAGCGAGCCATATCCCGCACCGGCGGCAACCCATTCGTCTTTTCCGGTGCCTTCAAAATCGCCCCAGGCGATCACCTGCTCCACGGGAGTTGAGCCCTGGGGGGCAATGCTCTCACCCGGCAAAGTCCCGGAAGTCCCAGGCGCGCCGGTGACTGACGCCGCTTCAAACGTGTCGCTATAGTTTCGCCACGTCACGGACACCGGCTGGCAGGGACACAGGGCATGAGACTGTGGATCGGCCAGCGCCGGCGCGACACTCAAGAGCCGGGAGCGAAGGGAATTCGAGGCGGGAGGCTGACCGACCGGTGGGTCGTTATAATTCAATCTATAGTATGCCGCCAGCCGGTCGGAGCCGGTGGCCTTGGTGATCGCAAAGATTCCGGCAAGTCTTGCCCGGTGGTTGAACGCATCGCCAGCCACGTAGGTCACGGCTTGGTCCGGACGGGGGCCATAGGTCATCTCGACACGGCTGTTGCCCGGCCCGATGCCATTGCCGGTGTAATCGATGCGGCTGAGAACCTGTTCGCCGCCACCCAAATCCTGATAAGTAAACAGAACCGTGTTGCCGATCGTATCCTGGACGTTTTTGAGCGCGTAGGCGTAGGCCAGGGTATCTGGCGGGCCGCTCACGGTATCCGAACTGCCGAACTGGGAATTTGGCGGAGGCCGGGCGCCGCAGTGGTAGGCGTCGGCCGTGCCGAGGTATTTGCCAAAGGTCATCACGACGCCGGATTTTTCGGTGACGGTGAAGGATCCGATGTTGGCGCTGTTGGCGGGATCGGCATTGGCCGCGACGGTCACGAACGAGTCGACTTCCGTGCGATAAACGCTGCCCGGGTGACCGTAACTGCCGGAAACGCAGATCAGGCGCTTGCCGTCCAGGTAGAGCTTGTCGCTGTCCGGATTGAAGGTGACACCCCGAATGACGCCGTCACGCGCAAGAATCGTGCGCCCGCGCGTGATGCTTCCCGGGAAGCCGGTGGACAACGACCAGCCCAGACCACCAATGCCATTGCCGGCGCCGCTGTTGTATTGCAGGGCCAGCTTGGGCTCCAGGCCTGCGCGGCCTGGCGCAATCTTGAGCGGGATCGAATAGTCTGCCGCGCCGTGGTTGTCAACGGAGACCGATCCGCCAAACGCGGCAACCACTGAAGCGCCGGTGATCGACGGTGGGACGACCGGCACCAGTGGAGCCAGCTGAATAGCCTGGCCAGCCCCGGAGACCGATACTGACTGGCTCGCAGGATAGGCGAGATAGCTGCCACTGGCGCCCGTAGCCGTCATGGCAACAACCTGCACAGAGTCCAATTGGTTCAGGTTGGTGAGGGTCACAGACAGCGTCGTTGGCCCAACCGCGAACTGCGGGACGCCATTCACGTAGATCGTGTAACCAACGATTGAAGAACCCGAGGTCGCCGCCGACCAAGTCAGGGTGCAGCCGGAGGCTGAATAGGTTGCCGTGACACTGCCCGGTGCGGTGACAGAGTCAGCCGGCGTCGTAAATGTGACAGCTTCCGGTCCAGACGCGTTGCCGGCGGCGTCGAAAGCGTAGACCGCGCAGGTGTAGGTGGTGCTCGGGGCGAGCCAGTTGAAGGTCGTGGTCAAGCCTACTGTACCCGAAGTGAAAAGCGGCGATGCGCTGACAGTGGAGCCCTGCGAAATTGCGATGTTGTAGTAGGTCACACCGACATTGTCCGTGAACGTGCTCGACGATGTGACGCCATTGCCCAGGACGGTGGGAGCGACCGAACTGGTCCAGGAGACCGTCGCGCTGACAGCAGTGATGTTGGAAACTTGGGGAGGATTTCTCCCGACCGGCGGTTCGGTGTCGAGAGTCTGAATGGTGACGGGAGCGCTCCAAGCCGAGTAAGAAACACCATCCCAGCTACAGGCCCTCACGCTGAAGGCATAGTTCGTGCCGTCGGCGAGACCCGGAATCGCAAAAGTGCCCGTTGAATTGACGTACGCCAGCGATGCCGTCGAGATGACATCCGTGCCAATCGGCTGTCCGGACGACCCAAATAGGGGCTGCGTGGCCGGCGCCCACACCAGCTCAAAGAATTTGGCGTTGGTACTCGACGTACACGAGAGATCGATCTCCGATCCGGTAATCGCCTGGGTTCCGAAGCCTGGCACTGTCGGCGCACCTGGCGTGTAGACTCTGACATTGAGGCTGGAGCTGAGGTTCGCGCCGGTGGTGGTGTCATGCGCGGTCGCGTAATAGGTAATGAACTCGTCGATAGCCGCACTGTCAACACTACAGGCATACGATGGTCCGGTGCCGAAAAAGCCCCCGCCGGCTCCTCCGGTCATGGTGACGGTTCCCGGATCAGCGATATAGGCTGCCAGGCTCCACGTCCCGGCGGGCACGCCACACGCCGAGTCCCCGGGCAGGGGAATCATGCTCCAATTGATACCACTATAGCTGACAATGTAGGTTGCACTGACCGTTGCCGGGTTGTAGTTCGTGTCTCCGGGGTAACTTGCCGTAAGTACCCAGACGCCGGATGACAGAATGGTACCGACAGCCAGAGCGCCGCTGGCCGACCCGGTTGCGGACGCATAGGAATACGTCAGAGCGCCGGTGGGTGCGGAAACCGCGGTTCCCGCGGGATTGGCAAAACTGGCGTCCAGATCGCCTGCGTTCACGTTGTGGGCGGAGCCCGTAAACGAGCGGCTCGGGTAGCTGCCGGCTGGCGTTGCCTTGGTGACCGTGATCATGACGCTCCCGTTTGCCGAATTGTAGTCGGTTGTGTCGGAGGGCGTAAACACAACCGTCAGATTTTGGTTGGTTCCCACGCCGAGCAACGTGCCGCCGGCTGGCGTATAGGTGAAGGTTCCCGCGACGCCTCCGGCGTTAGCATTCAGTTGGGCCGCCGAAAGGGCCGTTCCATAGGCGATGGCAGCCGGCGTGCTCCAGGTAACCGCCGGAGTCGCCTTGTTTACTGTCAGGCTCACGGTCCTTGTCACCGGGTTATAGTCGGTCGTGTCGGTGGGCGTGAATGTCACCGAAAGCGTCTGGGTTCCGACGCCGAGGATTGCGCCGCTGGCCGGCGTGTAGGCAAACGCGCCGGGGACGCTGGCGGAACCCGCATTCAACTGGGTGGCCGAAAGCGCCGTTCCGTAGATGATCGCGGCCGGAGCACCCCAGGTGAACGTCGGAGTCACCTTGTTCACGGTCAGGCTCACGGTTTGCGTCGCCAAATTGTAGTCGGTCGTGTCAGTAGGCGTGAAGGTCACCGACAGCGTCTGAGTCCCAGCCGTGAGGACCGTCCCGCTGGCCGGCGTGTAGGCAAACGTCCCGGCGACGCCACCTGCACTCGCATTGAGCTGGGTCGCCGAGAGGGCCGTTCCGTAGGTGATTGCAGCCGGAGTCGCCCAAGTGATCGTCGGAGTCGCCTTGGTCACCGTCAGGCTGACGGTCTTCGTTGCCGAGTTATAGTCGGTCGTGTCGGTAGGAGTGAATGTCACCGCCAGTATGTTTGTCCCAATCCCGAGGACCGTGCCGCTGGCTGGGTTGTAGTTGAATGTCCCAGCGACGCCACCTGCACTCGCATTGAGCTGGGTGGCCGAGAGGGCCGTCCCATAGCTGATCGCCGCCGGCGTGTTCCAGGTGATCGTCGGAGTCACCTTGTTCACCGTCAGGCTGACGGTTTGCGTCACCGAATTGTAGTCGGTCGCGTCGGTGGGAGTGAAGGTCACCGACAGCGTCTGAGTGCCGGCTGCAAGGACCGTGCCGCTGGCCGGCGTGTAGGCGAAAGCTCCGGCGACGCTGGCGGAACCCGCGTTGAGCTGGGTGGCCGAAAGCGCAGTCCCGTAGGTGATCGCAGCAGGCGCGTTCCACGTAAACGTTGGAGTCGCCTTGTTTACCGTCAGGCTCACGGTCCGTGTCACCGAATTGTAATCAGTCGTGTCGGTGGGCGTAAAGGTCACGGACAGCGTCTGGGTCCCCGCGCCGAGGACCGTCCCGCTGGCCGGTGTGTAGGCAAACGCGCCGGCGACACTGGCGGAACCCGCGTTCAGCTGGGTGGCTGAGAGGGCGGTCCCATAGGTGATCGCAGCGGGCGCGTTCCAAGTGAACGTTGGAGTCGCCTTGTTCACCGTCAGGCTCACAGTTTGCGTCACCGAATTGTAGTCGGTCGTGTCGGTGGGCGAAAACGTTGTCGACAGCGTCTGTGGACCGGCTGCGAGGACCGTGCCGCTGGCCGGTGTGTAGGCAAACGCGCCGGCGGCACTGGCGGAACCCGCGTTGAGCTGGGTGGCCGAAAGCGCCGTTCCGTAGGTGATTGCGGCAGGCGCATTCCACGTGAATGTCGGAGTCGCCTTGTTCACCGTGAGGCTCACCGTCTTCGTCGTCGAATTGTAATCCGTCGTGTCGGTTGGCGTGAAGGTAACCGAAAGCGTCTGGGTACCGGCTGCGGGCACCGCGCCGCTGGCCGGTGTGTAGGCGAAAGTACCGGCAACGCCACCCGCACTTGCGTTGAGTTGGGTGGCGGAAAGAGCGGTCCCATAGGTGATCGCGGCGGGCGTTCCCCAGGTGATCGTCGGGGTCGCCTTGTTCACCGTCAGGCTCACGGCTTGCGTCGCCGAGTTGTAATCAGTCGTGTCGGTCGGCGTAAAGGTCACCGACAGCGTCTGAGTGCCCGCTGCTGGCACCGTGCCGCTGGCCGGCGTGTAAGCGAATGTGCCGGCAACGCCACCCGCGCTCGCATTCAGCTGGGTGGCCGAAAGCGCTGTCCCATAGGCGATCGCGGCCGGCGTGGCCCAGGTGATCGTCGGGGTCGCCTTGTTCACCGTCAGGCTCACGGTTCGTGTCACCGAATTGTAATCAGTCGTGTCGGCGGGCGTGAATGTCACGGACAGCGTCTGGGTTCCCACGCCGAGAACCGTCCCGCTAGCCGGGGCGTAGGCAAATGTGCCGGCAACGCTGGCGGAACCGGCATTCAGCTGGGTGGCCGAAAGGGCGGTCCCATAGGTGATCGCAGCGGGCGCATTCCACGTGAACGTCGGAGTCGCCTTGTTCACCGTCAGGCTCACGGTTTGCGTTGCCGAGTTATAGTCGGTCGTGTCGGTCGGCGTGAAGGTGGTCGACAGCGTCTGGGTGCCGGTTGCGAGGACCGTGCCGCTGGCGGGTGTGTAGGCGAAAGAGCCGGCAACGCCACCCGCGCTCGCATTGAGCTGGGTGGCCGACAGGGCGGTTCCGTAGGTGATCGCGGCGGGGGTACTCCAGGAAATCGTCGGAGTCGCCTTGTTCACAGTCAGGCTGACGGTTTGCGTCGCCGCTTTGTAGTCGGTCGTGTCGGTGGGTGTGAAGGTCACCGACAGCGTCTGGGTCCCGGCGGCGAGAACCGCGCCGCTGGCCGGTGTGTAGGCGAAAGTGCCGGCCACGCCACCCGCGCTCGCATTCAATTGCGTCGCCGAAAGGGCTGTTCCATAGGTGATCGCGGCGGGCGTGTTCCAAGTGATTGTCGGAGTCGCCTGTCCGATAAAGAACGTTCCGCTCGTGCCAGAACTTGCGCTCCAGGTATACGTGCCGTTTCCATAGCCCGAATAGTTGGCCATGACATAGAAACCAGCGCCGCTGATATTCGCCGGCACGCTCAGGGTGAATGTTGAGCTGCCGTTCGAGACGCCACTGGAAGTCGTTGCAATGCTCGTTCCCGAGGAATTGAAGAGATTACCGGTAACGCCGCCACCTCCACTAGGAGGCGTCGGGCTGCCGCTGATCGAGCAGGTGACCGTAAGGGTCTGCGTCGAACTGCTCGACGGGAGGTGGGCGGGCGTGGGAACAGAAACCGAGGTATTGACGTTGGTGGCAGCCGTTGCCGACACGCTGGACAGGGCAATCGCAGCGATGACGACAGGGATTTGGCAGGCCGCCTTTCCGAGCCAGGCCTTCTCATTGCCCGTGCGCGGACCGGCGTCGGGCCAGGCCCCCGCGTTGGGGACAGACCCTTGCAGGTCTCTCAGCTTCCGGCTGACGCATGGGAGGAAGGCCGCGGCCCGGCGGGCGAAGGAACGGATCGAAGTGCGATTCACAGGCCCGGGGGTAGTTATAGGTGACATGGGTCGTGAGCTATTTGGCAGAGTTTGCTGTCTGGGTCGCGAAGGCGAAGGTCCCAGACACGCTGGAGATCACGCCGTTTTGATCGATGCCGAGGACGAGGGGCAGACCGGAAAGCTTCAGTTGATCGGCGAGCGAGCGGGCAGGCGCAGCGAACAATTGAAGCCCCTGAAGACTGAGATTTTGGGCCTGGACCCGGGCAGATGCGGCGTCAGGATCGAGGTTGACCCCGATGAGCGCCGATTTCTTGGGCGCGTGATCGGAGACAAGTTTCGCCACGGCGAGGCTGCCGGGAATTGAGGCGGCCCAGGAATAGAGGATCACAACCTGGCTTTGCCCCAATACCGCCAATCCGTTGGCGTTGACAGCGCCCGCGAGCGCTGAGGCCAGGGAAGTTCCGAGGAGCGCATGCCGGACAAGAAGACTCCGAGCTCCGTCCTGAACCGCGGGTGGCGCCGACATCGTCAGGAGATCGTTGGCGATGCGGGTTGCGGCTGCGTCGTTGGAACTTTGCGCCACATGGAGCAGCGACTCATAAGTCCCTGGAACACCAGCGAATTCCCGGACGTGGCCCCGCGCAATCGTTTCATACGCCTTGAGACGATCGTCCTGAGAACTGCCGCCAACCAACGATACGGCGAGGTTGTCCGCCAGGACCGCGAGGGCAAAACGTTTGTCGGCAGGCAACGAGGTGTCGCGCCGAACCGTTGCGATCAACTGCGCCAGACGCGCCGTTTGCGTGGTGTCACCGAAGATGGCCGCCTTCACGAGCATGAGCGCCTCCAGGCGGCGGGCCTCGGCACTGTGGGTGTCGCCTGGATAGTTCGTCAGGAAATTCTGGAAAGCATTGGCCCGCTGGAGGTAATCGGAGACGACTGACGACGCAGAGGCCGAGCCGCCGCCAGGCGCCACGATCGTCTGCACAGTCCCCGATGCCTGCGGAGAACCCGGGACCGAATTCTCAAACTGGTTAAGGCTGTTCCAAGCCGGACCGGCAGGCACGGTCGGACCATTGGTGTTGGTGTTCTGGGCCGATGCGCTCAGAACGAGCCCAACCGCAACTGCCGGGAGGATGATGCGAGCAAGCGAGAGCATGGGGAAATGGACCTGGTTAACCGGGGAACTTGGCGGGCCGATCTGAGGCGTGAGGCGATGATCAGGGAGTGGAAGGGACCTTCGGAGCGGGCGGGGCCGAAATGCCCAGCGCCTTGCCGACCATGGTCTGGAGGATCTGGCGATTGGTGGCGGAATCAGGATCGGCCACTTCAGGCACACGCAGCGGCGCGTGCGCGAGGTACATCCGGGCGGTGGCTGCCTCCTCTGCTTCCTGCTGCGGCGCGAGCGGCTTGGGTGGCGGCTCGGGAGCCGGAGGAACGGCGGCAATCGGTAAGGCGGGCCTGGTCGTGGCGGCCGCCGGCGCAGAGTCCTTGGCCGAGGTTGCGGCTCTGTGACCGCGGCCCAAGAACCAGACGGCAGCTCCCGCCAGAGCGAGAGCGATCACAACGACAAAAATCTTGGCACATGTGTTCATCGAAGAAAGATGTTTCGAGGGCGGGAAACTTGCCGAAAGGGTAGCCGCGAGCGCCAGCGAGCGGGTGCCGATTCCTGATCCACTCGCTGGCGCTCGCGGTCACAAAGGGAGCGTTGTTTCCTATGATAATGTAGTTTCGACAGCGATGGGGGCCGGGGCGGCCGTCAGTTTAGAGTCCCGTGATGGCCCAATTCTGGGGGTTCACGCCATAGAACCCGTTGGAGGGAGTCCGAATTACGAGTTGGTACGTGGAGGGATTTGGCTGGGAGGCCGCGCCCTTGCTGGCCAGATAGGCTGCCAAAAACTGGGGCTGATTCGAGTAATTGGTTCCGATCGACAACCCATGGTCAATTTTCCAGGCGTCGGGAATCCCGTCCCCGGAGGTGCATCTCGACTCTTCCATGTCGGAATACCCGTCCATGTCGTGGTCTACGGTGGCCCAAAAGAGCGAGCCGTTGTAGGCGTGAAATCCCGGCTTCAGATCCACCCGCCCGCCCGCCCAAAGGATGAGGTTGCCTCCGTTCTGCACGACGATGTTGGGCGCGGAATCGTTCTCCGGAGTGCGGATCTCCCCGGGATCATCGAACATCAGGTCCGCGCCGCTCGCGACCGTGGTCGGATTAGGCATCGTGTACCGATCCGCAACGGCCTCGAAATAGGCCACCTTCGTGGTTGACGACGTTAGGGTGGCCACGACCACCGTCACCGCGTAACTACCGGTCTGCGTGGGTCGCCAGGAAAATTGAGGAGCTGCAGATCCACCCGAAAGACTTACGACGCCCAAAAGTTGGGCGGAAGGCCACGTGAGCATTCCCAGGCTCGCTGCGGGCCGGGTTGCTGGACCGGCGGCGTAAAACGTGGCGGAAACCAGGTGCCCGTCCGCATCGCTCGCACTGGCAAGCAACGTGATGTTCTGCCCCGAGCTCAGATCGAGGGAATCGAACGGCCCCAGCTGCACGGCGGGCACGGCAGCCTGAGCGGCAGCGGCGCCAGCCAGCCATAGAATAGTCGAAAGAAGCGTCTTGAAATTCATGGCTCAGCGGTCGGCCCGCAGTTGACGGTTTTCTTGCTCGAGTTTTTCAATCCGCTTGTCCTGCGCGATAACGTAGAGGGTCAACTCCTCAACTTTCTCCAGGAGCCTGGCCTGCATGTCCCCAACGCTGACGCCCTTGGCGCTGACGTCGGCCTGCGACGGAATCCCCGGCAGGTGGTGATCCGTCCGGATCGTCGCTTCAACCTCGGACAGCGGGGCCAGCCGATGATTCGACGCGAACACAAAGTCCGACCAGCCGGTGTCAACGATCACCTCCTTGGCCCGCACTGTGCCGTTGACCGAAAGCGGATAGGTCGGGTTCGTGGTTCCGATGCCGACGTTGCCGGAATTTGAAATCACGAATCGGTTGCCGACTCCGTATTGATCGATGATGAAATTGTTATTGCTCCACCCGTTATTGCCGCCGGCGCCAATTCCCCAGGTCACACCGCTAGCCGTGTTTTGGAATTCCATCAGCGTGCACTGAGTGTTAGAGCCAGAAAGCCAGAGTGGAATGTTCACTCCGGTGGTGATTTGAAGAGGATACGACGGAGTCGTCGTCCCGATGCCGACATTGCCGCCGTTAAGAGTCATCGCCGGTTGCATCGTTGTGTCGTTAGGATTCAAACGAGTTCCGAACGTCATCGCACCGGCATTGACATTCAGTGCTTCGGACTTGATGTAACCCGTCGCACCCCAACTGCCGCCGACCTCAATGATACCGCCGTCCAAAGGGCGATTATTGCTGCTTAGGACCCTTAGATCAGCTTGGTCCGCTGGGGCCGTATAAGCGTTCGTAGCGCTGCTTCCTTGAACATCGAGCATTCCAGTAGGGCCTGTCGTTCCGATGCCAACGTTGCCGTTCGCAAGAATTGTCATCTTTGTCTGCACGCCGGCAGCGTCCGACGTCCGGGTCCCGAAGCTCAAGCTTCCGCAACTCCAGCTGTTGGTAAACTGCTGACCTCCATAGATCGCCGCCCAATAGCCGTTGCCGCCCCGAAACGCCAACCCCACAGTTTTCAGATCGAACGGCCCTCCATATTCGTTTCGCAAAACGAGCGGTGTAGTTTGCACAACGCTGCTGTTCAGAATCTCCAGGTTCGCTCCGGGACTCGTGGTCCCGATCCCAACGTTGCCGGACGCCGGGAAGGTGTTGGTTTGAGCGACAGTCTGTCGGACGCTTAGCAGCATCAAGATTACGGCAATATCTTTGATAGAACGTGCATTCATTTTCAGTTGCTCAACGAAAGCTGTGCGATCTTTGCTTTGAGTGTGCGGATTTCATCCTGTTGGGCGCAAATGCGTTTCTCCTGCTCGATCTGGTGGAGAGTCAGTTCTTCGACCTTGGCCAGCAGCTTCGCCTGCATCTCGCCGATGTTGATCCCGGCGGCCTTGACCTCCGCACTCGACGGGATTCCGGAAAGGTGGTGCTCCTCCTTGATCTGCTGTTCGATTTCGGAAAGCGGCGCCAGCCGGTAGCCCGGCGCGAAAACATAGTCCGACCAGCCGGTGTTGACGATCACCTCCTTGGCCCGTACCGTGCCGTTGACCGTCAGCGGATAGGTCGGGGCGGTCGTCCCGATGCCGACGTTGCCGCCGTTCAAAACAAGATCTGCACCACCAGACTGAGTAATAAGCAGCGGCGCGATGATCGACCGAACGAAATTAACCGGAGTCGTCCCAAAATAGTTCATATATCCGAATGTCAAGGTTCGAGGATCGGTTGCCTTGCCCAAACTAAGCATCTGAAGTGTCTCAGTCGTGTCGAAATTGGTCGTATACGCATTCGAAACGATTCGGACGGGTGTTGCTCCACCGGATATGTCGAGCTTATACGCCGGGCTTGTCGTTCCGATGCCGACGTTGCCGGACGCGGGAAACGTGTTCGTCTGGGCGGTGGTCAGGGAGGGTGCGGCGGCAAGGGCAAGCACCGCCAGGATGGGCGTGAAGGCGAGCGATTTCATTTTAGATATTGGGGCCGGGATTGAAAGACTGCTGATTCCGTTTCACCATTTGCGGATGCGCTCTTTGACACGTGCGGATGGCGTCCTGGAGTTCTTCAGCTTGAAATGGAGGCAGGAACTCCGATGGGGGCATCGACTCGCAGAATCTCATTGAGCAACGTGGCGGTGCATGACTCGGGGGTACACGGCGCAATCGACGCGTTAGTGCCCGGTAATTCCCGGCTGTCAATTTGAAAGATTTCAGAAGCTCACCATGCCGTGACTAAGTGTGCTACAATAAATAATGCTCGTAATGGGAGTTCGGATTCTGTTTGCTTGTGGGATGGCAAGACCTTCGAAACTGAAGCTATCATCAGCACAACAGGCTGCGCTGCTGCGGGCAGCCGACCAATCCGCCGACGCCGATTTTCGCGATGTGTGCCGTGCGATCGTCGCGCTCGGTTCGGGGCAACGCCGGGCGCAGGTCGCGGCGCTCTTCGAGGTACACGACGCGAGCGTCGGTCGTTGGGCGCGGGCGTATCGCGGCGGCGGGATCGAGGCGCTGCGCTCGCCTAAGACCGAACGACGAGGGCGGCCGTGCAAACTCTCGACCGCGGATTTGGAGTGGCTGCGCGCGACGGCCTTGAGTGCTCCCCAGACCCATGGATTTGCATTCACGGCCTGGAGCCTGCCCCGGTTGGCGAGCTATCTCGAGCAGGAGCGTGGCGTGCGCGTGCGCTCGCACTACATCGGGCATCTGCTCCATCGGGCCGGACTGTGTCGGGTGCGCCCGAAACATACCTTGGAAGGCAAACGGGACGAAGTCGCCCATGCGAGGGCCAAGCGCTTGGTGCGGCGACTCCGAAAGCGGGCGCAACACGGGGGTGAGATCGTCATCAGTCAGGATGAAACCGAACTGCACCTTTTCCCGCCTCTGACCGCCGTCTGGGCCGTCGTGGGCTCTCCTCAACCCAAGGTCGCTACCCCCGGCAAGAACCAGAAGCGCGTGCTCTATGGCGGTCTGGACCTTCGCACGGGAAGCCTCACCACCCATTGGGCACCGACGAAGAGTGGAGCCCATTTCATTGCTTTCTTGCGCGTTCTGCTTGCCGCCTACCCACAGCAGCAGATCATCCTCATCACCGACAACGGTAGTTTCCACCATACAAAGGCCACCGAGGCGTTCCTCCAGCAGCATCGCGATCAACTCGAAGTCAAATGGCTACCGCCCTACTGTCCAGACCTCAACGATATCGAGCGAACTTGGCGCAGCCTGAAGCGCAGCCACGCATCGAACTTCCTTTTCAACTCACTCGATGCCCTCGTTGCCAATGTCCAGAAAGGCATCGCCGAACTTGACCGCCGTGTCGCATAATTACGGTCATTATTTAGTGATGCTTACTTAGATTCTGATGACCCGCGGTTTGCGCACCTGCCAAAAAAGAAAGCCGGTCAAGAGGCTTGGTCCTGAAGGACCGTGGGAAGCCTCGCAGACATTCCAATCAGAGCCCGGCTTCGCGGGCGCATCTCCGATTTGTCGGTGGAGCAGCAGGCTTGGCGATTCTGTAGCGGAGCCGTGTGCCTGGCCGGAGCTTCAGCGAAGGCTGGCGTCCGGCTCCGACGTCGCGAAATGCCTGCCATGCCGTAGCCTTGCGCTAAGGCTGGCCGCGCCGCTGCCGGCAGCCGGCATCTGTGCCCGGAGGATCAGTTTCGCTCCAACCACCGGCCCAGCGCGGCCGGATCGCGGGTCGGCAGCCGGCAGACGTAGTTCTCACACAAATACGCCGTCGCCGGGGCGGCGGTTTCAGACGGGAGGGCGGCGACGAAGGGAACGCGGGACGCGAAGAACGGACGGCTCTGCGGGTCGATCCGCAGGAGCACGCGGCGCGGCAGATACCGCCGCCAGACCTCGGCGACGAAGCGGGACGTTTCCGGTGACGCGGCCTCTCCCTGGATGACGATCTCCGTGGGTGAATCTTCGAGCCAGCCGAGCGAGACCAGCATCTGCGGCATTGCCGCGGCCGATCGCTCCAGATGCGCCCCAAAGGCCCGGCCGGTCTGCTCCGCCAGCTCGCGCCACTCGGGCCGATTTAGCATCGCGGCCAGCCGGGCGAGGTTGCGCACAGCAACCGAGTTCGCGGACGGCTCGGCTCCGTCGTGGTCCTGTTTCAAGCGCAGCAGAACGCTGGCATCGTCCGCCGCGCTGGCGAAAAAGCCGCCGGCCTCAGAGTCGTAGAACAATTCGTTCTGCTTCTCCTGCAACTGGACCGCCCACCCGAGCCACCGGGTGTTAAACGTCGTCTCATAAAGATCGAGCAGACCCTGGATGAGAAACGCGTAGTCTTCCGCGAAGCCTAGTTCGTCGCGGATGCCCGCCCGATAGCTGCGCGCCAGCCGGCCGGTGCTGGGTTCGAACAGCCGCGCCTGGAGGAAGCTCGCGGCGCGTTCCGCCGCGGTTCTGTAGCCTTCATCGCCGAGGACCTGCGCGGCCCGGGCGAACGCCGAGATTGCGAGCCCGTTCCACGCCGTGATAATCTTGTCGTCGAGTTGCGAATGCGGGCGCTCCTCCCGCGCCGCGTTCAGCCGTCGAACCGCGGCATCGAGACCGGACCGCACCGCCTCGTCGGTCAGGCCAAACTTCGCCGCACACTCGGCAACCGTATGGGCGCGAAACAAGACGTTCTGGCCGGCGAGTTCGTCCCCGGTTTCCGACGGGACATTGCCCCATGATTCCACCCCGTAGGCATAGGCGAAAAGGGAGGCGCTCCGTGGCTCAAGGAGCGCCCAGATCTCTTGGTCGGTCCAGACGTAAAACGCACCCTCGGCGTGTTGCAGAGACCGCTTTCCGCTTTCCGCCTTACCGCTTTGCCGCACTTCGCTGTCTGCGTCTTCCGCCGAATAGAACGCGCCGGCGGGATCGGTCATCCGGCGCTGAACATAGCCCAGCGTATCCTCCGCCGCTTCCTTGAAGACCGGGTCGGCGGAGACCTGCCACGCCGTCAAAAAGAGGCCGGCGAGCTGGGCCTGATCATACAGCATCTTTTCGAAATGCGGCACATGCCATTGCGCATCGGTGGAATACCGGTGGAAGCCGCCGTCCAGATGATCGTGGATGCCCCCCGCGGCGATCCGACGGAGTGTGACCATGACCATGTGCTGCGCCTCCTTGCGCTGGGCCGCATCCGGCGTGGTGGCGCCCAGATCGAGCAGGAAATCGAGCATCGCCGGATTCGGGAACTTCGGCGCCCCGCCGAAGCCGCCGTATTGCTCGTCGAAGGATCCGGCCAGTTGAAGGAAGGCGCGGTTCCGCAGCTCGGCAATCGGCAGAGCCCCCGCGGAAGCCGATCTTGTGACCTCAGCGAGTGTCACCACCATCTGGCGGGAATATTGGAGAACTCGTTCACGCTGCACGGCCCAGGCTTCCGCGAGCCGCGTCAGCAGCGTCTTCAGGCCCGTCCGGCCGTGACGGTCGTCCGGAGGAAAGTAGGTTCCGCCGAAGAACGGTTTCAGATCCGGCGTCAGCCAGACCGACAGCGGCCAGCCTCCGCCGGTCAGGGCCTGCACGAAGGTCATATAAACGCGATCGACGTCGGGTCGCTCCTCGCGGTCAACCTTGATGCAGACAAAGCCGTCATTCAGGATGCGCGCGACCTCGGGATCCTCGAATGATTCGCGCGCCATCACGTGGCACCAATGGCAGGTCGAATAGCCGATCGAGAGGAAGATGGGCTTGTCTTCCCGGTGCGCCTTCTCGAACGCTTCGGGACCCCACGGATACCAGTCCACCGGATTGAAGGCGTGCTGGCGCAAGTAGGGCGATTTCTCGTTGAGAAGATGATTGGGTTTGGACACGGTACGATTGGCCGGACCCCTGGCGGCACGGCCATCCGGGGATCATGCCACGACTGCGGCGACGAGGCAACCGGACCGCGACATTTGGCCGGGCGGAAATGGCGTTTCATGGGGACGCGGCGCCCTCGCCGCGTTTTCGACCGGCCCGCGCGACGGGGGCGTCGCGCCTCCAGGTCGTCCACTCGCTGGCGCTCGCGGCCACACTTTCTCGAAGCCGGCGGGCTCGCTTGCGTGGAGGGCGGACCGCTGTGTCCGCCTTGCAGCCGGGGCGCCGACCCCGGCAATCCCGTTTGGGCCTACGTAAAGCCGATGCCGGCCTCAGCGCGGCCGGCTACAGCGCGGGCCGATCGTCTGTAGCCGGGGGCGTCGCGCCTCCAGGTCGTCCACTCGCTGGCGCTCGCGGCCACATTTTCCGAAGCCGATCGGGGGCGTCGCGCCTCCAGGTCGTCCACTCGCTCACGCTCGCGGCCACACTTTTCGACGCCGGCGGGCTCGCTTGCGTGGAGGGCGGACCGCTGTGTCCGCCTTGCAGCCGGGGCGCCGACCCCGGCAATCCCGTTTGGGCCTACGTAAAGCCGAAGCCGGCCTCAACGCGGCCGGCTACAGCGCGGGCCGATCGTCTGTAGCCGGGGGCGTCGCGCCTCCATGCCGTCCACTCGCTGACGCTCGCGGCCACATTTATTCGAAGCCGGCCTCAACGCGGCCGGCTACAGCGCTTGCGGCCACACTTCGAATGAGCCCGCTGCTAGATTGTCGCCACGACTTCCATCTCCACCAGCAGATCGTGGCGGCAGACATCGGCCTGGACGCAAACCTTGGGGAATTCCGGAACCTTGAGCAGGCGCGTGACCCGCTTCCACGCTTCCCAGGCGGCGTGGTCCTTGCAGAACAGCGTGGCGGACGTGATATTGGCCAGGCTCCCGCCCTGCTCTTCCAGGATCGCGGCGATGCACATCAAGGTCTCCAGGCTTTGCATTTCCGCGTCGCCGACGTGGATGCTCGCACCCGCCGGATTGATGCTGGCCGTGCCTGAAATGTGTACGGTACGCGTTCCTTCAATCTCGATCGCCATTCCCCGCGAGAAGGCCGAACCGTAATTGAACGACTGGTCCTGGCGGGGACTGCGCCGGATGGGCAGCGCCGCCGCGCTTTGCGGCCCGTCGCTGTCCAGGGCCAGCACGTCCATCAGGCATTCCTCGTTGTCGCTTCGCCCCTGGATGCCCGTGCTCGCCGGAAATGCCGCGCCGCCCTCGACTCCCAGGCCGGCCGGCCTGTAATGGGCGGTCCGAACCCGGTTGAAATCACCGTACCATTCCAGCAACCGGGCCATGTAGATCCACGTCCGGGCAACCTGCCGGTATTCAAAACCGTTCGCCTTCAACCCGAGCCCCACGTTGGTGAACATCTGATCCGCCTGCTTTGGCGCGCCATCCGCAAGCGATCCGCCGGGCTGCACCCCGCGCACCGCGGCCAGGTGCAACATCCGAAAACCACGGCCGGTCAACAGACGCCCGCGGCCCGTGGCGGCGTTTTCAACCGTCTTTACGCCAACCTTGCCATCGCGCGGCGTGATGCCCCAGATCTGCAAGCCGACGAATTCCGGGCCCCGCAATGGGGTTCCCTGAATCCAGGTCACCGGCACGCTTAGATCCAATTCCTCCCGGCGATAGGCCGCCTCGCGCCGCTTCAGGACCTCGCCCCGCACCTTCGAAAGTCCGTACAACTTTTCCTGGATCGGCTGGATGCCCTGCTCCGCGATTACGGCGGCGACCTCGGCAAACAGCTCGTCCGCTGCCTCGGCCGTCGTGCAGGGGCTCTCGACGGTCGCCGTGAGGTGGTATTCCGTAAATGACGCCCGTTCCGACGCCCGCACCTCGAGGCGGCAGCACCGCGGCGCCGTCGCGACCGGATTCTCCTGCTCCGGTGCCTCCCGAAGTGCGCCCTCGGGCAAAACCTCAGACGCCCGGAGGTCTCCCGGGGAGGACTCACAACGCGCTTGCCCGATGTTCTTCATGGCAAAACGTTTCCGGAGCACGCCAACCGGTCAACGCCCGCGGCCGTGAAAACACGGAGCCATGGGCGTTCGGTTTGAAGGAAACTGTCAGTGGTGCGCACGTAGGGGTTGAACTCGTTAATTGTGACCTCTGGGTAATGATTCGAGATACAATGGTTAAAACTTTGGGCGCAGCCTGGATGGTGGAAACACTTCTGTGGCCAGTTGCCGCTTTGGCGGTGTCAAGTGTTGGTATCCGCCAGCCAAACGGGATGGAGAGCCTGTGGCCTACGCAAAGCCGAGGCCGGCCTCAGTGCGGCCGGCTACAGCGCGAAGCCGCCTGCCAGGGTCTGTCCCTATAACCGGGGGCGGCCGACCCCGACAATTCCGCCACCGCAAACCGGACAGGTGACCGGTGGCACATCGCGCTGCGTGTGGTTCACCGTCTCCAGGCGATCGCGCCGGGCGGCGAAGCAGTGGGGACAGGCCGAGAACGGCTCCAGCCCCCAGGTATCCGCAAAAACCCGGCCGCGGCCGAGCGCGAGCGCGGCCCGCTGCGCGCTTTCGAGCA
Organism: uncultured Verrucomicrobiae bacterium; assembly: GCA_963804395.1. GTDB lineage: Bacteria > Verrucomicrobiota > Verrucomicrobiia > Opitutales > Opitutaceae > Fen-1467. The sequence continues at coordinate 11,029 of CAWDQK010000021.1, read as the reverse complement.
TCGCGAGGTTCGGCGGAACGAACTCGCCGGACTCGCGCAACCGCTCCATCGCTCCGTTGCCGGTGCGCGTCGGGATCAACGTCACCGCGGTCGCACCGCAGGAGAACGCGAACTCCGCCGATTTGACCACCCACTCCGCTGCACCCGCCTCGTCCATAAACGGCGGATTCACCAGGAGAAATGCGCGCAGCGCGATCCGCTCGGCGGCGAGAAAATCGGCGGCCCGTTCGAACTGGGCCAGGTCGAACTTCTTGTTCAGCTTTTCCAGCACCTCCGGGTCCGCCGTTTCGAGTCCCAGGGCAACCTCGAGCGAGCCGGACAGCAGGTCGCGCAGCACGCGGACGCGATCGCCAACGAGGAGCGGATGGGATTCGACCACAATGTGGCGCGCGAAGGCTATCCGCCGGGCGACCGGCGCGTAGTCGGCCGGTGGAATCGCCGCCGGATCGAAGAAGCTGCCGCTGTTGTAGAGTTTCACCTGCGCCGGAAGGGTTCCCGCGTCCGACCACGTGCGAACCGCAAACTCCACCTGGCGCGGAATCGCCCCCTCCGGGACGGAATCGCGAGTGGTGTCCTTCCACAGGTCGCACATCAGGCAGCGCCAGGGGCACTCGCGGTTGGTCAGGAGGACGACGCCGGAGTCAACGACCGCGCCGGACTCCAGGCGCTCCCGTTCGAGAAAAACGCCGTGCGGCACGTTCGGATCAGGTGCGGCGGGCCGCGGCGGACGTTGCGCGAGAATCCACGCGGTGCGGCCCCGTGCCGGGTACACCGAGACCATGCTCTTCACCCTAGACACGGAAATTGATTTTACAGAAGGAAACAAAGGTCACGAAGCGAGGGAAAGCGGGCCAAAAGCGTAGGCGCTTACAGCTGAAATCCCGCGAAGAATGAGCAATATTTGGCGCGAACGAATTCAAAGCCTCTGTCTTACAGAAGGGCGCAGAGAGCGCGGAGAGATATGGAGGCGTGCTCTGCTGGCTCTGCGACCTCCTAGGAAACAGCACCTTCCCCGTGGCCACGAGCGCCAGCGAGTGGATTCGACGTCGGCCGCCCCGCCCGCTGGCGCTCGCAGCTACACTCGGACCAGTTTCCTTTCGTCGCGAGCAAAACCGCGTTTTGCATTTTTGGCTTCTGTAAAACGCTCCTTCCAGGTTCACTGGTAGAGCGCGAGATACTGCCGGCGGTAGTCGGATTCCAGCGTGCCAAGCCGGCGGCGAAGGTGATCGACGGGAATCGCTCCGTGCTGGAACCGGCGTTTCGGGAAGACCGGCATGTCAACGCCGAAATGGGCCTTGATGCCGCGCCGCACGACTTCTCCCTTGAGCGAGTAGAGCCGGTCAACCGACAGGTTGCTGAGCGTCGTAAAAGGGATGCCCTCGGCGACGGATATGACAGCCGGCCGCGTGAAGGGGCTGAAGCCCTCGAATCCGAAACTCCGGCCGGGCGCGTAGGTGCGCGCGTAGCTGCGGCTGAGTCCGCCGCTGTAGGTGAGCGAATGCTTGATCCGGCCGACCCCCCAGCCCTCCTGGTAAAGCATCAGGTTGTTGACGACGCTGCGGATCGTCAGCTCGGGATTCTCCTCGATCGGATAGTCCTTCAGATTCTCGTCGCCGCCGTCGCCGTCGATCAGGTATTTCCACTCTGGATACCGGGCGCGGATGCCGCGGCACAGTGCCAGCCCCATCGACGCACACTCAACGTCGAGCGGCTTGTAGTCCTCGAGCACGCGCAGCGTCTCCGCCACGTCGAGCGACGCCGGATCGGCCTCGATCGTCTCGAGAAAGAGGCCGAGCCCGAGCCGGTCGAGGAATTCGCGCGCCTGGCGCCGATCGGGGCCGTCGCCAAAATTCAGGGTGAACGCCTTGAGCCGCGCCGGATTCAGGCCGAGGTGGCGCATCACGTGGTAGACGGTGAGAAAGACGGCGCCGCTGTCGACCCCTCCGGAGAAGCACACGCCGACCGGCTCGCGCTCCGGCAGGCCGCCGAGCCATTTCGCCGTCTCGTCCGCCAGGGCGCCGACATAGCTCCGGCCGATCACGTCGAGATCCGCCGGGAGGGCGTTGCGCACCGGCGTGAAGAAGCGCGTGTAGGTCGGATCGGGATCGGGGCAGCCGATGAGCTGCAACTCAACGACGTAGTGCGCCGGCACCATCCGCGTGTAGCTGGGGTGAAACTGCCGGTCCAGGCCTTCGCTCCGCAGGTGCCGGTGGATCGCGTCGATCCGGTCGGAAACGATGAGGGCGGGGCCCTCGCGGCGCTTGGCGAGGAAGTAGCGCATCGGCCGGTCGAGCGAGCGCGCCATCCGCACGCGCTTGCCCTCCCGCGCGACGATCGCGAAGGAGCCGTCGATCTCCCGGACCGAGTCGGCGGAGCCGTTCAGGATGCGCACCCGGGCCTCCTCGACCGTCAGGTTGCGCAGGCGGTTGGTGGCCGGATCAATCAGATCAACGAGTCGTTCGATGTAGTCGTCCATGGGAGGAAAAAAATTGGGGATAACGACAAGGGATCCGAAGCCTCAGGCCAGAACTCACCGGGAAACTCCAAAGGTCCAAACTCCAAAAGCCAAAGATCCAAACCCCAAAAGGAGTCCGCGATGGAAGCGCACGTTGTTATTTGGGATTTGGAGCTTTGGCGTTTGGAGTTTCCAACGCGCTGTAAACGCACGTTGTTGTTTGGGATTTGGAGTATTGGCGTTTGGAGTTTCCAAGGAGTTTCCCTAGTCAACGTCAGTCAATCGAGGACTCTAATGCCGCCGAAAGAGATCGCGATCCGGAAGGCGGCCGGATCCCGGACCGAACGCCGAATCGCTACTGCGCGCCGCGCGGAAAGCAATGCGAAACGGTCCGGCCGACGGCGCGTCCCTCCGGGAATGCGAGTCGGGCACGGCGTTCCATTCCCCGCCCGACGCTTTGTCACCTATTACGTTACAAAGCGCGTTGGGGCAGGCGGGCGTTTGTCACGTATTGCGTTACGTCGCGGCGGCTTGGGCGGCCCGCGGTTCCCCCGCCCGGCTTGAAACGTGTAGCCACAAGCGCCCGCGAGTGGACAAACCGCTCGCTCGCCCATTCAACTTCCCTCAGGGACCGATCTTAGGGGGTCAGGCTTTGGGGTGTGGGGTTGACTTGAGAGCGCAGGTGGATATGATTTTGGCCTGATGGCACGCCGGTGGAGAGTTGAATTGGGAAGCGATGGGGCGGATTTCCAACCTTTGGCAATGACCAGATGAAAACAATTCTGCGAAACATCCTCGCCGTCATCCTCGGCCTGGCGGTGGGCCAAATCGTCAACATGGCCCTCATTATCGCGGGGCCGCACGTCATTCCCCCGCCCGCCGGGGTGGACATGACCAGTGTCCAAAGCCTGCAGACCTCCATGCATCTGCTCGGGCCGCAACATTTCGTGTTTCCATTTCTGGCGCACGCGCTCGGAACGCTGGCCGGGGCACTGGTGGGTTTTCTGGTCGCGGCCAGCCACCGGTCGTGCTTTGCCTACCTGATTGGGTCTCTTTCCCTGGCGGGCGGCATTGGAGCCACCTTCATGTTCCCGGCGCCGACCTGGTTCGTGATCCTCGATCTCGTGTTTGCCTACATTCCCATGACCTGGATTGGAATCCAGCTCGGGCGGCGCATCGTCCCAACGTTGACCGTTCGTCACGGAGCGCTCCAAGATAAGGCGTGAGCACCCAACGATCTGAGCGATGGGACCCCGAACAACATAGCATGAACTCGTCGGATCTGACCCCGTCCGGCCCAGCCCGTTTTTGGCATGCGATCCGGCTGAATTGGGTCTTCGTTGCCTTCCTGGTCAGTGAGATCGGATATATCGGATCCGTCAGACTCCTGGTTTACGGCTATACGGGGAGCGTGCTGTCCCAGGAACTGTATTGGTCCGGCATTCGCCTGGCATCCATCGTGATCCTGTGGTGGTTGTTGCGGCGGGGATGTGTTGCGAACGGCGGAAGGCGAGCGTCGTTCTCGGCGCGTCATCTGGTGGCGGCTGGGTGTCTGCTGGTTCCGATTGTTGTCGGGAAGGCGGGACTCAATGGTATCGACCGCTTTGTCTTCGCGGCAACCAGTTTTTTGGTCGGGCTCAGGGAGGAACTCGCCTACCGGGCGATTCTGCAGCGGTTTCTGCTCCGCCGGTTTGGCCTCATCGTGAGCCTGCTGATTTCCAACGTCGCTTTCGTCGGCTATCATTACGGAGTTCAGTCATTCGCGCTGACCAACGTCTTGTTTCTATTCCTGATGGGAACGATCCTTGGTTATGTCTATTACCTGTCCGGCAGCATCCTGCTGGTGGTTCTGCTGCATTCGATCCACGACGCCATCTGGTCGTTCACCCCGCTCATCGCCCGGCCGATGCCGGAGTTTGTGTCTCCGGTCATTCTCCTAATCACGCTGGTCGCGCTGGTCGTCGCCAACAGGAGGCCGGCCGCGGCGCCGGGCAGCGTGGCCGGCAGGCAGACCGACAACGTTTAGCCCGGAACAAACATCGCAGGCCGACGCGGCGCGCCGGGTCGCTCGAGAACGCGGCGAGGGCGTTGCGTCCCCAAGCAATGGCCGGATCAAGCCTCGTACCAGGCGCTCAACTCGGCGTCAGCGTGCCGCAGCCGCACGGCCAGCGTGCTGGCAAGCCGGCTGAGAATCCCCGCCGCGAGCGCCGGCTGGCTCCCGGCCACCTCATCAAATTGGGCCCGCGAGATCACGAACAGCTCGACGGCCGTGATGGCCACGGCATTGGCCGAGCGCCGGCCCCGGTCGAGGAAGGCCAGCTCACCGAAGAAATCGCCGCGGCCGATTGAAGCGAGGTTATGGTAGTTGGTGCTGCTGACGGGCAGGACGATGCGCACGGTTCCGCGGCGGATCAGGTATAACTCGTCGGCAACCCCGCCGGCCTGGAAAACCAATTCGCCCGGCGCGCAGGATCGACCGACGACGCACCTGGTGAAAAAGGCATCCAGTTGGCCGGCCTCGATGTCCTGAAACAGTTCGAACTCCGACAGCGCCAGCGGCGTTTCGGCAGTCTCGCGGCTGGGGAGATGTTTCGGCCAGGATCTGGTCCTCGACCCAGCCGAGGGCGTCATCCAGCGTGTCAAAGCGGCGGACATTATCCTTCTGATTTGTGACCCCGATCTGGGCGAAATAGGTGCGCAGGTCCTTTCCGGTCGGCAGGGTGGCCGGCAGCCGGCTGAAGATCAGGCAACCGCCGTTCTCGCGCAGGATCGTTTCGAATTGTTCGAGCAGGTGGGCGGCTGTGTAGTTGACCGAATGGACGCGGCGCATATCGAGGACCAGGTAACGGCAGTGTTTCAGATCCGGCTCCAGCTCCCTGAAAAGCTGGTCGGTCGTGCCGAAGAAAAGGCTGCCCTGCAGTTCGCAGACGGTGGTGAGGCCGCCGTACTGTTGCAGCACCGCCTGCTCCGCCGGGGAACGGTGCTGGGTGGAGGAGATGCGGTCGCCGGTCAGCTTCCGCCGGATGACCGAGCCACGGATCTGCTCGCGGATGAAGAGCAGAATTGAAAGGGCCAGGCCGGTGCCGGCAGCGGCGATCAGACTGACGCCGACGGCGACCACGACCACGGCGGCGATCACGCAGAAATCGAGCACGGTGGACCGTTGCCGGAGCAGATGGAAACTGCCCCAGTCGAACATGCGAAAGGCGACGACGAACAGTATCCCCGCCAGCGCGCTGACCGGTACCCACGCGATCCAGTTGCCAAACAGCACGAAGGCGCCCAGGACGAAAACGCCCTCCAGCACGCCGGACAGGCGGGTACGGCCACCGCTGTTCACGTTCACCAAGGTTGCACCCATCGTCCCCGAGCCCGGCATTCCGCCGAGCAGGGCGGAGGCGATGTTGCCGGCCCCCTGGCCGATGAGTTCGCGGTCCGAATTGTGGCGGCTGCGCGTCAGGGTATCCACTACGACGCAGGTCTTCAGCGTGTCGATCGAGAGCAACACCGAGAGGGTCAGCGCCGGCACCAGCAGGAGGCCGAAATCTGCGGGTCGCACTGCGGCCAAGGAGGACCAGCGTTCGCCGAAAGCCGTCACGACGGCGCCCACGCCGCCGCCGACCGGGCCGATCACGAGCGGATTATGCGCGAGGCGCAACAGCTCCGGTCGGAACAAACCCAGCCCGAAATAGACAGTCAGGCCGGCAAACAGCCCCAGGATCGTCGCGGGCACCGCGCGCGTAAGGCGCTGGCCCACGAGCATTCCTCCAATCGTAACAGCGCCGACTGCCAACGCCGGCCATTGCCAGAGGCCGGGCGCGGCCAGGCCAGACCAGAACGACAGATCCTTGGGCCACGCGAGAAACTTCGGCACCTGGCTGAGGAAGATGGTCACCCCGACGCCGCTCAGGTAGCCGGAAACCACGGGGTACGGGATGTACTTGATCAGCCGTCCGCCGCCCACGACTCCATAAATGAACTGCAGGCAGCCGGAAAGCAATGCGACGAGCGTCAGCAGGATCACAACTCGTCCGGGCGCAGCCGAGCCAGCCGATCCCGGACCGACCCCAGCCAGCTGCACCACAAGCGCGGACAGCACTGCCGCCGCCGGGGCGCAAGGCGCCGAGATCAACCTGGGCGCACCACCCAGCGCCGGCGCAAGCAGCCCGATCGCGATGGCGCCCAGCAGACCGGCCCGGACGCCGTAGCCGACATAATCGGCACCGAGCACGCCGTAGACCGCCACACCATAGGCAACAGCGGACGGCAGCGCGACGAGCATCGCCGCAAATCCGCCCCAGATGTCCCCGACGACATCATTCCGCGGCGGCAAGGAAGAGGTATTCGGCGCGGGCATACAGTGTCATCCCGATCGAAGCGAAGAACCTGCGTGGATGCCAGCAACAAAGTCCACCCCGAGCCGAGCGAGGGCGCATCTCCCGATTGACGGTAGCGGCGCGGCCAGCCTTCGCGCAAGGCTACGGCATGGCAGGCGTTCCGCGCCGTCGGAGCCGAACGCCAGCCTTCGCTGAAGCTCCGGCTCGGCACGCGGCTCCGCTACGGAATCGTCGAGCTTGCTGCTCCACCGTCAATCGGCAGATGCACCCGCCGAGCGGGCCGTCACTCAACCCTCGACTCTCGACTTCCCGACTGCATGAATCCGGCTTGGCGCGGTCTGACAACACGCCGCAGCGCTCTGCTGTACTTCCCATGATGAAGACTTTCTCTGGATTGGCCGCATTCCTGGCCCTCGCTGCGACGGTGGCGGCGATTCGCCCGGCGGCGGGCATGGGCGTCAGCGGACTGCGGTGCGAACAGGACGTGAATCCGCGCGGGGTGGACGTGGCCCGCCCGCAACTGGGCTGGGTGCTGCAATCGAAGGGACAGGACGAACGGCAGACCGCCTATCGCGTGCTGGCGGCGTCCACGCCAGAGTTGCTGGCCCGGCAGCAGGGCGACCTCTGGGACAGCGGGCGGGTGGCCTCTGATGAGACGCTGGGCGTCATCTACCGCGGGCAGCCGCTGCATTCCTCGCAACAAGTGTTCTGGAAAGTGCAGGTTTGGGACGGGAACGGTGAAACGGAGGGATGGAGTCCGGCCGGGACCTGGACGATGGGCCTGCTCGAGGATTCCGACTGGCAGGCGCAGTGGATTACCGACCCGGAACTGCTGCGCTGGCAGCGATTCCTGCGAGAGCGCCGGTCGGGAGAAGTGATGGATTCCAAAACTGAGAAACCGGCGCCGGCCAACAATCCGCGGGCCAACACCACCCTGCTTCTGCGCCGCGAATTCACGGTGCGCCCGGGCTTGGTCCGGGCGGTCGCGCAGATTTGTGGACTGGGCCAATATGAGCTTACGCTGAATGGCCGACGGGCTCCGCAGGGATGGTTTTCCCCGGGCTGGACCAAGTACGAAAAGACCTGTTTGTACGACACTCTCGATGTAACGGCGCTGCTGCAGCCCGGGACAAACGCGGCAGGGATTTGCCTCGCCGGGGGGATGTACAACGTCCAGGAGGGCCGCTACGTGAAATTCGTCACGGAGTTCCGGCCGCTGACCGTGATCGGTCACATCAGCCTCGAATACCGCGACGGCACCGTCGAAACGGTCGGGACGGACGAGCGCTGGCGGATCACACCCGGACCAGTCACCTTTGCGAACATCTACGGCGGCGAGGATGAGGACGCCCGCCGCGAGCCGCGCGGCTGGACGCAGCCGGGGTTCGACGACCGATTGTGGGGATCGGCGGCGGAAGGCGGCAGCCCGGGGGGACGATTGCGCGGGCATTCCCGGGCGGCGCCGCCGCTGGAGACGTTTGAAGTGCTGTCGCCGGTGGCCAGCCAGACGCTGCGTCCGGGCGTCGAGGTCTACGATCTCGGCCAGAATGCCTCGCTGGTGTTGCGCCTGACGGCCCGCGGTCCGGCGGGATCGAAAGTGCGGGTGATTCCGGCGGAACTCCTCGCCGCGGACGGGTCGGTCAACCGCGGTTCCTGCGGCGGACCCGCCTGGTGGGAGTACACGCTCGCAGGCGGCGCCGCCGCCGAGGAGTGGAGTCCGAAGTTCTTCTATCATGGCTCGCGCTATCTCCAGGTGGAGTGCACCGGGCCGGAAGGAGGGGGCGAACGCCCGGTGGTCGAATCCATCGCCGGCCTTGTGCTCTCCTCGACTTCCCCGCCGGCGGGCGAATTCGCCTGCTCGAACGCGCTGTTCAACCGGATCCATGCTTTGGTGCGCTGGGCGCAGCGCAGCAACCTCGCCAGCATCCTAACCGACTGCCCGCACCGGGAGCGGCTCGGCTGGATCGAACAGACTCATCTAAACGGCCCGGCGCTCCGCTATGAATTCAACCTGAACCGCTTGCTGGCCAAGTCGGCAGGCGACATGGCGGACAGCCAGCTGGCCAGCGGGCTCGTGCCTGACACCGCGCCGGAATACGTGGAGTTTCCGGACGGGTTCCGCGATTCTCCCGAATGGGGCAGCGCCTGCGTGCTGGTGCCTTGGCAGCAGTACGAGTGGACCGGCGATGTCGGCTTGCTGGTCCGGTCTTTTGCGATGATGCGGCACTATGTGGACTACCTTGGCAGCCGGTCGGCCGCGCACATCGTTTCGCACGGACTGGGCGACTGGTACGATCTCGGGCCGAAGCCGCCGGGTTACGCGCAGCTGACGCCGGTGGCGCTGACCGCGACCGCATTCTACTACGAAGACGCCCAGATTCTTTCCCGGATCTCCGAGGTCCTGGGAAAGCCCGAGGAGGCCACGCACGATCGCGCGCTGGCGGCGCAGATCAGCGCCGCGTTCAACCGGGCCTTCTTCGATCCGGCGACCGGCGGTTACGCCACCGGCTCACAGTGCGCCAACTCGATCCCCCTCGTGATGGATCTGGCTGGGCCGGAGCAGCGTCCGAGGGTACTGGAGGCCGTGGTGGCCGATGTGCGCAGGCGCGGCAACGCCCTGACGGCCGGCGATGTCGGTTACCGCTATCTGCTGCGCGCGCTCGCCGATGGCGGACGTTCGGATGTGATTTTCGACCTGAACAACCAGTCGGAAAAGCCGGGGTATGGATACCAGCTGGCGCACGGAGCCACGAGTCTGACCGAGGCGTGGGACGCCAACCGCAACTCGTCGCAGAATCATTTCATGCTCGGCCAGATCAACGAATGGTTTTACCACGATCTGGCCGGAATCCAGGGCGATCCGAGCGGACCGGGGTTCAAGAAGATCGTCATCAAACCGGCCGTGGTCGGCGACCTGACGTGGGTGAAGGGGGCCTACAATTCAGCGCGCGGACGCATCACCAGCGAATGGCGGCGCGACGGCGGCCGGTTCTCGCTGGACGTCACGATCCCGCCGAACACGACCGCAACCGTCTGGGTCCCCGCCCGGGACGCCGCGACTGTCACGGAGGAAGGACGTCCGGCGGCACAGGTCTCCAGAATTCGCTTCCTCGGTCCGGCGGATGGCGCGGCAGTGTTTGCTGTCGGATCGGGAAGCTACGCCTTCGGCTCCGTGCCGCCGTGAGCGCACGGGGCCTGCGGACTTTGCGTGCGGCCATTGACCGGCGCCGGGGGCCCAAACGCGGAAGCTTTCCGACGGCAGGCCGGTTCGCCGCCCAGGGCGCCGGCCCCGGCGATGGTGCATCTGCCGATTGCCGGTTGTTAAGTGCGATTTTCGAACGTAACGCAGGCTTCCAGCCTGCATCGCCCGCACCGGCGCATTTCTCAACTCGACGGTTGCCTGCCGCAGGAAAATCACCTATATGGACGGAAGTATGCTGAAACCCCTGTCGTTTGCAGTCATCCTGGCGCTGGTTCTCGGATGGAATTCTGGTTTGGCACAAGATAGCGGATCCCCGGCTGACACTGCCTATCTGTTCACCTATTACACTGGCAATGGAGAGGACGGCCTGCACCTCGCCGGCAGCAGCGACGGCTACCTCTGGGAGGCGCTTAATGGCGGCAAGAGCTACCTGGCGCCGACCGTGGGGAAAAAGGAGAAGCTGATGCTGGCCCCGGCAGCCACCCTTGGCGCCGACGGAGTCTATCACCTCGTCTGGGGCACCGGTCTGAACGAGGTCGGCGTGGGGCACGCAACCACCCGCGACTTCATCCACTGGTCCAGTGAGCAGGAGATCCTCGTGATGGCTTCGGAGCCGCAGGCAAGGAATGCGTGGAACCCGGAGATCATCTATCTACCGAAGTGGCATCAGTATCTGATGATCTGGGCCTCGGCGGTCCAGGGAAAGTTCACCGAAACAGAACGCGCGGCCGGAAAGGACACCAACTATCGGGTCTACTGCACAACCACGAAGGATTTTCTCTATTTGTCGCCGCCCCGGCTGTTTTATGATCCGGGATTCGCGGTCACCGACGCGACCGTCCTGCCGGCGAACGGGCGCTTCTACGTGATCGCAAAAAACGAAATGCCGAAAAAGAAGAACCTCTTTCTCTCATCGAGTGACACGCTTGACGGTATGTACTCCGAGCCCGGCGAACCATTCACCGCGAAGGGAATGCTGGCCCAGGGCCCGTCGGCGATCAAGATCGGCAACGACTATCTCGTCTATTTCGAGGA
>CAWDQK010000020.1:0-53132 GCA_963804395.1 uncultured Verrucomicrobiae bacterium | reverse complement strand
CGCATGGTTGGGCCGGACGACTTCGTGCAGGCCGGCGATGCCGTGAACTTGTCCGCCGCCGGGCGCAAGCGGTTCCTGTTCGCCTATGAAAAACGCATGAGCGACATTGTCACGCATCCAGTCTTCGACTACAAAGTGAGCTACCGGCGGGCGATCGAGCTGCAGTTCCGGTTGCTGGCCCGCACGCTAACCGGCGAGATCGAACGCTATCTTCCGTTCATGACCCGCTAAGAATCGGGGGGCGATTCTTATGAGAACCAATTACATTGTGACCTACGACGTTTGCGACCCGAAGCGGTTGCGGAAGGTGTTCAAGGCGTGCAAGGATTACGGGATGCATCTGCAGCTTTCGGTGTTTGAATGCGATTTGACGGTGGCGGAGAAGATCGATTTTGAGAGCCGGCTGCGTGGATTGATCAAGGCGGGGGAGGACCAGGTGTTGTTCATCAGCCTCGGACCGTCGGAATCGCGCGGTGAACGCATCATCACTGCGATTGGGCAGTCGTATATCCGCGTCGATCCGCCCTGCTACGTCGTTTGACGGGCGGAAGGGGCTCGTTCTTTGACAGGCGTGCGCTGCGCGAGCGGCGAGGTGCTGCGAGCCTCCAGGGAAACCGCTCGCGTCTTGGGCTGGAAGCAGTTGGCACGTGGTTGACCTTTTGGGTCGGTGGGTCTTCCCGCGGAGGGGGCGGGTGCTCGCAGGATACCGCTTGCGTCGCTGAACAAGAATGGCCTACAGCATAAGGCTTTCCGCGCTCGCCTGAGCGCGGCCCCATTGAAGCAACACCTGCACAGGTTCCGTCGCGGGTCTAACTCTGCTTTCCGCGCTCGCCTGAGCGCGGCCCCATTGAAGCTTGACGAGCTCCGCCAGCTTCTCCTGATCAGCAACCTTTCCGCGCTCGCCTGAGCGCGGCCCCATTGAAGCTTGATCTTGAGAGTGACGATCTCGGACACGACGCCCTCTTTCCGCGCTCGCCTGAGCGCGGCCCCATTGAAGCTGCAGTTTCGCCTCCTCGGCAAATGCCCATTGGCGCTCTTTCCGCGCTCGCCTGAGCGCGGCCCCATTGAAGCCCATGGCCGCGATCACGTCGTCGGTGAACTGGCGACGCTTTCCGCGCTCGCCTGAGCGCGGCCCCATTGAAGCTCCGGTTTCCAGCGCGATCCGCAGTTCCTCCGTGCCCTTTCCGCGCTCGCCTGAGCGCGGCCCCATTGAAGCTCGACCGGCAACGTGGCGCCCCCGGACCAGCAGCGACTTTCCGCGCTCGCCTGAGCGCGGCCCCATTGAAGCTCGCTTGAGCCTGCGCTTCGTCCGTCGCGGATTTCCCTTTCCGCGCTCGCCTGAGCGCGGCCCCATTGAAGCAGGCGCTCCACGTAGTCGGCCACCTCAAGGAGACGGCTTTCCGCGCTCGCCTGAGCGCGGCCCCATTGAAGCGAATGCGCGGCATTTGGAATCCAAGAGGCGACTGCCTTTCCGCGCTCGCCTGAGCGCGGCCCCATTGAAGCTATGATTACCGCATTGAGGCACACGCAAAAGCCCGCCTTTCCGCGCTCGCCTGAGCGCGGCCCCATTGAAGCACGGCTGGGCCGACCGCAACGCGATACTCTGACGCCCTTTCCGCGCTCGCCTGAGCGCGGCCCCATTGAAGCGCTTCTGCGAGTGTCTCCTGGAACGGCTTCCCGGTCACCTTTCCGCGCTCGCCTGAGCGCGGCCCCATTGAAGCGACATCAGCCAGACCGCGCCCTTTGACGCCGGCCGGCTTTCCGCGCTCGTCTGAGCGCGGCCCCATTGAAGCCACCTGCTGGAGTTGTTGTCAACGTAGATGGTCCACTTTCCGCGCTCGTCTGAGCGCGGCCCCATTGAAGCGCTGCCACGCTGAGCCCGTCGAGCCCAAACAGGCCGACTTTCCGCGCTCGCCTGAGCGCGGCCCCATTGAAGCGTATTGAAGCGCAGCTGGACGGCTTTGTGGGCCGACTTTCCGCGCGGCCCCATTGAACCGCAACAGAGCCTAATCCAGGGCGGCGAATCAGCCTTCTGCCGGGCGGTGAGCGCCTATTCCTCCAGCCAGACGAATTTGCAGGGATGATGGTCGAGCAGCGTCGGATGCCAGCCATGCACGGACGGCTGAATCAGAAAGACATGGCTATAGTAGTAGATCGGAATGATCGGCGCGGCATCAAGCAGGATCTTCTCCGCGCGCTGCAGCAGCGCATTGCGCGCGGCAGGATCCGCGGTGCGCGCGGCCTGGGCGAGAAGCCGGTCGAAATCCGAACTGGACCAGCCGGTGAAATTGTTCCCGCTGTCGGAAGTCCAGATGGCGAGAAATGACAGCGGATCGATGTAGTCGCCAATCCAGACCGAACGCAGAATCTGGAAGTTGCCGCTGCGCCGGGCATCCTGGGTGCTCTTGAGCTCCTGGTTGACCAGCCGGATTTCGACGCCCAACTCCCGCCGCCAGGTTTCCTGCAAAGCCTCGGCGACCAACTGGTGTCCCTCCGATGAGTTGAACAGCAACTCGAAGGGCGGCAGGCCCTGTCCGCCCGGATAGCCGGCCTCGGCGAGCAGCCGGCGGGCCGCGGCGAAATCCGTCGGAATCCCGGCCGGCGGCACGTAGCCATTCATTCCGGGCGGCGTGAAGGCGGCGGCGGGCAGCTGGCCGCCGCGCAGGACGTGCGCGACGATGCCCGGCCGGTCCACGGCCATCGCCAGTGCGCGCCGGACCCGGGGTTCATTGAGGAACGGTCGGTTCACATTGAAACGATAGAAGTACGTGCCGAGGTAGGGATCCGTGCGCAGCAATTGCGGCTGGCTCTCCCGGTAGGCGCCGATCCTGGCCGGGGGCATCGCTTCGGTGAGATGAATCTGCCCGGCGCGAAACGCGCGCTCCTCGGCGTCGAGACTGTCAATCGGGTAGAAGTGGATCGCCTGCAGGCGCACCGTGGCCGCGTCCCAGTACGTGGGCGATTTCTCGACGATGATGACCTGGTTGTGCCGCCACGCCTTGAGGGCAAACGGCCCGTTGCCGACAAACCGGCCGGGCCGGGCCCACGGGGTGCCGCGCTGGTCAACCGGGCCGTAGTGCCGGATGGTCGCCACGGGAACGGGCAGCCATGCCGGGTGGCTCAGCATCGACAGCAGATGGGGGGTCGGATATCCCAGGGTGATTCGCAGGGTTCGGTCGCCGAGGGACGCAAAACCCACCTGGTTGAAGTCGGCGAGGCGGCCGCGGTGGAACGCCTCGGCATTGAGCACCGGATAGAGCATCGTCGCATAATCGGCGCCGAATGCCGGCGTCAGCATGCGGTGAAAAGAGTCGATGAAATCGGAAGCCGTGACCGGCGCACCGTCGGACCAGCGGGCATTGGCGCGGAGCCGGAAGGTATAGACCAGGCCGTCCGGGGACACGTCCCAGCTCTCGGCCACACCCGGCACCGGATGAAGATCGACGGGGTCCTCGCTCACTAGTCCCTCCAGGAGCGCCGACAGCACGGTGTAATCACTGGTGCCGGTGGCGAGCTGGGGATCGAGGTCGGGCAACTCCACCCCGATGCCCTGATGGAGCACCTGTTCGCGGTTGCCGCGCTGGACATTGGTCTCGCGCGGTGAACAGCCGGGAAGCAGCAGCCAGAAACCGGAGGTCAGCAGCCAGAGGACGGGAGCCGCCGGCCGCGCGGTGAGAAGGCGGCTCATGGATCGTCGCCCTCCTAGCCCGAACATCTCACGAAGGCGTGAAATGTTCGCCCCGCAGGGGCCGACTTCGTCGGGGCTGGCCGCGACCCGGTCGCCCTGCCGCAGGGCAGGCGGATTTTCTGTGAAGACTCCCTGTTGTTCATGAAAACTCCGGCCTAGATTCTTCCGATCAGCGCGACCGCGTGGGCCGCGATGGCCAGGCCGCGCCCCAGATCGTCGATGCCTTCGTTGGTGGTGGCCTTGAGACCGATGGCATCAACCAGCAGGCCGGTGGAGTTGGCGAGTGCGAGTTTCATTTCGCCCAGACGCGGCAGGATCCTGGGCTTCTCCGCGACGACGGTAACGTCGATGTTCATCGGCGACCAGCCACGTTGGCGGAGCTGGGTCACGACCTGCTGCAGGAGGAGCTGGGAATCGATGTTCTCGTAGGCCGGGTCCGTTGTGGGAAAGAAATGGCCGATGTCCGGCAGGCCGGCGGCGCCGAGCAGAGCGTCACAAATGGCGTGGGTCACGCAGTCGGCATCAGAATGTCCGTCGAGACCGAAATCGGTGTCGAAGCGCACGCCGCCGAGCACGAGCACCCGGCCGGAGACAATGCGGTGAATATCATATCCGTGACCAATTCGATAGGGCATGGGATTCGGGGATCGGGTTACAGGCTGGATTCGGAATTGTGAGAGAGGAGGAACTCCAGGTACGCCAGGTCGGCGGGCGTAGTTAGTTTCGGATTTGGGTGCGGATTGTCCAGCAATGTCACCGGCACCTTGAGCCGCTCGATGGCCTGAACATCATCGGTGATGCGGATTCCGACGCGCTGAACCCGGGTGTAGGCGCGCACGATCAGCGCGCGGGAAAACACCTGGGGCGTCTCCATGGCCCAGAGCCGGGCGCGGTCCAGGGTGGTGGTACGCACCGGCCCGTTGGCGCGAGGTCTGGCGATGGCGGACAAGGCGGCAGTTTGTTTGATGGTGTCGTGGACCCGATGGGCCAGCGCGGCGGCCCCGTCCCGGCGCACCGTCTGCAGCAGAGCGGCGAGCTGCTCGGGGCGGACCAGCGGTCGCGCGCAGTCGTGAATAAACACGTCGTCGATGTCGTCAGGCAGTTCCGCCAACGCGTTGGAGACGGAATCCTGGCGCTCGCGACCACCTTTCACGAACAAGGAGGGCGTCGGGGCGTAACAAGAAAGCTCGATCGACTGGCGCGCATCGCGGTAGACGATCACGTAGAAGTCTGCAACTCCGCTCGCGGCGAATGCGGCGGCGGAATACGCGAAAACCGGGCGTCCGGCCAGTGGCCCTGTGATCTTGTCGGCCACCGCCCCCTGCATGCGGCGGCCCTGCCCGGCGGCGAGGAGGATGGCGGCGGTACGGCTCATGGGGGAAATGCGAAAGGCGAAAGGCGGAAAGGGGGAAGGTGAAAGGCGGAAAGGCGGAAGGTTGAAGGCGGGGACGATTGAAACGCGGGTTGTGGTGACGACCGATGTTCGGGATCCCTAGGTCAGCCGGCCAGCCCTGTCCGTCCATCAGCCATGGGTGGAAAGTTCGTCGAGAATGGCCTGGGCGGCGGCGGCTGGATCGGACGCCTTGAAGATGGGACGGCCAACCACGATATAGTCGGCGCCAGCCCGGGCGGCTTCGCCGGGGGTCATCACCCGTGTCTGGTCGTCGCCTGCGCCGACGCCGGCCGGGCGGATGCCGGGCACGACCAGTTTCGCGGAAGACGGCAGCCTCCTGCGCAGCGGCGCGACTTCGAGCGGGGAGCAGACAAATCCATCCAGGCCGCATTCGATGCCCAGTTGCGCGAGACGCAACACCTGGGTCTCGGGAGTGGCGGTGATCCCGGTCTCACGGAGGTCAAGCTCGCCGAGCGAGGTCAGGACGGTCACCCCGAGAAGGCGCAGTTGCGGTGCGGCCTGCTGCTGGGCCTTTACTGCCCGGACCATCATTTCCCGTCCGCCCGCCGCATGCAGGGTGAGCATCCTGACTGGCAGCCTGCCCGCTGAATCGACGGCCCGGGCCACGGTGTTTGGAATGTCATGGAGCTTGAGATCGAGAAAGACGTCGAATCCCATCCCCGCCACCTCGCGCACGCATTCCGGTCCGCAGCCAGTGAACATCTCCAGTCCGATTTTGACCCAGCGAACGCGGCCGCTGAGGCGCGCGAGCACGGGCGTGAGATCGCGCGGAGACGGAGCGTCGAGGACAAGAATGAGTTCGCAGGACATGCGCCGGTAACGATAGCCACTGCCGGCCGCCAGTGAAATACAAAAACGGAATCGGCACAAGATCGCGGCGCATCTCCCGACTGACGGTTGTTGAGGCGATTTCCGGACGTAGCGCAGGCTTCCAGCCTGCTTCACCGTCAATCGGGGGATGTGCTCCCCGCATGCACACTGCGCACACTTGCCTTGCCGGCGAAGCTCCGGTCTGTTTCATGTCCAGCGCCGCTCGACGCCGGCGACGCGAGCAACCCGGAGCAACAGCCGCATTAGACCCGATCCAAACTTCCAGTGAGTGCGCAGCAAACCGCAACGGTCTTTTCGCCGGCGAAGGTCAACCTTTCCCTGGCAGTCACCGGCCTCCGGCCCGACGGTTTTCATGATTTGGTTTCGATCGTGGCCCCGCTGGATTTTGGCGATTGTCTGACTGCGACGATCCGCGGACCGGAGCCGGCTGGGCCGGCGCAGTTTTCACTGGAGTGCGATGATCCGGAGGTGCCGGTCGATGGCAGCAATCTGGTCTTGAAGGCGGCCGAAGCATTTGTCGCCGCAACCGGCTGGCGGGGGTCGGTTGCCTTTCGATTGGAGAAACACATTCCGGTGGGCGCGGGGTTGGGCGGTGGCAGCAGCAATGCGGTGGCGGCTTTCCGGGCGTTGAACGACCTGAGCGGCGCAGAGCTTGGTCCGGCGGCTCTGGTCGCGCTCGCGGCGGCGGTTGGCTCGGACTGTCCGCTCTTCCTGGCGCGAGGTCCGGTCATCATGCGGGGCCGGGGCGAACTGCTCGAACCGTTGCCGGCCACCGCGGAGCAACGGCTGCGCGGCCAACCGCTGCTGGTCTTCAAGCCGGGTTTCTCTGTCAACACGGCCTGGGCCTACGGGCAAATGGCAGCTGACGCCCCGCGCACCTACCTGGCGAAGGAAGAGGCCGAGCGCCGGCTCGCTGACTGGCTGGCGGGGAGGGCCGGGATTGCGGAGTTGCAGTTCAATAATCTGGAGCCGGTGGTCTTCCGGAAATTTCCGGCGCTGCCTGTTTTGTTGGATCGCCTGCGGAGCCGGTTCGGGCTGGCGGGCGCGATGAGCGGAAGCGGCAGCGCCTGCTTCGCATCGCTACCGCCGGGCGCCCCGGTCGAAGAGATGGTTGCGGCAATTCGCGATGCCTGGGGTGCCGGCTGTTTCGTGCGGCAGGCCGCCATCAGTTAGGGCGCCGTCGGCAAAACCACGCACGACCCCAAATCCGTGTTGACCGTCCGCCGGGCGCGCGGGATAAAGAGCTGTCGGCCTGTTTCATTCGCTGGCGCGCACGAATTAACTGTTCAACCGATTACGATGGATCTCCGTCAGAAACCCGAGACGGTGGTACAAGGCATCTCCGCGTCCAATGGGATCGCCTACGGGGAGATCTTTCTATATCTGCAGACGGAGCTCGAGGTGCCGGTTTATCAGGTCGATGCCGCCAGGCGGATGGAGGAGATCGCGCGGTTCGACCAGGGGTTGGTCGCCACCCGCCAGCAGATCACCAAGATCAAGAACGAGGTGGAGTCCAATCTGGGCCCGGATGAGGCGCAGATTTTCGATGCCCACCTGATGGTGCTCGAGGATCAGGCGCTGATCGGGGAGACGATCCGGGAGTTCGAAAGCACGGGGGCGAACATCGAGACGTGCTTCAACAAGGTCTCGCAGCGGTACGTCAAGGCCTTTGACGAGATCAACGACGAGTATTTGCGGGAGCGGGCCGGGGACATCCGCGATGTCGCGCAGCGGGTTCTGCGCAACCTCCTGGGTCAGGCCGCCCACCATCTCGGAGAACTGGCCGAGAAGCGGGTCGTGGTTGCCAACGATATCTCGCCTTCCGATGCGGCCGGAATCAACAGCAGCGCCGCCCTCGCCATCGTCACCGACACTGGCAGCAAGACGAGCCACGCGGTCATTGTGGCGCGTTCGCTGAAGATTCCGGCCGTGGTTGGCGTGCGCGATCTTACGAAGCGGGTCGCCAGCGGCGACCGGGTGCTGGTGGATGGCTACGAAGGGGTGGTGATTGTCAACCCCACCGAGCAGACGCTGTTCCGCTATGGCCGGATTCAGACCGAGAAGAAGGGTTTCGAGTCACGGCTGCAGGCGGTGAGCCGCCTGCCGTCGGAGACGCTCGACGGTGTCCACGTCACGCTGCTCGCCAACCTCGAGAAGGTGGAGGAGAATGGGTCCACCGGGGATTCGCAGGCCGAGGGCGTCGGGCTGTTTCGCACCGAGTATCTCTATCTCAACGCGAGTCGTCTGCCGGGCGAGGAAGAGCAGCTTGCGGTCTACAAGGCGGTGGCCGAGGCCTATGCGCCGCGGCCGGTGGTGATTCGCACCCTCGATGTGGGCGGTGACAAGCCGCTGGATGGGTTTCCGGGATTGATCCACCATGAGGCCAATCCGTTCCTGGGTCTCCGGGCCATCCGGCTGTGCCTCGACCACCCGGAGATGTTCAAGGAGCAGTTGCGGGCCATTCTCCGCGCGAGCGCATTTGGCCGGGTGCGCATGATGTACCCGATGATCAGCGGGATGGACGAGCTTGTCCGGGCCAACGACGTCCTCGCGGAGGCGAAGGAAGAGCTTCGGGAACGGCATCAGCCCTTCGATGAGAAGATGGAGGTGGGCAGCATGATTGAAATTCCGAGCGCCGCGGCCACCGTTGACCTGCTCGCGCGCCATTGCCAGTTCTTCAGCATCGGGACGAACGATCTGATCCAGTATTTGCTCGCGATCGACCGGGGCAACGACCGCATTGCGCACCTCTACGAGCCGACCCATCCGGCGGTGCTGCGCACGATCAAGGCGGTGGTGAACGATGCGCACCGGCACCACCTGCCAGTCGCCGTGTGTGGGGAGATGGGCGGTGACCCGGTGTTTGCGGCGCTTCTGCTTGGTCTCGGGGTTGACGAATTGAGCATGTCGTTGCCCTCCCTGCCGGCCGTGAAATATCTCATCCGGGCCATGAAGATGAGCGACGCAAAACGACTGGCGGCCGAAGCTCTTGCGCTCGACGATCCGAAAGAAATTTTTGCGCTGGCGGAGGAGTTCTATACGGCCCGCGTGAAGATGGATTGACCGGCTGGCGGCGGCAGCTCCATCCGCATGACCCGGTTGCAATTGCCGTCCGCCCTTGAACCCGGCGCCGGACGGAAGCCGGCGCGTTCATAGAGCGAGATCGCTGTCGTCAGCACCGAGGCCGTCTTCAGATAGATCTCCCGGAATCCGCGGTTGCGCGCCTCAGCCATCACGCGGGAGAACAGGTGGCGGCCGAGGCCGCGCCCGCGATGATCCGCCGCCAGGTACATCCGGCAAAGTTCGCAGACCTCGTCCGACTCGCGACGCAGCGCCACGGTGCCGATCACGATGGGGCCGTCGAGCAGGGCGAAGAAGACTCCGCCGCGCTCCCAGTAGTGTCCGTCAATGTCGGTGAGATCCCGGTCGGTGGTGGTCCGGTCCGCGACGATGCCGAAACTCGACAGCACGCCCGAGATCAGATTCCAGATCTCGGCCGCATCCCGGTTGGTGGCGCGGCGGAGGACATATTGGTCCGAAAGGGGCGGCGGAGCGGATCCGCCCGCCTCATTTCCTGGCGTGGAGGATGATTTCATTCTCATCCGGATCCCGAATGATGCAGCCGCGGCAGAAGGGCGAATCGAACGGGCCCTTGAACACCGGTACCGCCTTGGTCTTCAGGTGTGCCAGCGCGGCGTCGAAATCGACCACTTCCAGGCCAATCGTCGCGCCGTGAGTGCCGGCTGCATGCGTGGCGTCGGCTGGCGTGATCGCCAGGGTGCTGTCGCCAATGTCATACTCGACCCATTGATCGTCCCAATTTGCGGTCACGGCGAGGCCGAGCGTGCCTTCGTAGAACGAGCGGGCGGCCTTAGCGTCTTTCACCGGGTAAATGACGAAGGCGACATTCTTGAACAACGGGAACGGCGGAGTTGCGGGATTCATGGGGGGTGAATTAGAGGGCTTTAACCGGTATATTCCGCATTTCGTTCTGTCATCGCGAGCCCGAGAAACGAGGGTGCGGCATTCACGTTGAAGGATGAAGAAACCCGACTCATGCGTGGCCGTGCGGCCCGAGCAACCTGGCAGGCAGATAGAACAACGCCCGCACCAGCGCGAGAATGCCGCCGAGGCACCAGCCGGCGATGCGGAAAGGGAGGGCCACGAGCCAAACGATCGGCGCCAGCACCAGCGCCAGGAGGGCCAGCGGCCAGCACAGGACAAGCAAAATGCACCACGCGAAAAAGATCAGCACAACTTTCATCGCATCGCAGAAGCACGCGGAAGGCGGCAATAAGAACCCTGGATTGCCGGCTGGCGACACAGAAAATGAGCGGGCGGGAAAATCTGGCAAATCCGGTTCTGATATTGAGTCAGCGTCGGGCCGCAGCGAAGCCATATCACGGCCGGGGGCGGAACGGAACGCCGGTCTGCCACCGGCCAAAGATTCTGCGCAATCAGCCAGGCGGTTCAGGTTGTGGCTGGAGACGCGACGCCCTCGTCGCGTTTTCATCGGGCCTACGCGACGATGGCGTCGCGTCCCCATCGAATATTCGGGTTGAGGCTCACTTTCCGCGGGATGCGGTAACCTCGACTACGATGCTCTCATGGTCCACCGGGTGAAGCGTCAGTTGTTGGGGAGTCTCCCGGTAAACCGCGCGGTTGGCGGACAGACGGTGGAGTTGCACGGCGTCCACCACCTCAAAAGCGACGGTGAAATCACTTTGCGAGAAAAGGAGTTCGTTCTTGAGCGTCTCGAAGTCGGGCAACAACGGCAGGTAGGCGACCACTGTCTTCCCAGCGTAATGATCATGCATCTGGTAATGGCTGATGTGCAGACGGCACTGTTGACGCAGGAGGCCGCGCGGGATCTGGAAGACCAGGAACACAAGACGGGAATTCGTCAGGGCGGCCTTTGCTGTGGCCCCAGTCGTTTCGCCGGGCAGAAGGAAACCGGCGGGCTCGAAATCGAGGGAACCCACGTGCAGCCGGGCTTGGGTAATCGCGTTCAAGTCTTCCAGGTCTTCGGCCGTCTTTGGGGCAAAGACCGCGTAGGAAAAGGAGATCCGTTCAGGCACGGCGGCCGAATCATACCGGCGAACGTACTTGTAGTCGTAGTCGCCTTCCACGAGAACCATGTCTTTGCCAATGCCGATACTGACAGATTCAGCCACCAGGCAGAATGGCGATCGCGCCGCCTCGATCGCGACCGCTTCACCCCGGAGCCGCGCGGCGGCTAGCAGAAGAGCGATCGTCAAAAGAATGCCTGGTCCTGGCACGCCATCAGAATAGGACCGGGGGCCCGGAACTCCAGCGTGGAACGCGGACATCTTCGGCCCCGGCCATCCGCCGGCAGGCGATCCAGAACCGGGGGCATGATATGGCCCGGAACCACCCTGGCCGGGTCGTACTTTTCTTCGCACAAACTCGCAGGTTTGCTTGAATCCACGTCCGAAATGGTCTTTGTGTCCAACTGCCCCCCGCCACTACTCCGCCCAGGATAATTGGACTGACGGGCTTTACCCGATTAGAATCGAGAACACATTTACGACGTAAAACTTATGAGCCACAATGATCGACTGAAGCGACGACTTGAGGGACTTTCGACGCCGCCGATACCGATGCGCCGCAGCATGCGCACTCCCAAGATGGCAGCCGGCGATCAAGTCCGTGTTCATGAAACAGCGGAGGCAATCGCCGCGGGCGTCGCGGGCCTCGTGGGAAAAGTGGTTGCAGTGGCCGTGCCGCCCGTCGCTGAAGTCGCGGTGATCGGAGCAACGGCCGGAGATTCTGCAGTGAATGTGACGTTTGAAGGAAGGGAAGGGACGTTCTGGTTCTCCAAGGAACAGCTGGACCTGGTCGCGCGTGCTTCCGGTTCCGGTGGCAAGCAGCCGGGCAGCAATCCCCAGGTGTTGACGCCGGCCTCCGGGGAAGCGGCCGAGCCTGCCCCGCCTTCGGCAAAGTCAAAGCCGTGGTGGAAATTCGGCCGTGGGTGACGGCGGCGGATGATCGGGCGCGGCCCGCTCGGATGTGCCCTGTTCCCCTGATCCGGCCATCGTGCGGACGTTTGTGGTCCCCGAAGAGGCGCCTAATTTCTCGTCATGGCCAAGGCATTTCATGACCTGACCGAGCGTGAAATCCTCTCGCTCGCCATCAGCCTGGAGGAGGAGGACGGACGGATCTACGGCGAATTTGCGGAACGGCTGCGGGCTGATTATCCCGCAACCGCCACCGAGCTTGCCCGGCTGCGGGACGAGGAATCCACCCATCGCCACAAACTCCTTGAGGCCTATCAGGCGCGGTTCGGCGAGCATCTCCCGCTGATGCGCCGGCAGGATGTGAAAGGTTTCGTCGACCGCAAACCGCTCTGGCTCGCGCGCGCGCTGTCACTCGCGCAGGTGCGGCGCGAAGTTGAGATGATGGAGTTCGAGACCCGCCGGTTTTACGAGGCGGTCGCCCAGCGCACCACCGACGCCGGGATCCGCCAGTTGCTGGGCGACCTGGCCCAGGAGGAGCGCCGCCACAGCGAACTGGCCGAGCACTTCGAGAAGGAGCAGACTGCGTCCGGGGCCAGGGCCGAGGAGGAGGCCACGCAGCGGCGGATCTTTGTCCTCCAGATCGTACAGCCTGCGCTGGCGGGCCTGATGGACGGCTCGGTGTTCGACCCTGGCTCCGCTCTTCGCGGCGGCCTTTGCCACCCACAGCAGTCTCGACGCGTTTCGCGTCGGGCTGGCGGCATCGGTGGGAGCGGGGATCAGCATGGGATTCGCGGAGGCGCTCTCGGATGATGGTGCGCTGAGCGGTCGCGGACATCCCTGGCTGCGCGGCGGAGTTTGTGGCCTCATGACGACGCTCGGCGGAATCGGGCACACCCTGCCATACCTGATTTCCGATTTCCAGGTGGCGACGGGCGTTGCCGGCGGGGTGGTGGCAGTCGAGCTGGTGGCGATCTCGTGGATCCGGAATCACTATATGGACACCCGGTTCCTGTCGGCGGCGTTCCAGGTGATCCTCGGAGGGATCCTGGTGTTCATCGCCGGAATTCTGATCGGCTCGGTATGACGACATTCCAGATTCGCCCGTTCCGGCCGGAAGACGCCGGGGCAGTCCTCGAACTCTGGTTTGCCTGCCGGTTGATTGTTCCCCAGAATGATCCGCGGCGAGACATCGCCCGCAAGCTGCAGGTTAATCCCGAATGGTTTCTGGTCGGCGAACTCGAGGGCAGGATCATCGCGACCTGCATGGCCGGCTATGAGGGGCACCGCGGTTGGATCAACTATCTCGCCGTCGCGCCGGAGCACCAGCGTTGCGGATACGCCCGGCGCCTGATGGAGGAGGCGGAGCGGTTGCTGCGGACGGCGGGGTGCCCGAAGATCAATCTGCAGATTCGGGCCACCAACCTTGGGGTGATCGAGTTCTATCGGAATCTCGGTTTCAGGGTCGATGAGGTCGTGAGCATGGGCAAGCGGCTCGAACCGGATCAGCCGCTGCCACCATAGCAGTGAGCCTCGAACCTCGAGTGGTGAGCGAGGATCCGGACCGGGTAGTCGGACGATTGCGCTGACGGCGCGCCACCCTCTGGGCCGGCACGCGAGAAAGGGCCCAAGTGTGTTTCCACTCCGAAACCCCTGCGACAAGGGGCTTGACAAGAAAATGGGCGCCCGGTGCACTCAACGGCTTTTCCTAACGACTCATCCATCCGCCCGCATCCATCATGGCTCTCAAGATCCGTCTTTCCCGCATCGGCACCAAACACAAGCCCGTCTACCGGGTGGTGGTGACTGAGGAGCGTTATCGTCGCGATGGCGCGGCGACGGAGATCCTTGGCACGTACACGCCTGAAGCCAAGGGCAACACCCTGCAGATCGATCTGGCCCGCGTGGACCATTGGTTTGGCAAAGGCGCCCGCCCGACCGATACGATGAAGGCGTTGATCAAGAAGGAGCGGCGTCGCCAGGCCGCGGTTGCCGCGGCGGCTCCCGTTGCTGCCGCCCCCGCAGCGGCGGCTCCGGCCTCGCCGACGGCCTGATTTCACAAGACCGCGCAGAGGCAGCGGAGAAGGATTCCCTGCAGATTTTGGCTGCGACCTCGGACCCGACTTTCGAGGTCTGTTTGTGCTCCGCGCGCTCCGCATCCTTCTGTTGGACAACGGCTGGGTTCTTATGCCGCCACGAATCGACGTCCTGACGCTGTTCCCCCGGATGCTCGACGGCTTCCTGGCCGAAAGCATCCTCGGCAAAGCCATCGAAGCCGGACTGGTTTTGGTGCAGGTTCACGATTTGCGCGACTGGACAACCGACAAGCACCACCGGGCGGATGACCGTCCATTTGGCGGGGGTGCAGGCATGGTGCTCAAGCCGGAGCCGGTATTCGCCGCGATCGAACAGCTCCAGAGCCCGGGTTGCCGGCGAATCTATCTGACGCCCGATGGCGTTCCTTTGAGTCCGGAGCTGGCGGAAGACCTCTCAAGCCAGCGGCATTTGGTCCTGCTCAGCGGACACTATGAGGGCATCGACCAGCGCATCCGCGACCGGTTGATTGATCAGGAAATCAGCATCGGCGACTATGTGCTGACGAACGGCACGCTGGCGGCGGCGGTGCTGATTGACGCGCTCGCCCGTTTCGTCCCCGGAGTGCTTGGAGAGGAAAAGTCGTTGACGAACGAAAGTTTCACCGGCAAGTTGCTCGACTTTCCTCAGTACACGCGGCCCGCCGAATTTCGCGGCATGTCCGTGCCGGAAGTGCTCCTTTCGGGGCACCACGGCGAGATCGAAAAGTGGCGGCTCGCGCGGCGGATGGAGAAAACCCGCCAGGTCAGACCCGATTTACTGGAGAAGCATCAACATGAACCCGATCATTAAAGAAATCACCGCCCATCAGATCAATACGGGCCTGCCGCCGTTCAAGGTGGGCGATGGCGTCCGCGTTCACGCGAAAGTGCGCGAGGGCGACAAGGAGCGAATTCAGATCTTCTCTGGCGTCGTGATCGCCCGCAAGGGACACGGCATCCACGAATCATTCACGGTCCGCCGCATCAGCTATGGCGAGGGCGTCGAGCGCGTGTTTCCGGTGAACTCGCCGAACATCGAGAAGATTGAGATCGAGAGCGAGAGCCAGCCGATGCGGGCGCGGATGTACTACCTGCGGAGCCGCACCGGCAAGGCCGCCATGGCCGTCAAGAAGAAGCGTTATGAGGAGGAAGCGGTGGCGGTGCCCGCCGCAGCTGCCCCCGCGGTGCCGGCGGCAGCGGCTGCTGCAGCGCCAGCGGCGGAGACTCCGACCGCGGGCTGAGGAGGAGCTCGGTCGATTGGGTTGGATCGCTGCGGCCGCCCGTTCTCAAGGCGCGGCGCGGCGTTGCATGTTCAAAACAATCTTCCCGATGAAACTGAACACAGAAATCCTGACCCGGGCCTGTGCCGAAGCGCGCGGGCTGGCGATTGACGCGGTCCAAAAGGCCGCCTCCGGCCATCTCGGCCTGCCGCTGGGCGCAACTGAGATCGGCGCCGTGTTGTACGGTCATGCGCTGGTGCACAACCCCGATGAACCGCGGTGGATCAATCGCGACCGCTTCGTTCTGTCCGCGGGTCACGGCAGCATGTTTCTCTATGCCTGGCTTCACCTGAGCGGCTATGACCTGTCGTTGGAGGAGCTAAGGAATTTCCGCCAGCTTGGAAGCAAGACGCCCGGGCATCCGGAGTTTGGCGGGACCCCGGGCGTCGAATGCACGACCGGCCCGCTGGGCCAGGGCATTGGCAATGCGGTGGGCATGGCGATGGCCGGCCAGATGGCCGTGGCGCGATTCAACACGCCCGAGCACCCGATCCTGGATTACCATGTGATCTGCCTGGCGGGCGACGGATGCATGCAGGAAGGCGTGGCCATGGAGGCGGTCGCGTTTGCGGGCCACCAGGGGCTCGACAACCTCATTCTGATCTACGACTCGAACGACGTCACCCTCGACGCCATGGCGGCGAAGACGCAGAGCGAGAATACCGCGGCGCGCTTCAAGGCGATTGGCTGGGAGGTGCAGACGCTCTTCGACGGCCACGACATGGCCGCCATTCTCCGGGCGATCAACCGCGCGAAGCGGGCGAAGTCGGGCCGGCCGCAGCTCATCATCGCGAAGACCATCATTGGCCGGGGCATTCCGGAGGTGCAGGGAACGTCGAAAGGTCACGGCGAGGGAGGGGCGAAGTTTGCCGACGCCGCGCGCGCGGGACTCGGATTGCCGGCCGGCCAGCATTTCTTCGTGAGCGACGGAGTTCGTGCCTATTTCGCCGACCACAAGCGGCGTCTCATCCGAATGCACAAACGGTGGGCAAAGGCCTTTGCGGCATGGCAGACCGCCAATCCCGAAAAGGCCGCGCTGCTCGAAAACCGGGCTGCGACCCCGAGCGCCGCGGCCCTGCTGGAAAAGATTCCGCTCTTCCCGGCGGACGCCAAGCTCGCCACGCGCGCCGCAGGGCGAGACGTACTGCAGCCGATTGCGGCGGAACTGCCGCTGCTCATCTCGGGCAGCGCTGATCTGCATGGCTCCACGCTCAATTACATTGCCGCTGACAAGGACTTCGACCGCACCAATCGTTCCGGTCGCAATCTCCGCTACGGAATCCGCGAGCATGCGATGGCGGCGATCAACAACGGCGTGGCCTACGACGGACTATTCCGGCCCACGTGCGCGACTTTCCTCGTTTTTGCCGACTACAGCCGCCCGGCGATGCGGCTGGCGGCGCTCGCGCGCCTGCCGGTGGTCTACATCTACACGCATGATTCCGTCGGAGTGGGGGAGGATGGGCCCACCCACCAGCCGGTTGAGACGGTCTCTGCCCTGCGGTTGATTCCGGGCCTGGATGTGATCCGCCCCGCCGATCCGGAGGAAACCGCCGCCGCGTTTGCCGCGGCAATGGAGCGCACCAACGGACCCACATTGATTGCGCTGACCCGCCAGACCGTGCCGATGCTCCATGACATTCCGCCGCACATTCGCCGCGCCGGGGTGCTGAAGGGCGGTTATGTTGCCGTGCAGGAGACCGCCCCGCTGACACACATTCTGCTCGCGACGGGCAGCGAACTGCAGCTTGCGATTTCGGCCGCCGGGACGCTCGGGGCCGGCACGCGCGTAGTTTCGATGCCTTCGTTCGAGCGGTTCAATCGACAGCCCGCGGAATACCGCGACGCGATCCTGCCGCCGTCATGCCGCAAGCGCGTCGCCGTCGAGGCCGGTGTTACGGCGTTGTGGCGAGAATATGTCGGATTGGACGGCAAGGTCGTCGGCATCGATCGTTTTGGGATCAGCGCGCCGGCGCCGCAGGTCATGAAAGTGCTTGGCCTCACGACCGACGCCGTTGTGGCGGCGGCAAATTCGCTGTAAGCACGATTGGGACGTGGCACGGGTCTCCCGACCCGCGTGCCGACTTCTCGCGGACCGGGAGAGCTGGACCGCGGAACGCCCGCTTGTCTGGTGGTTCCATCGAATGATTCCGATTGGCGCAACTTCCAACGACATCCTGCGTCTATCTTCCAAGCTTATATGACCAGAATCCCGCCGCAACTCATCCTTGCCTCCGCCTCGCCAAGGCGGCGCGAACTGCTTGCCGGCCTCGGACTGCACTTTGAGGTGATGCCGGCCGCGATCGTGGAACACGAGGCGCCGGATTCCGACCCGCGCGAAATGGTGCGTCACAATGCCGCGCTCAAGGCGGAATGGGTGTCCGTGCGGCGGCCCGATGCGGTGATCCTCGGAGCTGATACGACCGTCTTTGTCAACGGCATCGTGCTTAACAAGCCGCGGGACCTGGACGACGCCCGGTCCATGCTGGGCCGGTTGTCCGGCCGGACCCATACGGTCTATACCGGTATCGCTATCCGGCGGGCTTGCGATGGGCTGGCCATCGATGCCGGGGTCGCCAGTGAAGTCACATTCAAGCTGCTCGATCGCGGGACGATCGACCGCTATTTCGCACTGGTGAACCCGCTCGACAAGGCCGGGGCCTATGCAGTCCAGGAGGGCACCGGGCTGATCATCGAGGGCTGGCGGGGATCCTACACCAACATTGTCGGCCTGCCGGTGGAAGAAACGAAACAAATTTTGACTCGTTGCGGTCTTTGCGGAGAATCATCTGAGATTCCCTGACATGCCCTCCCTGCAGAAAGACAGAACCGCCACGGGGCGGCAACGTTACTGGTTGCCCGCACTTTCCAAGAATCCCGACACGCGGTCCATCCAGGTTGGGCTGATCTGGACGGTCCTGATCCACATCCTGCTCTTGCTGCTGGCGCCCCAGGTGCTCCGGAATGAGTTCTCTCCCGGCAGATTTGTGCAACCCGGCAGCAGCGCCCGAACCTACGAGGTCGAACTCGCGCCGGATGCCTTTTTGACGAAACGGGCTCCGCCTTTGCCGTCGCATTTCGTCGAGACCAATCCTGACGCCAACAACAACATCCCGGACAAGACGAACAACTTTGGAGCCCAGAACCAGCAGGCGGCCCAGCCCGTGCCTGACAAGGGCAGCACGCTGCATATGCCGAAGACGGAAAGCGACAAGGACTTCAAGAACGACTCGCAGGTGATTTCCGGCCGGCTCGAGAAGCCCGATTTGGTGCCGCCCGCGCCACCGTCAATTGAGCAGCAGGCAACGGAGGAGAAGAACCAAAAGCAGAAGAAACTCCAGGTGCCGCTGCCAGGATTCATCAAATCCCAGGGAGACAATCCCGATGCCTTCGGCACCGAAGCGGTCAAGCTCGGCGAACCGTCAACTGGCGCCGATAAACACGTCGCGGGCGACAAGAATGCGCAGGATCTCGATGGCGCGGGGGCCAAGGCGGCGCAGACGACCCATCGCACGCCCCTGCCGCGTCCGCGCGTGACCCAGGTCCGGCCCGCCATCCTTGAAAACCGCCCGACCGGCGTCTCCAACGCCGGGGTGATCGGGGTGGACGCCCATTTCAGCCAGTTCGGCGACTACCTGCAGGAGTTGGTCAACATCGTCCAGATCCAGTGGGAACGAATCCTGACCTCCAGCAGCATCGCGCCCAAGCCGACGACGCACGTGTTGATCAGTTTTCGCATTACTTCAAACGGCGAGATTGCCGAGATTCTCAAGGTGGAGGGCGACGCGGGGGAATATGGCGAGAAGGCGGCGCTGAGCGCGATCAGGAGCGCGCACCCTACCGCCCGTGGACCAAGGAAATGGTCGCCATTCTTGGAAACGACCAGGTGATCAGCTTCAACTTCTACTATTTCTGAGTGTGCCGGTTCCGGACTACTGGGCGAAGCTGCCTCTCGGGCGCGAGGTCCGGCTGGTGGCGCAGGATGAAAATGGCGTGGCGGCCTTTGCCAAGCCGGCCGGGGTTCTCTCGCATCCCAATTCCACAAGAGACCGGCCGCGAGCTCTGCTGACCTGCGACTACGACGCCGGGCGCGAGTGTTTTTTCTGGCGCGGGCCGAAACGATGGCGAAATCCGACTCTGGCTGCTCAATCGCCTCGATTCCGCAACCTCTGGAGTGATCCTTGCCGCCGCGGATGAAGGCGTGGCGCGGGCGATCAAGGAGCAGTTCGCCCGGCGGCAGGTGAGCAAGGTCTATCAGGCGCTGGTCTTTGGGAGCCCCAAGGCGCAGAAGGAGATCTGGCGCGACCGGCTGGCAGTCGACAAACGCCACGGAATGATCCGGTCCGGGGCGGCTGGGAATGTGGCGGCCGAGTCGGTCTTTTCGGTTCTGCGCCGGTGTCCCGGACAACCGCCGCTGGCGTTGGTGCAACTGGACCCAAGGACCGGCCGGAGCCACCAACTGCGGGTGCAATGCGCCCGCCGCGGGCTGCCGATTGTCGGAGACCAGACCTACGGCGATTTCCGGTTCAACCGGGAATTTGCGCGGCGCACGGGATTGAAGCGCCTCTTCCTCCATTCGCTTGAAACCCGGTTTAGCTACGAACTGGCTGGCCGGAGTTTTGCGTTTGCGGCCTCGGCGCCATTGCCCGGCGAATTCACCACAGCCCTGAACGGTCTTGATTTTTGACGGGCCCCGCCGTGGTGTCGTTGGCTGTTGGGGCGTCGCCCTGCGCGCGATGCCCGCCGACCACCGATGACGCAGCCCGTCCTACGCACCGAGAGCCTGGTAAAACTCACCTGGCCGATCTTCCTGCAGTACACTACGCAGGGCTGCGTTTGGTTGGTCGATTTCTGGTTCTTCAGCCATCTGTCGGACGAGATTGCCGCCACGGTCGGCCAGCTGCTTCCTGTCATCTGGCTGGGCGGCGGCGCGATTCCGGTGTTTGCGGGCACCGGCGTCGCGGTGGCCTCGCAATTCATGGGGGCCCGGCGGTTCGAGAAGGTGGTTCCTGTCTACATGATGAATCTCTGCCTGACAACGACCATGGGTCTGGGCTGCGGGGCCGCTCTCTGGTGGCTGTCGCCCAATATCGGCCGGTGGATGGGCCTGAATGCGGCGCTCAGCGGCATTGCGACGACCTACCTGGGTGCCATGAGCTTTTACTTGGTGTTTCTCGGTGTGCTCGTTGCCTACAACGCCGTGCTGTCGTCGCGCGGGATGACCAACTGGCTCATGTACAACTCGTTTGTCGTGGCGACGCTCAACCTTCTGCTGGCGGCGCTCTTTGTGCTCGGATTCCACTGGGGCGTGCGCGGGGTTGTGGCGGCGTCGGTGACCAGCACGGCAACCGCCACGCTGCTTTCAATCGTGCTCGTTCATCGCGGGCTCGGCGTCCGGTTCCACGTTCGCGGTGCCCTCCGCGAGATGCTGGCGGTGGTCCGGCCGATGATCCGGATCGGCGTTTCCAATGCCGTTGAGCCGTTCAGCTACAGCGCCCAGCAGGTCCTGCTGTCCACGATGATCATCGCCCTCGGGCTCAATTCGATGGCGGCCAACGCCTATGCGGGCCGCGCGCAGATGTTCCAGATCACGTTTTCCTTCTCGCTCGCGCTCGGCGCGCAGATCCTGATGGGGCATTGGATGGGAGCCCAGCGGTTCGACGATGTGAACCGGCTCTACTGGACGATCGTGCGGCGGGCGACGCTCGTGGCGTTCGTTTACGCCGCCACCGCCTGGCTGCTGTCCGAATGGGTGCTCGGGTTCTTCACGGCGAACGAAGCAATCAAACACCTCGGCAAAACCCTGTTGTTCATCGCGGTGTTCTACGAGCCGGCGCGCGCGGTGAACATCATCACGGGCACTGCGCTCAAGTCTGTGGGGGACGCGCGTTTTCCGCTCGTGGTTGGCTCGGCTTTCATCTGGGGCATTCTGCCGGTGGTGTACTTCGTCAACCGGGTCTGGGGCCTGACAATCGTCGGCTTCTGGCTGTTCTTCGCGACCGACGAGATTGTCCGCGCCGGCATCAACCTCTGGCGCTGGCGGAGCGGGAGATGGAAAGGCATGGGCATCGTGCAGCCCGCCGCGGGCGGCCGGGCGCCATAAGTGGAACCCCGGATGGAATCGATTCAGAGCGGTTTAGGAGCGTGGAGGGCGAAGCCCGACAGGCTCCCGGCCTCAGCCTTTGACCTTGGTGTAGGCCCACTCGATCCAGGGGAGCACCTTCTCGATGTCGGCGGTCTCCACCGTGGCGCCGCACCAGAAACGAAGGCCGGCCGGGGCATCCTTGTAGGAGCCGCAATCGTAGGCCGCGCCTTCTTTTTCGAGCAGCTTCACCAGTTCCTTCACCTTCTCGGCCGGCAGGTCGAGGAAGAGGCAGACCGAAGTGTTGGAGCGGATTTCCTTCCGGCGCGCGAGAAAGTGAATCCACGGATGGGAATCCACGAAGCGCTCGATTGCCGCGAGGTTGGCCTCGCTGCGGCGGATGAGGCCCGGCAGCCCGCCGACTGATTCGGCCCAGGCGAGAGCGTCGAGAAAGTCTTCGTTGCACAGCATCGACGGCGTGTTGATCGTCGAACCCTCGAATACCTCTTCGAGCAGTTCGCCCCCCTTGGTGAGCCGGAAGATCTTTGGCATCGGCCACGACGGCTTGTGCGACTTGAGCCGCTCGACGGCGCGCGGAGAGAGCACCAGCATGCCGTGAGCGGCCTCGCCGCCTAGCACCTTCTGCCAGGAGAAGGTGGCGACGTCGATCTTCCGCCAGGGAATGTCCATCGCGAAGACCGCGCTCGTGGCGTCGCAGAGCGTGAGACCTTCGCGGGCGTCGGAGATCCAGTCCCCGTTCGGGATCTTCACGCCGCTCGTCGTGCCGTTCCATGTGAAGATGATGTCATGGGCGGGGCTGGCCTGCGTGAGGTCGGGCAGTTCGCCGTACGGCGCGGTGAACGAACGGACGTTGGGCAGCTTGAGCTGCTTCTGGATGTCGGTGAGCCAGCCTTCGCCAAACGATTCCCAGCAAAAAACGTCGATTGGACGCGGTCCGAGCACCGACCACATCGCCATCTCGAATGCGCCCGTGTCGGAAGCCGGCACGATGCCCAGGCGATAATCCGCCGGGAGTGCGAGGACGCGTTTGGCGTCCTGGATGCATTTCTGCAGCCGGGCCTTTCCCTTGGAAGACCGGTGCGAACGGCCCAGGAACCCGGTCGGCAGGGCGGCGAGCGAGTAGCCCGGTCTCTTGGCGCAGGGGCCGGAGGAGAAGTTCGGTACGGCAGGTTTTTCGGTTGGCATGTTCATCGAGGCGTTGTGCGGCACCCTGCCCGGACCCGAACGGTCCGGGAAGAAAGCGCCACATTCGGGCGATATGCTTGGCAATTCCGCCAGCCAAAGGCAATCGACTATCGAGCGGTCTGTCGGACTTCGTCGTCCGCGCTGCTTGTCGCCGCTGGTCGGCGGACTGCTTCCTCGTCGAGTCGTGGCCTGGCGACAAGCCGCTCGACCCGCTCGGAGCCTTGGGCCTGTCGAAACGTTGGTGGCGGGCAATTGCCTCTCAGGCATTCAAATCTCCAGGTAGAATCGGGCGTTGCTCGCTGACCCCGGTCTCCAACGGTGGCGTCTTGGGGGCCTGTTTTGCATACGCCCGCTCGACCTTGGCCACCCGGACGGCGAAATCCTCGTACCAGCGCATCCGGCCGGCCTGCTGGGCCTGCAAATGCTCGGCCTGCTGCTTCCACCTCCGAATGTCGTATTCATTTTCCCAATACGAAACCGTGATGCCGACACCGGCCCGGTCGCGGACCGACTCCATTCCGAGATATCCGGGCATGGTTTTCGCAAGCTGGACCATCCGGTCGGCCATCCGGGAATAGCCCCGGTCTCCCTCGGTGCGTCG
The DNA here is from genome assembly GCA_963804395.1 of uncultured Verrucomicrobiae bacterium. Lineage (GTDB taxonomy): Bacteria > Verrucomicrobiota > Verrucomicrobiia > Opitutales > Opitutaceae > Fen-1467. The sequence goes on along the minus strand of CAWDQK010000020.1, from coordinate 29,980 downwards.
GGAGGTGAAGATCACAGCGTAGTACGGCGGCTCCGGGGTTGCGGCGATGCTGGAGGCTTGGGACATATGATTTCCGACCCTAGACGTTGCGAGGCTGGTCGCAATCTAAGGCTGGTTCTCCTCCTGTCCAGCAGCCGGCGTGGCGGTCGCAATGGCTGATGGACGCGGCGGCGGTGGCCTCGACAGCTCTTTTGCCAGCTCAAGCTTCATGCGAATCTGGCCGGCGATCAGCCAGCGCTTCGACCAACAGGGCGGCGATCGCCGGTTTTCTTGCCTGGGCCATGTCACGGATCTTCACGTGCCGCAGGTTTTTGCCGGTGCCCTCGATCAGGTCCCGTGGATCTTTGAACCACGCGGCAACCACTGGGTCGTCGCCGTTCGATTCTTTGACAACGCGGAGAATCTCATCCTGGTCGATTTCGAAATGCGCCAGAAAGGCGCCGTCGGTCGCCAGCGGGTGACAAAACGGCCGCACGAAATCCGGTTCCTGGGTGCCGGCAAAATGATGCCGGGCCTTGTCAACGAGACGGGGAAGCCAGACACCGCCTGCAAGCTTGTCGGTTGGACGGCGGAGTTTCATTGGCGGGTCCTTGCGGGCCGGTCGCGACCGATGGCTGGCGCGCCTCCTGTTCGTTCCGTTTCCGGCACGACAGCGGAGGCCGTTGCTTCACACGCGAGGTTGATCGGCCTTCTCAATTCAGGAATCCCCAGGTTTCGGGCTTCTCCCAACCCGGTGGCTTCAGCCCCTGCAGCTTCGCAAAAATCTTTTGTGCGCTTTCGACCAGCTTCATCTGCCTGGCAAGCTCCTCATCGCTCAACGGCCGGTCGAGGATATCGTCGAACGGCGTCTTCTTCTTCAATGCAGCCTGCATGCACTCTCCTTGCTTGCCACCGATTTTGACCGCCAGCGCAGACATCAAGTCTCTTTGGATTTCGGCATCGTGATCTCTTTCTTCGGCTGCCGGATGGTCTTTTGGGTTCTAAGGCCTGCCGGGTCAACCGTTCGATCACCGTGCCCCCATGGGCGGACGTTGCAGACCGGTCGCGGCCACCTGCTGGCGCGCTTCCTTGAGAAAGAAAATCAAAACAAGGGCATTCGTGATATCCGTGGAGAAGCAGGGACAGGCTGCGCGGTCCGCGTGCATGATTAGGGGACAGGCTGCGACAGTTCGCATGCATGTTTAAGGAAGGAAAGGGTCGGCTACCTGTTCTGAGTGCATGATTAGGGGACAGGCTGCGACAGTTCGCATGCATGTTTGAGGAAGGAAAGGGTCGGCTACCTGTTCTGAGTGGAATCCTATGGAAATTGCGCACCAGTTCCAGATTCTGCCCCGTCATCCTCTTCCTCTCTGACCTGTCCCTTGTCTGGAGCGTGGCTCGCTTCAGCGATGGAGCTTCAGCGTTTTTGGGAGAAGCGACCGCGGAGTTGCCGCGCAGTGCAAACGCGACAGCGTGCCTAAACAAAGGCATTTTCTGTGCTCCGGCCCGGTTCCTCGGAGCGCGCAGCTACACCCGAGGCGCTGGCTTGGCGGAAACCGGTCTTTCGAATCGAACCCGACGGTGCGGTGTTGTTAGAACCGGAGCGCCGCCCTGCGGCAGCGCGTCACCCAACGGCGTTGTGGCGCAGTCCGCGCAAGGTGGTAAGTTCGCCCCAGTCGGCAAACCCGGGCACGGGGCGCGGGCCACTGCGCCGGCGCCGGCCGGTGCGGGCCTGGTACGCCGCCAACTGCGTTTCGACAAAGATTCGTCCGCCCAGCACCGCCCCGTCGCTGAAGTAGCGCAGGCGACACCGCAACACCGTCGCCAGCGGCAGCCGGCCACCTGCGGCCACGACCTGGGCGAGCGTTTCCGCGGTGATCGCAGCCGCGTGCTCCCGCGGTTCCGCGCCCGTGCCAAAGAGCATCTGCCGATAGGCGGCCTGCGTTTCCTCCCAGTGGCTCATTCCGAGCACCCCCATCAGGCCGCACCGGGCGCTGGCTCCGCCCCCGACGGCCTCCGCATAGCCGCAGAACCGGTAATCCTTGGGATCTTGCACCAACCCAGCCCGCACGGCGTTCAGATCAATGTACGCCGCCACCGTCTCCACCGCCCGGGCCCGCGACTCGATCAGCAACGACTTGAAACGCTCGATCCACAGCGTGCCCCTCCGGCCGTGAGTACGGTTGTACCAGGTCGAGAACCGTTGTTCGAGCAGCTTCATGTAGGCGGAAAGATCTCCCATCTGGGCCAGCTGCTGCTCGCGCCAGCGCTGCGCCTCGGGTCCCCCGGCCTCCAGTTTCCGCCGGAGCACTGCAAGGCTGGCGGGACGGTTGCGGGTCGGGCGCGGATAGAGCACCTGGTAGCGGCGTAGCAGTTCCGCATCCGCCACCGGCGTTTTCCGGGGCACCCGCAGCGTGAGATGGAAATGGTTGGACAGGATGGCGTAGGTCAGCACCTCAACTCCACAGTAGTCGGCCACCCGCCAGAGCATCTGGCGAAAGGTCTCCTTCGCCAGATCTTCAAATCGCAGGTCGCGGTCCACCACATGGTTCAGGCAATGGTACGTGGCCTCCCCGGTTTCGGGTGCCACTTTGATCCGTGGTTCGCGCATGAGCGCCCATTCCGGCACCCGCGGTCATTTCGTCAACCAATATTTTTCCCTTCTTATATCTTCTGCCTGCCCCGACGATAGGCCTTCAGTTCTTCAGCCCGTCCCTACGACGGTGCGCCCGGTCGCAGACATTCATTCAGCCCGTCCCTGCGACAGGGATTGCCAATCCCCATGAGGGAAATCGACTCCGTCGAGCCCGAACCTCTTCGACCCGTCCCTGCGCCGATCTCTCCGGATGTTTTGGAAGCACTTCTCCTCGCCGTTTGGCTTTGGTGTCTCCCATAAGATGGTTGGGGATTGGGCCGGGTATTGGCAGGGCAGGATCCATGTCTCTTGCGCCTGATGCGGCGTCAAGGCCAAGACAGCGGTGCCGGCTTTCGGCTCGCCACGCGCGACTTGATTCTCACTACTCGCGGCATGCTCTTCCATCGCGATCTTGGCGGGGCGGGCCGGCCACCGCTGGTGTTGTTGCATGGTTTCCTGGGCTCCTCGCGCAATTGGCAGACTGCTGGGGCGGATCTTGCAGCCGAGTTTCACGTGCTGGCCGTCGATCTTCGCAATCACGGGCGCTCACCGCACGTGTCCGACATGACCTACGACGCCATGGTCGGCGACCTGCTCGAATGGATGGGCGCCCACAATCTGATGAAAGTCGCGCTCCTCGGGCACAGCATGGGCGGCAAGGTTGCGATGCGACTGGCGTGCCGTCACCCGGGGCGCGTGGTGCGGCTGATCGTGGTCGACATCGCACCAAAAGAGTATCCCGGAATGGCGCAGCGGGCCGAGGTCGCGGCGATGAATGAATTGAGGCTCGATGACCTGGCATCGCGCGCTGACGCCGAGAGGAGACTCGAATCCCGCGTGGAGGGCTGGACCATGCGGAAGTTTCTTCTCACAAACATCGAGCGAACCGAGGCCGGTGGCTGGCGCTGGATCGTCAATCTGCCGGTGCTCGCGGCGGCACTTCCAAACTTGGTGAAGAACCCGTTGGAACCAGGGGATCGCTACGACGGGCCGGTAGGATTCATTGTCGGCGGGAAGTCCCGTTTCGTCGAGGTGGCGGACCAAGAGGCGATCCTCCGCCATTTTCCGGAGGCCCGGATCTGCGTTCTGCCGGAGGCGGGACACAATCCGCACCTGGAGGCGCGCGCAGCGTTTGTGCACGCGGTGTTGGAATCACCCGCGCGGACGCGCGGGTGATCAATGCACAAACTGCCGGTAGAAGAGCACGGCGGAGATCGTGAAGCCGATGGCGGTGATGATCTGGCGCACGCGTTGCTGGGAAATCTGTTGCGCATAGTGCGCGCCGACGAAGTAGCCGGCCAGGGCGCCCACGGTAATGACACCGGCCTTCGGCCAGTCGATCAGGCCCGCGAAGATGAAATAGACGGCGGCGACAAGATTGATCAGCGAACCGAGGACGGTCTTCAACGCGTTCATCTCGTGAATATCCGTCAGCCCGAGAAGGCCGAGCGAAGCGAGCATGAGAATTCCGATGCCGGCGCCAAAGTAGCCGCCATAGACGGCCACAAGGAACTGAAAGAGAATTGCGGCCCACAGGATCCGGCTGTGGGGATGCGGGGTGGCCATCGGCCGGTCGGCAAATCCGGCAAACCGGCGAAAGGCTCCTTGTCCGACAAACAACACGGTCGCGAAAAGCAGGAGAAAGGGGACGAGCCTTGAGAACACCTGTTCGCCGGTCGCAGTCAGGAGCACGGCGCCAACCAGGCCGCCGAGCAAGCAGACCGGGACGAAGCGTTGCAGCCATCCGCGCACGGCCGGAAGCTGGCGACGATAGCCGAAGAGTCCGCCGAACGTACCGAGGACGATGGCCAGCGTGTTGGTGGCATTGGCAACGACCGACGAGGTGCCAATCAGTAACAGGGTTGGAAACGTCACGAGCGTCCCGCCGCCAGCCACGGCGTTAATCAACCCGGCAGCGGCGCCGGCCAGCATGAGGAGAATGGCGTGAACGAAGGTCATGTGAACGTCAGAGCAGCACAGTTGTCCTGACCGGTGGAAAGTCGGGACACGGGTCCGGAGACCCGTGCCCCGAGAATGCACGCGGATGAAGGAAAACGTGAGGCATCGTATTCACACGCCTGAATTCTGCCCCGGGAAACCTCATTTCCTCGCCTCTTCGGTGAGGATGATTTGAATCGTCCGCCGATCGATCTCGTAGAGAACGTCATTGCGATCGTCGGGGTGGCAGGTGGCGTAACGGTACAAACCGTACACGATCCCATCCGTAAAATCGTGGGCATTGGGGTCGGGGTTCATATGAAGAAAAGTCGAGTCGATCAGGGCTGCGACGGGCTGATTTGTCTTCGGGCGTAGGAGAATCCACCAAGCACTCATGTCCTCCTCGGCCTTCCGGATGCCATCGCTCAGGAAGACGTTTCGATGCAGTTTGATCTCGATTGCCCGTTCGATCTGTTCGGCGCTCTTTTCCGGGAGCGGGACAACCCGGCGTTCCGGGGTATCGGGACGAGTCCGGGCGGCGGTCGGCCAAAGGTCGAGCAAGACGACTTCATACTCCGATTTTGCCGTCTTCCGTATAGCCAGGGAATATTCCAGATCGCGACCGGAGGTGCAGACAATCACCAATTCGCTATTATCGCTGAGCGCCTCCGGCAGTTTCGCCTCGACCAACAGAAAATCTGCGGGGTGGATTCGCTCAATGTATGGAAGCTTGGTCCCGGGCGAAGCTACCTGACTGCGGGCGGACCGGGTATCCACCAGCATTATCGCCGCCAACGCGGCCATCAGGAGGCACTGTTTCCACGGGCGCATCTTGACTGGACTCAGGCAGTCAGATTTCCACCACGAAACACACAAAACACAGGAAGAAAATGAAAACGGAGAGAACGTCATTGGTTTCCACTGCACCTGCTCTGTGAGATCGACCTCACCGATTGCCAGAGTCTGATTTCGTGTGGTTGGTGTCTTTCGTGGTGAATCTGTCCCGGATTGTCCGTGTCTACCGCTTCGTCCACACGCGCAGGGAGGTCAGCAGGAACTGCTCCAGCGCCGCGGATTCGTTGAGATTAACCCGAAGCAGGGAGTTGCAGCGTTCCAGCTCCGCCACTGCGTCGGCCAGGGCCCGGCGGACCGCCCCGTCGCTGGCCGCCAGGCGGGGACGGGCGAAGGCGAGCGTGGCCTGCTCGATTTCTGTGAACAGCTTTTGCCGGATACCGTTGGCGATTCCGGTCTCGATGGCGACTTGCTCCTCCTCGGCCAGGTCCGGCGGCAGATTTCCCTTCTGCGCATTCCAGACCTGCGTGGTCGCGTCGCGCAGGATCGCGTTGAATCGCGTCACGAGCCCGTAGAGGGCGAAAACCTGCTCGGCGACGGCCTGGCTTCCGGAGACACCGTCGGCCAGGCGGCCAAGCCATGACTGGTAGTCGGCCTTCCAGGATGGCAGACCCGGGTGAGCGAGAGGCGCGGCCGTTGCTGCGAACCGAAAATGGAGACAGCGGCTGCGAATCGTCGGGAGCAGCGCGTATGGCCGGGTTGTCAGCAGGATCAGCGTGGTCCGACCGGGCGGCTCCTCCAGGGTCTTCAGGAAAATGTTGGCGGCTGCCGGGTTCATCCGGTCGGCTTCGTAGATGATTGCCACCTTGCGCCGGCCGACTGCGGGTGAAACCTGGGTCTTGCCGATCAATTCACGAGTCGATTCCGCCTGGATGAACCGCAGCTTGCCCGTGGGCCGCAAGGCGAAGCAGTCCGGGTGTTGCTCCGGCAGGTAATGCTTCGGACTGGCCGGTTCGTTCAGGAGACGGTCGGCGATGGCGTTAGCGACAAGCACCAGCGTGTCGAGGTCGTCGCCGTGCAGCAGCAAGCTGTGGCCGAGCCGGTCACGCTGGAGGGCCTTTTCGATCACCACGACCGCCGGTGTGCCGGCGAGCGATTCAGGCCAGGAGACGAGGGGCATCGGGCGCGGACAGACTTTGCGATCGACGGCGCAAACGCGGTCAGATGCCGATCCGCTTGCGCACTTCGTCCCAGATGAGCTTGCGGATCTTCTCCTCCGGGAGCGTTCCGTCGACCACGAAGAACCGCTTGGGCATTGAGCGGGCCAGGACCAGATAGCCGTCGCGCACCTTGTTGTAGAAATCGATGTTCTCCCGCTCCATGCGGTTCGGAAGATCCGAGGCACGCTGCTGGATTCGGGCCAGGCTCACCCGCGTGGGAACGTCGAGCACGACGGTCAGATCCGGCAGCACGTTGCCGACGGCAAACTGGTTGATCTGCTGGACCGGATCGAGCGACGAGGCTTCGGGCCACGCCCTGGTAGACGGTGCTGGAGTCGACGTAGCGGTCGCAGACGACGATCACGCCTTTGATCAGGTTGGGCGCGATGATCTCGCGCACGAGCTGGGCGCGGGAGGCGGCGAAGAGCAGCAATTCGGTTTCGGCGCACATCTCGTCGCCCTTGGAATTGTGGACGATGATGTTTCGCACCTGTTCGCCGATCTCGGTGCCGCCCGGTTCGCGGGTGGAGAGGACCTTGCGTCCCGCCGCCTGCAGGTGCTCGGCGAGGTGAGCGATCTGCGTGGATTTGCCGCTTCCTTCGGAGCCTTCGAACGAAATGAGAATGCCGCGGTGATTGCCGCCGTTGGCGCGGGGCGTGGGGGGCGTCGCGGTCTTGGCCGGTTGCTTTGGCTTTTTCATGGCGGGAGGGAAGATTTGAAGCGCGGGCTGCCCTAAGGAGAAGTCGGCGCGCCGGCTGCGGCAATCAGATTCGCGCAAAGCGGCTCGTCCATTTTCGTTGCGCGCCGCTGGCAACCGCGCCATCACTCGGCCCCATGTCTCTGCCGGCTTTTTTGCCCCCCGTGCTTGCTACCACCAACCCGTGGATTCTCTTCGTTCGCTGCGATCCAGTCGGCCAGGTGATCTGCGTTTTGCTCGCCGTGTTCAGCTTCGTCGCCTGGACCATCATGTTCGGGAAACACATGGAGCTGAAGAATCTCAGCCGGCTCAACCACAGCTTTGAGGTAAAGCTTCGCGAACAGCGCACCCTGCTGAACCAGGCGGAGTCGGTTCGCAGTACCCGGGGCATTCCCTATGCCGAACTTTTTGCCGACGCCATCGAGGCGTATTGGCGGGCCGCGTCGATTGGCAAGGAGAAGGGTGAGGACAGCCTGCACGCCCGGCTGGAGCATGCGGAGAATGCCCTACAGCGCGGGCTGGCGCGGCAGACGCTCCGTTATGAGTCCAGCATGATCTTCCTCGCGAGCATCGTTTCCGGAGCGCCGTTCCTCGGCCTGCTGGGCACGGTGTGGGGCGTGATGGAGGCCTTCAGCTCCGTGTCGGTGCAGCAGACGGCGAGCATCCAGACGCTGGCGCCTGGAGTCTCGGCCGCGCTGCTGACGACCATTGCCGGACTGATCGTGGCGATTCCATCGGTTTTTGGATACAATGTGCTGCTGGCCCGCTCGCGTCTGCTGATCACGGAAACCGAGAATTACGCGAGCAGCCTGGCCGACCGGATCGAACTGGAAATGCAGATGTAACGCCCGACCATGGCCCGCACCTTCCGCCGCCAGCGCGCCGCCGCGCCGATCGCCGATCTGAATCTTACGAATCTCATCGATCTGGGGTTCACGCTGCTAATCATCTTCATGATCGCGACACCGCTCATTCAGCAGGAACAGACGATTCCCGTAAACCTGCCAAGCGAGGGAAAGCGCGAGCAACAGAGACCGCCCGGTGACGTTGTGTTCCAGTCCATCATCGTCGACCACAACGGCCAGTACTACTTCGGCCAGCGCCGCGTCACCTACAAGGAGCTTGAATCGCTCGTGGCCGAGCTGGGCGGCCGGAAGAACCCGCCGGTCATCCGCATCCGGGCCGACCAGACGCTGCAGTATCAGCAGGTGATCCGGCTGATGAGCATGCTGATGTCAAACAACCTCAGCAAGATCACGTTTGACACCCAGGGCAATTGAACGATGCAGGCTCCGACGTCCAACGCGTTCCTGCTTTCGTTGACGCTGCACGTCGGCGTGGTGCTGACGTTGCTGGGGGTGGCGTTTGTCGTCCAGCAGAGCCGGCCGCCTCCTGTGCATGTCTTCGAGCTGGTGGCCGGTCCCGGCAACGATCTTGAGGCCACCGAGGCGCCGGCCCTCGGAAATCCGGACGGTGCGATTGACGTGAAGATTCCGACAGTGCCGGTTCCGCCCCAAGCCAGGGTGACGCCGAGCCCGGAGACCATGATCCCCGTAAAGACGCCGGCCAAGTCAGAGCCGAAAGTCTCCTACAAGGATTTCGTCGCCAAACACCCTCCGGCGCCCTCGAAATCGACCGCATCCGGCGCGGCGGCCAAGGCGCCGCAGCCCAAAACTCATGGCATCTCCGATGGCGTGGCCGGCGGATCCTCGCGCTCCCACGCCGGCGCGGGGGGGCAGGCCCTGACCGCCGCCCAGCACACCGCGATGGAAGGTTACCTCTCCCGGTTAATCACGGCGCTGCGGCAGAATCACCAGAAGCCGCCGGGTTTGTCGGATCTGCTGAAGGCGGATGTCGAATACCTCGTCGCGCCCGATGGCACCATTTCCAACGTCAGAATCGCGGAGTCCTCTGGGAACGCCGAGTTTGACCAGTCCTGCATCGAGGCCTTCATCCGCATGGGCTCGGCCGGGCCGGTGCCCGATGGGAAGGCCCATACGTGGATCACCACCTTCCGCATGGCCGAGACAGAATAGCCGGCAAGGCGAAACCTTGTAGCCGGGGGCGTCAACCCCGGCAAGTCCATCGAAGCCCCGAAACGAGCAGGGCCGGCCTCAACGCGGCCGGCTACAACGCAGCGCTGTTTCTTGTTGGCCTCATGCGTGGCGCCTCCGTCTGAGCGCGCCCCGGCTATTCTGAAAAAGTCCTTGCCTTCAGAAGTGAAACTTTGATCGTACAGCCCTTCGGCAGATTGATGGGCTCGTAGCTCAGTTGGAAGAGCGCCGCAATGGCATTGCGGAGGTCGTCAGTTCGAACCTGATCGGGTCCACCACCATTTAATGCGCTAATCATCAATGATTAGCGCATCATTTTTTGGACTCTTACATCATGGAAGGCCGGTCGACCTCGGAAATCGTTCGGGTCGATGACATGGCAAAATACAGAGCGCAGATCCCCTCGGGTCAACCCGAACCATCAATTCGCTGCAGGCCAGATCAAGCTCCAGTAGCCATCCAAACCGGAGCAAACCCGGAGCAAGACCGGAGCAAACCCGGAGCAGGGAAGAGCCTCAGAGGGACACTGCCGTGCGTCCAAATGCGCTCCGGTCGGTTTCCGTGACAGCCCTCGGAGGCGCAGGCGGATTTTTAGGGAGGGTTATCCGTACAGCCTCGGCCGCCAAGAATGGATGCAGGGTAGAATGGCAAATTCCACTCTACGATCTACGTAAACTGGTGATCGCCTGCTCCGCGCCTCGTCGGATTCCAAGGTATTTGGGTAATCATCCGTAAATCTTTTTCCGCAGAACGAATGCATCACCGGGTTCGAATCCCGGTGGGTTCTGCCACGGCTGCCTCTGGAGCCGCCAAATTCTTGTCTTTATAGCCCATTTTCGTGGGCTATATTGGGGATATAATGAGAAAAAACGAACCACTTTTGCTGCGGAGAATGGAGCTTCAGCAAGTCGGAGTTTTCTCCTCCGGCGTGACGAATCGGTCGAGGCTTACGTTCCAGGAGAACTGGGATGTGACGATCGCATAAAGGCGCCGGGCGAGCGTCTCGGCCACAGGTCCGATCCCGATAACGGAGATCTCGATTCGCTGCCCTTCGGTCGCCGCTAGCATCATGAGTTGCATCAGGTCCTTCGCGTTCGCCTCTTCATCGGATTCTTCTCCATCTGTCTTGCGCAGCATCACGTCGCCTTCAAAATCCTTGCAGAGCTTGATGATACTCGGAACGACTCCCGAATGGATGCCCCGGTGAAGATTCACGGTTGCCTTGATCTCCGTCCGACCTTCGCGGTGAATCACGCGCGGTGAATCGACGGCAACAGGATGGCGGCGCGGTCGGCCGACAGTCCGGGCTAACAGCTCGCGCAGTTTGACGATGTCATCCTCGACCTGCCCTTTCCCGACGATTTCCTCGACGCAGAACGAGAAAGGCTTCACGTCGCTGTGTGCTGCAGCCGTGTAGGCGAATATCGGAGCTTCGGTTGACTGGGCCATATCGGAAATGATTCCCAGACTCTGTCCATATGGATAACCTCCCGGCCAAATAGAGCCGGGCGGTAGGTGGGTGATGATGGCGTCGTACGGTCGGCCGCTCTTTTCGGCGAGGCGAACGAGTTCGACCGCCGCCCAAATTAGCTCGATTTTCTCATCGACATCATAGTCCACCTCCAAGGCACGGACAACTGGCAAGCTGCCATCATGGCGATCAAGTTTTGAATTTATAAAGAGAATTTTTGGGCGCTGGGCGTTCATGACGGTCGGATCAGGGCTTGCCGGGCGGGTGCGCGTACCGAGTGCGCGAAACACACGCGTCGATTTACTTGGCAATAGGGACAGAAGGATGGCGCGGTGGCGGTGCGGGAACCTTTGTATCCAACTGGGCGTGAGTCGCAGGAGAAAAATGCCCAGAGCCATTTCGCTGCGACGGGCGGTCGGTGGAACCGCTGGCGACAACGAGGAATACCAATCTCGTGAGGAAAATGAGATGCAGGTGGCCAGGATTTGGAATGAAACGCAGCGACTTTATCGGTCCTCCGATGGTTGAATGAGAACAACCCGAATGATGCGGTCAGCGTCTAGCCCAAGCCAGACCAAACCGAATCAGGCTCCCTGACGCCTTGCTGCTGCAGCAATCGAGAATGGTGCAACTTCGTCGGGGCTGAACCTAATGATTGTTTGCACCTGTGATAGCAAAATGCTCAAGTTCGATCCGCGCAAAACAACCCATGGCCGGCGAATCCGTAAATCGCGAATCACTGTAAGTCCTTGCATTTGTTGGTTGAAAATTCCCTGGAGAACGCCCGATGCCGACCGCAACACGCACATTCCGGGTTTTTGTCAGTTCCACCTTTGAAGACCTGAAGGCCGAGCGCGACGCTTTGCAGCGCGAAGTCTTCCCAAAGCTGCGCAGGCTCTGCGAAGAGAACAACGCGCGCTTCCAGGCTATTGACCTGCGCTGGGGCGTGCGCGACGAGGCGGCGCTCGATCAGCAGACTATGGAGATCTGCCTGCGCGAAATCGAGCGCTGCCAGCAGACCGGCATCAAGCCCAACTTCATCGTGCTGCTCGGCGACCGTTACGGCTGGCGCCCGTTGCCGGCGCGGATCGAGGCGGAGGAGTTCGAGCGAATCCTTTCGGTTGTTACCCAGAACGAGAGGCGGCGCCTCGTTTGGGAGGAGAATCCGCCCGCCGGGGAAAAAGGCTGGTACCGTAGAAATGACAACTCCGTGCCTGCTGAGTACATCCTCCGGCCGCGCGAGCTACGTGTCGCCGCGGATGCGCCGGAGGAAGAGAAGCTGGCCGCCCGGTCGCGAGAGGCAAGCGAGTGGAAGGACACCGAGAACTCTCTCAGAACGATCTTCTGTTCCGCGATAGCGCGTCTGGGCTGGCCGGCGAACGATCCGTGCCGAATCAAGTACGAGGCATCCGCCACGCACCAGGAGATTCTCAAGGGCCTGGGCCAGACTGAAGAAGATCGCGAACACGTCTTCGCCTTCTTTCGCACACCCGCTCCGGACGCAAAGGAAGACCCGGACCTGACGGCGCTCAAGCGAGACCTGTGCAACAAGCTTCCTCCGGGAAACATCCATTCATTCTCCACCTCGGATTCCGTCCGGCTTTGTGCGGATGTCGAGGCATCGCTCGGTGCGGTGATCAAAGCCGAGACAGGCAGGTTCACCTCGCGCCTTGCGCTCGATCTGGAGATTGAAGCACACAACGTGTTTGCGCTCGACCGTGTGCGTCACTTTACAGGCAGGCAGGGTGTTCTCGACACGATTGGCGATCACATTCGCAGCGGCGAGAGCCGTCCGCTGGTTGTGCATGGCCCCTCTGGCTGCGGCAAGTCGGCCGTTGTGGCGAAGGCAGCGGAAGAACTGCAGAAGTCAGACGTCGGAGGCCAGAGGTCAGAGATCGGAGGTCAGAAATCAGAAGTGATTATGCGCTTCATCGGCGTCACGCCGAATTCGTCGAGCGGCAGCACGTTGTTGAGCAGCCTGTGCGAGCAGCTTTCGCGCGCGTACGGCGTCAGCGAAGAGACGCCCATTGGCTTCCAGCCGCTGGTTGCGGCCTACCACGAACGGATGGCACGAGCAACGACAGAGCGCCCGCTCGTGCTCTTTCTCGATGCACTCGATCAGTTGCGCTCCGACGACGAGGCGCGTTCCTTCACTTGTCCGAAAATATTTCGACAACATCGACCACGATGTGCTGTTGGCGTTCATCCGGCGGAAATTCGGCGATCCAGTGTTGCTGTCGCTTTTTGCCCGGATCGTAGGTGCCCACTCGTCGGGGCCGGGTCGGGGGCTGCCGATCGGAAGCCTGACCAGCCAGCATTTCGCCAACGCCTACCTCGGCCTGGCGGACCGGTTCATCAAAGAAACGCTGCGGTGTTCCGCCTATGTGCGCTACATGGACGACATGGTGGTCTGGGCGGAGGACCGGGAGGAGCTGAAACGGGTGAGGGATGCCGTGAAGCGTTTCCTGCGCGACGAGCTCAAGCTGGAGTTGAAACAGGAACCATGCCCCCAGCCGACAGGCCGCGGGATGGATTTTCTGGGGTTCAGGCTGTTTCCGGGGCGCACAATCCTCTCCCGGCAGAGCCGCCGGCGCTTTGTCCGCAAGCTCCGGCACCATGAGGACGAGTGGGTCGAGGACCGGCTGGGCGCAGCGGAGCTCCAAACCCGGGTGACCGCGATGGTCGCCTTCGTGCAGGAGGCCGACAGCGCCGCGTGGCGGCGCAGGGTGTTTGACAATTTGGAGACGGGCCACAGGGCTCGAACCGCGTCAACCGCGGCGGCAGCTGGAACAACGACGCCGCCAACTGCCGTTCGGCGAACCGCAACAGGAACAACCCGGGCAACCGCAACAACAACCTGGGCTTCCGCCTCGCTCTCGCGCCCCAGCTCAGCCCGGCCTGCCCGGAGGGGCGGGCCATCCGGCTGACCCGGCCCGCCTCCCGCTCCCCCGGGTGGCCGGGAGACAAAGCCGGTGAAAGCCGCCCGGTGCAAGTAGGTCCGACGGTGGAGTGCCGGGACCGAAAGCTCCGGGCGGCGCATTGTGGAAGGATCGAGGGCGGAAAAATCTGGTCCTGGCCCAACGGTCGTGATCAAATCAACAATCTGATCTCGGTGATCGTTCCATCGACGGCACCGCGAAATTGAAAAAACTGCTTCTCCAGCTTCTTTCTCAAGTCCGTCCGTCCACAACATTTGGTCATATCTCGGGGCTGCTGCAAGGCATGCGCGGCGCACATAGTGTGCGTAGCGCGCCTATAGCTAGGAAGTCGTCACGGCTTCGGTTTAGACCCTCAGTCTCCGGCCTACGCAATTAGGAACTTATCCCGTTAGTCCAGTCCGTTCTTCGACTCCATCTTGAAAACATGAAAACTGTAATTTGTTCTGTTCTCGTGTTGGTAGCTTTCCTGCTTTCCGCACCCGTATTTGCGCTGACGTCAATCACACCCGCAAGCCAGGTGGTGGGACCTGAACAGGTGCCCTACCAGATTCTGGTGAATTCGGACGCAACCTGGACGGCGAGTGCGAATGCGAACTGGGTCACGCTGTCGTCTGCGAGCGGATCGCTGGACGGCAACATCCTGGTGACCGCAGCGGCCAACACGACCGGGGCGGACCGCACCGCGACGATCACGGTCAACGGCGCGACGCACACGCTCACGCAACGGGGAATCGCGATCCAGGAATTGTGGGGCTTCGGTTTGGATAACTACGGACAGCTGGGTGACAACGCCTTGATCCAACGCCTGCATCCGGCGCAGGTGGCTGCGAACGTGAAGGCAGTTGCTGCGGGTAATAATCAAAGCTTTCTTCTGAAGACAGATGGAAGCCTGTGGGCAATGGGGAATAATGGCTGGGGCGAACTCGGCAACGGCACGGTTACCTCTTGCTACCCTCCGGTATCGATTCTCTCCGGTGGGGTGCAGGCGGTCGCAGCAGGTTGGTATCACAGCTTGATCCTCAAGACGGACGGGAGCTTGTGGGCCATGGGTTCGAATAATAACGGCCAGCTTGGCGACGGAACGACGACCAACCGTAGCATTCCGGTGCAGATTCTCTCCAGTGGAGTTAAGGCGATCGCGGCGGGCGCAAACCACAGTCTGATTCTGAAGACGGACGGGAGCCTTTGGGCCATGGGTGAAAATAGCGATGGTCAACTTGGCGACGGGACGACAACGCAGCAAAACGTGCCGGAAGAGATTCTATCGAGTGGGGTGAAGGCAGTCGCGGCGGACCTTTATTTTAGCCTGATTCTGAAGACGGACGGAAGCCTGTGGGCCATGGGGGACAATATAGATGGTCAGCTCGGCGACGGGACTACGATCAACCGGAATTCTCCGGTGCAGATTCTCTCCAGCGGAGTCCAGGCGATCGCGGCGGGCGCCTATCACAGCCTGATTGTGAAGACGGACGGGAGCCTGTGGGCTACGGGCTTGAATGGAAACGGCGAACTTGGCGACGGGACAACGACCGGCGGGGCATTGCATTCCCCTGAGCAGATTCTCTCTAGCGGAGTCCAAGCGGTCGCGGCGGGCGGATATTTTAGCCTAATCGTTAAGACGAACGGGAGCCTGTGGGTCATGGGCAGCAATATAAACGGCCAGCTCGGCGACGGAACGACGACGCAACAAAACACCCCGGAAATGGTCCTTTCTGGCGGAGTGCAGGCGGTCGCGGCAGGCTATGCGCACAGCCTGATTCTGAAGACGGATGGGACTTTGTGGACCATGGGCGACGACGGAGATGGCCAGCTCGGCGATGGGAGGACGATCAGCCGGCCAAGCGCAGTGCAGATTCTCTCGGGCGGGGTGCAAACGGTCGGAGCGGGCAGTGGTCACAGCCTGATCGTAAAGACAGACGGGAGCCTGTGGGCCATGGGCGCAAATGGCAGCGGCCAGCTTGGCGACGGGACGACGATTGATCGCAACGCTCCGGTACAGATTCTCTCCAGTGGTGTGCAGGCGGTCGCTGCGGGCGCAAACCACAGTCTGATTCTAAAGACGGACGGAAGCCTGTGGGCCACGGGCTACAACGGAAATGGCCAGCTCGGCGACGGAACATCCACGGGCAGGGAGTGCGTTGCTCCAGAACAGATTATCTCCAGAGGTGTTCAGGCGGTCGCCGCGGGCGATCAGTTCAGCCTCGTCCTGAAGACAGACGGGAGCCTGTGGGCCATGGGAAACAACGGAAGCGGCCAGCTCGGCGATGGAACGACGACGCAGCAAAACGTGCCAAAGGAGATCCTTACCGGTGGAGTCCAGGCGATTGCGGCGGGTAGCGTTCACAGCCTGATCTTGAAAACGGACGGGAGCCTGTGGGCCATGGGCTCGAATAGCAACGGCCAGCTCGGCGATGGAACGACGACGCAGCAAAACGTACCAGAGGAGATCCTTACCGGTGGAGTTCAGGCGATTGCGGCAAGTAGTGATCACAGTTCTATTTTGAAGGCGGATGGGAGCCTCTGGGGAATGGGCGGCAATACCTGGGGCGAGCTCGGTGATGGAACATATACCCAACGCAACTCCCCGGTGCAGATCTTCTCAGGTGGCGTTCGGGCGATCGCGGAAGGCGCATGGTTCACCTTGGTTCTGAAGACGGACGGAAGCCTCTGGGCCATGGGCGACAACACCAATGGCCAGCTCGGAAATGGGACGACTGCACAGCAAAACACGCCGGAGCTGATCGGTGGGAACGTGCAAAAAATCGCTGCTGGAGGGTTCCATTCGTTGATCGTGGCGACCGGATATGCGCCGCCGTCTGCACCGTGGATAACGATTCAGCCCGTGAGCCTGACCGCGAATGCGGGCGCCACGGTGACCTTCAGCGTGACCGCAACCGGAGCGCCTGCGCCGACCTACCAGTGGCAGGTGAGCACGAACGGCGGGAGCACTTGGGCGAACCTCGCCGAAACCGCGCCGTACAGCGGTACGGCAACGGACATCCTGACCATCACTTCCGTAACGGCAGCGCTGAATGGCTATCAGTATCAGTGCCTGGCTTCGAATTCTGTCCAGAGCAACGTGGCCAGCAAAGCTGCAACATTGACAGTTGACTGGGCGCCGATGTTTTCGACTCAGCTGGCGCCTCAGACCGTGACGGCCGGCGGCACGGCAACATTCACGGCCTTAGTCTCGGGCAATCCGGCGCCAACCTACCAGTGGCGGGTGTCGATCGATAACGGGAATTCCTGGACGAACGTGACCGAGATGGCGCCTTACAGCGGCACGGGGACCGCTGCCCTGACCATCACGGGTGCGTCTGCAGCGATGAACGGCTATCAGTACCAGTGTCTGGCTTCGAACTCTGTCCAGAGTAACATGGTCAGCAATGCGGTGACATTGACAGTTGACACGCCCGCGCAGATCACGGCCCAGCCGGTGAGCCAGACAGCGAATCCAGGCAACACGGTGACCTTCAGTGTAACCGCGACCGGAACGCCTGCGCCGAACTACCAGTGGTTTTTCAACGGACAAACACTGGCGGGGGCGACTGCAGCCACGTTGACGATCAGCAACGCACAGCCGGCAAATTCAGGGAGCTATTATGTGTTGGTGAGCAATGCGGTTTGCTCGTTGATGAGCAACGTGGTGACCCTGTCAGGTACCGGTACGGCTCCGGCTATTTCGGTTCAGCCGCAGTCCAGCGAGTTTGTGACTGCAGGACAATCGGCGACTTTGAGTGTTACGGCAAGCGGCGCAGGGACGCTGACGTACCAGTGGTACTTCAATGGCCAGGCGATCGTGGGAGCGACCAGTCCAAGCTACACCATTCCATCGGTCGGGGCAGCCCAGTCCGGGTTCTACTATCTTCAGGTCAGCAACGGATTGTCGGTCACGAATTCGGAGTCGACCCAGCTGGTCGTCCCGCAGACTTCCATCACGCCTACGAGCCAGGTGGTGGGACCGGAACAGGTGCCGTACCAGATTCTCGTGAATTCGAACGTCGACTGGACGGCGAGCGTGAACGCGACTTGGGTTAGTCTTTCGCAGACGAGCGGATCGGAGGATGGCAACATTCTGGTGACTGCGGCGGCCAATACAACAGGGGTCGACCGCACGGCTACGATCACAGTGAACGGCGCAACGCACGCGCTCACGCAACGGGGCGCGGCGATCCAGGAATTGTGGGCATTCGGAGCAGATGGTAGCGGGCAACTGGGCGACAACGCATTGATCAATAGCGCGCAACCGAGCGAGCTGGCTACGGATGTCAAGGCGATCGCTACTGCAGGCTGGGGGTTCAGTCTGTTTGTGAAGAATGACGGAAGCCTTTGGGCCATCGGTCAGAACAACTACGGCCAGCTCGGTGATGGGACGACAGCCAATCGCAACGCGCCCGTCCAGATTCTCTCCGGCGGAGTTCAATCGGTTGCGGTGGGCATTGATTTCAGCTTTTTCATCAAGACAGACGGGAGCCTATGGGCGATGGGTGATAATGGATGGGGCCAGCTTGGCGACGGGACGACGATTGAACGTCACTCTCCAGTAGAGATTCTTTCCGGAGGAGTTCAGTCGGTCGCGGCTGCCTACGATCACACACTGATTTTGAAAACGGACGGCAGTCTCTGGGCCATGGGTGGAAATTGGTCCGGCGACCTCGGCGACGGCACTTCAAAGCAATGTAACGCGCCTGAGCAGATTCTTCCCGGGGGTGTTAAGGCGATCACGGCAGGAGGATGGGCATACAGCCTATTCGTGAAGACGGACGGGAGCCTGTGGGGCATGGGTTTCAACAACGACGGGGAACTCGGCGATGGGACGACAACCAGCCGCAACACGCCCGTGCAGATCTTCTCTGGCGGTGTACAGGCGGTTTCAGCAGGCTGGACCCACAGCTTGATATTAAAGACAGACGGAAGTCTATGGGCCACCGGTGACAACGTCTACGGCGATCTTGGCGATGGGACGACGACGCAGCGCAACTCCCCAGTAGAAGTTCTTCCCGGTGGGGTTCAGGCGATTGGTGCGGGCGGCTCTCACAGCCTGTTCGTGAAGACGGATGGAAGCCTGTGGGCAATGGGGAACAATTGGTTCGGGCAGCTTGGAGACGGCACGATAATCGACCATCACTCTCCTGTGGAGGTTCTTTCGAGCGGGGTTCAGGCCGTCGCAGATGGAGGCTGGGAAAACAGCCTTTTCTTGAAGACGGACGGAAGCCTGTGGGTCGTGGGTGCGAATGACAGCGGCGAGTTGGGCAAAAGTACGATGCTCCAACGGACGAGCCCAATCGAAGCCCTTTCCGGCGCTCTCCAAGCGCTGGCAGCGGGCGGTAACCAAAGCATGATCGTGAAGACTGACGGGAGCCTGTGGGCCATCGATGCCAGTGGAGCCAGTAGCTCGCCGGTGCAGATTATCGCTAGTGGAGTTCAGGAAGTCGCATCGGGCGGCAGTCACAGCCTGATTGTGAAGACGGATGGGGGCTTGTGGGCTGTGGGTGCTAATGGAAACGGCCAGCTGGGCGATGGGACGACAACCCAGCAGAACGCACCAGAGCAGATTATCGCGAGTGGAGTCCAAACGATTTCAGCGGGCCTTGTCCACAGTCTGTTCGTGAAGGCAGACGGGAGCCTCTGGGCCATGGGCGACAACAGCAATGGCGAGCTCGGCGATGGGACAACTACACAGCGGAACACTCCGGTGTCGGTGCTTGCGAGCGGTGTGCGGGCGGGCTCAGCGGGAACCAATTTCAGCCTGTTCGTGAAGACAGACGGCAGCCTCTGGGTTATGGGAAACAACGTGAACGGGCAACTCGGAGACGGGACAACGACTCAGCAAAATGCGCCGGAGGAGATTCTGACGAGCGGGGTCCAGGCGGTTGCGGCGGGCGCCAATCACAGTTTGATCTTGAAGACTGACGGCAGCCTGTGGGCCATGGGGCAAAACACGTCCGGCCAGCTCGGAGATGGGACGATGACCGATAGGCATGCTCCAACGCAGATCCTATCTGGTGGAGTGCAGGCTATCGCAGCAGGCCAATCGCACAGCCTGGTTCTGAAGACTGACGGAAGCCTTTGGGCCATGGGCGACAATACTTATGGCCAGCTCGGAGACGGAACGACCTTTGGGAGCCTTGTGCCGAAGCTCATCGCGTTGAATGTGCGAATGATCGCTGCCGGAACGGACCATTCGTTGCTAGTGAGCAGCGGTGACCTGACCCTGCATGCACCGCAGATTTCAGTACAGCCGCAGGATACGATTGCGACCGCAGGCCAATCGGCGATTTTGAGCGTCACAGCCAGCGGTTCTGGAACGCTGGCATACCAATGGTACTTTGATGGCAAAGCGATCTCAGGGGCTACGGCTGCAAGCTACACCATTCCATCGGTCGGAACGGCGCAGGCCGGTTTCTACTACGTTGTAGTCACCGGCGGAATTGTGACCACCCAATCCAAGGCGATGCAGTTGAGCGTGGCGCAGACTTCGATCACGCCTGCGAGCCAGGTGGTGGGACCAGAACAGGTGCCGTACCAGATTCTGGTGAATTCGAACGTGGGATGGACCGCGAGCGCGAGCGCGCCTTGGGTCACGCTTTCGCAGACGAGCGGATCGGAGGATGGCAACATTCTTGTGACTGTGGCGGCCAATACGACCGCGGCAGATCGCACCGCGACAATTACAGTGAATGGGGCGACGCACACGCTTACGCAACGCGGCGCGGCGATCCAAGAATTGTGGGCTTTCGGCGCAGATGGTAGCGGGCAACTGGGCGATAATGTGCTGGGCCAACGTGTGCGTCCGGCCGAAGTGGCTGGGGATGTCAGCGCCGTTTCCGGAGGTTCTGGCTACAGTCTGTTCGTGAAGACGGACGGGAGCTTGTGGGCCACGGGCCTCAATGGCAGCGGGCAGCTCGGTGACGGAACGACGATCAACCGTGCGAGCCCCGTGCGGGTTCTCTCCGGTGGTGTGCAGGCGGTCGCGATAGGTGGCTATCAGAGTCTGATCTTGAAGACCGACGGGAGCCTGTGGGCTGCGGGTTTTAATGGATACGGCGAGCTCGGCGATGGAACAAAGACCGAACGCAACTCTCCGGTGCAGATTCTCTCCGGCGGGATTCAGGCGGTTACGGCAGGTTTTGATTTCAGCTTTTTCATAAAGACGGACGGGAGCCTCTGGGCCATGGGTGACAATGAAAACGGCCAGCTAGGCGATGGAACGACGACCCCACGTAGTGCTCCTGTGCAGATTCTCTCAGGCGGGGTCAAGGCGGTCGCCGCAGGCGCTTGTCACAGTCTGATCTTGAAAACGGACGGGAGCCTCTGGGCCATGGGCGGGAATTGGGCCGGCCAGCTTGGCGACGGAACGACGATCGACCGTCACTCTCCCGTAGAGATTCTTTCGGGTGGGGTTCAGGCGATTGCGGCAGGAGGATGGGGTTCCAGCCTGTTCATGAAGACAGATGGGAGCCTGTGGGCCATGGGCTCCAATGGAAACGGCCAGCTTGGCGACGGAACGACGATCGACCGTCACTCTCCCGTAGAGATTCTTTCGGGTGGGGTTCAGGCGATTGCGGCCGGCTTTAGTTCAGGCATGATTCTGAAGACGGACGGGAGCTTGTGGGCCATGGGCTTCAATGGAGGTGGCCAGCTCGGCGACGGAACGACGACGGACCGCCACACGCCGGTGCCGGTTCTTTCCGGCGGTGTTCAGGCGATCTCGGCTGGTGGCTGGCACAGCCTGATTCTGAAGACGGACGCAAGCTTGTGGACGGTGGGCTTGGATAACTGCGGCCAGCTCGGCGACGGAGCGACGCTCCAACATGCGAGCCCGATCCAGATCCTTTCCGGTGCGGTTCAGGAAGTCTCGGGGGGCAGTTCCAGCCTGATCGTGAAGACGGACGGGAGCCTTTGGGCCATGGGCTGGAATGGGAACGGCCAGCTGGGCGACGGGTCGATGATCGAAAGCAGTTCGCCGGAGCAGATTCTCACCAGTGGGGTTCAAACGGTCGCGGCAGGCGGTAGTCACAGTCTGATCCTGAAGACGGACGGGAGCCTGTGGGCCACAGGTGCAAATGGAAACGGACAGCTCGGCGATGGAACGACGACATCGCAGAATGCGCCGGAGCAGATCATCCCTAGTGGTGTGCAGTCGGCAGCGGCGGGCAATATCCACAGCCTGTTCATGAAGACGGACGGAAGCTTGTGGGTCATGGGCGATAATTCCCAAGGCGAACTCGGCGACGGAACGACAACTCAACGCAACGCCCCGGTCGAGATTCTTTCGGGTGGAGTTAAATCGGTCGCAGCGGGTACCAATTTCAGTCTGTTCGTGAAGATAGACGGGAGCCTCTGGGTTATGGGAAACAACGTGAACGGGCAACTCGGAGACGGGACAACGACTCAGCAAAATGCGCCGGAGGAGATTCTGACGAGCGGGGTCCAGGCGGTCGCGGCGGGCGCCAATCACAGTTTGATCTTGAAGACTGACGGCAGCCTGTGGGCCATGGGGCAAAACACGTCCGGCCAGCTCGGAGATGGGACGATGACCGATAGGCATGCTCCAACGCAGATCCTATCTGGTGGAGTGCAGGCTATCGCCGCGGGCCAGAATCACAGCCTGATCCTGAAGACGGACGGGAGCCTCTGGGCCATGGGCGACAACAGTTCAGGCGAGCTTGGCGATGGGACAACATTCGGTCGCTCCACGCCGGAGCTCGTTGCGGTGAACGTGCAAAAGATCGCTGCCGGCGGGGGCTATTCCCTCATCGTGGCTACTGGCGACATCGCGTTGCATGCGCCGCAGATCACCGGACCGCAACTGCAGGATGAGGTTGTGACGCCAGGCCAATCGGTGGCGCTCGGCGTTACGGCCGGTGGGGAAGGGACGCTGACCTACCAGTGGTACTTCGATGGGCAGGCGATCTCAGGGGCTACGGCGGCAAGCTACACCATCCCATCGGTCGAGACGCCCCAAGACGGATTCTACTACGTTGTAGTAACGAGCGGAGCGGTGACCACCCAATCGAAGTCGATGCAGTTGACCGTCGCGCAGACCACGATTACACCTGTGAGCCAGGTTGTTGGAGCCGAACAGGTGCCTTACCAAATTTTGGTGAATTCGAACGTGGACTGGACGGCGAGCGTGGATTCGACCTGGGTCACGCTTTCGCGCACGAGCGGGTCGGAGGACGGCAACATTCTGGTGACCGTGGCGGCCAACACCACGGGGGCCGACCGCACCGCGACGATCACAGTGAACGGGACCTCGCACACGCTCACGCAAAGGGGCGCGGCGATCCAGGAATTGTGGGCCTTCGGCGCGGATAGTAGCGGGCAATTGGGCGACAACGCATTGGATCAAAGCATTCATCTGGCCCAGGTCGCTGCGAACGTCAGCGCTATTTCCGTGGGTACGAGTCATAACCTGATTCTGGAGACAGACGGGAGCCTGTGGGCCATGGGCCAGAACGCTAACGGCGAGCTCGGCGACGGAACGACGATCGATCGAAGCACGCCGGTCCAGATTCTTTCTGATGGGGTTAAGGCCGTGGCGGCTGGTGCCAATGGTCACAGTCTGATCTTGAAGACGGATGGAAGCCTTTGGGCCATGGGAAACAACGGGAATGGCCAGCTCGGCGACGGGACGACGATAGACCGGCATATTCCGGTGCAGATTCTTTCCGGTGGCGTCAAGGCGATCTCGGCTGGCGGCAATCACAGCCTGATTTTGAAGGCGGACGGGAGCCTGTGGGCCATGGGGCGCAATGATAGCGGCCAGCTCGGCGACGGGACGACGACCGACTCTCGCTCCCCGGAGCTGATTCTGGCGGGGGGGGTGCGGGCAATCGTTGCGGGCTATTATCACAGCTTGATCGTTAAGACGGACGGGAGCCTGTGGGCTATGGGTGAGAGCTGGGTGGGCGCACTTGGCGACGGGAGCTGGCAGAACAGCAATTCTCCGGTGCAGATTCTTTCAGGCGGAGTCCAGTCGGTGGCGGGTGGCTGCATGCACAGCTTGATCGTGAAGACGGACGGAAGTCTGTGGGGTACGGGGGAGAATTCGATGGGTGCGCTTGGCGACGGGACGACGACCGACCGGTATTCTCCGGTCCAGATCCTCCCCGGTGGAGTTCGCACAGTCTCGGCGGGCTGGGAGCACAGCCTCGTCGTGAAGACGGACGGAAGCCTTTGGGCCATGGGCTACAATCGAACCGGTCTCCTCGGCGACGGAACGACGACAGACCGTCACTCACCTGTGCAGATCCTTTCTAGCGGGGTTCAGCAGGTTGCAGCGGGCTTCCAGCATAGCTTGATTTTGAAAACAGACGGAAGCTTGTGGGCTGTTGGGAGCAATTCCAACGGCCAGCTAGGCGAGGCCAGAACGGTTCAACGTACGAACCCGGTCCAGGTCTATTCTGAAGGGCTGCAGGCGATTGCCGCGGGCGGCAATCAGAGCCTGTTCGTGAAGACGGACGGAAGTCTGTGGGGCGTGGGCTCCAATTGGTCGGGCGGGCTTGGCGATGGGACGTTTTATACACAACGAAGTTCTTTAGTACAGATCCTTTCCAGTGGAGTTCAGTCGGCGGCGGCAGGAGCCAACGGTCACAATCTGTTCGTGAAGACGGACGGAAGCCTGTGGGCCATTGGCAACAATGGAAACGGCCAGCTCGGCGATGGGACGACAACCCAGCAGAATGCACCAGAGCAGATCCTCGCGAGCGGAGTTCAATCGGTGGCAGCCGGGAATATCCACAGCCTGTTCATGAAGGCGGACGGCAGCCTCTGGGCCATGGGCGACAACTCGAACGGCGAGCTCGGCGACGGAACGACGACCCAACGCAACGTCCCGGTTGAGATTCTTTCGAGTGGAGTGAAATCTGTCGCGGCGGGCACCAATTTCAGCCTGTTCGTGAAGACGGACGGGAGCCTCTGGGCCATGGGAAACAACGCAAATGGCCAGCTCGGAGATGGGACAACGAACCAGCAGAATGCGCCGGAGGAGATACTGGCGAGCGGGGTCCAGGCGGTCGCCGCAGGTGCCAATCACAGTCTAATCTTGAAGACGGATGGGAGCCTCTGGGCCATGGGTGCAAATGGAGACGGCCAACTCGGCGATGGAACTATCATCGACAGCCATTCTCCGGAACAGATTCTACCCGGCGGAGTGCAGGCGATCGCAGCGGGGCAAACTCACAGCCTGATTCTGAAGACGGATGGGAGCTTGCGGGCCATGGGTGACAATACTTACGGCCAGCTTGGTGACGGGACGACAACACAGCAGATCACGCCGGAACTCGTCGCACTTGAGGTGCAGCAGATCGCGGCGGGGGCGAACCATTCGCTCATCGTGGCCACTGGGAGAATTGGGACTGTCTTTGTCACCCAACCCGTGGACCAGATTGTGCCGACGGGCGGCACCGTGACATTTACCGTGACGACTTCGCCGGGGTTGACACCGACCTACCAATGGCAGGTGAGCACAGACGGGGGGCTCACTTGGACAAACTTGAGTGACACCGCAAAGTTGCCTGATGTGTTGAAGTTCTGGAGCGCGACCGTTCCGAGTGTTTTGACGACAGTAACGAGCACGGTATCGTACAGTGGTACGGGCGCAGCTACGCTGACGGTCACTGGCGTAACAGCCGACATGGACAGCTATCAGTATCGCTGCCTGACCCCAAAGACCGATGGGAACAACGTGCAGTCCTACGCTGCGACTCTGGTGGTGACACCTTCCCCGGTGGCTGCGGATGTGGGCGAGAACGTTATCAGCAGCAGATTCACCGCCACTTGGAACGAGGTGAACGGAGCGCTCAGCTATCGGCTGGATGTCTCGACCAACAGCTCATTCAGTAGCTTTGTTAGTGGATACAAGGACCTCGACGTTGGAGCTGTCACCAGCGAGACAATCACCGGTTTGGACCCGAACACGACTTACTACTACCGGGTTAGGGCATACGACAGCGCAGGCATCGGGACCAATTCAAACACAATCGCTGTGACTACCAGTGTGCCTGTCGTTATCGCTTCGCCCTTGATCGTCAGCACGCTCGCCGGCCAGGCGCTGAACATCGGAGATAATGACGGCAGTGGCAGCAGTGCTGCCCGCTTCTATTACCCATCCGGCCTTACTGCGGACAACGCTGGCAATCTTTTCGTCGCCGACACCGACAATCACACAATCCGCAAGATTGTCGTTTCGACGGGAGAGGTGACAACGCTGGCCGGAGTGGGCGGGGATTCCGGTTATATCGACGGCACGGGCAGCGCTGCCCGCTTCAACAATCCTTCGGGTGTGGCTGCCGACGGCTCGGGTAATGTTTATGTGGCTGACACCTTGAATCACACGCTGCGGAAGATCACTTCATCGGGCGTGGTGAGCACATTCGCTGGGTCGGCCGGGACCGCGGGCAGCGTTAATGGTACGGGCAGTGGCGCCCTGTTCTACGGGCCGCAAGGCCTGGCCATTGACACCAATGGCGACCTCTACGTGGCCGACACCAACAACCACCTGATCAGGAAGGTTGTGCTCTCGACCGGGGCGGTGACAACGGTGGCTGGCTTGGCGGGCAATGCAGGAAGCGCCGACGGAATTGGCAGCATGGCTCAGTTCAATTTTCCCTCTGGGATTGCGGTCAACAGTGCGGGCAATCTCTACGTTACGGACACCGAAAACCACACAATCAGGGCAATCTCCTCGTCGGGTCAGGTCAGCACCCTTGCTGGGTTAGCTGGCAACTCCGGCGGTGCCGACGGGACTGGCAGTGCCGCCCGGTTCGACTCGCCGTCGGACCTCGCTGTGGATTCATCCGGGAACGTCTATGTGGCCGATACCGATAACTTCACAATCCGCGAGGTTGTGCCTTCGACAGGTGCAGTTACCACGCTGGCCGGTTTGGCCGGTACCAGCGGAAGCGCGGATGGAATGGGATCGGCGGTCCGCTTCTTCAATCCCGCTGGAATCGCGGTGGACCGCAGCAACAATCTCTATGTAGCCGATACTGACAACGATACCATCCGGGTCGGACTGTTGGCTTTGGCGCCTGCCATCACGACGCAGCCGCAAAGCCAGACGGTGACGCAAGGCGGCAGCGTGCAATTCTCTGTCATCGCTTCGGGGCGTCCGGCAATAACATACCAGTGGTACTTTGGCACCACGGCGATCAACGGCGCAACGAGCAGCTCCTATAGCCTCTCCAATGCTCAGCCGGACAACGCGGGAAATTACACGGTCGTGGTCACTAATGTGATGGGCAACGTAACCAGCAACGAGGCGACGCTAACGGTCAATCCCACCCCAACCACCACGATCCCCCCGACGCCTGGTGGCGGTGGAGGCGGTGGTGGCGCACCAAGCGAATGGTTCTGCGCTTCGCTGCTCCTGCTAGCAGCAGCTCGGGTTCATCAAAGGCGGACGAAAGAAGAAAGGTCTGGGAATCGCGCGGCAGAGGATTCAATTTGAAAGATCCAAACCGGAGCGAACCCGGAGCAATGACATTCCGCCATAGGTAATGTTCGGACCCTGATCGGGTCCACCATCTTATTGGTTATAAACGAGTTAAGATGTGTAAGCGCCACCTGTTTAGATCAGTGCTTGCTCAAATCTGGGCTGCCGATGCGAACATGTCAGCTGAACCCAACGGACCAACAGATCAGCGAATTTGATCTGCGACGAGGGTTTCGCTGAACCGCGGCTGGAAATCGGGCAAGCAGCCTGAACAATTGTCCAGCGGCTTCACCACTCCGGAGGCAAATCATGGCCCAAGCGATGAACCCTTCCGGCGAAAACTTCTGCGGAGGCTGGGGTGATTGGCCGTCGATCTGGCGCACAACGACGTATTTCAGTGTACATCGACGCCCACCTTGATCAGCCGGTGCGGTTTTGCGCCTTGCGGAGCGGCTGCGGTTGGAATGGGCTGGGTCTCGTTGGTTGTCATCTCGGTGGTCAGGTTGGGCCCTCAGCGCCCGTCTGACCACCCCATGTCAACTAGATCAGCTGATCCGGCCCGGGAACGACGCATTGATAGCCCCGGTCCCGCAATTGTTCCAGGACCTGGCGGATGGCCTGAACTCGAATCGCCGCCGGCACCCTGGGTCCTTCGTGAAGCAGCAGAATCGATCCGGGAGCGAGGCCGTGTGTCGCCCTCGCCACTACTGCCGCCGTGTCTCCGCGCCTGCGTTCCAGTCCGCGCGCACTCCAACCCACGCAGGTGAGGCCGCGCGCGCGCAACGCCCGGGCCAGCCAGATGTTCTTGATCCCGACAGGCGGACGAAACCGCGTCGGTGTCACTCCGGATGCGCGCAATGCCTCCAGGCCTGCGTCGAGTTCCCGATTCACCGTCGCCGGAGAGGCGCACCAGAACGCCGCGAGCGGATGCGTGTGCGTGTGGTGCCCCACCTCGTGCCCGGCCGCGGCAATCGCCCGGATGAGTCCGGAGTGGGTGCTTGCGTTTTCACCGATGACAAAGAAGGTCGCGCGCGCGCCGTGCTCTGCGAGCAGGTCGAGAATGCGAGGGGTGTCTTCCGGGTCTGGGCCGTCGTCAATGGTCAACCACACCTCCCGCCGCACGGTCGCAAACCGTCGGTACATGCGCACCAATCCCTGCGCTCGCGGCGCAAATACGTGATACGCGATCAATGCGTCGGATCCGAACCAAAGCGCAATGGCCGTGACAGGCGCCGTCCAGAGCACAAAAATGGCCGCAATCTTGCACGCCAAGTTGGCGATGATCAGGCTGACGACATGCCGCGGCACGACGCCAATAGTGAGAATGTTGGGAAAACTGTTCACCAGACCAAGCCGGTTAGCGTTGAGCCCACTGAGCCCCCCCATCCTAACTCGCGTGCTTGCCAGCCTCCATGGGGTGAAACCCGCCTCAGGAGCCCGTCGGACCTGCCCCGCAACTTCGCCAGCCATCCCAGCAAGCCATCGCTCAACACCAGCTGTGCCGGCTGCGGGGTCGCGCCATCGACTTGGACTTGGACGCAGGCCGCAACTCTCTCCGCATGCACATCCAGTCCGACCCCGATGATCACTCCCGCTTCCACGGGAGCACGCTCTGAACCATCTTGCGTTCGATTCGTTTTTGTCAGCCGACAGGTTGGCGTGATTTCCACCCCGTGTCGGCCTCATGTCATCTTACAATCGAACTCGCCCGTGAGCAGGTCCAAAGCGAACTGCAAGGCAAGACATCGGACATTTGAAACCGCGCGTTTGATTCGTTCAGGCAGATGAGGCTCGTCTTACTTCAAGAGATACGGCTTGGTGTCGATGAGCCGAAGCCCAGGGATATGGGCGAAGTGGCGAGTATTGGTCGTAGCGACATCAAACCCATCGTCAAATAACATTTTGCCGGGGGAAAGCAACCAATGGCCATGTTTCTGTCACACTTGCTGGTTCGACTACGTATTGCTTCTCGCCCTCCCGGCGCTGTGGCTCCTTCTCGCCCGGCGTCGCGGCGCGCGTCGGCTCGTCCCGTGCACGGCCTTGCTGATCGCCGCGAGCCTCGTGCCGTTCGTGGCGCAATCGGCGGTGCGCAAGCTCGCGGTCGACAGTTTCAACATGGTTTCGTAACGGCGGCTATCAGATGTCGGGCATGGCCGGCCTGATGCTGTCGCAGGACGTCGTCGACCGATTGCCCGCCGACCTGCGCGCGACGGCGGCTCGTATCCTGGAGCTGCGGGCCGCGGCCAAGGCGGCCGGGGATGTAATCGCGACCCGCAGAACTCGTCTGGTCAGCGCTCGGTGCCCTCCGCCGCGCTCGGGTATTTCGATATTTATGCCCGTACGTATGACCCGGTTCTGGGTCGAATTGCCTCGTTGCAGGAACCGCAGGAGAGCTGGGTCGCGTTCGATCATCAAATTGCATTGACATCCTTCCCGCACATATTTACAAAAACTCGTCATTGTCAACTGCCTAAAGATGCCAAGACTAACTTTGATTTAAAACAATTGATGGGAGACAATTCTGTTACGTAGGAGTTGCCTCCGGCATTTTGCTACAGCAAAATGAACTTATTGTGAATGAGGCCATCGATGAATTAACGCTGCAGATTAACATTGATGGGCTACCAATTTTTAAAAGCTCAAATCTTAACATTTGGCCAATTCTCGGGCTAGTAAATGAAAGTCAATACAAGCCACCTTTAGTGATAGGTTGATTTTGTGGAGAAAGTAAGCCAAAAGGCTTGAGTCAATTCATAGATAATTTTGTTTCTGACCTGCATAAAGCAGAAATTAATGGCATAGACATTCTCAGGA
>CAWDQK010000019.1:0-55239 GCA_963804395.1 uncultured Verrucomicrobiae bacterium | reverse complement strand
TGCGGACCGAGGCTTCGCCTGGCAAAAATGTCCCATGAAATTTATCAGAGTTGCACCGGACAGATACATCAACACGGCTTCGATCAAGGAGATCGTCCTCACATCCCCCGGGATGACTCATCCGCCGATGCCCCGTCCGTCTGATGAATCCTGGTCCGCCACGGTGATCTTCATTGACGGCAAGCGGGAGCCGTTCACCGGGTCGGCTGCCTTGAACCTCAAGAACTTCCTTCTGGCCCAGTGAGTAGGCGGAGTCTGCGCCGCCCAACCCCGGCGGTGACCGCGCACCGCCCTCCAAAAGAATCGTCGCGCGCCGCGCCGGACTGAACAGATCATGGCATGCCAGGAGCGACCCTGGGTGCGAGCCAGTGCGAAACGGGGCGCCCGCGCCGCTTTTCAGCGCGCGTACGACGGATGGCCCGGCATTCCGTCCCGACCGCCAGGCGGGATTGCGAAATTCAATCGCGCCGCCACGGCACCACCGCCGCGAGCCGGGAAATTGCCCCTATATTCCGGTCGGAAAATGCCGATATGGTGTGATTGAGGCACACCACAACCAAGTTCCGGACTGCAACGCAATCGCCGCATGCAGATGTTCCCCCATGACGACCAAACCCGCTGATAAGAACCGTCGGATTCTTATCATTGACGACAACCGGGCGATTCATGAGGACTTCCGGAAGATCCTGAAGCCCGAGCAGGGAGTCAACCTGCTGGCGCAGGCGGAGGAAGACATCTTCGGGGAATCCTCCAAGACCAGCCGCTCCACCCCGTTCAGCGTCAACTCCGCCTATCAGGGGCTGGAGGGCGTGGAACTGACTCGAAAGGCGACTGCCGCCGGCCTGCCCTACGCCCTCGCCTTTGTTGACATGCGCATGCCCCCGGGCATCGACGGGGTCGAGACCACGTTGAAGTTGTGGGACGTCGAGCCCGACCTGCAAATCGTCATCTGCAGCGCCTACTCGGACTACTCTTGGGAGGACTTGATCACAAAGATCGGCCAGTCCGACCGGCTCGTGATCCTCAAGAAGCCCTTCGACAACGTCGAGGTGCTGCAGCTCAGCCTGGCCCTCACGGAGAAATGGCACCTGCTCCAGCAATCCCGATTCCAGTTGGAGACGCTGCAACGGGCGGTGGCCGACCGCACCGCAGAGTTGCGCGCGGAGATCATCGAACGCAAGCGCGCAGAGGACGAGGCGCACGCGGCCCAGGAGGCGGCCGAGACCGCCAACCGGTCCAAGAGCGCGTTTCTCGCCAACATGAGCCACGAGATCCGCACGCCCATGAACGGCATTCTGGGCATGGCCAACCTGCTGCTGGAGACGGACCTTTCCAGCGAACAGCGGGACTTCGTCGAGACGCTCCGCAACAGCAGCGAGACCCTGATGGGGATTCTGAATGACATTCTCGACTTTTCCAAGATCGAGGCCGGCCGGCTGTCCCTGGAAACGACCGATTTTGACCTCTGGGAGGTGGTCGAAAGCGCCATCGAACTGCACGCCGCACGCGCCTCCCAGAAGAAGCTGGAACTCATCACGCAGGTCGGGGAGGACGTGCCAACCCTGCTCCGGGGCGATCCACTGCGCCTGCGCCAGGTGCTTCTCAATCTGATCGGCAATGCGATCAAGTTTACCAACACCGGCGAGGTTTTTCTCGACGTCTCGGTCAACCGGCTGGACGACACCTCCGCAGAGTTGCGCTTTGAGATTCACGACACCGGAATTGGCATCGCGCCCGAAGTCATCTCCCACCTGTTTCAACCCTTCACCCAGGCGGATGAATCGACCACCCGGCGTTACGGCGGCACAGGACTGGGCCTGGCGATCTCCCGCCGCATCGTCGAGACGATGGGGGGCAGCCTCTCTGTCCGCAGCCGGGTCGGTCAGGGCTCCGTCTTCTTCTTCAGCGTTCTTTTTTCCAGGCAGACCATCGCGGAAAACGTCAACGTCAACGAGCGCGAGAGCCTGCAGGGGCTGCACGCGTTGATTGTCAACGACAACGAGACCAACCGCAAAGTATTGTTCCACCGCTTGAACCGCTGGGGCGTTGTCAGTCTGGCCGTCGCCGACGGTCCCGCGGCGCTCGATGCCCTCCGTTCCGCGGACGTCGCCGGACAATCCTACGATCTGGCGCTGCTCGACATGCAGATGCCGGACATGGACGGATTGATGGTGGCGGACGCCATTCGGATCGCGACGTTGTCCCATCCGCCTCGCCTGATTCTGTTGACGTCCATGGGCGACCGCTTGAACGCCACCGAGCGAGCCCGGCACAGCCTCGATGCCTGCCTCATCAAGCCAGTCAAGCATTCCCACCTGGTTCACTGCCTCGCCTCCGCCATGCGCGCCGCGCGACGCGAGAGCAGCTGGCCGGCCGACCACGAGGGCAAGCCGGACAGCCAAACGGCAGCGCCGGGCGCTGATTCGACGCCGTTCAGCGTCGAGGCCGACGCCGTGGCAATCCTTGTGGCCGAGGACAATCCGGTAAACCAGAAGGTTGCCCAACTCCAACTGAAGAAGCTGGGGTTGTCCGCCGACATTGCGGCGGATGGACACGAGGTTCTGCGCGCCCTGCGCAAGAAGCCTTACCGGGTGATTCTGATGGACTGCCAGATGCCCGAGATGGACGGCTTCGCGGCCACGCGCCAGATCCGGGCCGAAGAAGCGACCGGCAAGGCAGCCTGGCCGGTGCCGGTGCACGTCATCGCCATGACCGCAAACGCAATGCAGGGTGATCGCGAGATCTGTCTCGCCGCCGGCATGAATGACTATATTTCGAAACCAGTAGCCCTGCCCGAACTCATCGCCGCCCTCAGCCGTCCGATCAACGGCAAGGCGATGGCCCGGCTGGCTCCTGACAATATCGTGTCGATGGCCGTGTGATGCCCGCCCCTCCACCATGATTGCCTGTTCAATCTGGGCTTTCGCTCCCGCGGCGATCATGGGCGCCGTCGTTCCACCCTGGCAGGACCACGTGCCCGGGATTCTGCTGGCGATTGGCCTGGCGGCGCTCGCCGGCTCGGCCATCTACTTTCTCGGCGTGCTTCCCCGGCGCCGGCGGGCCGGACACCTCGCGGCCCAGATTGCCGAGCTCGAGCGCAGCGAACGCGCCGCCGCCGCCGAACTCGCCTCCGCCCGGGACCAACTCCGCGGCGAGGTCGCCCGGCGCGAACTGGCCGAAAGCGCGCTGCTGCGCGAACGCAGTTTCATGGACGTCTTCATGCAATCGGTCCCGGACGCCGTCTACTTCAAGGACCTGCAGTCGCGTTTTCTAAAGTGCAGCGAATCGATGGCCTGCTATTTCGGCAAGACCACCGCAGCGGAGCTGATCGGCAAGACCGATTTCGACTTCTTCTCGGACGAACACGCCCGGCCGGCGTTCGAGGACGAGCAAAAGATCATCCGCACCGGCCAGCCGCTTCTCGGCCTGCAGGAGAAGGAGGTCTTCCCGGACGGCCGGGTCGGCTGGTCTCTCACCTCGAAGATGCCCCTGCGCGACGAGACTGGAAAGATCGTCGGCACGTTCGGCATCAGCAAGAACATGACCGACCTCAAATACTCGGAGGAGGAATTGCGCCAGCGCGAGATGTTGTTCCGGCTCATTTTCGAACACGCCCCGCTGGGTGTTTCATGGAAGCGCGCCGATCTGGGCGACGAACATCATTTCAACGCCACCTTCCGCCGGATTCTCGAACTGCCGGCCAGCACGGTGCCGGATTACGCCCTGCTCACCGAGCTGACCCACCCGGATGACCTGCCGCAGCACCGGGAGGCGCAGCGCCAGATCGAATCGGGCCAGGCCGACAATTACACGCTGGAGAAGCGTTTCGTCCTCAAGGACGGCCGCCTCGTGTGGGGCCGCCTGTCCGTGGCCGTCGTGCGCGATGAAGCCGGCCGCGCCATTCAGGAGATCACGATTCTGGAAGACATCACCGCCCGCAAGCGGACCGAGCAGGAACTGGCCGAGACCTACAAGACCCTCATGGATGCCTCCC
This sequence comes from uncultured Verrucomicrobiae bacterium, assembly GCA_963804395.1. GTDB lineage: Bacteria > Verrucomicrobiota > Verrucomicrobiia > Opitutales > Opitutaceae > Fen-1467. The sequence goes on along the minus strand of CAWDQK010000019.1, from coordinate 51,245 downwards.
GGGTTGCCGGGATGGCCGAAGTGGCCACCGGGGTGCTCCACAACGTCGGCAACGTCCTCAACAGCGTCAACGTCTCGGTCAACGTCCTGGCCGAGAGCCTCCACCACTCCCGCGTCAACAGCGTGGCCAAGCTCAGCGTCCTGCTCCATGAACACGCCGGCGAGCTCGGCGGTTTCCTCACGGCGGATCCCCGTGGCCAGCGGATCCTGCCGTACCTCGACACGCTCGCCGACCACCTGACCGGCGAACAGCAGCGGTTGCTGGCGGAACTGGACTCGCTGCGGCGCAACGTCGATCACATCAAGGATATCGTCAGCATGCAGCAGAACTACGCCAAGGTGATTGGCGTCGTGGAAATGCTCGCGCCCGCCGAGCTGGTTGAGGATGCCCTGCGCATGAACGCCGCCGGCCTCTCCCGGCACGACATCGAGGTGGTCCGCGACTTCAAACCGGCGCCGGTCGTCCGGGTGGAGCGCCACAAGGTCCTTCAGATCCTCATCAACGTCATCCGCAACGCGAAGTACGCGCTCGATGAAAGCCAGCAGGCCAGGCGCCGGCTGGTCCTCCGGATTGAACCGACCGGCCAAACCGTCCGCTTCCTCATCGTCGACAACGGCGTTGGCATCCCGCCCGAGAATCTGACCAAGATCTTCTCCCACGGCTTCACCACGCGCAAGGACGGCCATGGCTTCGGCCTGCACTCCAGCGCGCTCGCGGCGCACGAGATGGGCGGCACGCTGACCGGGCAGAGCGAAGGCCCGGGCCACGGGGCCACGTTCATCCTGGAACTTCCGTGCCCGACGAAGGACTCGGCGCCACCTCACGCCAGCGGAACCGCCGCCTTGCGGGCGTCGTGATCGTGGCGGGCCGGACCGCCACCTTCGGCGCAGCCATTTGCTTAGGAACCTGGAGGGCCTCGCCCTCCAGGTTCCTACCGCGCCACTTCGATCGCTAACCGCTGGCATCCGCGGAAATCGGTCTTGCCGGAACCGAGCAGCGGAATCTGGTCAACGCGCCGGATGATTTTTGGAATCCACAGGTTGGGCAGGCCGGCCTTGAACAGTCGTTCGCGCAGGTCATCGCCATTCATCTCGATCGCGGTGAGGAGCACGATGGCCTCTCCCTTGGCGGTGTCCGGAACTCCGACGACCACAATCTGCGGCCCCTCGCTTTGATCGATTTGGAAGACTTCCAGGATCTTCTGTTCCACGGTGCCATGGGGCACCATCTCCCCGCCAATCTTGGAGAACCGGGAAACGCGGCCCTCGATGTAGAGGAATCCATCCTCGTCGAAGTGCCCCAGGTCGCCGGTTGAGAACCAGCCGTCCTTGAGCGCCGCCCGCGTCTTCTGTTCGTCCCGCAGGTAACCCTCGAAAACGTTGGGGCCGCGGAACCAGACGATGCCGGTTAACGTCAGCGGCAGTTCCTGGCCGGTGTCAGGATCCACGATCCGGGCCGTCATGCCGGGCAGCAGCCGGCCAACCGAGCCCAGCCGGTGTCCGCGGTGATCCTCGCCGCCGCGGACCTTCTTCAGCGACTTGGGAAGATTCACATTGGTCACCGGCGTGGTTTCGGTGAGTCCATAACCCTGCAGCAGTTCGACGCCCAGCTGGTCGCGGAAAGCTTCGTGCAGCTCCACCGGCATCTTCTCGGCCCCGGAGACCGCGAAATGCAGCGACCGCAGTTCTTCGCGGGTGGTCTTCCGCAGCAGCGGCCGGAGAAACGTCGGCGCGCCAACCAGGACGGTGACCTTCTCCGCGGCGATCACCTCCGCCATCTTCCGGGCGTCCAGCGGACTCGGGATCGTCACCACGCGGCAGCCGCGCAGCATCGGATACCAAAGCGTTGCGGTGAAACCCATGCTGTGGAAGATCGGCAGGCAGCCCATCAGGATCTCCTCCCTGGGCAGAATGCCCGTCGCCGAGATCTGCGCGCAATTGCCCAGGATGTTGCGGTGGGAAAGCGGCACCCCCTTCGGTTCGCCCGCCGTGCCGCTCGTAAACAACAACCCCGCCTCTTCCCGGCCGCTTTCGTGGGGCAGGCCCAGGAGATTGGCCAGCAACTTTCCCGGGAGGATCCAGGTGGCCGCGAGCCAACCGAAGATGGCCGGCTTGCCGCAGGCGAGAATCTCGTGCCGCAGGTCCAGCGTCTTTTCCGGCCAGGGAAAATTGGGGACCTTGGCCCGCACCGCCTCGGCCGAAAGCACCGTCGTCACCTCCCCCAGCCGGAGACTGGCCTCGATCGCCGCCCGGCCAGCGGTGAAGTTGAGATTGACGGGAATCTTGCCGGCCAGCAGCACGGCCAGGTTGGCAATGAAACAGCCGGCGCTCGGCGGCAGGACGATCCCGACACGGCGGTCGGGGACATTGCGCTTCAGCCGGCGCGAGAGCGCGGCCGACACCGCCAGCAGCTTGCCGGCCTTGACCACGGTTGCCTTGCCCGTGCAGTCGACCACCTGCGTCTCCCAGGGCCGCCGGGCCAGCGACCGAACGCACTCCCGGCCGAGGTTGCCGAGCAGCTCGGGCCGCTCGCTGAAGGCGATCTCGCCGAGATCGAGCAACGCCTTGCGCACGGTGATCGTGTTGATCCCCGCGCCCGGCAGCGGCCGCCCGATCGCCACCGTCACCGGGCAGGGCAGGCGGTGATGGTGTTGCTTCCAGAAATATTTCTGCCCCGAAAAGGAGAACATCCGGCTCCACAACCGGTCCAGGAACACGGGCACCACCGGCACTTTCGCCGCATGCGCAATCAACTCAAAGTCCCGGCGAATCTCCATCACCACCCCGGAGCGGCTGATCTGCACCTCCGGAAACACGCAGACGAGGTGGCCGGCCCGCAACAGGTCCACGGCCCGCTTCACCGCGGCCCTCGCCCGCCGGTGCTCCACCAGTTGCACCCCGGTCGCCCGCAGCGCGATCCGCAGCCAGACGGGGGGCATTGGTCCCGTGAACGCCAGGAACCGGGCCCGCCGGGTCAACGCCACCTGGAGGATCAGCGCATCAATGTAGGAGACGTGGTTGCAGATCACCAGCGCCCCGCCGGTCGCCGGCAGGTTCTGCGCATCCACCACCCGGACCCGGTAGAAGAGCGCACTCAGTCCGCGCAGCACCAGGCTGACCAGTTGATGGGCCGTGTGGCGCAGCGCGTAGACCAGGCCCGCCAGCGTGAGTCCGGCCAGCGCCAGGAACTGCGTCGACGGGGTCAGATCCAGCACGTGGTCGGAGGCGGCCAGGAAGAACGCGCCGCTGCCCGCCAGTCCCGCCAGGCTGTCCAGCAACCCGACGCCCGCAAGCATCCGGCCGCGCCGGTGGTTCCCCGCCGTCTGCTGGATGAACGCATACATCGGCACGAGAAACAGGCCGGAGGCAAATCCCGCCGCCGCCAGCCAGCCATGGAAGGCCGCGCCGGCCTCGTGGACCGTGAAGCTGAGCGCAACCAGGGCCGCCACCAGCAGCGCGCCCCCAACCGGGATCAGCCCGAGTTCCACGGCCCGGCGGGAAAGAATCCCGGCGGCAAAATTCCCCAACAAAGTCCCGGCGCCGAGGACGAGCAGCATGAGGCCGGTGCGCGACACCGCGCCCACGCCGCCGGCGTACGCATCCGCGCCGATCTGCAGCGCCAGCAGGTAGACATAGGCGCCCAGACCGTAGAAGAACATGATGCCAACCGTCGCCCTGAAGATCGGGCGGGCCCGCCAGAGTTCGAGCAACTGGGCGCCATGCCGCACGAACAGCCCCGCTGCAAATGGCTCGGCCGACTGCGCGGGCGTCCGTTCCACCAGCTGAAAGACCAGCCACGACACCGCGGACGATCCGACCATGACCAGGACCGTCACCAGGGCGCCGCACCACGGATCCGTCGCCACCGCCGTCCAATGATCGAACAGCCGGGCCCCGCCAAAACTGCCCAGCAGAATCGCGGTGACGGACAGCATTTCCATCAGGCCGACGGCGCGCGACAGCCGGGCCGGCGCCACCAGCTCGATCAGGACCGCCCGTTTGGCGGGCGCAAACACCGTCGTCTGCACCGCCAGCAGCAGCCCGCACCCGACCGCTGCCCACAGGACGTGCAGCCGGAGGGCCGCCGCCAGGAGCGCCAGGATCAGGCCCTGGGCCGCCAGCGACACGCTCAGCACGACGCTCTTGGAGTACCGGTCGTTCACCCAGCCGGCGAGCGGCGCCAGCGCGACCAGCGGCGCGACGAGCAGCGCGCTCAGCAGGGCCTTGATCGCGTCCTTGTCCGGGCCCGGCAGCACGCCGCGAAACTGCACCAGGGCAAACAGCGCCAGATTGGCGGCGCTGCAATTGAACGTCACCAGGGCTTGCGCCGCCAGCAGGCTGGCCAGCGACCGCGCGGAGGGTTTCTCGGGGGGCATGAAGGTCAGGACCGGTTATGCCAAAGGAAAGGCCGGCGGTTCAAGCGCAGACGCACCGGCCGGATCCCGCGCGCGCGCGGTGGCGCGCCAGTCCCGCAGGTCGCGCGCCAGGCCGCCAAACCCGTGCGGGAAGTCCGCCTCCAGCCGGCGCACGTCGCCGCGGAGCCGGCGGACGCTCGCCAGCGCCTGCTGGATTTCAAACGCCAGGCTCGGGCGGTCCGTGCCGTACACGCGCCATTTCAGCTCCCGGCGGGTGTAGGGCGGCACGCCCCGGCCCCGGCCCTCGAGCCAGGCGAGCTCGGTGACCTGCGCGTCATGGCCACACAAATACCAGGCCTCGATCGCGGGCACCGCCACGCCGACCCCGCGCAGCACGCGGTCGCGGCCCTGCCTCCGGGGGAACCGCTTCTGGGTCTTGCGAAAGACGTTGCGCAGCTGGCACAGCCGGCAGCCGGGGTGAAAGTATCCCGGCGCCTCGTGCTCCCCCGTGTGCACCACGCTGTCGTCGGCATCCACGACCACGACGAGCCCGTCCGCCTCCGTGTTGAAATGCAGGTGGCGCAGGACGGCGGGCAGGACCTGCGCGACGTTCGGCCAGCCGCGGGCGCGCAGCCCCGGCTGCACGAGGGCGACCGGCTCCGCCAGCACCGCCTCGACCAGCACCCGCACCGCCGCCTCGTCCGCCGGCGACTCGCTCAGCAGCGCCACGTTCATGGGACGCCCCGGCCTCCCCCCGGCGCCCCGCCCGCGCCGCCCGGCCGCCGCCGGCCCGGCTTCCGGTCATCGATCAAAGGATCGGGCCCCTCCGGGCGGAGGCCGCTGGACGAAATGTCAGCTATTAGTTGACACGTTCGTCCGGGCGGCTCCGGGACGAACGCCGGCCCGGGGTCCGCCGGATGCTGCGGGGGCCGGTTCATTCCTCGGGCACCCCGCCCAGGATTCCGCTGTACCAGAGGTCGCCGAGCGACCCCCCGGCCAGGATCTCCCGCGCGTCCGGCCGGTCGCTCAGGCGCGCGAAGGTGGCGCTGCGGCCCCGCTTGCTGGCGATGACGACCTCCTCCGGATGATCGCGGAACAGGTCGAGCAGGAAGGGCGAATGGGTGGTGGCCACGACCTGCACCGGGGCCCGCTCCAGGCCGAAACCGGCGGGGTGGCACAGGCGGTAGAACCCGTCGCGCACCACGCGCAGCAGCCGCGGATGGATGCCGCGGTCGGCCTCCTCGAGGCACACCACCGTCGGCGGGTGCGGGGCAAACGACAGCGTGAGCACGGCCAGCGTATACAGCGCCCCCTGCGACAGGCTCGCCGCGGTCAGCTCGGTGCCGTCCTCCTCCAGCCGGAGGGCCAGCTCGACCCCGGCGCCCGCCGCCCGCGGCACCACGGCGGAAAAATCCGGCAGGGCGCGGCAGAACTCCCCCTCGAGCTGCGCGAACGCCGCCGGCTGCCGGTCGCGCAGGGTCGCCAGCACCGCCGCCAGGTTCCGGCCGTTGGCGGCCAGCTCCCCGCCGTCGGCGGCCGGAATCCGGCCGCCCATTGCGTAGTGATCAAACAGATACTCACGGATCCCCGCCAGCTCCGCCCGCCGGCGCTCCCAGCGGGCGCGGGCCCCGGCGGTCGGCGGATGGCGCACGTCGAGGACGTCGCAGACCTGCTCGGACGGGCCGCGCAGGCGCACCTCGAGGTCGTCGTCGGGCGGGGGAAAGCGGAAGAGGATCTCCGGCCGGTCGCCCGGCTTCCGGGGCGGCGGGTCCGGCGGGTCCGGCCGGGCGGCCAGCGCCCGCAATTGCAGGAGCGCCTGGATCAGGCTGGTCTTCCCGCTGCCGCTGGGCCCGATCAGCAGGTTGAACGGTTCCAGGCGGAGGCACGTCGCCCGCAGCGCCTTGAAGTGCTTGAACTGGACCGAGGCAATCACGCCGCCATGCTGCCCGCCGGCGCGCGAAATGCAATCGCGGGGCGCCGGCTCGCAGCGCCCTTTTCGAGGGCGCGCTTCTGCTGGCCGCAGAGTGGCCTAGCGCGGCGGAGCCGCAACCAAAGCAGCGAGCAGCGAGTGGCGAGTAGTGAGCAGGAAACCCGGCCGGACAAATCCTCGCGAAGATGAGCGATCCACCGCTACTGTAGTACGGTCATCTTGCCAACGTCTCCCCAAAAATGGCGCAGCCATTTTGTTTTAGCAGCGCGGAGGACGAAGTCCGACGCGCTGCTAATGCCCGTGCTCGGCGGCCGCCGAGGCCTTCGCCGCCTTGGCCTCCTCGACCACCTTGCGCTCGAACTCGGCCGGCATCTCCTCGTAGTGGCTGAACTTCTCGGCGTGCAGGCCGCGGCCGCCGGTGAGCGAGCGCACGACCGTCCCGTAGTGATGCAGCTCCGCCGCGGGCACGAGGGCTTTCACCACCTGCAGGCGGCCCGCGTTGTCCATGCCGAGGATCTTGCCGCGGCGGCCGGAAAGGTCGCCGATGATCTTGCCCATGCAATCATCCGGCATGCGGATTTCGAGCTCGTGAATCGGCTCGAGCAGGCAGGGCCGGGCGTTGAGGAACGCCTCCTTGAACGCAAAGTAGCCGGCGATCTGGAACGCGATGTCCTTCGAGTCCACCGGATGCATTTTGCCGTCGTAGAAGTCGATCTTCACATCCACCACCCGGTACCCCGCGACGATGCCCTCCTGCAGGCGTTCATGACGCCCTTCTCCACCGAAGGCACGAACACCCGGTCGACGTTCTGGCCGGTGAGCGACTCGGTGAACTCGACGCCGCTGTCGCGCGGCTTGGGCTCGATGCGCATCCAGACCTCGGCAAACTGGCCCGCGCCGCCCGTCTGCTTCTTGTGCCGGTATTTCGACTCGCCCTTGGCTGCTGATGGTCTCGCGGAAGCGGACGCGCGGCTGGACCAACTCGATGTCGACTTGTAACGGCGTCGCAAGCGCTCGACGATGACCTCCAGGTGCAGCTCGCCCTGCGCGGAAATGATCGTCTGGTGCAGTTCGGAATCCACCCGTAGACGGAACGTCGGGTCCTCCTCGTGCAGCGCCGCCAGAGCCCGGCGGCGACCTTGTCCTCCTCGCCCTTGACGTTGCTCTTGAGCGAGGCATGGATGTTCGGCTTGGGGTATTCGACCTTGGGCAGCGACGACGCGGCTTCTTGCCACCGCACAGCGTGTTGCCGGTGTGCGTGTCCCTGAGCTTGACCACTGCGCCGATGTCCCCGGCGCGTCAGCGTGGGCACGCTGCGTGCGCGTCTTGCCGTTGAGCAGGTAGATCTGGCCGATCTTCTCGCTGACTGCGGCGGGCGGTGTTGTACAGTTCGCTGCCGAACTTGACCGAGCCGGAATACACCCGGAAGAAGGAGAGCTCGCCGAACTGCGCCTCGCTCATCGTCTTGAAGACATAAAGCACCGGATCCTTGCCCGTGAGGCTGACCTGGCAGGGCTGCCCCTCGGCAGTCCGTCGCTTCCGACCTTGGGCCGGTCCACCGGCGAGGATCCGTACTTGGCGATGAAATCCATCAGCCGCGCCACGCCGATGTTGGTCTCCGCCGGAGGTGCAGAACAGCGGGATGAACACCTGCTTCTGGATGGCCGCATGCATGCCGGTCGCGCATCGTCTCCTCGGACAACGCTGCCCTGCGGCAAAGAACTTCTCCATCAGCGTGTCGTCGGACTCGGCAATATACTCGATGAACTCCTTGTGCAGCTGCTTCCACGCGCGCCTTCAGCTCACCCGCCGCGGGCATCTCCGTGATACTTGCCGCTCTGGTCCGCCGCATACGTGCAGACCTCGCTGCGCAGCACGTCGAGCACCTGGTTGAAACCCGGGCCGGGGTTCACCGGCACCGTCAGCGGGAAGACACGGGCTCGCCGAACTGCTCGCGGATTTCCTCGAGCAGGACTTGTCGAAGTCGCGTCTCTCCTTGTCGAAGGCATTGATCACGATCATCTTGGGAATGCCGAATTGCGTGGCGTATTTCCACATCGTCGTCCGTGCCGACCCCGATGCCGTGGTCGGCATTGATCACGACCACCGCGAAATCGACGACCCGCAGGGCGCCCAGCGCCTCGCTGATGAAATCGAGATATCCGGGGCTGTCGAGGCATTGAGCCGGCGGCCCTGCCACTCCAGGTCAGCGGCGTGGCGTGGATTGAAATCTGCCGCTGCTGTTCGCCCACATGATAATCGGACACCGTCGATCCCTGCACAATGCCGCCCATGCGGTGAATGACGCCACCGCACATGAGCATGGCCTCCGCCAGCATGGTCTTGCCGGAGGTCGCATGACCGACGATCGCGAAGTTGCGAATGTCCGCAGGTTGATAGGATTTCATAGACGAATCGATTGATTGCGCCCGGGGGTAAAGGGATGGTTTCCGGGGGCCTGTAAGGTCGAGACTGCGGGACGCGCAGGCAAGGGGAAAGTCTGTTTTTTTGCCGGCGCGGACGCTCTCCCCGCCCGGGCGATTCCCCCTGCCGCCCGGGAATCGGCGAATTCCGTTGGTATTTTCCGGCTTTTGCGGCAATTTTGGAGCCATCAAATCATGCAATTCCATCGACTGCCTGCCGCCCTCATGACTCTCGGAACGCTTTTTTCGGCCGCGTTGCCCGCCGCCGAGCCGCCGCCCCAACCGGCCGACCCTGCCGGCGTGTGGGACCTCACCCTGCTTTACAAGGATGACGCCGCATGGCACGCGGCCAAGGACCACCTCGCCGCGGAACTCCCGAAGCTCAAGCGGTTCGAAGGCCACATGGGCGAAAACGCCGCCTCGCTCCGCGCGGCCATGGATTTCATCTACGGCCTGCACAAGGAGTTCGACCGGATGGCGGTCTATACGTCGCTCAAGCGCGACGAGAACACCCGGGACTCGGCCGCGCTGGAGCTCAACCAGGAGGCGGATCTGCTCGGAACCGAATTCTCCCGCGCCACCAGTTTTGTGAATCCCGAGCTGCTGGCCGTGGGCGAGGCGAAGCTGCGCGGTTTCCTCGACGCGGACCCCGGGCTCGCCCCGTACCGCTTCCCCATCATGGAGGTGCTGCGCGCCGGACCACATACGCTGGGTGCGGAGGCCGAGGGCGTCCTTTCCGCCTCCGGACTCATCACCGATGCGCCGGTGTCGCTCTACGGCATTCTTTCCAACGCCGACATCCCCTGGCCGTCCATCAAGCTGTCCGACGGCACCGAGGTCCGCCTGGACCAGTCCGGCTACACCAAATGGCGGGCTGCGCCCAACCGCGCGGACCGGAAGGCCGTGTTCGAGGCGTTTTGGAAGGCGTTCCGCAACTACGAACGCACGTTTGGCGTCGCCCTCTATTCGCAGGTGAAGACCGACTGGTTCGGGGCGAGCGTGCGCAAGTATCCCAGCTCGCTCGTTGCGGCCCTCGCCGGCGACGACATCCCGGAGTCGGTCTATCGCACGCTCGTGGCCGAGACCAACGCCAACCTCGCGACGCTGCACCGCTACTTCAAGTTGCGCGGCCGCATGCTCGGCCTCTCCGACCTGCACTACTGGGACATCTATCCCCCGATCGTGAAGGCCGACAAGTCGTTCCCGCTCGCCACCGGCCAGCAGCTGGTGCTCGCCGCCGTCCAGCCGCTCGGCCCCGACTACGTCGCCCGGATCTCCGCCAGCCTCAACGGCAGGTTCACCAGTTACTATCCCCGGCCGGGCAAGACCTCCGGAGCCTATGAGAACGGCGCGGCCTACGACGTCCATCCCTTCGTGCTGATGAACTACAACGACGACTACGAGTCGGTGTCCACCGTCGCCCACGAATGGGGCCACGGGATGCACTCCATCCTCGCCAATGAGGCCCAGCCGTATCCTACTTCCCAATACAGCATTTTTGTCGCCGAGATCGCCTCCACCCTCAACGAGACCCTGCTGCTCGATCACGTGCTCCAGGCCGCGGACCACGACGCGGAGAAGCTTTACTACCTCGGCTCGGCCCTGGAAAACCTTCGCGGCACCTTTTTCCGCCAGGCGATGTTCGCGGAGTTCGAGCTCGCGATCCACGAGCAGGTGGAGAAGGGTGAGTCGCTCTCGGGCGAGCAGCTGAGCAGGATCTACGGCGACCTCCTGCGCCGCTACCACGGCGACCGCGAGGGCGTGCTGAAGATCGACGACCTGGTCACGATTGAATGGGCCTACATCCCCCATTTCTACCGCGACTTCTACGTTTACGAATACGCCACGTCGATCGCCGCCTCCCAGGCGTTCGCCGAGCGCATCCTGCACCACGAACCCGGCGTGGTGGACACCTACCTGGCCATGCTGAAGGCGGGCGGCTCCGATCATCCCTACGAGCTCGTCAAGCGCGCCGGCGTGGATCTCGCCACGCCCGCGCCCTACCGCGCGCTCGTGGCCCGGATGAACCGGATCATGGACCAGATCGAGGCGATCCTCGCGAAGGGGAAGCAGTAGGCCCGCGATTCCAGGCCGGCAACGGATCGAGACGCGGCGCCCACGCCGCCGGAGGACAAGCTCCGAATTCTTCACCCGCCGCGGTGAAATCGGACGGACCGGTGGCGCCGGTCTGCGACTGGCGAAACCGCCGGTCGGAGACCGCCGCTACTTCTGGCTGCCCTTCGGCTCTGCCCAGGGCGTCAAGCGGGTCGTCATGTCCGCCTCAGCCGCGGGGTCCTTCGCCGAGCACGGCGATGTGCAGGCGGATGCTCCGGACCAGGCTGTCGGCCTCGGTTTGATCGAGCCGCCGCAGCACGCACTCCCACCGGAAGGCAAAGCTGCCGGCGGGATCGTAGAAGCAGTGCTTGAACAGGGTGTCAAAGGCGCGCCGGTGTTTCCGGTAGTCGCCCTGCACCTGGGCGAACCCGGCCTGGAACGCCTCCAGGTAGGTCTCCGCAAACTCTCGGGGCTCGGAGAGGCTGCGTGCCCGGGTGTTGACCGGCCGGGCATACGCGGGGGCCACCTCGACCAGGCTCCGCCGGTAGTCCGAGAAGGCCCCGCTCGGGTCGGAGACCACCAGCCGGTCGGGCAGGCCGGTGATCGCGCTCTCGATGATCACCTCGTCCCCGTCGTCAAAGAGCACCTGCTTGGTTTCCTCCAGCGCCCGGCCGGCGATCATGTTGGCCGCGGCCGCCCGGCCGAGCAGCCAGGCCAGACGGTCGGCGTATCCGGGCTTCAGGTATTTTGAAAGCGGCAGCTTGTCGGTGGCCACGCCATGCAGGTAGTCGCGTTCGAAATACATCGCCGGGACCGGACGGCCCGACAGCTCGTGCTGGCTGCCCGTATAGCGCTCGCGGGTCCGCAGCAGGCTGATTCCGGCCGGCACGTTCATGCCGAGCTGCACGACCCCCAGCCGGCGGTCCAGCACGTAGTCGGTGTATTCCTCGCTTTCGAGCATGGCCTGCAGCAGCGGTTTGCCCTCGTCCAGCCGCTCGCGAATTCCCCACTTTTTGGAACCGGATGAAACGGACCAGCGGCATCGCCGCGCCGCGCGGCTGCAACTCGGCGAGATAGACCCCGCGCCGGCCGCGCACCTGGGGCCGCTCCTTGGAAAGAGATTCGACGATCCGCCCCACGTTGACGAATTCGAGGGCGCCGTATTCGCGGATGAAATTGAAGATGAAGCCGCGGATCGTCGGATCGCACAGCCGCTGGAGCTGCTCGTCTTCGGGATGGCGGTCGGCCTCGTCAAACAGCGGATCGGGGATGAACTCGCCCTCGTCGAACCGTCCCCCCGGCAGCCATTCGACCTGCATGAAGAACTCCGGGCTGAGGTCGCGCAGGACGTCCTCGGTGATGGTCTGGTCCCGTCGCGACAGGAGCGCGCTCAGCATCCGGCTGCACCAGACCTCTTGCTGCGGGTCATCCTGCCGGAAATCCGGTTCGACCGCCCCCCGGAAAAGTTCCCGCAGATGCCGGTAGGTCTCCCGCAGCTCCGCCGCCGGCAGGCGCGCAATGTCCAGCGCCTGGAAGCTCGCGGCACCGAACCGCGCCGGCTCCGCCGCGAAGAAATCGACCTCCGGGTAACCCGCCCGGTTGGGGCGCGAGCTGTAGAGCGTAATCTCCCGCATCTGCCGTCCCAGGCCGTCGTCGTCCAGCTGATCAAGCCGGGCGAATTCCCCGCACGTCAGATACCGGGAACCCGTGAAGCGGTTGTAGTAATAGACCGTCTGCTCGCGGATGGCGACCCGCGAGTTCTCAATCAGCTGCCGGATGTCGTCGTGCGACTGCGGCATCGGGCTGATGCGCCAGCACTCGCCGCGCGCCTTGATGGCATCGCGGACCTTCCGGTCCATCACAAACAGGAACTTGATGTCGCGCTTCGAGACGAGTTCCTGCAGCAGATCGTCCGCCGCGAGCGCGAGGTCCATGTGGTCCGGGTCGGGCCGGATCAGGATGTGCTTCGCGTCAAAGATCAAATCCACCGCGCCCGCGTTGACCGTCTCAATTTCCGCCTCCGTGAGCGGGGCCTGGTCGCGGGCGCCTTCCGCCGCGTTCAGCCGGTCGATGAACTCAATCCGCTGGAAAGCGTGAATCCCCGGCAGTGTGACCAGCGTCCGTCGGGAGGGAAAGACGGTTCCGATGCGGGTCAGCTGCTTCCCGCGCGCATCGCATTGAAAGGGATGCGGTCCGATGACTTCAAAGGCCATGAAACAGGAGGTGTTTGAGCGGAAGCATGCGGATCCGTGAGAGAATGACCAGACCGGAACGACGGCTTTCAATCCAAAACCATCCCCTGCGATCGGCACGCCACTGGCGGCTCCGAAGTCCGTGGTCCGGAGATATCACGGCATTCGGTTTTGGCACGGGATCTCCACGACGATCGGGCGCAATGGCCAAATTTTTGATCCGGTCGTATCACAGAAATGGCCAGTGGTTTGGGGCGTCATGACCGCAAGCCCTGGCGGAGCTTTCACCACGCCACAGTAAGCCTTGCGAAATCCCGAATCTCTCCGTAGAACTGCGCTCCCTTCAAACTATGACCAACTCAACCATCTCCTCCCTCCGGCCGGTGGCGTGCCGCACCGCGCTGATCGTTTCTGGCTGCCTCCTCGGCCTCGTTTTCCTGCAGATCCCGGCGTTGAAAGCCGCGGACGCCGCGCCCAGCTGCCCGGCCTGCAAAGCTGGATGCCTGCCATTGACCAGCACCTTTGAAAAGGCAACCGGCGAGACCGGCCCGTACATCCTCAAGCTGAAGAACGATTCGAAGGACACGATCAAGGCGAGCGCCAAGGTTCTTCTGAGCGTGGCGTTCCACGCCGACAACAAGGCCAGGATGGTACCCGAACATGCGATTGATCCGGGCCAGACCTGGACCATCCCGGGACTCGCCGCGACCGACAAGGTCACCATCACAGCCAAGGGGTTCTCCCCGCTTGAGCTGACGGTTCCGTAGGTTGCCTTGTCGCCGGTCGCGTCGAAGCCGGCATTTGATTGGCGCCGTCCATCCCGGTCTCAAGGGGGCGGCGCTTTTTGTCGCGGACGTTCCCGTAACTGCGAACGTCAGCGAGCGGCCTCTTCCCTCGAGGGCACGGCCTGCGGTGTCGCAGACCCTGAGCCCGTCGAATGGGAGCCCGGCCGAACCGCGCCGTCAGCGCCGCTTGTTCGAGTAGCTGCGAGCGCCAGCGAGCGGAGGCTGGATCCCGTGGCTGCGAGCGTGAGCGCGCGGCGGACAAACCGGGAAACCTCGGTCAGCCTTCGGCGCGCGTTCTCGCGTCGGTCTCGATCAACGCCTTGAGCCGCTCCAGCTCGGCCTTCACCCGTGCCTTGACCGCGGGCAGTTCCCCCGGACCCGACACCGTCGAGCGCGCAAAGAGGTAGAACTTCATTTTCGGTTCGGTGCCGCTGCCGCGGCCGGCGTAACTGTAACCGTTCGCCAGCGTGACGACATAGAGGTCCTGCTTGGGAATCGCCTCGCCGTCCGCGTCGCAAATCGTCTGCCGGCCGAAATCCTCGAACTGCGCCACCGCCACACCGCCGAACGCCCGCGGCGGGTCTTTCCGGTAGGTGCCGAGAATGCGCCGGATTTTCGCCGCGCCCGTCGCGCCCTCGTAATAGATGTTGATCACGCCCTCGAGTAAAGTATCCATGCCGCACGTACAGTTCGTCGAGATATTCCGGCACGGTCAGGCCGCGGCTCTTCACCCAGGCGCACAATTCCGCGAACATCAGGCAGGCCGCGTTGCCGTCCTTGTCGCGCACAAAGTCATTGCGCGAGGTAACCGTAGCTCTCCTCGGTGCCGAACACGTAGAACGTGCCGTGCTGGCCATGGAGCCGCGCGCGGGTCGCGAGCGACAGGCCGTCATAGTCCAGCGCCAGGCCTTGTTGCTCCAGGAGGGCGGCTTTCAGCTGGTCTTCGTAAACGCGGATTTTCGCCGCGATCCATTTGAACCCGGTCAGGGTGTTGATCGACCTTCACGCCGTGACTCCGGCCGATCGCGTCCTGCAGCGGCGTGGTGACAAATGTCTTGATGAGCGCCGCCCGCGACGAACCGCCCGCCGGGATCCGGCCCAGCTCCTTGTTCCGGGTCAGCCGGTAGTCGGCCAGCATCGCGCCGATCTGGTTTCCGGTCATCAGGACCATCTTGCCCTCGCGATTTCGCACCGCCGCTCCCATGCGGTCGGCGTCCGGATCGGTCGCCATCACGAGATCGGCCCCATTCTTTTCGGCCAGCGCAACCGCCCGGGTCAACGCCTCGGCGTTTTCCGGGTTGGGCGACTTCACCGTCGGAAAGCTCGGATCAAACGCCACCTGCTCGGGCACCTCGCTCACCGACACCCCCGCATGCGCCAGCAGCGGAACCGTCGCCACGCCGCCGGTGCCGTGAATGTTGGTGTAAACGGCCTTGAGCGGCTGCCGTTTGAAAAGGTCCAGATCGAGCGCCGCTTGCAGCGCCACGGCAAGATACGCGTCGTCCGCCGGCCGGCCGAGCGTGATGACGCGGCTGAGGTCCTTCGCCATAAAGGCGCCCAGCTGCGCCAGCGGCACGGCGTTGACCTCGTCGATGATGCCGGTGTCGTGCGGCGCAACCACCTGGGCGCCGTCCTCGAAATAGGCCTTGAAACCGTTGTCATGGGGTGGGTTGTGGCTCGCAGTAATCACCACGCCAGCAATGGGCCTTCAGCCAGCGCACGGAAAAGCTCAGCTGCGGGGTGGAGCGCGGCGCTGTCAAAAATGAACGCCACGCCCGCCGAGCTGGGACCACGTCGAGGCCGCCAGTTCGCAGAAGTGCCGCGAAAAATGGCGGACGTCGTGCGCGATGACCAGCTTGGGTGCATCGTATCGTGCCGCGCGGGACAGATGGCCGTGCACATAGCGGTAGAGACCGATCGTGGCGCGCACGACCGTGAAATCATTCATCATGTTGCTGCCGACGGCCGGATGCTCCGGCGTACCCAACGGACCCGGTTGGCCAGTCTCGCTTGCCGCCGCCATCGCGCCGATGGTCCGCCCGCGCATCCCGCCTGTGCCAAACTCAAGATAGCGGTAGAAGCGGTCGTTGAGCTCGCCCCAGGCCTCCCGGGTCACCAGCTCGTCAATGCTCACAGCCGCCCACGCCGGCAGGTCGGCGGCGAGCCAGGCGGCCAGATTGTCCACCGTGCTGGGCAGCAGCTGTCCGGCCGCTCCGGCGGTGCGAATCACTTCGATCGTTGTCATGGGAAGGAATGGTCAGGCTCCGGGTGGCGGCCGGAGTAGAAAATCCAGTGAAGCAGCGCGGCCGGCCCCGGCAATTGGAAAACGCCAGTCCGAAGCGACCGGGGCGTATGACCGGAAAGTAACCTTCCCAGGGTGAATTGTGGGTGGACGGATATAACAAATGCAGTCACTCCCTCGGAAACGTTTAAGAATCGGATACTTTCCGGTCACGCACCCAAGCGACCGGGCAGAGCGCAGGTGCCTGTACGGATAGATCGATGCAGCAAGGTGCGCCTTGGCCGAGGCGGCTGTCCAGGTTAGAGGGCGACGCGAGGGACGGGTCAATGGTTGGTTTGCTAGCGGCGACGCAAGGGACATGTTGACCTCATTCGCCATCAGCTTTCAGGGCTCAGGAAGGAGAGCCTTTGGCATCGGTTCCGACTGGATTCCGCCCCAGGACATGTGTTTGACCTGTCCCTAGGCGACGCTCTTCAATCGGATCGAATCGACTGCCACAATTTTCGTCACCCGTCCGTTGTCGGGAGGCGGTCGCAATTCAGGAAGGAGCAATCGTAGAGTCCGGTTAAAATGGATTGCTAGATCTGCTCACTGCCTCTCTCAAGTAAATCGCCGCCGATTTACTCGCCGGAAAGGACGCGCCCCAGCGCGTGTGGACACTGCTTAGGAAAGCAAGGAAGAAAGAACGGTTTGCTCCCGGGTCCTGGTGGGCTCCTGCATCCAGTTTGTGTCTTTAGCCCGTCCCTGGGCGTGACTCTTCGAAAATTGGCCGCACTGAATCCCATCGGTTTCCGTGATCTATCCCTTGTCTGGAGGCCGCACTGTTTCAGGAATGGGCCTTCGGGGGTTTCCAAAGGACGACCGCGGAGTTGCCGCGCAGTGCAAACGCGACAGCGTGCCTAAACAAAGGCATTTTCTGTGCTCCGGCCCGGTTCCTCGGAGCGCGCAGCTACACCCGAGGCGCTGGCTTGGCGGAAACCGGTCTTTCGAATCGAACCCGACGGTGCGGTGTTGTTAGAACCGGAGCGCCGCCCTGCGGCAGCGCGTCACCCAACGGCGTTGTGGCGCAGTCCGCGCAAGGTGGTAAGTTCGCCCCAGTCGGCAAACCCGGGCACGGGGCGCGGGCCACTGCGCCGGCGCCGGCCGGTGCGGGCCTGGTACGCCGCCAACTGCGTTTCGACAAAGATTCGTCCGCCCAGCACCGCCCCGTCGCTGAAGTAGCGCAGGCGACACCGCAACACCGTCGCCAGCGGCAGCCGGCCACCTGCGGCCACGACCTGGGCGAGCGTTTCCGCGGTGATCGCAGCCGCGTGCTCCCGCGGTTCCGCGCCCGTGCCAAAGAGCATCTGCCGATAGGCGGCCTGCGTTTCCTCCCAGTGGCTCATTCCGAGCACCCCCATCAGGCCGCACCGGGCGCTGGCTCCGCCCCCGACGGCCTCCGCATAGCCGCAGAACCGGTAATCCTTGGGATCTTGCACCAACCCAGCCCGCACGGCGTTCAGATCAATGTACGCCGCCACCGTCTCCACCGCCCGGGCCCGCGACTCGATCAGCAACGACTTGAAACGCTCGATCCACAGCGTGCCCCTCCGGCCGTGAGTACGGTTGTACCAGGTCGAGAACCGTTGTTCGAGCAGCTTCATGTAGGCGGAAAGATCTCCCATCTGGGCCAGCTGCTGCTCGCGCCAGCGCTGCGCCTCGGGTCCCCCGGCCTCCAGTTTCCGCCGGAGCACTGCAAGGCTGGCGGGACGGTTGCGGGTCGGGCGCGGATAGAGCACCTGGTAGCGGCGTAGCAGTTCCGCATCCGCCACCGGCGTTTTCCGGGGCACCCGCAGCGTGAGATGGAAATGGTTGGACAGGATGGCGTAGGTCAGCACCTCAACTCCACAGTAGTCGGCCACCCGCCAGAGCATCTGGCGAAAGGTCTCCTTCGCCAGATCTTCAAATCGCAGGTCGCGGTCCACCACATGGTTCAGGCAATGGTACGTGGCCTCCCCGGTTTCGGGTGCCACTTTGATCCGTGGTTCGCGCATGAGCGCCCATTCCGGCACCCGCGGTCATTTCGTCAACCAATATTTTTCCCTTCTTATATCTTCTGCCTGCCCCGACGATAGGCCTTCAGTTCTTCAGCCCGTCCCTACGACGGTGCGCCCGGTCGCAGACATTCATTCAGCCCGTCCCTGCGACAGGGATTGCCAATCCCCATGAGGGAAATCGACTCCGTCGAGCCCGAACCGCTTCGACCCGTCCCTATAGTGATCTCCACAGCGATCCGTCCTTCAACGATGATTCGCCGGGCCAGACGGGCCTGGGCCCGGGGCCACTGGATCCGCCCCATCACCGGCCAAAGCCCGCCTATTCCAGGTACAGACCGTCCACGATCGCAGGCGGAGGGGAGAGCCTTTCCCAGCTCTCGGCAAACGACGCCTCGTCGTAGCCAAATAGTGGTGACACCTCCAGCAGGCAGGCCGGGAGTCCGCCCGCGTCCACGGCCACTGGGACGCCGGCTCGGCGCAGCCACCGGGCATACTGCCGCAGCTGGTCCTCCCGGGCGGTGCGCGGCGAATCCACACCCTCGGCATTCTTCACCGGCGAGAAATCATCCGGTCGCTGCGTCTCGATCACCACGGCATTGCGCGCAAACGGCAGCGCATCGAACACGAACATTTCAAATTTCGCACCGTTGGGCTGGCCGGGTTTGACCGCGTTGCCCGCGGCATCGATCGTCGCAATCTTCTTGTCCGCGCGGTGGAACGGCAGCGCCGCGCCGCGCCCTCCCTCCACCTCGCCCGCCATCCGGCCGACAAAATTCCGGTCGAGCATATGGATCGCAATGCTGCCGGCGAGGTAGCGCAGCCGACCGGTCTGCGGATCGATCTCCCGCTGCACCGCCACGGGCAGATCGCTGTATTCGATGACCACGAGCCGCCCGTTCTGTCGGCAAAAATGCCCGAGCTTTTCCTCCGGATACGCCTTCGGCACCATCTTGGCGGACATTTCCGCTCCGGAGAGCAAGTGCCAGCCGATGAACTCGGGGTCGACGCAACGCACCAGCGGGTTGTCCACCTGGAAATAGCTGATCGTGTCCACGCCCTCGCGCTTCATCAAGTCGAGGGCGCCGCTGCGCCGCAGCGCCCGCAGCGACCCGCCGTGACCATCCGGACTCATGGCGATCGAGCTTCTGGACTCCAGCAAGATCCGGCCGCCAAAGTCCACCGCCGGCATTCGTCCCTGCCGGAAGAAATGCACCCGCGCCGGATCCAGACCGAAGAACCCGTGCGCCGAAAAAAACGCCTCCGTCGCCGCATGATTAGCATGGCTGGTCATGATGAACCAATGCAGCGGCCGGTCGTAGCGCCGCCCGGCGGCGATGATCTTCTCCGCAAAAACCTGAAAGAGTGGCTTTCGCTTCAGCGGCGTGACCGGAAAGGTTCCCTTGGGTCCGTCGTATCCAAGCCGGGTACCCTGGCCGCCGGCAACCGTGAACGCCGCCACCCGCCCCGCCCGCAACGCCTCCTCGCCCGCCGCCCGGGCCCGCGTCCAGGCCGCGCCGTCGCCGCCATTCTCCGGTCGCGACACATAGGGTGCCGGTTCGAGTCCCGCGAGGTCGACCGCCGCCGCGCAGTGGCCGAGGAGCGTGCGGGTGAGCCGCGTCACCTCGTCGAGGTCAATTTCGGCGGCCTGCTGCGCGAGGGCGGCGCGTTCCGCCTCGCTCAAGTCATCCCAATGGGCGAAGACCTGGCCCTGCCCGGCCCGCGCAAACGACTCCAGCAATGGATGCGACGATGCAGCTGCACTCATGGGAGCGAACAGGAAAGTGCGGCGCCCGGCAGGATCAACGATTTTCCGTGTCACTCATCAAAACGGAAAATGAGCTCGGACGGCTTCGCGTAGCGCAATTGCTGCCGGATGATCTTCTTCACATAGGCCGGATCGTTGCGAAGGCGATCCAGCACCTGCTCCTGTTCCTTCAGCCGCTGCTCGGCTTGGGCGAGGCGCTGCCGGCTCTCCGCTTCGACCCGCTGTAACTGGGCGTACTCCTGGTAGGTCTGAAAGAAGAACACCCCCGACAGCAGTCCGAGACCGACAAAAATGGCCGCGTAGAGCCAGACGACCACGTGGCGCGCCGTCACTGGAGAGTCAGCTTTGGTATTCAAAGTTTTCAGATGACCCTGGCACGATAGCCGGCCGGCCGGCCTGCGCAATGCGGATCGGTCGGGTCTCCCGACCGCACCGGGAAATCTTGCCGCCCGCGGGGATGTCCGCTTGCCTCGCCCAGCATCAAACCCGCATAGTCCTCCCCTCCCCGCTCCACCATTTTACGCACCATGTATCAGAGTTTCTACGGCTTCACGGAGATGCCATTCAACATCACTCCGGACCCGAAGTTTCTCTATCTGAGTCCAACGCACCAGGAGGCACTGCAACACCTCCTCTATGGCGTGCAGGAGAAGAAGGGATTCATCCTGCTGATCGGGGAGGTCGGCAGCGGCAAGACCACGCTCTGCCGGCGCTTCCTCAATGAACTCGATCCCGCCCATTACGACACCGCCTTGATTCTGAACACCCGGATCACCGAGCTCGAGATCCTCCGGACCATCCTGACCGAACTGGGCGAAACCGAACTGGCGCAGAGCCACTATGGCTTGGCCGCCCAGATCAACCGCGTGCTCCTTCAGCGGATCGAGAGCGGACGCGACATCGTCCTGGTCATCGACGAGGCGCAAAACCTGTCGTTCAAGGTGCTCGAACAAATCCGGCTGCTCTCGAATTTGGAGACCGACAAGCAGAAGCTCCTGCAGATTGTGCTCATCGGGCAGCCGGAATTAAGGGACCTGCTGGCCCAGGAACGGCTCCGGCAGCTGCGCCAGCGCATTCTCGTCAACTCCGAATTGCGGCCCCTCACCCTGAATGATACCGTCCACTATATCCAACATCGGCTCACGCTTGCCGGTGCCAGTGGACGGCCCTACTTCACGCCGGCGGCCACGCGCTCCGTGCATCGTTTCAGCAAGGGGATTCCGCGGGTTATCAACAATATTTGCGACAAGGCGCTCCTGTCCGCCTTCGTCCGCGATTCCGATGAGGTTAACTACTGGGACGTGCGTCGGGCCATCCGGGAAGTGTCCGCCATCGCCTGAAGGCTGATTGCCGCGAGTGCAACGAACCACCAGCACCCCCAGATTCTCCCCGGAGCGCCACGCCCAATGAGTCTGATCAACGACGCCCTGAAGAAGGCCCAGAAGCTGCAGGCTCATCAGCCGGCCGAAACCCGCGCCAGCGCCCATGCCGATGGCGCAATTCCGGGCTCGCGCGCCGCAAACGCCCGGCGCCGCCATGGGCTTTGAGCGCGTCCTGCTGCTGGTCATCACCTTGGTGGCCGTGGCCGTCGGCGCCACCGCCGTGGCAGTGCTTCTGCTGCGGCAGGAGGACCGACCGGCCGTGGCCGCCGCGCCGCGCCAACGATCCTTCCCGCCGGCTGTCGCGACGGCGCCATCCCAGGCTGGGTTACCCGCCGCGCCCGCAGCTGCCAGACCGCCAGTCGCGGTTCCCCCGGCTGCGGCCTCTCCCGTTTCCACGGCCGCCCCGACCGCACCGGCCATGCTGCCGGCTGCTTCCCGGCCCGTGCCTCTGCCCGCCGCCGTCTTGTCACCCGAAAGCCCGGCGTCCGCTCCAGTCGCAGCGCCCTCCGCCTCCGCGCCCGCCCCGGAGGTTTCCGCACCGTCGGTCTCAATCAAACTCTCGGCCCGTGCCGCCGCCCCGGTCGAAGCCGCGCCAGCCGCCGCCGACCGCACGAGCCGGCCCGCCGTCAATCCGCCGCCGGGTGTGCCGACAAAGGATGCGGACATCCTGAACTTCATTGAGAATGCCCGGGTGGCCGGGGTCCGGGCGGCGGGCGACGACAGTCGGGTCCTAATGAACGACCACCTCTACCGGGTGAACGACATGGTCAACACCGAACTCGGCCTGCGGCTGACGCGGGTGGACGCCGACGCTTTAACCTTTGTGGATGTAAATGGCATCGTCTACACCAAGAACCTCTAGTCCGGATCTCCCGGACTGCCGATCGCATTGGGGAGCAGATGGTTTTGAGGGGACGCATCCCGATCTGTCGCACGGCTCGCCGGGAGGCTCGCCCTCCATCTTTGTTTGCCGTATCAGTCCGCCGTGAGATATCCGGCCTAGCGGCCGCCAACCGTCAATGCGCCCCAACCCATGCTGATCCGCCAGCGAAAAGCTCGCATTCGTTTCCTGCAATTGCTGGATGCAGTCCTATTCGGGGGATCGCTCTGCCTTTCCTATTGGCTGCGCCATGGCTTTTCACTCTGGGATTTGCCTGAATTGGAACCGTTTTCCGATTACCTCACCCTGGCACTCTTCGCAATGGTTCTCGGTCCGGCTCTGCTGGCGACCCAGGATTTCTACCAGCGGCCGCGCTTTGCGCCGCGCCTCGAGCTGCTGGGCGCGCTGATCCGCGGTTGCGCCTTCACGGTCTTCGGCGTGATTCTCGTGCTCTTTCTGCTCCGGGTGCAATACGCGCGCTCGGTCGTCATCATGACCGGATTTTTTGCGGCCGGGCTCATCTATGCCCGCGCCGAGTTCACCCGGCGGCTCGACGCCCGCCAACTGGCCCAGGACCAGCTCCGCCGGCGGGTCCTGTGGGTGGGCATCCCCGAGGTCATCGCCCAGTTGCGGGGAAGCCTGGCCGCGCATGAACGCGAACTGATGAACACCGTGGCGGACTTCGATCCGCGGTCGAGCCCGGCCGGCGATCTGGTTGCGCAGTTGCATCAGCATTCGGTCAATCTGGTCGTCATCGATCCGCCCGGACTGTCTCCAGCCAGCATCTTCCCGGTTCTCGCCGCGTGCGAACGGGAAGGCATTGAAACCATGGTGCGCGCCGACATCTTCCACACGTCAATATTCAGGCCGGAACTGGACAGTCTGGCGGGAGAACCGGTGATCTACTACCGCGCCCAGGCGGCCCCGGCGAGTTGTCTGATCGTCAAACGCGTGCTCGATTTCGTCGGAGCGGCCTTCCTGCTCGCTTTGCTCCTGCCGGTGCTCGCGGTGATCGGAGCCGCGATCAAGCTGACCTCGCCCGGCCCGGTCTTGTTCCGCCAGCGTCGCTGCGGATTGAACGGCCGGCCCTTTGACATGATCAAGTTTCGCTCGATGGTCACAGACGCCGAGGCCCGCAAGGCAGCCCTCGCCTCCCGCAACGAGATGAAAGGTCCCGTGTTCAAGGTCCGTGATGACCCGCGCGTGACCCACCTGGGGCGCTTTCTGCGGCGGCACGGCCTAGACGAATTTCCCCAGCTGTGGAATGTGCTGCGCGGCGAAATGAGCCTGGTGGGACCTCGTCCGCTGCCAGTTGAAGAAGTCTACCGCTTCGATGACGATGCTCACCGGCGGCGGCTGAGCGTGCTGCCGGGCCTGACCTGTCTCTGGCAGGTTCGGGGGCGCAACGAAATCGACGATTTCGAGGCATGGGTTCGTCTGGACCTCGAGTACATCGACCACTGGTCGCTGTGGCTCGACTGCAGGATTCTCATCGCGACGATTCCCGCCGTCCTGCTCGGGCGGGGAGGACGGTAGGAGCCTGGCGGGCTTCGCTCTCCATGCTCCTGGGTGCCCGCAGATCATGTCGCCCGGTTGCGCGGATGACAACGTTCGTGTTCGGCGAGCCGGCGGTCGGGCGTCACCGCGGTGTAGATCTGGGTGGTCGCGATGCTGGCGTGCCCCAGCATCTCCTGGATGGCGCGCAACCCGGCCCCGCCGCCAAGCAGGTGGGTGGCAAACGAGTGGCGCAGCAGATGCGGCTTTACCGGCTTGGCGATGCCCGCAAGCTTCGCATACCGCTTGATCAGCACCCAGAGCATCTTCCGTGAAATCGCAGTGCCGCGCTCGCTAAGGAAGAGCTGGCTGCCCGTGTGCAGCTTGACGAAATGCCGGCGCGCACTGGAAACATAAACGAGAAGCGCCTCGCACGCCTTCGAGCCGACCGGAACGACCCGCTCCTTGGATCCCTTGCCAAAAACGCGGACTAACCCGTGCTCCAGATCGAGTTGCTGCAGCGTCAGGCCGGCCAGTTCCGACACGCGTAGGCCGCTCGAATAGAAGAGCTCCAGAATCGCCCGGTCCCGCAACGCGTGGGCGCCGCCGCCCGCCGGCGCCGCGAGCAGCCGCTCAATCTCCCCGCCGCTCAGGGTGTCGGGAATCTTGCGCACCAGCTTCGGCCCAACGAGAAGCGCCGTAAAATCCCGGCCACAGGTGTGCTCCCGCACGAGATAACGGGCAAGAGTGCGCAACGCGGCCAGCTTGCGGGCAAGGCTGCTGGCCGCCAGGCCTTCTTCGCTCAACCGGTGGATCCAGCCGGACACCAGCTCCGGCCCAACCTCCGCCCACCTGAGGACGCCCCGGCTGGCGACAAATTGCGCACATTGCCGGAGATCGTTTTCGTAGCCGGCGAGCGTATGACGCGAGAGGCCGCGCTCCAGATCGAGGTATCCGACAAAACCGTCGAGATCATTCGCCAGTCCCGCGGGCAGTTCGGACGGCGCGACCGCGGTCGCTCCCGGGCCGGGCGGCGGCCCGAACTGACGCTGTGCGTTCCCGCCTCGGTTCACCGTCTGAGCCGGGCCGCCTTTCATCGTCGATGCAGATCTCAGAAGCGCCGCCGACGCGGTCCCGGAGGCGGCGGGGCGGATTCGCGCACGCGATATGTGATGCGTGCCTTCTCGAGATCGTAAGGACTCATCTCCATCTTCACCCGGTCGCCGGAGGCAATCTTGATGAAATGCTTCCGCAGCTTGCCGGAGATATGAGCCAGAACGGTGTGGCCGTTTGACAGCTCCACCCTAAACATCGTGCCAGGCAGGACGGTGACGACCTTTCCTTCGACTTCGATCGATTTTCCGTCAGACATACGGGGTGAGGGTAGAACCGAAAGATGATTGATCCATTGGTGCGGTCAGCGGCAAAAGACAGTTGTAAGTGAGTAAGGCTGAATGTATGTCAAGGTTTTATGTCGGAGGCCAGAATCGAATGTCCGTTCCAAAAGGTGTTCCGGTCCCAACTATTGCGCGATGACGAGTTCTATATGTCGCTCGCCTATAATCAGGCAATTGACGCCTGGCGTGAGGACGAGGTGCCGATCGGGGCGATCATCGAATTTGGAGGCGAGGTGATCGCCGCGGCGCACAACCAGGTCGACGGCACGGGTGATCCAACCGCGCATGCCGAGATTCTGGCCATGACCCAGGCAGCGCGGGCCATTGGAGACTGGCGCCTGATTGGTGCAACACTGTACGTCACCAAGGAACCCTGCCCGATGTGCTCAGGCGCCGCCCTGATGGCACGGCTGAAGCGCGTCGTCTTTGCCGTCAATGATCCGAAGATGGGCTGTCTGGGCGGCGCCGCGGATCTCAACGCCCTGCCGCAGGCAAACCATCATTTGCAGATCGGGCGTAGCGTCCTGGAGAACGAATGCCGCGAGATCCTGCAGACTTTCTTCCGCACCAAGCGGCTTGGTGAGTCCGGCTAGCCGGAAGACTTCCTGGCGCAGCTGGGGTGGCGCCAATCCCAGATTCCAAGCACCAGGTTCCAAACTCCAAGGTTCAAGGGACAGGTCCCAGGTTCCAAACTCCTAGTTCCAAGTGCCAAGGGACAGGTACCAGGATCCAAGGGACAGGTACCAAGCGCCATGGTCCAAGTATCAAATCTCAAGGAGCCTCCGATCTTTGAGGGCAAACCACCCAAGCGGGCTTGATCGGCACGATTTGCGGGGCAGGGAATTTTCGTGCAACGCCGGTTGACGGAGCCGGGGTCCAGTGCATCTTAGACCTTGGGATCAATCAGAACTTCAACTCTTACTGCAAATGGCCTACGAACTTCCGAAACTGGACTACGCCTACAACGCACTGGAGCCGCACATCGACTCGCGCACGATGGAGATCCATCTTACCAGGCATCACCAAGCGTACATCAACAATGCCAATAATGCGCTGAAGGATCAGCCCGCGCTGGCGGCACTCGATGTCAACACTCTCATCAGCGATCTTTCCAAGGTGCCCGAGGCAATCCGTGGGGTGCTGCGCAACAATGGTGGCGGCCACAGCAACCACTCCTTCTTCTGGAAGATCCTGGGCCCGGGAAAGGGCGGCAAGCCAGGCGGCCAGCTCGCCGCCGCCATTGACGGCGCCTTTGGGAGCTTCGATAAGTTCAAGGAGGAGTTCGCCAAGGCAGCGACTGGACGGTTTGGCAGCGGCTGGGCTTGGCTGGTTGTGACACCGGACAAGAAGCTGGCCATCGGCTCCACAGCCAATCAGGACAGCCCGCTCATGGGCAAGGCGGTCGCGGGTCTGGAGGGCACCCCGGTCATCGGCCTCGACGTCTGGGAGCATGCCTACTATCTGAATTACCAGAACCGCCGCCCGGATTATGTCGCCGCCTTCTGGAATGTGGTCAACTGGGACGCCGCAGAATCGAATTACCTGGCCGCGCAAACGTAATCCCGGCCGTCGGAACCAGTTGATGCAACAGGAGGCAGGAACGCAAAGCGCGGTTTTGCCGGCGACGGAAGGAAACCGGTAGCCGGGGGCGCCGACCCCGGCCCGGCCTCAACGCGGCCGGCTACAATGCGGAGCTGTTTCCTAGGATGAGGCTGGGCTGGGTGCTGCGCCCTGGCGCCGTCGCATAATTCCTGTTATGAATTGTTGCTCTGCAGGGATTAGACGATCGAATCGATCGTAATTCTTACAAGATTTTCTCGCGATTCCGCTCCGGTTGTCCTAGGGAAAATCGCGGTCCTTTCTTTTTGGTGGTTCTTCCGCCGCCAGAAGAGCCTGCCAGGAAGTTGCAGCCCCCTTCTTCTGTTCCCATTGGTCAAAGACGTCGCGAGTCTCCGCGCAATACTCGCAACGATCCTCGCACAATCCAAGCCTGCTTCAACGAACTCTCCGCCCTCGATTCAATCAACCCGTTCAATCCATGAAAAAACGCCTGCTGCTATCCCTCCTCTGTGCCGCGGTCGCATCGTTGTCGCCGCTCCGTGGCGACGAGCCATTCACAGTCACGGTCACGCCAACGACAGGGAACCTCCAGCCATTGACTGAAGGCTATGCAAGCTTTCCGAATCTGCTCAGTGATGTGTTGAACGCAGCCGGAGCATTCGCTCCTTATGAAAACACCGGTTTCAATGCGAACCTTTCCTTCCTCGGAATTTCCAATGCGATTACGGCCAGCTCGAACACCGCAGGCACACTGGTCACGCTGCAGATTCCCGGGATCAATTTCAGCCAACAGTTCAGTGGACCCAGCCGCTCCAATGTCGAGACCCAGATCCAGGATTTCTTCCTCAAACAAGGATCGGGTATTGTTGGGCAATTCCTCAACTACGTGGCCAAGACCTCCTCGGTTGCGGTGACGGACGGCAATCCAGCGTCGACGACCGCCCAAACGGCCAACACGGATTTTCTTTCGGCCGGCTTTACTCCGGCCAACGAGGTCGCCGCCTCCGCGGCTGGAACCGCTGAAAGTGCGCACTCCAATTTGTCCGGACTTGGCATCGGCTTCAACAGCGGCAAGTTCACCGCCAACGGGATTTCAGGCAACTTCAGCAGTTTCGCCATTCCGTTCAAGTGGCGGTTCACCGATTCAGTCGCGCTGTCGGGCACCGTGCCAGTCGACATGCTTAGCGTCTCCGGTGCCAAAATCTACGGCGTCGGCCTGAATCTCGGTCTTCCCATCCGCATTTACATCATGGACAAGGAGAACCCGGCCAATTGGCGGCTGACACCGCTGGTCGGCATCTCCGCCCGCGGATCCGAGGATCTCGCCGGCGGCGGCGTCATCTGGATGGCCGGCCTCAACAGCGCCGTGGATTACCGCGTCAACAGCAAACTGATCGTCTGCCTGGTGGATCAAGTTACAACCCATCATGGCATGACCGTGAGCTACGGCAGCTACAAATTCGATCCCAACGTCAACCAGAACATGCTGAAGAACGGCGTGCGCGCGGTGACGCCGCTGTCGTCCCGCACGATCGGCGACCTGTTTGTCATTGAAACCAACTATCTCAAGGATGCCGCGGTAAAGAATTTCACAACCTTTGGCGGATCCCTTTCCTATCGGATCACCCCGAAGTCGGACATCGCGCTGGGAGTCAACTACGACACGGGCAGCAACTACAAGTCGTGGTCGGTCGGGCTCTCATCCGCGTGGAAGTTCTAACCTGAAAAATGGCCGGGGCCATTTTTCAATCGATCCAGAAACTGGCCTGAGAGCACTTGCCAAGGTCGGGCCGGCTGATCGCGGTGGCCCGGCCGGTCTCGATGTCGAGCAGCACCAGGCGGCGCTGGTTGGCTTCGCGGGCGGTGTAGATGAGGTGGCGGCCATCCGCGAGCCAGCATGGCTCGATCGCGTCCAAGGGAGCACCTGACACCTGCTTGGCTGTGCCGGTAGAGAAGTCGTAAACCGCGATCTGGTAGCCCCGACCCGCTCCCATTGTGAACGCCAGCTTGGTTGGATCCCAGTGACACCATTCCGGTTCGGCGCAATAGCGACTGATGTTGGTCGACAACCGTTCCGGCTGGGCGCCGACGGCCGCTGGCATGACGTACAACTGCGGTCCCGGCTCGGACGCAAAGACGAGCCGGGTGCCATCTGGAGACCAGCACGGGCCCGCCTTGACCGAGGGATTGCGCGTCAGGCGCGAGATCATTCGCCCCTGGGTATTGCTCACATAGATTTCAGAGTTGCCCTCCCCGCTTAACACCATGGCGATCCGGCCGCCATCCGGACTGAACCGGCCGCCGGTGTTTGTTCCCTGGACGCTGACCAGGAGTGAGGGCGAGCGCTTGGCGAGATCCAGCACGTAGATGTCCGGAAAGCCGCCGCGGTAGCTGGTAAAAATCAGCCGGCTCCCGTCGGGCGACCAGCGAGGCGAGATGATTTGCTGGCTGACCCCCGGCCAGCGGACTGCTTCGCCGCCGAACAGGTCCGAGGTGATGATCTCCATCCCCTCGCCACGGTCGCTGATAAACGCGAGTTTGCCGGCAAAAAATCCGCGCGGCAGCTTGCTCGTGTGCACCACGGCGACATCGGCCGCCCGCAACAACGCATTTCGGTCGCTGGTGCCGCCAACGGTTTCGCTGAACACCGGCACGCCGGCCGACCCCCGCAGAATCTCCACCCGCACCTGCGCGGGTGCGACCAGGGTGAATTTGAGATCATACGCCCCGTCGGCGGCCACCAACCGGTAGGCGCCGTGGGCGCTGAAGGCCAGGCGCGCCAGGCCGTTCAACTCGGGCGTTGAGGCGCTGACGGTGACCGAGGTCACATTCCGGTCGGCGCTGATGATGACATCGCCGGTATGAGTGGCATTGGCGGCGCCGGTCGAAACGGCACCGGCGACCGGAAGCAACAGGAGAAACAACGGGCGGAGGGAGAAACGGGAACACATAAAACAATGGAGTGAAAAGACCGCATGAAACACGGCGAGTTTCTTATTTACAGGCCCCGCCGTCTGCACAACGTAATTCCGCCTTTTGCGGTTCCGGCGGCCTTGCCTGGATTCGCCGTCGGGCGCGCACCATTCACCAGCCTACCGTGACATCCGAAGCGATCATCGAGGCGCTGAAACAGGTGAAGTATCCCGGATTCAGCCGGGACATTGTTTCGTTCGGCCTGGTGCGGTCGGCCGCTTTCGCAGATGGCACAGCCAGGGTTTCCCTCGGCATCACGACCACGGATCCCCACATCCCGTCCGTGCTGAAGGCCGAGGTGGGACGCGTGCTCCAGGCCCTCCCAGGAGTGAAACAAGTCAGTGTTGAGATCGCAGTGGCATCGGTCCGCGCGCCGGCGGCGCCGGCCCCGGGCGCAAACGTGGCTGCCACCTCGGAGCGGATCAAGCACGCGGTTGCCATCGCCAGCGGCAAAGGCGGGGTTGGAAAATCCACGTTTGCCGTGAACCTGGCGTGCGCGCTGGCGCAGGTGCTGGCGGAACAGGGCCTGCCCGGCGGACGCGTCGGCTTGATGGATTGCGACATCTACGGCCCGTCCGTGCCGCTCATGATCGGTCTCGGCGGCCGGCCGGAAATCTCTGGCGAAGGGGAAACCGCGATGCTGGTGCCGATGGAGAAACACGGGGTGAAGGTCATGTCGATGGGTTTCCTGGTGGACGCAGACACTCCGGTGATCTGGCGCGGGCCGATGATCATGAAGACCGTGCAGCAGTTTGTGCAGAATGTGCAGTGGGGAGACCTGGAGGTGCTGCTGGTCGACCTGCCTCCGGGCACGGGCGACGCCCAGCTTTCGCTCGTGCAAACCCTTTCGCTCGACGGCGCCCTGCTGGTGACGACACCCCAGGTCGCAGCGACGAATGTTGCGCGGCGGGGCGGCTTGATGTTCCAAAAGGTCAATGTGCCCCTGCTGGGTGTGGCAGAGAACATGAGCTATTTTGTAGATTCCGTCGGCCACCGCCACGATCTTTTCGGCACCGGCGGCGGAAGTCTGCTCGCAGCGGGACTCAACACCGACCTTCTGGGCCAGGTGCCCCTGCTGAACGAAATCCGGGCCGGAAGCGACTCCGGAATCCCGGTGGTCATCAGCGCCCCGTCCGGCACCGCCAGCCGGGTCTTTCGACAGATGGCGCAGAGTTTGCTTGACCGTTTGGCGCCGGCCGGTCGTTGAATTGACAGCGTTTGGCGTTTCAATTCAATCCAGCATCATGGCACAGACGAAGGAAGACATGGTAATCGCGTTGCGCACCCGCCATGCTCCGGTGATCCGGGAGCCGATGACAAGCAACGGGCCGGCCGGGGATGGGCTCTGTCCTGGATCCCGCCGACACTTGGTGCCCGCCTGACAACCATGGTCTCCATGACTTCACCGTTGCCCACAGAGCCAGGAACCTCCCGCGATTTCGTCAAGCAATCGTCGCTGTACCAGGAGTTCCTGGCCGAGCGGGAGGAGATCCTGCGCCATAAGTGGCTGGAGTCCGAGCGGCTCGGCTACGACATCGGATTCGAACGGGCTCTGCTTGACTGGATCCGCAAGCATCGAGATGGCTGGCGGGCTCATCGCCGGGCATTGCTCCTGCAACAACAGCAGCAGTCGGCTCCGGTGCCAACCCATCCGCCAGGCAACCCGCGGCCGGCGTCCGGCGCGTTCGGCCACCGGCACCAAAAATAAGAAGACTGACTCCCGGGGGAGCCAGTCTGGGGAAATGCGGCGCCCTTGCGCCGGATTGAAGCAACGGCGGCTTACTTGATCTCCTTGTGCACCGTGTGGCGGCGGAGATGGGGGTTGTACTTCTTCTTCTCAATGCGCTCGGTCACGGTCTTCTTGTTGCGCGTCGTAAGATAGCGGGATGGCGGCTTGCCCTCTTTGCGGGCTTCCGTGCACTCGAGGATGACAACTTCTTGCATGACGATAAAAGGTTGAAGGGGTCAGAGCAAAGCTCGCGGCCGCCGGGGCGCAACCTCAAAGTGATGCCGGTCGCGCGAAGCCGGCGCTCAGCCGCTTCTCCGTCAACGGCAGCATGACCCCCCGTCGAAAGAGGGTTACCTGCCCCGTGCTCGATGAAATCACGATCGAAATGCACTGCGTCGCCACCGAAATCGCCGCCGCGGCGGCGTGGCGCGAACCCAGCCCGCTGGGCAGGGCGTGATCGTAGTCGGCGGCCTGAATCAGGCTGCCGGCCGATTCCACCACCCCGTCGCCGCGGATGATGAAAGCCCCGTCGATCGAGGAGAATTCCTTGATCGTCTCGTCCATGAAGGGGCTCAAAATGTTCCGGTCCTCCTCCTTGTAGCCGTAAAACGGATTGAGCACGAGCGGTTTGATCAACAGCTCCACCTTGTCGGTGTCCCCCACGACGAACAGCCCGCCCACCGACCGGCCCTCCCGGCCCTCGACCGCCAGGTCGGTTGCCACGGCGAGCACGCGTTCGAGCACCTCCGGCTTGACGTCGGACGGCAGCAAGTCCGCCCGACCGGTGAGCAGCGTCTGAAACTCGCGCTCCACATCCACGACGACCACCGTGTCGAACTGGTTGCTGCCCGCAATGCCCCCCACGCAGCACAACCGGTCGCTAAAGCTGATCAAGCCCCGGGTCAACGCGACCAGCACGGCGCTGCGCAGCTGCGCCAGCCGCTGGCTCGAAAATGACCGCACCTGGATAATGTCCACCGATCCCTTCCGCTCCTCGCTCGGTTCGCCGGGATTTCGCGTCACCAGAATTGTCTTCGTTGAACCGAACCATTTTTCCGCCTCGATCCCGCCTACAAAAGTGTCCCCGAACACCATGATCGACGAACAGCCGCAGCCCTTGGCCACATGCTCCGCCTCCCGCAGCATGATGCGGTTGACGCGATTCTGCTGCAATTGGGCCGGCCGGGCGGCGATGCCGCCGAGCCCGGTCAGCAGCCGTTCGTAAAACACCGACAGATCCGGGGCGTGAATCAGCCCGTTGACGAACTCCGGCTCCTTGACGAGGCGGGCCAGCGCGGCGAGGACCTGCAAATAGTCCCGCGCCGTCTCGTCGGCCAGGAGCACGATGATCAGATGAATCCGTTCGTTGTCCTTGAGCCCGTCGTAGCGAATGCCCGCGGGGCTCCGGCCGATGGCCAGGACATAGCGGCGGTGCATCTTCACGCGCACGTGCGGCAGCGCCACCCCGAGGCCGAGATAGGTGGTCATCGTGTTCTCCCGCTGCAGCAGTCCCCGCAGCAAGGCATCGCGGTTCAAATCGGGAAAGCGGAGGGCCGACACCTCCAGCAATTCCGCCAGCGCCCCCCTCAGGTCGGTGCTGGTCAGGTCGATGATGCGATGTCGCGAGATGAATTTGTCGATCCGCATGCGAAGGCTCCGGGCGCGCACCAGGCGCGGGTGGAATGAGCTCTACCGCTCCCAATCGAGCGCGCCCTTCTTGATTTCAAAAACGAGTCCCAGCGACAGCAGGCCCAGGAACACAAGAATCGGCGCCAGGATTGAGATCTGGCTGGCCAGGAATTCACGGTAGATGAATGCCAAGGGAAGCAGAAAAATCACTTCAATGTCGAAAAGCAGGAAGAGCAGCGCGATGAGGTAGAACTTCACCGGGAACCGGGCGGGCTTCAGGCCGCCCCCGTCGATTCCGCATTCATACGCCGTGTCCTGAATCTTGTTCTTTCGGGCGCGCTGTCCGAAGAAATGGCTCGCGCCGATGACCACGGCCGCAATGCCCGCGGCCAGAAAGACCTGATAAAGAAATGGCAGGTACGCGGAGGAGGACATCGTGACTAAGTTGCCCGCAAGCAGGCGGCTGACTCAAGTGGAATCTTGAAGAAAACTCGCCGCGGGGTGCATCGGCCGATTGACGGCGATCCAGCTAGCTCGGCGATTCCGTAGCGGAGCCGCGTCCGGCTCCGGCGGCGCGGAACGCCTGCCATGCCGTAGCCTTGCGCGAAGGCTGGCCGCGCCGCTACCGTCAATCGGGAGATGCACCCCTCGCCGCACGGTGGACGAAATCCACGCGCGGTCACGGCTGGCCGGAGCCGCCCGGCTGCAGCTTCACCCATTTGACCGAATCCGGCTTGTCGGACCCGATCCCCAGTTGCTCGGCAAACTCAAGCATGCGCAGTCCGTCGGCATCGATTTCCTTGAATCCGGCCTGGAGGCGGCCGCGGTTGATGCGCTGCAGCATGAGCGCATCAAGCATCACCGGATCGGAACTCAACCACAACTGCGGCTCCGAGAGCGTGTACAGGGAGTTGAAATACGGGCCGCCAATGAACTGGTAGCGCTCCAGGCTCACCAGGGAGAACATCCAGGTCGAACGCAGTTCGGGAATGGCGGCCATCTCGGCCACAGCGGCCGGCGCGTTGCCCGGGCTGCGGAAGAACCGCAGGGTGTTCGAGGCGTTCCAGAGCGTGGCGTTGACCAGGGCGCCGTTGATACCGAGCACCGGATGATCGGTGTAGACCGGCAGGTTGATCCAGAAGTCGGAGTCGAGGAACAACGGCGTGTCCAGAAAGCTTTTGCGGTCTTCCGCCACGGTCGTGTCCGCCTTGCCGTTCGCGGCCTGCTCGGCCGCCCGCTCGTTGAGAATCGGATCAAACCGCGTCGGCAGCGGGCTGTCGTAGAACCATGTTGGATCGTAGAACTTGCCCGATTCGAGCACGTAGATCGGATGATCCTTGAACGGGGTCTCGCCGGTGCCCAGCGCCGGCAGGTAGCTCGTAAACCGCATGCGGAGCTGGCTCAGCCCGACGATGAAGATGTTGCGGCTCTTGAACCCGCGCCGTTCGAGCGCCTGGATCACCCCCTTCACGAGCGGGATTGGCGTCGCCAGACCCGGTCCCGAATCGCTGTAGATCTTCAGGCCGACCTTTCCCTTGGCCCCCGGCACGAGGCGCCGCCCGGTCAGCTGCTCGAAGCGCGCGAACTCCGACTCCACCGCATCCGCATAGTCCTTGTCGCTAAAACTACCGAGCGAACTCTGGAACACCGGAGCCGGCTCGGCCTTCGGCGGAACCGTCTCGGCTCCCCGCGACCGGTTCAGTCCGGCCCAACCAAGGGCAATTAGCGCCAGGGCCGCGCGCCAGGCGTGGCACCCCATCCTTCCGGTCCGTAAATGCATGCTGTTTAGATGTCGTCAAAACCCGCGCATGATTCCGCGCGAAAGGCAGTTAACTTGACACACTCCCCCACGGGTTGAAAGTGCATTCTTCTTCTCGTGACGCAAGCCGGGCCTGCCCGGTTTCAATTGCGCCGCCGATCCCCGCCATGCCAGCCATCAAGCCATCCAGCCTGCGCGACCTCAAAGCCCGGGTGAATCTGCTCGACGTTGTTTCCCGCGTCATGACGGTTCGCAAGGTGGGGGCGCGCTTTCGCGGGCTGTGTCCGTTCCACCAGGAGAAAACCCCGTCGTTCTACGTGAACCCGGACAACGGGTTCTACAAGTGCTTCGGCTGTGGCAAGGCGGGCGATGCGATCACCTTTGTGCGGGAAACCGAGGGTCTCACCTTCATCGAAGCCGTCGAGACCCTGGCAAAGCGCTTCGGCGTGCCGCTCGAATACGAGGCCGGTTCGGGGCCGAGTCCGGAGGAACGGTCGTTGCGCCAGGAGCTGTTCGAGCTGCATGAGGTTGCCGCCGAGCACTTTCACCAGACCTTTCGCGGCGCGGGCGCGGCCGGTGAATTCATGCGCGCGTACTGGACCGGCAGGCGACGGTTTCCTTTGGAACTCGCCGAGGAGTTCAAGATCGGCGCCGCCGACGAGCACGGCAGCGAGCTGGCAGCCGTGCTGCTGAAACGGAAGTTCTCCGAGGATGCCCTGCGACAATGCGGCCTGTTTTTTGCGCCTCGCGAAGGCGCCCCGCTCATGCTCGGCTCCCTGCGGCACCGTTTTCGCGGGCGGCTCATGATTCCGATCCGCGACCACCAGGGGCGCGTCGTGGCATTCACCGCCCGGCAGACCGAGCTCACGCCCGCGGACGACCCGGCCCGCGAGGCCAAGTACGTCAACTCGCCCGAGACGCCGATCTTCACCAAGGGAAACCTCCTGTTCAACCTCGACCGGGCCCGCGCCAACGTCGGCGACGGCCGGCCGTTCATCATGGTCGAAGGCCAGCTCGACGCCCTCCGCTGCTGGCACGTCGGCCTCAAAACGACCATCGCACCGCAGGGCACGGCAATCACCGAAACCCAGCTCGGCCTGCTCCGCCGGTATCATCCGCAGATCGAATGCTTCTTGGATGGGGACAGCGCCGGCCAGAAAGCCGCCATGCGCCTCCTGCCGCTCGCCCTGCGCGCCGCGCTAGAGGTAAAGTTTCTCGTGCTCCAGCCTGGCGAGGACCCTGACTCCCTGTTTCGCGACCGGGGCCTCCCCGCCTATGAGGAAATCCGCCGCCACTCGCTTTCCGCGATGGCCTTTGCGTGCCGGAGCCTTCTGCCTGAACCCGGTGCCGCCTCACCGGAAGAGCGGTCGCGGGCCGCGCAGTCGCTGTTCGATCTGGTCGGCCAAAGCGAATTCGACGTGGCGAGGTCGGGATTCCTCGCCGAGGCCGCCGGCCACATGCGCCTGCCCCTCGAATCGCTGCAGCGCGATTTCGCGGCCTTCACCAGGCACCAGACCCGCTTGGCAGTCCCGGCCGCGCCCGGCCCGCCCGCCCCGCCAGCCGCCCGGGCCAATCGTCCGGCGGAGGACGATCTGCTACTGCTGTGCCTGCATTTTGAGATGTTTGGCAAACCGCTGGCGCACGAACTGATGGCTCGCGACTGGATCGACCCCAATCTCCCGTCGGGCCGCATCCTGTGGCGTTTTCTCACCGAATTCGAACACGACTCCTGGCCCGGCCGCGACCATCTCGACGAACTGCTTGAAACGCCGGATGAAAAAGCCCTGGTTGCCTCGCTCCTTTTTGAAGCGCCGTCAATCGACGATCCCCGGAAGATTGCCAACGAAGGTTTGCGGCGGCTGCAGGCCCGCGCCCTGGAGCCCCGCCTGCGGCAGATAGAACTTGAAATCGCCGCCAAACGGACGGATGTTGATGCTGCTACATTCTCGCTGCTGAAAGCGCGCTCCGAGCTTCAACGCCAGCTCCGTCAGCCTCCCGTGTTGCCGGTCGCTGGTTAGTTTTTTCGTTTTCTCTTCATGTCCCGCAAAGCCAAATCTGCCAATCATGACTCAAAAACGGAGGCACCGGTCGTGCCTTCCCTCGACGAGGGAATTGCGACCGTCGCCCCGCTGGCCGCCGCGGTGTCCGCCGGAGAGATCCCTGTCGGAAGCTCCAACATCAACGAGAAGATCCGCTACCTCATCCGTCTGTCGAAGGAGCAGGGATATCTGACGTTCGATGACATCAATGACGCGCTCCCCGAGAGCGTCGACAATCCGGAGGACATCGAGAACGTCATCTCCATCCTGCAAAACCTGGAGATCGACATCCTTGATCCGGAGGAAGTTGACAGCTACAAGCAGCGCCAGGAGGAAGCGGAGGAGGAGGAATCCCGTTCGTCGCAGCACGACATCCTCGACGATCCCGTCCGCATGTATCTCAAGCAGATGGGCCAGGTGCCGCTGCTGACCCGGGAGCAGGAGGTCGAGATTTCGAAACGGATTGAGAACGCCGAGCTGCATGCCCAGGAGGCGCTGTTCCACGCGGGCATCATCAGCCACCATATCATTGCCCTCGGACAGAAGCTCCTCAACCGCGAGGAACGCTTCGACCGGATCGTCATCGACAAGAAGATCGACAGCCGCGAGGCCTACTTCAAGGCGCTCCCCAAGCTGGTCGAGACCACCCAACGCAACGAACTGGCCGTGGCCGAGGCCTGGCAGGAGGCGCAGCAGGCCGGCGCCGAGGCCGAACGCAAAAAGGTGCTGGCAAAGTTTCGCAAGCGCGAGAACGCCCTCCGGGCCAACTTTCCGAAGTTCTACTTCAAGCTGAAGGTCTACGAGGATTACATCGAGGGCTTGAGCCATCTGCTCAATGAACTGCAGAAGATCCACGACGGTTTTGAGCGGGCCAAACACCCGAAGACCAAGAAGGACGCTTCGATTGACACCCGCGCCCTTCATCTCCGCCTGAAGCAGATTGAGCAGGAGATGCGGATTGCGCCGCCCGACCTGCTCGCGTTGATCGCGAAGACCCGCACCCACGTCCGCGAGGCCCATCGGGCAAAGACCGAGATGGTCGAGGCCAATCTCCGCCTCGTGATCTCCATCGCGAAGAAGTACACCAATCGCGGACTTTCCTTCCTCGACCTCATCCAGGAGGGCAACATGGGGCTGATGAAGGCGGTCGAGAAATTCGAATACCGGCGCGGCTATAAGTTTTCTACCTATGCGACCTGGTGGATTCGCCAGGCGATCACCCGGTCCATTGCCGACCAGGCGCGCACCATCCGCATCCCGGTGCACATGATCGAAACGCTCAACAAGGTCATGCAGGTCCAGAAGCAGCTGCTTCAGGAATACGGGCATGAGCCCACGCCGGAGGAGGTCGCCGAGGAAATGCAGATGCCGGTCGAGCGGGTGCAGCAGATCATGAAGATGGCGCAGCAACCCATCTCCCTGCAGTCGCCCGTTGGGGATGGCGACGACACGAGCTTCGGGGATTTCATTGAGGACAAAAGCGCGGAGAACCCGTACGACATGACCGCCTTCTCCCTGCTCCGCGAGAAGATCGTCGACGTCCTTGACTCGCTCACCGAGCGCGAACGCCGCGTGCTCTCCCTGCGTTTCGGGCTGATCGACGGCTACAGCCGCACGCTCGAAGAGGTCGGCAAGCAGTTCAAGGTCACCCGGGAGCGCATCCGGCAGATCGAAGCCAAGGCGTTGCGCAAGATGCGCCATCCGACCCGCATCCGGCAACTCACCGGCTTCTTCGACGCGGAACAGCCGGACAGCGCCCAGAACCTGCTCAAGAAGGCCGTCCGGCCGGCCGAGCCCCAACCGCTGTAGCCCCGGCTTTCACTCTTTACACCCCAACCTTCGCGGATACGTTTGCCAAACATGTGTTTTCCAACGTCTCTCTTCGCCATCTTCAGTTGGAGCGGCGGTGAATTGCTCATCGTTTTGTTCATCATCCTGCTGCTTTTCGGCGGCAGCAAACTTCCGTCGCTGGCCCGCGGGCTCGGCCAGTCGGTCAAGGAATTCAAGAAGGCGGCGCGCGACGACGATGACGACAAGCCGGCGCCGGCCGACCCCGCCAAATCAGCCGAGGCGAAGAAACCGGGTAATGATGCCCCCACCCACGGCGCCAACTGACTGTTAACGTCGGCTCTGGGACCGCGGATCGCCCGAAACTCTTTCGCTTCGCGAGGCTGGCCCGCGATCGTGAATCAGCAAAACTGCGCGCGCAAATGATGCTTTTGAGGTGCCGGGCGTGGCTTCTTGGGGTGATGGCCGTCAGCGCCATTCTGCTGGCCGGCTGCGCTACGGCCAGCACCGGATCCAACCCGCGCGTGCCGGAATCCAGTTCGTCCGCGCTCCTTCGCCCCGGTGATACGCTCACCATCTCGTTGCAGGGGATTCCGGACACCAGCCAGCATAGCGTGCAGATTGATGATCAGGGGCTGATCAACCTGCCGTTCATTGGCAACGTGACCGCCTCCGGCCTGACCTCCGCGGAGCTCTCGCAGTCGATCCGCCAGACCTACATCACCCGCAATTTCTACACCACGATCGATGTGTCCGTGACCGTCACCGAACGGTATGTCTACGTCGGCGGCGAAGTGGCCCATCCCGGCCGCATCGTCTGGACTCCCGATCTGACCATGACGAAGGCGATCCAGGCCGCCGGCGGATTCACGCTCTATGCCAAGGAGACGCGGGTATCCTTGATCCGTGATCGCAAAGCCTACGAGATCGACGCCGACCTTGCCCTCCGCCGCCCCGAGCAGGATCCCCATCTGCTGCCCGGAGACTCGGTTCAGGCTCCCCGCTCGCCGTTCTAATCAGTTCTTCTCCGGCGCCGACGTGGCCGCACCCGGAGGCGTGGATCGGAAATCCAAAAGTTCGACGTCAAAAATCAGCGTCGCGCCAGGAGGAATGCCCTGTTCGCCCTTGTCGCCATAAGCCAGTTGCGGCGGGATGTAGAGCTTGATCTTGCCGCCAAGATTGACCTTCTGCAGGCCTTCGGTCCAACCGCGAATCACCTTGTTGAGCTGGATCTCCATGGGCCCGCTCTGCTCGGAACTGTCAAACACCGTGCCGTTGATGAGCCTGCCGGTGTACCGCACCTTCACCGTATCAGTCGGGGTCGGAAAAGGACCCTTGCCCGCCTGGACGATTTCATACCGCAGGCCGCTCGGCAACTCGACGACATTCTTGTCTTCCTTGAGCTTGTCGAAGAACGCCTTCGCCTCGCCAAAATTCTGGCTGCGAAGCTTCGCGAGATACGCCTCCTGCTTCTTCTGCATGAACGCGTCCAGCTGCGGCCCAATCTTGTCGAGATCGACCGGCGCCTCGTTGCCGGAGGCAGACACCAGCAACCCCTTAACAATGGCGCCGACCTGTTCCCTGCTGAACCCGAGTTCAGCCAGACCAAGGCGCTTGCCAACGATCCAGCCGTACGACTCGAGCATCTGCTCCTCGGTGAAGCCCGGCGCCGGAGACGGTCCGGCCAGCAGGGAGACGTCCTTCTTCGGGGAAATCTGGGGTTGAATGTCCTGGGCGGAGGTCGTGGCGACCAAGCCAAGGAGCAGCAGGCTTGCAGCGATCAGGTGGGATCGGTTCATGGATAAAGCGGTTGATTTCTCGGGTCGGAAACGGCGGGTCGGTTGATTGCACCCCCAAAAGTGCAGGGACATGACAGTCCTCTGCCGGAAAGGCAATCCCTTAGAGCGGTAGTAGATGCAGCGATGCAGGGTGGCCACCAGCGTCAGGCCCTCGACAGGCTCGGGGCCTTGAGCGTGTCGAAACGGCGAATCGACAAACCTTGCTCCCTCCCGTTCGACAAACCCGGGAATTCGAGCGATGTCGAGGGACTCACGCTCGCCGCTGGGCTCGAGCGACCGCCATTTCCGGTTGCGCCAGCAGCCGCTTCAGACGAACTCCGGTCTTTTGTTTCCGGAGTTATCGTGCAACTTGGTTCCGTCCTCCCTTTCCAACCCGGCGTTCTCACATGCATCCCGACCACTTCTGGTTCAGCGGCGACGGTCAGATCCTCACGATCAAGTCAAAGAGCGCAAACGCGGTGTCGCTCTGTCTCGCGTTCTGGCCCCGCAATCCGGCGGAGTTCGAATTCATCGTCTCCCATCAGGCCGAAATCCACTTCACCGAGCGCAGCACGCTCGCCCGCATCGGCATTGAAATGCTGACCTCCGGCGATCCCCGGGTTGAACACAACCGCGTCATCCTCGACACCGAGGCGTTTCTTTTCGATCCAAGCTTTCCGAACGCTTCATACTGGAAGAAACTGCTCCGGCCCGGAACCCCCGTCGGCCGCCTGTTCTACGCGCCTGAGGCGGCCAAACTCTCCACCAACGAGATCTGGGAGGCGGTCCAGGACAACCGGCTCAAACTGCCGAACACGATCTGCGATCGACCGCCTGGGACGGGTTTTTCTCACGCCGCACAAGGTTCAACTATACCCTGAATCCGCGGCTGCAGCGCCCGGAATTCGAACGCCTGGTCAACGGCGACGCGGGCCGCGCCTACCTCGACAAGGTCCAGCTGCGCCAGGACGTCACCACCCTCACCGTGCTGCCCCGGTCTGGATTGCTGACCAGCTGTTCCATGTATCTCAAGGAGCACTTCGTTGTCCTCAACCGCGGCGAGGGCAACTTCGGTCTCCATTACGGCGCGATCCTGCTCGACCCGATCTCGACCTTCGGCACCAACATCATGCTGGAGATCTACAACAGCGGCGACCAGCCCGTCGTCAATCCGGTGGTTTCCGTCGAGGTCTTCCGCGCGCCAACCCTCGCGAATCCTGAGGTCAAAACCCTGGAAAAAAAGCGGCTGCGCCTGTATGCTTCCGCCCACGCTCTTTACGATGCGATGGACAAGACCCCGCCGCGCGACAGCGCCGGGGAGCCGCGGCCGAAGACCCGCATCACCGTCAGGGGACAGAATGCGCTGATGGAAAACCACTCGGTCTTCCTCAACTCAGGCGACTTTTCCGGGCTTGAGGCGCAGCTGGCGAAAGACCCGGCTCCGCGCGGCTTCCGCACTCTCATTCAGGCGCTCGACCATGCACCGGATGCCGCCGACACCCTCGTGGTCGAATTCTTTCCCGACCTGCTGGAACACGTCGAGCTGCTCACGCGCATCCCGGAGCTCAAGCTCAAGCGGCTGATCTTCCGCCAGCCGTCCCGCACCCACGGTTATCTTCCTCTCGAGCAACGCCCACGCGCGGCTGGACACCTCTTCGAACATCAACTCCAGTGCTACTGGTACGACGAGAGCACGAAGGACCTCTACCTGCACACGTACAAGAAGGAGCACGGGTTTTTCGTCCGCGAGGAAATGGGCCAGCAGTTTCAGGAGGCTGACCATCCTCGCCTTCTACGGCTCGGCGGTCGGCCTGGAGCTCGGACCAGACGCGACCGGATCGCCGGCCTCGTCGGGAAACTCGACCGCCTTCATCGGGCCGAACGTTGGAGTCCTGACCGGCGGCGGCGGCGGAGTGATGCGCCTGGCCACCGACCAGGCCCGCAGCGAGCCGGGCCCTCACCGGGGCGTGCTTCCTCGAACTCGAGGCCCAGCCGCCGGAGCTCGGCGTCGACTTCTTCAACACGTTCCAGGACATCCTCGCGCCATTTCCGCCAGAAGTGGTTTGAGGTCGCCGACTTCTGCATCTTCAACGTGGGCGGCGTCGGCACGCTCGAGGAGATCGGCATCGAGATGTGCAACCTCAAGCTCGGCATCCGCCCGCGTGTGCCTTATGTCTTCTTCAACGCCGGTTCTGGAGCGACCTCCGCAAGCAGATCCGGGAGATGATCCGCACGGGCCGGGCCCCGGCCTGGATGGCTGACTACATCCTCTTCTCGGATGATCCCGATCGAGGTCGTCGCCTTCTACCGGAAGAAGCTGCAGGTGTTGTAGTCTACACTTCCGGAGCCTCCGGCACCGGCAACTCGACCAGGGAGCCCGTCAGATTGTCCTGCACAATCATCCGGCCCGGCGAAACCGCCGTCTGGGGATCCAGCTCGACCACGGTGCCTTCGATTCTCCTCATCCGGCCGGCCGCCGCGGTGATCATCGAGATGCTTCCGCCGGTTTGCGGCCAATCGCTGGCGTTGCTCAGCGCCACATCCGCGCTGCGCCCGGCGGCGGCCCGAACCCTGGCCACAAGATCGATCATCCGTGCCTGGTCCGGTTGATTTAGGGCAAGGATCTTCACAGTTGATGCTTCCTTCAATCGGTTTCGTGCGCCAGACTTTAGAAATTCGCCGTAAGGAGTATCATCCAGATCTACGGTGGGAATCCCCTAGGAGCAGGCGGGCGAAGCCCGACACGCTCCTGAAACGTTGCATCGCTGCTCATCGTACCGCCTCATGTTTCCCA
This sequence comes from uncultured Verrucomicrobiae bacterium, assembly GCA_963804395.1. GTDB lineage: Bacteria > Verrucomicrobiota > Verrucomicrobiia > Opitutales > Opitutaceae > Fen-1467. The sequence continues at coordinate 8,261 of CAWDQK010000019.1, read as the reverse complement.
TGAAACCCCCGTCGCGTTTGCTGCATCGCCCCCTGCGAGACGCGGTGGTTGTTGTCACCGGCATGCTTGGTGCACTCGCTCTCTCTGCACAACCCGTGGACAAAGACCTGAGTGGTCTTGGGAACCATGCCGTAGGGGCGCCCTTTTCCGGAGGGGACGGCGTGGCCGGCGGCACCGAGCGCCGCCTGCGCGACGAGGCGGGGCCCCGCGATGGCGATCTGGTGCGGTTCATGACGGATCAGTCCACCTTTCGCGTCAAAGATTTTTCCGGCGAGGCGCATCAGCGGCCGGAGATGGGCTGCGAATTCTCTGATTTCGGTTCGTGGTACGACGTCGCCTATTCGGGAGGAATCAACCGGTTCTGGATGAACTCGGTGCGGCATCACACGTATGATCAGGTGGGGTTCAATGCCGCCAACGATGTCGGAATGCTGTCTTTGTTTTTCCAGACTGCTTCCGGGGACCTGATCGATGGCAGCGCAGGCGACTGCGCGGTAACCTGGCTTCCTTACGGCTGGACGACCAGGACCCGGCAGGGTGGCATCGGGATTGAGTCCACGGTCTGCTTCACGGCTTTCAACACCATCGCCATCCTGGCCCGGGTGGAGAACACGGGGACCGCAGCCATCGCGTTGACTCCTTCCCTGCTCGTCACCGACCGGTCTGAATACGACGGCAAGACAGGGGGCCTGGTCGTGGGACTCGCGGCGGCCAACAACCGCCTGGCCTGGCGAAACCAGCGGGTTGGAAAGTCGGCCGACGCGAACGACTATACCGATTCGCTTTCAATCGGATCGACCCTCGGGACCCTCCACGCCGCTTTCCTGCCGCGCCGCCTCGCATCCGGGCGTGGCGATGAACTAAGAGAATCACTCCGCGAATCGTGGGCGTCCGCTTTGGAGGCCAAAGCCGGCTCGGCGATCGCCAGTGCCGATCCTCTCAAACTGGCTCCGGGCGAGAACCGTGGTTTCGCCTTTTATGTTGGGGCGGGAGCCGACGATGCGGCGGCAGCCGGAACCGCCGACCGGGCAGAGCGCGACCTCGCCGCGACCGGCCTGACAGGGATTCTGGCGCGCACCGAACGCGATTGGGACGATTACCTGCGGGCGTTGCCCAAGCTGCACAATCCAAGCAGAGAAGACTTGAAGCTCTATTACTCGGCCGCCCTGGCGCTACGCACGAACCGCCTGGTCCTGCGCCTGCCGGCAGACAGGCATGCCGGGACGACCAGCAGCGCCGGCGTGCAGACGGACGCCACTTCGGCGACCGAACAGAACTGGGTGCTCTATGACGGTTCCTGTCCGGCGCGGGGCGGCTTCAATCTCTTTTTCCAAAGCGACAGCTGCTGGAATCTGCTCGGCTACCTCGACATCAATCCCGACTGGGCGGCCGGGCATGCCGTGCCAATCCTGGATCCCCCCTGCATCATCATGGATCCCCACTATTATTGGGCGATGTGGGAGCTGTATTCGCGGCTGCCGGACGCCGGGAAACAAAAGGAGCTTGCCGCCACGGTTTATCCGCTGCTCAAGGAGGCCTACCGGGTCTGGACGACGCAGATCGACCTCGATCACAACCTTCTCTGCGCCACGCCGAACAACTGGGACGACAATCCGCGGGACGACCTCCTTTTCAAGGAAGCCACCGACATCCCGGGCCAGTGGAACAGCTGGTGGAACGACTGGGTGCGCGACACCCGGGACAATTTCATCGAGGATCCTGCGGCCAGTTCCCAGCTCGCCTATGGCACCGTCATCCTGGGGCGTTTCGCCAGAATCCTCGGGAAGGCGCAGGAGGCGGCGGATTGGGAGAAGCAATTTCAGCGGCACGTGCAGGCGATCGACACCTTGTGGGATGAGGAGAAAGGCTACTGGATTGTCACCTACCGGCATGCCCTGAAGGACAAAGTCCTCACGAGTTCCATCCTCTATCCCGTCTTCACCGGCGTTTGCCGCGATCCGGCGCGAATCCGGCGGGTGATCGAAAGTCACCTGCTGAATCCGGCGGAGTTCAACGGAACATATCCTGTCCCGACGGTCGCCTACAACGACCCGCGCTACTACAAACAGAAACCGCCCCGGTCCGACCAGGAAGGTGGCCTCTGGCGGGGCAACATCTGGCTGCCGGAGTCGTGGATCATCGTGAAGGGTTTATATGAATACGGATACGAAGCCGAGGCCGGGGACATCGCCCGCCGGTTGATCGACATGATGTCCCACCAGGCGCCGGGGAGCACAGGTAGCCCACAATTTGCTTGCGTCCCGGCCGAGTATTACGACTCGCGCAGCGGGAAGGCCCAAAACATTCGCCGCTTCTCGTGGACCAGCGCGGTGGCGATGGAGTTTCTACTGGGCAACTATCAGAACGAGCGCGTGCTGGGCGCGAATCCGGAACGCGACCGCGCGATCAACGGACATTTGCGCGAGATCTTTGACTTCGACAGCGGGAGGAGCCTTTTCCGCGTGAAAACGGCCAAGTCGGTTTTCCCGCTCCTGCGCATGATCTCGGCCGATCACCTGCCAATCAACCGGAGTGCGAAGGTGGATTTTAGCTTCTCGGATCCGGCCGGCAATTTTGCCGGGGCGACCATCGTCTTCTCGACTGATTCCGCCCGCTGGTCAGTCTTGGACAGAACCAGCGGCACTACCCTTGAACCGCAGGCGGACCATTGTTACCACGTCGCGTTGGGTGACGAACTCATGCTGGTTTGCCGCTGATACGAAACGGCTCAGCGGTAGCGGTAAAGCGTGACGCGTTGGATGCCCTTCATGCTTGGGCCAAACAACGCAGGGTGACTGGGATCTTCGTGGATTCTGGCCAACACCAGGCATTGCGATCCGGTGTCGTCTCCGGCCAGGCGGCGCCCAGGGACCCATCGGCCTTCAACAAAGACGCCTTCTTCCACGGTCGCCAGCCCGACCAGCGGTGGTCCCGGCGTGTTGGGCGAAAACGTGACGTTCACGCCGTTGCCCGCTGCAAAGAACTCGTCGGGTCCCGTTGCAATGAAAAGAGCCGCCGCGGAGGGAAATGGTTCCTGCGGTTGCGGCGAACCCGGCAGAACCCGGGGTCTCAGGAACGAGGCTTCCAGCGTGTAGTCTCCCACCCGAATCTTCTGCGGAGGGTCGTTCCAGCGCAGCAAAACGGCAGACATCGAGCCGTTGCCCTGATGTTCCGAAATCAGGGGCGCCAGCTGCGCAACGACATCGTAAACGCTGACCAGCTCTATGTCGGGAGTCGCCGGCCGCTCGATGCCCATCGGCGAAAACCCGATCGCATCATGGCGGCCAAAGGCGTAAAGCACCCGGGCTTCCAGCCCCACCGGCGGCAGTCCGCGGGTCTCGGGAATGAACAGTGGATTCCCGGACCGGTTGTACCGCGCACACATCTCGGCGAAGTCGTAGTCGTAAATGTCGGGCGAGAGCAGATCGATCCGCGGCGCGCCCGCCTTCCAGACGTCAATCAGGTCGGGCATGGGGCTGCCGCTCTGCCCGTTTGCCTTCTGGCCGGGCGCCGGAAACCCACGTGCCCAACCGTTCACGAACATCGGCAGCGCGTATTCGGCCTTGCCGGCCCCGGCGACCCGGTTGACGTAACGCGCGAACTGCCATCCCATGAACGTCTCATCCGTTGCAAAGCCCTGACCGAATACTGCCTCCCACGAGCCGGAGATCCGCGCGCCGGCCGCCTCCCACATTTGGCGAAACTCCGGAATCAGCGCGTCCTTGTGCCGCTGCAGGTACTCCATCAGCTCGGCCGGAACCGGGCTGTCATACGCCTTCCTGGCGAGGGGCGAATAGTCGCGGCCCCCGCCGGACATGCCAATTTCGTTCTCCACCTGGATCATGATGACCGTGTGCTGCCGGCCATCCACTTCCCTGACGTGCCGCATCAGGGCTGCGAAGGCGCGGGCATCGGCATCCCGGTTCGCCTCACTGAAGGGGCTGAGCAGTTCGATGCTCCGGCCCTCAACGATCTGCGCACGTGGAAAGCGCTCGAAATCCCGCTTCACCCAGTCGGGCGGATAGGTGGACCCGCCGTTCTTCCAGCTTGCGAACCACAGAAGCACGAGACGGAAGTTGTGAATCCGCGCGTCCCGGATCACGCCGTCCAGCACACTGAAATCGAATTTCCCCTCCTCCGGCTCGATCTGGGCCCAGGAGACGGCCGCCAGGACGCTGTTGAGCCGGGTATCGATGAGCTTGGGCCAGACATGCTTCATGTACTCGAGGCTGGTGGCGGTGTTGTTGCCCAGTTCTCCCGCCAAGGCCAGGAATGGCTTGCCGTCCACGATGAGCTGGGTCGCGGTCCCCTGCCTTCGCAGGTGGGGGATTCCCGCATCGGTCGCGTCCGGAGCCGGATTGCATCTCGCGTGACCCGCGGCGAAGGCGAGAACGCACGCGAGCGCAGGGCTGATCGAAGTTCGAAGTCTCATGATCATCGTCAGTCAGGCGGAATCTTGGATCGAAAGAAAGAAGAAGATGGTTTGGTCAATCGTGGATCGGACGGCTCGCCGGCTGCAACTGGCTCCGTTACCGCAGGCCGTTCGGGTTCGCCTGGAGCTTCCTAGCGCGGCGGAGCCGCCGTTTCGACAGGCTCAAGGCCCCGAGCGTGTCGCGGGGCAACCAACGTGGCACGGGGCTCCCGACCCGTGTTTTCCGGACCACGGGTCGGGAGACCCGTGCCACCTGGAGGATCGTCGCAGCATGCGAGGATTTTGATGCATAGTAGTACGAAACCCCGTCCGTTGCGTAAACTGCGGAACCAGCGCGGTTCCGCGCGGTCTTCATTCCCACACCTGCATCGTAGCCACCGTAATCGACCGCCGTCCACCTCCACGTCTCACCGCTCCGCACCCGCTACACCCTAATGTTCCTCGCCGTCACGCCGGCACATTACTATGATATATTGCTGGTGGCAAAGGTCGTGCCTTTCGGGGGCGCCAGGATTGTAACCTCAGGGAGAACAAGGTGAGATTCCCATCCATCGCTGCTGTGCTGCTTGCGTTGCTCCCGGCGCTCGCGACCGCCGGGGACAATGAGCAGGTCTCGCTCGGCCAGGAAACGCTGGCGCGAATCAAGGAGGCATTCCCCTACGATCCAACCGTCCGGCAAAACCAGAAGCCAGTGGAGGAAGCGCCTGACGATGAAGTTGTCGCCATGGATCCATTCCCGGTTGTCACGGAAATGTTGCCTCGCGCGTTGCGAGAGAGCATCGACCGCGAGGCCGAAAAGGAATGGGACCGCCGGTTTTCTCTGCTGAACGGCGGCTCCCTTTTCGAAAAGGACTTCGGCAAGGTTCGGATGGATTTTGGCCCCGTGGGCATCCCGGCAGGATTCACGTTCCTGAGATTCTCCTGGTGAACGAGGAGCCCGGACCGGGTGTAGACCCACCCGATTGAGGGTGCGTTTTTTTGAATCCAAGCGCAGGCTTTCGTGCCACACAGAAGCGTAACCTCCATTCACCATGATCCTCGCTTCCATCACAACCGCGTTTGCTTCCCTCAGCCCGGCAGGACTGCATTCCCTGGCTCCGTCGTTCGCCTCTCAGCTCCCTCTGGGATTCGCCTTCATCAGCCCGTTCCTGATTCCCATTCTGGTCCCGGCGGTCTTTTTCCTCTTCATCGCCAGCATGGTCGGCATGGGCCTCCTGTCGAAAACGGAAAAGGAAAAGGCCCGCCAGGCGACGATCCGGCTGGCGATCGAGAAAGGCCAGCCGCTTCCACCGGAACTGCTCAAGGAGGGAGTTCCGGCCCAAAAATCCGACGATCGCAAGACGGGGTTGATCCTCGTTGCCGTAGGCGTCGGCTCGTTTATCGCGCTCCGGGTCGCGGATTTCATTGATGTCCACAACATCGAGTGGTTTGCGGCAATTCCCTTCCTCATTGGTGTGGCCTTCTTGATCAACCACGCACTGCAGCCAAAGAAACCGCTGTAGTCTCGCCGGTGGAACTTGACGACCGCGAATTGATCGCCCGCGTGCTGGCACGGGATGACCGCCATGCCTTCGGGGAACTCGTTCGCCGGCACCAGTCGGCCGTGCGAGGGTTTCTCCGGAGGCTCACCGGCGGCCAGGATGCCGTGGCGGATGATCTGGCCCAGGAAACCTTCATCGAAGTTTACCGGCATCTGGCAACTTATCGCGGCCAGGCGGCTTTCTCCACCTGGCTGGCAGGCATCGCCTGCAACCGCTGGCGCAGCCATCGCAGGCGACACCGCGAAACCGAGGAGTGGACGGGCCACACCGCACCGGCCGGCGCCGCCGCGGGCTACGAAACCGTGGCTTCCGCCGGAACCGCCGCCGCCGACCTGCGCCACGATCTGGGCCTCGCGCTGGCCCGGCTCTCCGACGATGAGCAGGCTGCCATCCAGCTCTGTTTCAACCAGGGCTTGACCCATGAAGAGGCCGCGGATGCGCTTGGCTGTCCGCTGGGCACCGTGAAGACCCATCTCTTGCGCGCGAAGGAAAAACTCCGGAGCCAACTCCAGGCCTGGGCGCCTGCCTAGCCATGAACCGCCAATCTCCTCCTCCATCCCCGTCCGACGACGACGCCTGGCTCAGCACCGTGATCCGGTCTGACCCGCAAGACTACCTGACGGACAATGGTTTCACGTCCCGGGTGCTCGGCGCGCTGCCTCCACCAAACTGGCGCGCCGAACGGCGGCGGCTGGTTCTGCTGCTCGGTGGATCCTTTCTCGGCTGCGTCATCGCCGGCGCGCTGGCCGGGCCTTCATTCTCGGCGGACTGTCTCGGACTCACCCAAAGAATCACAACCGCTCTGGCCACGCCCACCCCCGGTGTGGAAACGGCGTTGACAGCCGGATCTGTGACGGCGCTGGTCGCCGCCCTCGCCTCGGGCTGGTGGACGCTGGCCAAGTCGCGGTAGGGCGGATGAAACTGAACCGTAGCCGAAAACGCTAACGTAGCTGCGAGCGTGAGCGAGCGGAACGTTCGTCCACTCGCCCGTTCGACAAGCTCATCCGTTCGACGGCTTCGACAAGCTCACCGCAGGCAGGCTCAGGATGACCCTGAGCGGAGTCGAATGGGTCAGGGCCCCGAGGTCGAGGGGCTCACGCTCGCGGCCACACTTTTCTGACACCGCGCTAAATCCCCATCGCCTCGCAACACTTGCGGAAGTGGTGGCCGTAGATCGAAAAGGTGACCGCCAGCGGCAGCAGGGAGGGCCGGTGGAAGAATGTCCAGATCAGCAGCCGCCAGTAGTGCAGCCGCTCCCGCCCGACGACCCCCAAACGCACACTGGAGAGGCCGAAGGCCATCAGCCGCCGCCAGTCCATCGAGGGGGAGAACTTCGGCCGTTTGTACTCGCGCAGGAAGGTCCGCACCCGCTGGTAGTACGGCTTCGGCGCATAGATGTTCTCCAGAATGCTCCGGTAGCCCTCGCGCAGCGCCTCCAGCTTCATGCAGGGGACGAAGTTCAGCGAGCCGTCCGCGTTGTCTCCCGTGCTCTGTTTGAGCAGCCGGCCCTCGCGATGAAGCCGCGCATGCAGTTTCGTGTCCGGCAGCGCGTTGAGCAGCCCGACCATCGCGGTAACGATGCCGCTCCGCTGGATGAACTCGATCTGCCGGCGGAAGATCGTGGGAGTGTCGGTGTCAAACCCGACGATGAACCCGCCCTGCACCTGCAACCCGGCACGCTGGATGCGCTTGACGTCCGCCACGAGGTCGCGGTGCTGGTTCTGACGCTTGTTGCAGCCAACCAACCCGGCCTCGTCCGGCGTCTCAATGCCGATGAAAACCATGTCGAAGCCCGCCTCGGCCATCAGCTTCATCAACTCCTCGTCATCCGCCAGGTTGATGGAGGCCTCGGTATAGAGTGGAATTCCCCGCCGGCGCTTCTGCCACTCGATCAGCGCCGGCAGCAACTCGGTCTTCAACGCCCGCTTGTTGCCGATCAGATTGTCATCCACGAAAAACACCGGTCCGCGCCAGCCGCGCCGGTAGAGTCCGTCCAGTTCGGTGATGATCTGTCCCGCCGTCTTCAGGCGGGGCCGGTGGCCGAACTTCGCCGTCACATCGCAGAACTCGCAGTCGAACGGGCAGCCGCGTGAATACTGGATGCACATCGAGGCGTAGCGGCGGAAATCCACGAGCTCCCACAGCGGCTCCGGGGTCTGGTGGATATCGGGCAGCTCGGTGGTCGAGTAGACGGGCTGCGCGCGGCCCTGTTCGAAATCTCGCAGGAACCCGGGCAGGGTCACCTCCGCCTCGTTCAGGACGAAATGGTCAACGCCGCGAGATGCGTC